>NZ_CP109131.1:6139637-6809456 GCF_035917995.1 Streptosporangium sp. NBC_01755 | reverse complement strand
TGGCGAGCCGCCGCGCCCGGGCCGCGACCCCCGGAGGGAACGACAGGGTGGGCCGCAACCTGAGCCTGAGCCTGGCCACCGGGCCGACGACGGTGAGCACCATCGCGGCGGCGGCGACGGTCGCGCCGAGAGAGAGCGAGAGCTGCCCGGCGGTGGTCAGGTCCGTCAGCCGGTCGGCGGCCTTCCCGTTGACCGCGCCGAACAGCAGGTTGGAGGCGACGATGAGCAGACTGGAGACCAGCGGAGCCAGAGCCGGACCCATGAACCGCCGGTGTGCCTGAAGCACGCCGTACAGAACCACCGCCAGCCCGAAGAAGATCATGCGAGGGGCGAAGAGGACGAGCATGCCGGTGCCGACCTCGACGACCTCGGCCAGGTCACACGGAGCGGGATCGCCGACCAGCAGCGAGACGATCGGCCCGGCGAACGCCACGATGAGCAGCGCCAGCGGCACCATGACGAGCATCACCCAGGTGAGCAGCGCCGAGGTGATCCGGCCGGCCTCCGCCCTGGCCTCGGGGTCGTCGCCGGCCCTGGAGGCCGCCGAGGCCAGCACCGGCACCACCATCCCGGCCAGCGCGCCGCCCGCCACCAGCTCGAAGACGATGTTGGGCACGTAGTTGGCGGTGTTGTAGGCGGTGCTCAGGCAGAGGTTGCCGACGGTCTGCGACTGGACGAGATAGCGGCCGAACCCGACGAGCCTGGCCAGAACGGTGACGATCCCGATGAGAAGTGCCGCTCCCGCGATCCCCTGGGCGATCCTGCTGCTCATCGGGTGGCGGGTGCCTGCTCCACAGGGCGACGGCCCAGCATGTCGACACGGTGCAGGACGGGGTTGCCCGCGATCACCTTGGTGAAACTGACCTTCTCCGAGGCGGCGGTCAGCGCGACCACCGTGCCGAGCACGGCCAGGCGTCCCGGGCGGCCCAGGGTGACGGCGGCGGCCAGGCCGACAAGCGCGCCCAGCGCGTTGGCCCCCGCGTCGCCGAGCATGGCCCGCTCGCCGAGGTCCTCGGGCAGCAGCGCGGCGGCGGCGCCCATGGGAAGCGCGGCCAGGGTGGCCGGGACCGGGTCCTCCCTGAGCAGAGCCGCGGCGAGCAGGGGTGCGCCGGCGAGCAGGCCCACTTTGACGGCACGCCCGGGACGCAGGTCGAAGAGGTTGGCCAGGTTGGCGCTTCCGGCGATCAGCGCGCCGTTGACGGCGACGTCGAGGGGCGCGCGGGAGGTGACGGCCGCGGCGGCCAGGCCGGTCACGCCGATACCGAGGATCTTCACGGCCCCGCTGGTGATCTCCCCCTTGGCCAGGGCGCTCAGATGCCCCCTGAACCCCTTGGAGGAGGTCGCGCCGTACAGATCGTCGTAGCCGCCGAGGCCGCCGGCCCCCGCGGCGGCCAGCAGCGCCGCCGCCCGGACCCTGCCGGGCAGGCCGGGCATCACGGCCGCCGCGGCACCGGCACCGGCGACGAACGCCGGGCCCTCCAGCAGGGTGATCGGTTCGCCCCGGTGGTTCGTGCGCGCCCAGGTCTCCACGTCGCCGACCGGAGGCCTGCGGGTGAAGGCGGCGTACGCGGCACGCGCGGCGACCGCGCCGAGGAGCGCACCGGTGAGGGCACCGAGAAAAGCGCGACGAGCCATCGGGTCATCCTCCGGAGGTGGCCGTGACGGCCGTGGGGGTGGGCGTCGCGCTGGGTTTGATACCAGAGACGCCGGAGCCTATGCCGTACTGGCCGGCGAGCCCGGCCAGTTGCTCTCGGAGAGCGTAGACCACCACGACCCACCCCGCGGGCATATCCGCGGTGTCGACACTGGAGACCTTCTCCGTGAAGGAGGTGTCCTCACGGAGCGCGGTGATGACCCCGCCGGCCGCGGCGGAGGTCTGTGTACCGGCCAGCACCGTGCCCTGGCCCACCTCGTCGAGGCCCAGCGCCAGTGCCACGAGCGCGCCCGCCCGCCCGGCGGCGGTCTCTCCGGCGTACGCCTCCGCGGGGGCGATCATCAGGGCCAGTTCCGCGCGCTTGGCGGGCTCGTCGGTGACGGTGAGCAGGCCGGCTCGCTGGAAGGCGTCGAGGATGCCCGCGCCGGCCGGATGCTCCTTGCCCACCTGGACGGGGTCGCTGGTCACGATCGCGTCGGCGAGCACCTGGGCCGCCTTGTCGTATGCCGTGTCCTCGACGGGGAAGACGGTCTCGGCGGCCTTGGCCCCGACGGCCAGCTTGTCGACGAAACCCGTCTGGGCGGGGTCGACGTACCTCTCGGTGAGGGTGATCCGGCCGGTCACGATCGCCCCGGCCTCCTCGATCACCTGCTGCGCCGACTCACGCACGCTCACCGTGGCGCCCGGCGCCTCGACGACCACGACACGCTTGCCCGCGAGCTCGTCCTGGACCAGCCGGGGGGTGTCGGCGACCACGAAGGCGTCGTTGCCCGCCTCGCGCCGCTGCAGGGCCTCCACCTGGTCGCGGAGCTCGTTGTTGCCCTCGCGGAGCTGGTTGGCCAGGCCCTCGCTCGCCTTGATGACGGGGTCTTCGAGGAGGGTGGTGCCCAGGACGATGCCCACCGACAGCGCGAGGAAGATCGCGACGATGGAGACGAGGTGATAGCGGAAATCGATCACGAGAAGAGTCCGACCAGCCAGAAGATGAAGCCGCTCCAGACGTCGCGGACGCTGTCCAGCCAGATCTTGCCCACCGGAGAGACGACGATCGCCACCCCCATGGTGATCAGCGTGGTGGCGACGAGCAGGAGCAGGGACGGGGTGGAGATCCGGCTGCGGTAGAGCCGGCTGACGCCCTTTGCGTCGATGAGCTTGCTGCCCACCCGCAGGCGGGTGAGGAAGGTGCTGGCCATGCCGGAGCGGCCCTTGTCGAGGAACTCCACCAGCGTCGCGTGGGTGCCGACGGCGACGATGAGATCGGCGCCCTTGTCGTCGGCGAGCAGCATGGCGATGTCCTCGCTGGTGCCGATCGCCGGGAAGAGCACCGCGCTGCGACCGAGCTGCTGGACCCGTTCCAGACCCGGCGCCCTGCCGTCGCGGTAGGCGTGCACGACCAGCTCGGCACCGGTGGTGAGCGCCTTGGTGGAGACCGAGTCGAAGTCGCCGACGATGATGTCCGGCAGGTAACCGGCCTCCAGCAGCGCGTCGGCGCCGCCGTCCACCCCGATCATGATCGGGCGGTATTCGCGGATGTAGGGACGGAGGGCGGCGATGTCCTCCTTGTAGTGGTAGCCGCGCACCACGATCAGGACGTGCCTGCCCTCCATGACGGTCCGGATGTCCGGAACGCCGATCCCGTCGATGAGGAGGTCGCGCTCGCGGCGGACGTACTCCATGGTGTTGGCCGCGAACGCCTCGATCTGCACGGTCAGCCCGGCCCGCGCCTCGCTCATCGCGGCCTCGACCGACTCGGTGGTCTGCACGTCGCCCTTGCCGACCGTCTCCTCGTCGAGGTAGACGACGCCCTCGTGCAGCCGGACCAGGTCTCCGTCCTTGATCCGCTCGAACAGCTCGGGGGTGACGTTGTCCACGAACGGCACCCCGGCGTCAACGATGATCTGCGGGCCCAGGTTGGGGTAACGGCCGCTGATGCCCGCGGCGACGTTGACAACGCCTGCCGCACCGCACGCGACAAGGGCCTCCGCGCTAACCCGGTCAACGTCAACGTGATCGATAATCGCGATTTCCCCGGCCCTGAGGCGCTTGGTCAGCCTCTTGGTCCGCCGATCGATTCTCGCCACTGCCGTCACCCCGGGAAGGTCCGTGACCTTCCTGCGGCGGAGGTACCCGTTGAGCCTGTCTTGAAGCCCGTCAATCGGCACCTTCATCACGACCATCCTGCCAGAGGGAACGACCAGGAGAGCCAAACAGTCGGCAGCGTGTCAGATACGTCACCCGTGACCCCCGTCACCGGCTCCCCCGGAACATACGGATTACTCCTGCGAACCTCTACTTACTCCCTCAGCCCTCCGTCCGGTTCGTCCGGTCACGCCTTGTCTGCGGCGGCGATCGACAACAGCTCCTCGGCGTGCGCACGCCCCAGTTCGGAGTCCTCCAGCCCGGCGAGCATACGGGAGAGCTCCCGCGCCCTGCCGTCCTTGTCGAGGGCGATCACGCCGCTCCGCACCACGCTCCCGTCATCGGCCTTCTCCACGACGAGATGCTGGTCGGCGAAAGCCGCGACCTGCGGGAGGTGGGTGACGACGATCACCTGGGAGGTCCGGGCCAGCCGGGCCAGCCTGCGGCCGATCTCCACCGCGGCCTTGCCGCCCACGCCCGCGTCGACCTCGTCGAAGACGAACGTCGGAACCGGGTCGGCACCGGCGAACACCACCTCGATGGCGAGCATCACCCGGCTCAGCTCACCGCCGGAAGCGCCCTTGTTCAGCGGCAGGGGAGGCGAGGCGGGGTGCGGCGACAGCCGCAACTCGACCTCGTCGACACCGTGCGGGCCGAACTCCGAGGCGGCGGCGATGCCGACCACCACTCTGGCGTGCGGCATGGCCAGCGCGGTGAGCTCCTCGGTCACGGCCTGCCCGAAGCGCTCCGCGGCCACCGACCTGACCCGGGTCAGGTCGGCGGCCAGCTCACTGAGGCGCCCGGTGAGCTCCTCGTGCTCGCGGGTGAGCTCGCCGATGCGGTCGTCGTCACCGTCGAGCTCCGCGATGCGAGCGGCGGCCCGAGCCGCCCAGGCGAGCACCTCGGCGGTGTCATGGCCGTACCTGCGGATGACGTGGATGAGCACGGCCCGCCGCTCCTGCACCGCCGCGAGCCGGCCAGGATCCGCGTCGATCGACTCGGCGTACGCGGCCAGCTCGGTGGCGACGTCGGAGATCAGGTAACCCGCCTCCGCGAGCCTTTCGGCGATCCCGGCGAGCGCCGGATCGAAGTCGCGCACCGCCTCGACCTCCGCGCGGGCCTCGCCGACCAGCGCGATGGCGTCCGGCATGGCCTGCTCACCGGACATCGGGTCACCGAGCAGCGCCCGGTGCGCGGTCTCGGCGGCGCTCCGGAGGGAGTCGGCGTGGGAGAGCCGTTCCTCCTCCTCGCGCAGCTCGGTCTCCTCACCGGCCTTGGGATCGGCCCTCTCGATCTCACCGAGCCCGAACCTGAGCTGGTCGGCCTCCTGGACGCGCTCCCTGGCCCTGGTGGTCAGCTCGGCCAGCTGTTCCGCGATCTTCCTGTGCCGTTTGTACGCCTGCTCGTAGGCGCGCAACGGCTTGACCAGCTCCTCGCCCGCGTAACGGTCGAGGGCGGCACGCTGGCGGCCGGGCTGCAGCAACCGCTGCTGGTCCATCTGGCCGTGCACGGCCACCAGGTCCTCGGCCAGATAGGTGAGCGTGCCGACGGGGACGGTGCGCCCGCCCAGCCAGGCACGGCTGCGTCCCTCGACGGAGACGGTCCGCGAGATGATCAGCTCGCCGTCCTCGACCTCGCCGCCCACGTCCTGCACCTGCTGTGCGACCCGTCCCACCGGGTCGACGATCAATGTGCCCTCGATGGTGGCCCGCTCAGAGCCGGGACGGACCCGGGCGGGGTCGGCCCGCCCTCCGAACAGCAGCCCCAGACCGGTCACCACCATGGTCTTGCCCGCGCCCGTCTCGCCCGTGACCACGGTGAATCCCGGCGATAGCACCAGGACGGCCTCGTCGATCACGCCGAGCCCCTGGATGCGGACCTCCTCGACCCTAGGTCGCACTGGTCCCTCCCGTCACATCGAATTCACCGAACATCAGTGCGGTGCGCGGGCACGATCCTACGCGCTTGAGACGTCACCCGCCCGGCCGTACTAGGGCCTCACACGGCCGCGCCATCCCTGTACAGGGAGATCGAACTTGGCCACCAATCTGTCGGTGAACGGTGCCCCCGTGTCCTCAAGACCGTGCAGCCGCGCCAGTCGTACCGGTAGCTCGGCCCGCCGCAGCTCCACCCTCGCCCCGGCGGGCAGGTCGAACCTACGGCGCCCGTCGCACCACAGTACGGCCCCCGCCGTCCCCGTCTGGACCTCCAGCGCGAGCCTGGAGCGGGGCGAGACCACCAGAGGCCGGGAGAACAGCGCGTGGGCGCTGATCGGCACCAGCAGCAGCGCCTCCACCTCGGGCCAGACGACCGGCCCTCCCGCGGAGAAGGCGTACGCGGTGGAACCGGTCGGCGTGGCGCAGATCACCCCGTCACACCCCCAGCGCGACAGCGGGCGCCCGTCGATCTCGGCGACCACCTCGAGCATCCTCTCGCTCTTCTCGACGGTGGCCTCGTTCAGTGCCCAGCTGTCGGCCAGCAACTTGCCGTTGAGGCGGGCGGTCACCTCGATGGTCATCCGCTCCTCGACGTCGTAGCGGCCTTCCACCACGCTGTCGACCGCGACCGCCAGGTTCTCCACCTCGGCCTCCGCCAGGAAACCCACGTGTCCGAGGTTCACGCCCAGCAGCGGCACGCCGGCCGGGCGGGCGAACTCGGCCGCCCGCAGGAGGCTCCCGTCACCGCCGAGCACGATCATCATCTCGGCGTCGTCGACCGCCGTCGAACCGGCGGGCACCACGTCGGTCCCGGCACAGGCGATCTCGTCGGCCTCCGCGCTGAGGACGCGCACGGTCAAGCCGGCGTCCAGGAACCGCTGGATCACCATCCGGGCGCTGTCGACGGCCGCCGGCCGCCCGGTGTGCGCTGTGACCAGCACGACGCGCTTGGCAGTCATCTCATCTCCTCGAGCGTGGAGACCCCGAGCTCTGGCTCCGGGGAGGAAGTCAACTCAGCTCTTCCAGTGTGGGTGCCCCGAGTTTCGGCTCCGGGCAGGATGTCAGGTCTCACTCTCCCGGATCATCGGCTACCGAGGGCCCTCCGCCACCGCTCGCTCGATCTCGGCACCGAGATCGGCGACCGGCGGAGCCCCCTCACCCTTGCCCAGCCAGATGACGTACTCGACGTTGCCCGACGGGCCGGGCAGCGGGCTCGCGGTGACCCCTCGCACGGTCAGACCGAGCGCTCGCGCGGCTTCGGCCACGTCCTGAACGGCCTCCGCGCGGAGCGCGGGATCGCGGACGACGCCACCCGCGCCGACCCGCTCCCTGCCGACCTCGAACTGGGGCTTGACCAGCATCGCGAAGTCGGCCCGCTCGGCGGCGCACCGTACCAGGGCGGGCAGCACGAGGCGCAGCGAGATGAAGGAGAGGTCTCCGACGACCAGGGTGGGCGCGTCGCCGACCATGTCCGGCGTCAGCTCCCTGACGTTGACCCGCTCCATGACCGTGACCCTGTCGTCGGTCCGCAGTGACCACGCGAGCTGGCCGTAGCCGACATCGACGGCCAGCACATGGGCCGCACCGCCACGCAGCAGCACGTCGGTGAAACCTCCGGTGGAGGCGCCCGCGTCCAGGCAGCGGCGCCCGGCGACCGTGAGGCCGAGGGGGCCGAAGGCCTCCAGCGCGCCGAGAAGCTTGTGCGCCCCCCGCGAGACGTAGTCGGGGCCCTCGGCCGCCTCCACGACCACGATCGCCGAGGCGGTGTCGACCTGGGTCGCGGGCTTGGCCGCCACCTGGCCGCCGACGCTGACCCTGCCGGC
Source organism: Streptosporangium sp. NBC_01755 (assembly GCF_035917995.1). Taxonomy (NCBI): domain Bacteria; kingdom Bacillati; phylum Actinomycetota; class Actinomycetes; order Streptosporangiales; family Streptosporangiaceae; genus Streptosporangium; species Streptosporangium sp. NBC_01755. The sequence goes on along the minus strand of NZ_CP109131.1, from coordinate 6,801,903 downwards.
CTCGATGAGCTGGGCCGCCTGTTCCCTGGACCGCGCCAGCCTCCTGCGAACGAGCTCGCTGTCGAGGCGTGCCCGCCGGCTCACGGGCGCCGGCCCGGGGCGTCGTCCACCGAGGCGAGCGCCTGCTCCAGCCCGGTGAACACCTCCTCGAAGACGTCCGCGTGCGCGGAGACGGGCAGGGCACCGAGCCGGGCGAGCCCGCCCAGCGCGGCATCCGCCCGCTCGTCGCCCGTCTCCTCCAGCAGGTCCGTCATGCGCCCCCTCCGGAACCTCTCCTGGCCGCCTCGGCCGCCGTGGCCGTCTCGGCACCCCTTGCCGCCGCACGGCCGCGACACTCACCGGCCCCGTGCCCGTGAACTCCCCGACCGTATCGGAACCCACGTCCCCCGTCGCCCCGGCGGGCCTTCCCGCCTCCGTCGCCCTTCCCGCGCCGCGCTCCGAGCTCGGCCGCCCCTTGGCACCCTCTCCGGCCCGGCGCGGGTCAGGGGAGAGCGGATTCTTCAAAGGTGGGTAAAGCGCGAACTATCGCAGGGGGCTCGCACGTTGTCATCTCGTTACGCTCGGAGGCCGCCCACAGGCACCCCGTGGTGTTTCGAACGCCATGGCGTACGCCTCTTTCTCCGGCGCACCCCCGCGCCGGATTGCATGCCGTACCCATGTGGAACGCTACCGTCCGTACCTGAAAGGGATTCAGGCCGGTCCGGAAGAGAAGGGAGCGCCACGCGATGGCGACCGTCGACGAGTGCCGGGCGGCACTGCGCAAACTCGGCGAGCAGTTCGACGAGGTTGACCAGGTAAGCCGTGCCAAGCACGTGGTCGAGCGCAGTATCAGCTGCCACATCAAGGATCTCGGCGTGACCTTTTACGGCCGCATCCACCATGGCGGCCTCGGCCCCTTCGAGGATCTGCCCTCCGACGACGACAGGGATGCCGAGGTGAAACTGACCATCGGCAGCGATGACCTCGTCGCCCTGGTCAACGGGGAACTCGACATGGGACGGGCCGTGTTCGGCGGCCGGGTCAGGGTCGACGCCAGCTTCGGCGACCTTCTCCGCCTGCGCAAGCTGCTCTGAAGATCCCCCCGAAGACGGGATCGACATGAGGGAGAGGCCGCCTGGACGAAAACGACCCTGTCATCTGAAGATCCCGCCCGAAGGCGGGATCGACGTGAGGGAGAGGCCGCCTGGACGAAGACGGCCCTGTCAGCCGGCGGGCGAGAGCGCGGAGTCGAGTGCCGTCTTCACCGCGTCCTCATCCGCCCGGCCCTCCCCCGCGGCCTCCCAGGTCGCGGCCGAGGCGACGCGGAGCCCGTCGAGTGGCTCACCTCCACCCTCAAGTGTGAGAGCGCCCTCCTCCCAGCGGGCCGTCCACCCCCCGCAGGCCCACCCGTCCCCGGCCCGCCGCACCTCGGGATAGGGCCGGTGCAGTGCGGACAGATCGCCGGCGACATAGGTTGGCCGGTGCCGGGGAGCGGCGGTCAGCACGTCGAGTGCGCTCGCCACCCCTGTCAGGACCAGCAGGCTGTCGACTCCCGCGTTGGTCGCCCCTTCGATGTCGGTGTCGAGCCGGTCGCCGACCACCAGGGGCCGCCGCGATCCGGTGCGGAGCATCGACTCCCGATGCAGGGGCGGCTCGGGCTTTCCCGCGACGATCGGCTCCACCCCGGTCGCCGTGGCGATGACCCTGACCATCGCGCCGTTGCCGGGAAGCTCGCCCCTGCCGGTCGGCATGGTCGAGTCGGCGTTCGCGGCCACGAAGAGTGCCCCCTCTCTCACGGCGAGTGCCCCCTCGGCCAGCAGGCCGTAGGAGAGGTCGGGGGCTATGCCCTGGACGACCGCGACCGGTGCGTCCAGAGCGGTACTGACCGGACGCAGACCATGGGCGCGCAACGCGGTGCGCAGCCCCATCCCGCCGACCACCAGCACCGCGGCACCCGGTTCGACCCGCTCGGCCACGAGCCGTGCGGCGGCCTGGGCGGAGGTGACGACGTCGTCGGGGGTCGCCGGAGCGCCCAGCGCGCTCAGATGCTGGGCGATGGCGCCGGGGGTACGTGAGGCGTTGTTGGTGACATAGGCGAGGCGCACGCCACGCTCCGCCGCCCGGCGTAGTGCCTCGGGCGCCCCGGGTACGGCATTGCGCCCGAGATACACCACCCCATCGAGATCAAGGAGGAGGGTGTCATACAGGTCGATCAGCGCGTTTGTGTCCACTCCCCCATTTCATCACCCACATTTCATTACTCGCACAGATCACATATAGATCAGGCCGGCAGATCCGCACGGATCACGTTCGGCGTGCGCGTAACGTGGCGCGCACGCTTTTCAGAGCGGAGACGTAGTGCCGCTGGTCGGGCCGCATCGCGACGGCGATGGCCAGTGGCTCCTGGGCTCCCTCCATGTCCCCTGTCCGCCACAGGGCGAGCCCGAGCCCGAAATACGCGTAGTCCTCGGCCGGATTCGCGTCGATGATCCAGCGAAAGCTGTCGACCGCGTCAGAGTACTGCCGGGAGTTGAACTGCGCCCGGGCGAGAGCCTCACGGATGCTCCGCGACTCCGGCTCAGCGTCGGCCGCCCGCTCCAGCAGCGCGGAGGCCGCCGCCGGGCTCCCCTCGGCCAGCAATCTCATCCCTCGTTGAAACCATTCGTAGACGTCCCCGACCGGAGCGCCCGTCTCGGGGTTGGGGGAATCAGACGGACCGCCACGTCCTTGGACCATCGTGTGAGGCCTCCTTCATCGACAGACGACAGATCTGGCCGACTCCCTGACGGGACCGGGCACCACCGCAGCCTCAAGGCGACACCCGGCCGTTTCAGGCCTTTATGGCAGCATGCCCTCTATGGCGAATCCTGAACTGCCGGTGCCCGACGGGCTGGTGCTACGCCCGTTCCGCGGCGTACGGTTCACGGTCGACGATCTGGCAGGGGTCACCTCACCGCCTTACGATCTCATCGACGAGGCGGGCCTACGGGAGTTACTCGACACCCACCCCAACAACGTAGTGCGTTTGATCCTTCCTGGCATCGTCCGTCCCAGGTGCGCCGAGGCGCGGGAGACGCTTCAGGAGTGGCTCTCCTCCGGAGTGCTGGCCGCCGACGAGACACCCGCGATCTACGTCTACGAGCAGTCGGGGCCCGGGATCCTGCAGCGCGGGCTCATCGGCGACGTGGGCCTGGCCGGTCCGGAACTGCACATCGTCCTGCCTCACGAGAACGTGATGCCCGGACCGGTCGCCAACCGGCTGGCGCTGATGCGCACCACGGAAGCCAACCTGGAGCCGATCTTCCTGCTCTACGACGGCGCGGGCGGCGCCGCCACCCGCCTCGTCGACCGGATCGCCGCATCCCGGCCACCGCTGGCGGAGGCGGTGACCAACGACGGGGTCAGGCACCGGCTGTGGGCCGTCACCGACACCGGTGAACTCGCCTCCATCAACGCCGATCTCCGCCCCCGCCAGGCCCTCATCGCCGACGGGCACCACCGCTACGCCACCTACCTCGCGCTCCAGCGGGAACACCGCGCCGCGAGACCCACAGAGCCGGGGCCCTGGGATTTCGGTCTCGCGCTCCTGGTGGACTCCAGCGCCTACCCCCCGCATCTGAAGGCCATCCATCGGGTCATTCCCGAACTGCCGCTCAGGGAGGCGCTGGCCAAGGCCAGCGGCTCGTGGCGGGTACGGGAGCACGCGGACCTGACCGAGGGGCTGGCCGCACTGGAGGAGAGCACCGGACCCGCCTACCTGCTGTCCGGCGGGGATCTCACCTACCTGCTCACCGATCCCGACCCCGACCGGCTCGCGCACGCCATGCCGACCGACCGCTCGACCGGATGGCGTGCGCTGAACACTTCCATCCTCGCGGAGTTCCTCCTGCCGAAGGTATGGGGGATGCAGGACGACGAGCGTTCGGTGCGCGTCGTCCACCATGATCCGAAGGCCGCCGTACAGCTCGCACGGGCCTCCGGCGGGACGGCGGTGCTGCTGCGCCCGCTGGCGGTCGACGATGTGCTCTCGATCGCGGCCCGGGGAGAACGGGTGCCCCGCAAGTCCACCTCCTTCGGCCCCAAGCCCCGAACCGGTCTGGTCCTGCGTCTGCTCACCACCCCGGCACAGGCTCCGCCCACGAGTGGTCCGGCTCCCCAGGAGGCCGGGGCTTGGAGAGACTCTGACATCTCGGACTCCCAACGGTTTGGGAAACAATGACGGGTATAACCTGCCCACCCCGGAGAGAACGCCTCCTTCACCTTGGAGAGGACATCCCCTTCACCCTGGAGAGGACTCCGCAGCCCGCACGAACGGCACCGGCTCGCTCCAGGCGGGCTTCGGCTCCACCCTCTGCCTCCGACGCCATTCTTCGCGTACGGAAGTGAACACACCGGCGGGGGCGGCTCGAGCGATCGAGAACGACTCTCTACGATGTCAGCTGCACCGGAATGGCCGAATACCGTTCTGGGGACGCCGGTTCCAGCTATGAGGTGACCTGTGGACAACATCACCGCCCTCGGCGGAGACGTTTATGAGATCGACACGAGGATGGCCGGATACTCCAGCATCACGGCTGGATATCTGATTCTCGGAGATCGCCCCTGCCTGGTGGAGACGGGCACCTCCACCTCGGCTCCCGTGGTACGCGACGCCCTGACCTCGCTGGGCGTCGGCCCGGCAGATCTCGCCACGGTCGTTGTCACGCACATCCATCTGGACCACGCGGGTGGGGTTGGGGACATCGCCGGTTTCTACCCGGACGCGGAGATCGTGGTTCACGAGAAAGGCGCCCGGCACCTCGCCGACCCGTCCAGGCTGATGGCCAGCGCGCGAATGGTCTGGGGCGACAAGCTGGACATCCTGTTCGGCGAGCTCTCCCCCACCGAAGCCTCACGAATTCGCGCGCTCGGCGACACGGGCAGCATCGACCTCGGCAACGGGCGCACGCTGAGCAGCCACTACTCCCCCGGACACGCCAGACATCACGTGGGGCTCATCGACTCCGGCACCGGCGACCTCTACGTCGGCGACGCGGCCGGGGTCTATCTTCCGGAGACGGGTGACCTACGCCCCGCCACACCTCCGCCGGACTTCGACCTGCAGACCGCGCTGGACTCGATCGCCCTGTTCGAGGCGCTGGGCCCGCAACGACTGCTCTTCAGCCACTACGGGCCGGTCACGGACGTGGAAGAGATCCTGGGACGCTCCGCCGAGGAGTTGCGCGTCTGGGTTGACCTGACCCGTCAGGCTCGCGCGCAGGCCATGGACCTGGACCACGCGGTGGCCATGGTCAGGGAGCGGACCCGCGACCGCTACGCGGCACTGAAGGCGGACGAGGCGACCGCCGAGCAGTTCGAGCTGCTGAGCGGCGCCCCGTCCAACGTGGCCGGAATCCTGCACTGGCTGGACCGGCTACAGCCGTAAGGACGCGTCCCCTTAGATCCGGGACGGCCTTGGAAGCGCGATTTCGGGTGAACGGCTCGTTCACCCGAAATGTGCTAGAAGTCCCCGGGACTACTTCTCCTCGGGCTTGCTCCGGTGGTTCTGGCCCTGCTCGCCGTCCTCGTCCCGGTCATTCTCGTCCCGGTCGCCGTCGACATCGGAGTCGACATCGGGCGCGTCGCTGAGAATGTCGCCGAAGTCAGGTTCGATGAAGGCCGGCCCGACAGCTAGATCGACCTTTCCCACCTTCTCCTGGATCTTCCGCTCGGTACCGGCCGCTCCGTTCTCGGAAGAGCTGCCCTTGTCGGAAGAGCCGTTGTCCAGGGCGTCACCGGCCACGGACCTGCCCGTGCCGAACGCGTCCTCGTAGAGATCGTCTTCGTCCTCGATCTCCGCGTCCAGAGTCGCTGCGTCGTCGATGTCGACGTCGGCCTCATCGTCCTCGTCAACGACGTCGTCGTCGAACTCGGCATCGGCATCGGCATCGTCCAGGAAGCGGGGGTCGTCGTCGATGCCCTCCCCGACCTCGTCGTCGTCCTCTTCGAGATCCTCGATGACGGCCCCGGTCAGCTCCGCATAGCGCTCGGCCGCGTCGGTCTCGCCATCCTCGTCGAAAGCCATCGCCCGGCCGAACCACTCGATGGCGGGCCCCTCGTGGCCCGCTTCGAACAGCGCGTCGGCGTAGGCAAAGGCGAGACGGGCCGACCAGGGCTGGGGACGCGTGTCGCGCAACTCGGGAAGGCGCTGGAGGGTGATGACCGCCGCATCGTTCTGACCGAGATCACGCCGGGCGCCGGACTCCACAATGGCCAGCTCGATCTTGCCGACTCGGTCGAGCCGCTCGGCCTCCTTGGAGCGGACCAGGTCAAGGGCGCGCTCGGGACGGCCGAGACCACGCTCGCAGTCCGCCATGATCGGCAGGAACGAGTCAGAACCCGTCATCCGACGGGCCGCGCGCAGGTCACTGAGTGCTTCAGAGAAGTGGCCGGCACGGTAGGCCGCGATACCGACCGCCTCACGGATCACCCCGATCCTGGCCGCGAAGCGACGGGCGACCTTGGCGTGCTCGTACGCCCGCTCCGCGTTGTCCTCGCCCAGAGCCCTCTCAGCCGCCACGAGGTGGCGAGAGATCAACTCTGCGAGGTCAAGCGGAAGGGAACGCAGTTCCTCGCGAATCTCCTTGTCGAGCTCCTCCGCGGTGATGTCCGGGGCAAGCTCGGGCAATTCCTCACGCTGACGGATGGGGGCCTCATCGCGGCCGCCTGGCCGGTCATCCCGGCCATAACGGGTGCGTGACCCCTCGCCGTCGCGATCTCCCCGGTAACCGCCAGCGGGACGATCATCGCGATTGAACGGCCTGCGCTCACCACGGTCGTCACGGTTGAACGACGGACGATCCCCACGGTCATCGCGGTTGAAGGGCTTGCGCTCGCCACTGTCGGGACGCGAACCGTAACGGCTACGGGCCTGGTCGCGGTCACCGTACGAGCGACGCTCACCACCACGATCATCACGGTTGAACGACGGACGATCCCCACCGCGGCTGTCGCGGTTGAAGGACGGACGATCCCCACCGCGGCTGTCGCGGTTGAAGGACGGACGATCCCCACCGCGGCTGTCGCGGTTGAAGGACGGACGATCCCCACCGCGGCTGTCGCGGTTGAAGGACGGACGATCCCCAGCGGGACGATCGTCGCGGTTGAAGGGCTTGCGCTCACCACGGTCGTCACGGTTGAACGACGGCCTGTCGCCGCGATCTCCCCGATAACCGCCACCGGGACGATCGTCACGATTGAAGGGCTTGCGCTCACCACTGCCGGGACGCGAACCATACTGACCACGCGACTGATCACGATCACCGTACGAGCGACGCTCACCACCACGATCATCACGGTTGAACGACGGACGATCCCCACCGCGGCTGTCGCGGTTGAAGGACGGACGATCCCCAGCGGGACGATCGTCGCGGTTGAAGGGCTTGCGCTCACCACGGTCGTCACGGTTGAACGACGGCCTGTCGCCGCGATCTCCCCGATAACCGCCACCGGGACGATCGTCACGATTGAAGGGCTTGCGCTCACCACTGCCGGGACGCGAACCATACTGACCACGCGACTGATCACGATCACCGTACGAGCGACGCTCACCACCACGATCATCACGGTTGAACGACGGACGATCCCCACCGCGGCTGTCGCGGTTGAAGGACGGACGATCCCCAGCGGGACGATCGTCGCGGTTGAAGGGCTTGCGCTCACCACGGTCGTCACGGTTGAACGACGGCCTGTCGCCGCGATCTCCCCGATAACCGCCACCGGGACGATCGTCACGATTGAAGGGCTTGCGCTCACCACTGCCGGGACGCGAACCATACTGACCACGCGACTGATCACGATCACCGTACGAGCGACGCTCACCACCACGATCATCACGGTTGAACGACGGACGATCCCCACCAGGACGATCATCACGGTTGAAGGGCTTGCGCTCACCACTGCCGGGACGCGAACCATACTGACCACGCGACTGATCACGATCACCGTACGAGCGACGCTCACCACCACGATCATCACGGTTGAACGACGGACGATCCCCACCGCGGCTGTCGCGGTTGAAGGACGGACGATCCCCAGCGGGACGATCGTCGCGGTTGAAGGGCTTGCGCTCACCACGGTCGTCACGGTTGAACGACGGCCTGTCGCCGCGGTCACGTGCCCCGGAGGAACCACTTCGGGACTGGTCACGATCGCCGTAGGAACGCTGGTTCTCACCACGCGGCCCCGAAGATCTCTGCCCGCCGCCCGGTCGGTCGTCGCGATTGAAGGGAGGACGACCGGAACCACGGTCGTCACGATTGTAGGGCGGCCTGTCCCCGCGGTCACGAGATCCGTACGAACCGCCCGTGCGCCCTTCTCGGCGCTCACCATATCGGGGACCGTCTCCCGGACGTCCCCTGTAGCCACCTGCGCGATCGCCGCGGTGACCTCCCTGACCGCCAGATCCGCGGTTTTCGCCCTCTTCGCGTCGACCCGCGCCTTCAGGCCCGTTGTCACTGTTCACTTCTGGTCCATTCGTTGGCTCACTCTGCGAGCGCGTCCCGTCTCCTCGATCGGATGGGACGATTCGCTATGCGGGCGGTCTCCGGCCGCGGGGTGCGCCCCGTTCGCTATCGCTGCCCCGCCCTATCGTGGTCTGGCGCGACGAAGGCCACCCGCTGGTGGGGTGCCCGGCCTCTCCAGCCTAGCAAGCCCCTGAAAGTCCCTACGCCCTGCCTCGGTATCCATAAATGATCACGAACATCTTGGCGCGACCCATCGTTGGATTTCAGAACGCTGCGGAGCGTCCGGCTCCCGCCGGCCATCGCAGGTTCAGTGAAGCCGAAGGCTGCTCAGCGGACGTTTTACATATGGAGAAAAGCCCCCAGCAGCCCCTGGAGGCCCTAACTAAAATATGAAAGCCACCCGTACAGGCAAGTTTTTCTCTCAGCCCCCTACTCCTGGGGTGCTTTCCGGAATCCCTCAGAAGAGCCTTTCGGACAGCCCGCAGGGACCCTTCCCAGGTTCCAGGCAGAAAACACCAAAACCCCCCCAGATGGCGAGGCCCAAGATCAGCCCCGTTTCGGGACTCCCCTGGAAAACATGAGAATCCCACCAACCGGCCACCCGGATTCCCGGCAGAAAACACGAAGGCCCCCACCACGAATGGTGAGGGCCCTCACATGAAAGATTGTCCGGCGGCGACCTACTCTCCCACACCGTCCCCGGTGCAGTACCATCGGCGCTGAAGAGCTTAACTTCCGGGTTCGGAATGTAACCGGGTGTTTCCCCTTCGCCATAACCGCCGTAACACTATGAAACACACAAACCACTGTTTGCTGTCTCAGAATTGCCTAGTGGACGCGAGCAAGACCTTGATCTGGCGCTGCTCCGGACCCGGCGAAGGGACAGAGCGCTGCACAGATCAAGCATGTTGCTTTGTGGTCAAGTCCTCGGCCTATTAGTACTGGTCAGCTCCACACATTACTGCGCTTCCACTTCCAGCCTATCAACCCGGTCGTCTACCGGGAGCCTTACCCCCTCACAGGGTGGGAGACCTCATCTCAAGGCGAGCTTCCCGCTTAGATGCTTTCAGCGGTTATCCCTTCCGAACGTAGCCAACCAGCCGTGCTCCTGGCGGAACAACTGGCACACCAGAGGTTCGTCCGTCCCGGTCCTCTCGTACTAGGGACAGCTCCTTTCAAGTCTCCTGCGCGCGCAGCGGATAGGGACCGAACTGTCTCGCGACGTTCTAAACCCAGCTCGCGTGCCGCTTTAATGGGCGAACAGCCCAACCCTTGGGACCTACTCCAGCCCCAGGATGCGACGAGCCGACATCGAGGTGCCAAACCATCCCGTCGATATGGACTCTTGGGGAAGATCAGCCTGTTATCCCCGGGGTACCTTTTAGCCGTTGAGCGACGGCGCTTCCACATGCCACCGCCGGATCACTAGTCCCAGCTTTCGCTCCTGCTCGACCCGTCGGTCTCACAGTCAAGCTCCCTTGTGCACTTACACTCGACACCTGATTGCCAACCAGGCTGAGGGAACCTTTGGGCGCCTCCGTTACTCTTTAGGAGGCAACCGCCCCAGTTAAACTACCCACCAGACACTGTCCCTGATCCGGATCACGGACCGAAGTTAGACGTTCAAAACGACCAGAGTGGTATTTCACCAATGACTCCACCACCACTAGCGTGATAGCTTCACCGTCTCCCACCTATCCTACACAAGACGTTCCAAACGCCAATGTCAAGCTATAGTGAAGGTCCCGGGGTCTTTCCGTCCTGCTGCGCGTAACGAGCATCTTTACTCGTAGTGCAATTTCGCCGGGTCTGCGGTTGAGACAGCGGGGAAGTCGTTACGCCATTCGTGCAGGTCGGAACTTACCCGACAAGGAATTTCGCTACCTTAGGATGGTTATAGTTACCACCGCCGTTTACTGGCGCTTAAGTTCTCAGCTTCGCCACACACGTGCGACTAACCGGTCCCCTTAACGTTCCAGCACCGGGCAGGCGTCAGTCCGTATACATCGTCTTACGACTTCGCACGGACCTGTGTTTTTAGTAAACAGTCGCTTCCCCCTGGCCTCTGCGACCCCCACCAGCTCAGAGTGCAAGACTCATCACCAGCGAAGGCCCCCTTCTCCCGAAGTTACGGGGGCAATTTGCCGAGTTCCTTAACCACAGTTCACCCGATCGCCTTAGTATTCTCTACCTGACCACCTGAGTCGGTTTAGGGTACGGGCCGCCACGACACTCACTAGAGGCTTTTCTCGGCAGCATAGGATCACCCACTTCGCCACAATCGGCTCGGCATCACATCTCAGACTTAATGTGCTGCGGATTTGCCTACAACACGTCCTACATGCTTACCCCAGGACTACCATCGCCTGGGCTGGGCTACCTTCCTGCGTCACCCCATCGCTTACCTACTACCAGTTCAGGCCAGGCGTTCACCCTCACCCCAAACCCGAAGGCTCGGAGGGGTTAAGGACCCTTAGTATCACTGGATTCAGTATTGGCGCATCGTAGCGGGTACGGGAATATCAACCCGTTGTCCATCGACTACGCCTGTCGGCCTCGCCTTAGGTCCCGACTTACCCTGGGCGGATTAGCCTGCCCCAGGAACCCTTGGTCATCCGGCGCAGAAGTTTCTCACTTCTGATTCGCTACTCATGCCTGCATTCTCACTCGCACAGCCTCCACAGCTGGATCACTCCGCTGCTTCACCGGCCGCACGACGCTCCCCTACCCATCCACACACCTAAACCACAAAGGCTCAGTATACGTGTGAATGCCACGACTTCGGCGGTGTACTTGAGCCCCGCTACATTGTCGGCGCAGAATCACTTGACCAGTGAGCTATTACGCACTCTTTCAAGGGTGGCTGCTTCTAAGCCAACCTCCTGGTTGTCACTGCGACTCCACATCCTTTCCCACTTAGCACACGCTTAGGGGCCTTAGTCGGTGGTCTGGGCTGTTTCCCTCTCGACTACGGAGCTTATCCCCCGCAGTCTCACTGCTGCGCTCTCACTTACCGGCATTCGGAGTTTGGCTGACGTCAGTAACCTTGTCGGGCCCATTAGCCATCCAGTGCTCTACCTCCGGCAAGAAACACGCAACGCTGCACCTAAATGCATTTCGGGGAGAACCAGCTATCACGGAGTTTGATTGGCCTTTCACCCCTAAACACAGGTCATCCCCCAGGTTTTCAACCCTGGTGGGTTCGGTCCTCCACGCGGTCTTACCCGCGCTTCAACCTGCCCATGCCTAGATCACTCCGCTTCGGGTCTACAGCATGCGACTCAAACGCCCTATTCAGACTCGCTTTCGCTACGGCTCCCCCACACGGGTTAACCTCGCCACACACCATAACTCGCAGGCTCATTCTTCAAAAGGCACGCAGTCACATCACAAACACTCCGAAGAATGTTTACGCTCCTACGGCTTGTAGGCACACGGTTTCAGGTACTATTTCACGACCCCTCACCGGGGCGCTTTTCACCTTTCCCTCACGGTACTTGTTCACTATCGGTCATCAGGGAGTATTTAGGCTTACCAGGTGGTCCTGGCAGATTCACACAGGATTTCTCGGGCCCCGTGCTACTTGGGATCCCCTCCAACAGTCCAACCGATTTCGCCTACCCGACTCTCACGGTCTACGGCGCCACTTCCCAGAAGCTTCGGCTATCGAAAGGATTTCTTACTGTCCGGAGGAACGGCAGCCCCTCCCAGAGGGTCCCACAACCCCGTAAACGCAACGCCTGCCGGCTATCACACGCCTACGGTTTAGCCTGATCCGCTTTCGCTCACCACTACTCACGGAATCACTATTTGTTTTCTCTTCCTACGGGTACTGAGATGTTTCACTTCCCCGCGTTACCACCAACCGCCCTATACATTCAGGCGGAGGCAACACCACATGACTGGTGCTAGGTTTCCCCATTCGGACATCCCCGGATCAAAGTCTGGTTGGCGACTCCCCGGGGCTTAACGCAGCCTCCCACGTCCTTCATCGGCTCCTGATGCCAAGGCATCCACCGTGTGCCCTAAAAAACTTGGCCACAAAGATGCTCGCGTCCACTATGCAAATCTCAAACAACAAACAGCGACCAGACCAGACCCGCCACCAACACCCACCCGGGTCGCACCCACGGTGCGCCACGAACGAGCCGGTATGACAGATGATCGGTCCCGCATGAGGCCCAAACAGACAGCAAGCCCGCCGCAAGCGGGCCCACCTCAAAGTCCGTTTCCTCAGGACCCAACAGTGTGTTCACCCCAGCGAAACCCCGCAACCGCCGTTCCCACTCCCCGGCTCCGAAGAACCAAGGCGGTACTAACCGATCAGCGATCCCGCCGAACCGAATAGCCAGTGCTCCACTAATGAGCGCGCCGTGTGCAGAACGTACGCCTGCAGACACGACCTGAACCACGACCACCCGAAGATGACCGCAGCCGATGCTCCTTAGAAAGGAGGTGATCCAGCCGCACCTTCCGGTACGGCTACCTTGTTACGACTTCGTCCCAATCGCCAGCCCCACCTTCGACCGCTCCCCCCAGACAAGCTGGTTGGGCCACGGGCTTCGGGTGTTGCCGACTTTCGTGACGTGACGGGCGGTGTGTACAAGGCCCGGGAACGTATTCACCGCAGCGTTGCTGATCTGCGATTACTAGCGACTCCGACTTCATGGGGTCGAGTTGCAGACCCCAATCCGAACTGAGACCGGCTTTTAGGGATTCGCTCCACCTCACGGTATCGCAACCCTCTGTACCGGCCATTGTAGCATGTTTGCAGCCCAAGACATAAGGGGCATGATGACTTGACGTCATCCCCACCTTCCTCCGAGTTGACCCCGGCAGTCTCCAATGAGTCCCCACCACCCCCGAAGGAGCGTGCTGGCAACATTGAACAAGGGTTGCGCTCGTTGCGGGACTTAACCCAACATCTCACGACACGAGCTGACGACAGCCATGCACCACCTGTCACCCAGTCCGAAGAGGCACCCATCTCTGAGTGTTTCCGGGCGATGTCAAGCCTTGGTAAGGTTCTTCGCGTTGCGTCGAATTAAGCAACATGCTCCGCCGCTTGTGCGGGCCCCCGTCAATTCCTTTGAGTTTTAGCCTTGCGGCCGTACTCCCCAGGCGGGGCGCTTAATGCGTTAGCTACGGCGCGGAAACCGTGGAAGGTCCCCACACCTAGCGCCCAACGTTTACAGCGTGGACTACCAGGGTATCTAATCCTGTTCGCTCCCCACGCTTTCGCTCCTCAGCGTCAGGTAAGGCCCAGAGAACCGCCTTCGCCACCGGTGTTCCTCCTGATATCTGCGCATTTCACCGCTACACCAGGAATTCCGTTCTCCCCTACCTACCTCTAGCCAGCCCGTATCGAATGCAGACCTGGAGTTAAGCCCCAAGCTTTCACACCCGACGTGACAAGCCACCTACGAGCTCTTTACGCCCAATAATTCCGGACAACGCTTGCGCCCTACGTATTACCGCGGCTGCTGGCACGTAGTTAGCCGGCGCTTCTTCTGCAGGTACACGTCAACTTCGTCCCTGCTGAAAGAGGTTTACAACCCGAAGGCCGTCATCCCCCACGCGGCGTCGCTGCGTCAGGCTTTCGCCCATTGCGCAATATTCCCCACTGCTGCCTCCCGTAGGAGTCTGGGCCGTGTCTCAGTCCCAGTGTGGCCGGTCGCCCTCTCAGGCCGGCTACCCGTCGTCGCCTTGGTAGGCCGTTACCCCACCAACAAGCTGATAGGCCGCGAGTCCATCCCCAACCGAAAAACTTTCCACACCCACCCGATGCCGGGAGGTGTCGTATCCGGTATTAGACCCAGTTTCCCGGGCTTATCCCAGAGTCAGGGGCAGGTTACTCACGTGTTACTCACCCGTTCGCCGCTCGAGTACCCCGAAGGGCCTTTCCGCTCGACTTGCATGTGTTAAGCACGCCGCCAGCGTTCGTCCTGAGCCAGGATCAAACTCTCCAAACAATGTCTGAACAGTTGCTCCCGGCTGAAAGCACCCATCTCACATGATGGATGTTCAACCAAAGGAATCCGTCCTCCCACCCCAAAGGGCAGGTCGGACAGGGTTGTGCTTCATGCACTGGCTTTTAACACACTGTTGAGTTCTCAAGAAACGGACGCGTACACCGTCGTCCCGACCGGACTCGATCGGAGAACCAGGGGCGCTCTGTTTCGTAATTTAAATCCTACAGCTTGTCAAGATCGTGTCAAATCGCTAGCTCTCAGCCATTTTTCACAAACCCTGCAAGTTCACTAGGATTTTCGTTGCCCTACCTTCGAGGCAACCCGCTGAACCTACCGTGTCATCCGGGCCACAGCGAATCAACCGGTTTTCCGGTGGTCTGCGTGGGGCTCGAACTCTCAAGTTCGTTCAGTGGAGTGTCCCTGGGGCCCGTCCGCCGACTCGGGCGTCCGGCTCGCTCCCGGGGCATTAAAAAGACTATGCCCCTTCCGAAACATCGTCAAATCAGCCGCGCTTGGTAAAACCGCAGGTCAGAGGGGTCCCTTAAGGAACCTGGGCATGTTTGCTACCGGAAAGTTACGCAGTGGGACAGCGGGCGCCCCGGCCGAAGCCGGGGCGCCCATCCCTGGTAATCATCGCCTTGACCTGGCAGAAGAGCAGGGCAACAGTGCAGGAGGGGTCAGGCCTCGACGATCTCGACGCCGCCGACCGAACGCTTGCCCCTGCGGAGCACCAGGAAGCGCCCATGGAGCAGATCATCGGCCGACGGCACGTACGCCTCGTCGGTGACCTTGCTGTTGTTGAGATAGGCGCCGCCCTCCTTGACAGTGCGGCGTGCCTCGGACTTCGACTTGACCAGACCGCTCTCGGCGAGCAGGTCGACAAAGGACGCCCCCAGTGCGGGGACCTCGGCACGCGGCACCTCGGCGAGAGCCTCACCAAGCGTGCGCGCGGGCAGCTCCTCCAGGGAGCCCTGGCCGAACAGGGCCGCCGAGGCGGCGATCACCGCGGCGCACTCGTCGGCACCGTGCAGCAGCGTGGTGAACTCCTCGGCGAGTGCTCGCTGGGCCTCGCGCGCGGCGGGCCTCGCGGCGGCGGTCTTCTCCAGTTCCTCGATCTCCTCACGGGACCTGAAGCTGTAGATCTTGAGGAACTTCACCACGTCCCGGTCATCCGAGTTCAGCCAGAACTGGTAGAAGGCGTACGGGGAGGTCATCTCCGGGTTGAGCCAGACCGCGCCGCCGGCGGTCTTGCCGAACTTGGTCCCGTCCGCCTTGGTGATCAACGGCACGGTGAGGGCGTGCACATGGCCACCCGTCACCCGGCGGATGAGGTCGGTTCCCGCGGTGATGTTGCCCCACTGGTCGCTGCCGCCGATCTGGAGCGTGCAGCCGTAGCGCCGATTCAGCTCCAGGTAGTCGTTGGCCTGCAGGATCTGGTAGCTGAACTCGGTGTAGCTGAGCCCCTCCCCTCCCAGTCGTGCGGAGACCGACTCGCGGGCGAGCATGCGGTTGACCGGGAAGTGCTTGCCGACGTCACGCAGGAAGTCGATCGCGGACATGCCCTCGGTCCAGTCGAGGTTGCTGACGAGGATCCCGCCCGTCTCATCCGAGAAGTCGAGGAACTTCTCCAGCTGGACGCGGATCCGCGCGACCCATTCGGCCACCACGTCGGAGGAGTTGAGCGAGCGCTCGGTGCTCCGGCCACTGGGGTCGCCGATCAGGCCGGTCGCGCCGCCCACCAGGCCGACGACCCGGTGGCCCGCCCGCTGCAGGCGGGTGAGGGTCAGCAACGGGACCAGGTTGCCGACGTGCAGCGAGGGCGCGGTCGGGTCGAAGCCGCAATAGACCGTGATCGGACCCTCGGCCATCGCCCCGCGCAGGGTGTCGATGTCGGTGGACTGCGCGATCAGGCCGCGCCAGGCGAGGTCATCCAGAATGTCGGTCACGATCCTTGCTTTCCAATGCTCGAAGGGACATTTAGCGCTCTCGTACACCCTGCCCGATCGCAGCACCGTCGCGCCACTCGAAACCCTCCTCGCGCGAGTCGACCGCGCTTGTACCGCCGATGGGCCCCGATGTGCCCAGATGGGCCGCCGATGGGCCGCTCAGCGCAGCGAAACCCTCCTCACGCACGAGTCGACCAGCCGGTAGGCGAGGAGGGATCCGCGGGTGGCCTACCGGCGGCGCGGGACGTGCGGGCGATGGGGCGAGACGGTGGGATCGCCGTCGATCCAGAAACGCCACGGCGTCTCCTTCCCCGACGAGACCCCGGTACGCGGCCCCGACCGGACGGACGGGGCCTTGGCGGGCTCGCCCTCGGTCACGGAGAGCGATCCCGGGGCGCAGACATCGAGCCCGTTGTGCTTGAGGGTGAAGCCGAGCGCCACCGCCAGACGTGCCGGCCCTCGGGCCAGATCGACCTCCCGGACGGCACGGGCGCTTCCGGCGCTCCGCCGGGTCAGAGCGGTCCCGACACCGGAGATCACCTCTCCGGCCCTGAGCAGTATCCCGGAACCCGTCCCCTCTGGAAGGCACGTGAGGTTGGCACAGAAATGCATGCCGTAGGTGAAATAGACGTACAGGTGGCCAGGCGGGCCGAACATCACCGCGTTGCGCGGTGTCCGGCCTCGGTAGGTGTGCGACGCGGGATCCTCCCCCGGCAGGCCGTACGCCTCGACCTCGGTGAGACGCAGCGCGACCGGCCCGTGCACGAGCACCCGTCCCAGCAGGTCCGGAGCGATCTCGTGAGCGGGCCGGTCGAAGAAGTCGCGCGCCAGCGGCGCGGGCGCGGCGAGCGAGTGCCCGCCGTGCTCGTCAGCGGGCATCAGTTCCCAATTGCCCAGGCCGCCTGGGCGTCGACGATCTCGCGGAGCGCGACGAGCTGGTCGCGGACCCGGTCCGGCGCCGTACCGCCGTGCGCCTTGCGGGCGGCCAGCGCGCCCGGCACCGAGAGGACCTCGCGGGAGTCGGGCGTGAAGTGCGGCGAGACCTTGGCCAGTTCGTCGTCGGTGAGCTCGCCGAAGTCCTTGTCGTTGACCTGGCACCAGACGACCAGGTGTCCGACCGCCTCGTGGGCCTCACGGAAGGCGACCCCCCTGCGGACCAGCAGCTCGGCCAGGTCGGTGGCCAGCGCGAACCCGTCGGGGGCCGAGGCCTCCAGTTTGGCGGTGTTGACGCGCATGGTCGCGACGAGCCCGGCCATGGCGGGGAGGACGAGCAGCAGGTTGTCGACGGAGTCGAACACCGGCTCCTTGTCCTCCTGCAGGTCCCGGTTGTAGGTCAGCGGCAGGCCCTTGAGCGTCGTCAGCAGCGACATGAGGTTGCCGATGAGACGGCCGCTCTTGCCCCTGGCGAGCTCGGCCACGTCGGGGTTCTTCTTCTGCGGCATGATCGATGAGCCGGTGGAGTAGGCGTCGTCCATCTCGATCCAGCGGAACTCCTGCGAGGCCCACAGGACGATCTCCTCGCCCAGCCGGGACAGGTGCACGCCGATCATCGCCGCGTCGAACAGGAACTCGGCGGCGAAGTCACGGTCGGCGACCGCGTCCATCGAGTTGGGCGCCGCGGAGTCGAAGCCGAGCTCCCTGGCCACGGCCTGCGGGTCGAGCGGCAGGGAGGATCCGGCCAGTGCCCCGGCACCGAGCGGGGAGACGGCCGCGCGCCTGTCCCAGTCGCGCAGCCGCTCGATGTCGCGGGCGAAGGCGTGTACGTGCGCCAGGAGCTGGTGGCCGAAGGAGACCGGCTGGGCGTGCTGCAGGTGGGTCATGCCGGGGGCCGCCGTCTCGGCGTGCTCCTCGGCCTGGCTCATCAGCGCGGTCTCCAGCTCCACCAGCCGGGACACGATGTGCCTGACATGATCGCGGAGGTAGAGCCGCAGATCGGTGGCGACCTGGTCGTTGCGGCTTCGGCCGGCTCGAAGCTTGCCGCCGAGCGTGCCGAGGCGTTCCAGCAGGCCGCGCTCCAGCGCGGTGTGGACGTCCTCGTCGGCGACGGTCGGCCGGAATTCACCCTCCTTGCAGGCTCGCTCCAGGTCGTCCAGAGCACCGATCATGCGAGCCAGCTCGTCGTCGGTCAGCAGGTTCGCGCGGTGCAGCACCCGGGCGTGCGCGCGCGAGGCCAGCAGATCGTACGGAACCAGCCGCCAGTCGAAGTGCACGCTCACAGAGAGCCTGGTCAGCGCGTCGGCCGGACCTCCTTCGAACCGGCCGCCCCACAGCCGCATCGGCTTACCACCATCAGTCACCGTTGTTCTCCCTCCCCATTCAATCCGCGACCTTAGCCCAATCGGCCCAGTCGGGCGTCCCGGGCGGAGGCAATCTTGGAGGGAAGGCCCCACAGCTCGACGAAGCCCTTGGCGAGGGACTGGTCGAAGGTGTCGCCGGTGTCGTAGGTGGCGAGGTTGAAGTCGTACAGCGACGCCTCGGAGCGCCGGCCCGTGACCGTGGCCCGGCCGCCGTGCAGGGTCATCCGGATCTCGCCGGTGACGTGCTCCTGCGCCTCGGTGATGAAGACGTCCAGGGCCTTCTTGAGGGGGGAGAACCAGAGGCCGTCGTAGACGAGCTCGCCCCAGCGCTGGTCCACCGACCGCTTGAACCTGGCCAGGTCGCGCTCGACCGTGACGTTCTCCAGTTCCATGTGCGCGGTGATCAGAGCGATGGCGCCCGGCGCCTCGTAGACCTCGCGGGACTTGATACCGACGAGCCGGTCCTCGACCATGTCGAGGCGGCCGATGCCCTGGGCGCCCGCGCGCTGGTTCAGCTCGGCGACGATCTGGAACGGGGTCAGGTGCCGCCCGTCCAGCGCCACCGGGACGCCCTTGACGAAGCTGATGATGACCTCGTCGGCCTCGCGCGGCTGGGCGGGGTCGGCGGTGTAGGAGTAGACGTCCTCGATGGGGCCGTTCCAGATGTCCTCGAGGAAGCCCGTCTCGACGGCCCGGCCCCAGATGTTCTGGTCGATCGAGTAGGGGTTCTTCTTGGTGGTCTCGATCGGCAGGTTCTTCTCCTCGGCGTAGGCGATCGCCTTGTCCCGGGTCCACGCGTAGTCGCGGGCCGGAGCGATGACCTTGAGCTCGGGGTAGAGCGCGGCCAGACCGGCCTCGAACCGGACCTGGTCGTTGCCCTTGCCGGTGCAGCCGTGCGAGACGTGGGTGCCGCCGAACTCCTTGGCCGCGGCGGCCAGGTGCTTGACGATCAGCGGCCGCGACAGGGCGGAGACCAGCGGGTAGCGGTCCATGTAGAGGGCGTTGGCCTGCAGGGCGGGCACGCAGAAGTCGGTGGCGAACTCCTCGCGGGCGTCCACGACGACGGACTCCACGGCGCCGCAGTCGATGGCGCGCTTGCGGATGATCTCCATGTCCTCGCCGCCCTGGCCGACGTCGACGGCGACCGCGATCACCTCGGCGCCGGTCTTCTCGGCGAGGAAGGGGATGGCCACGGAGGTGTCGAGGCCGCCGGAGAAGGCGAGTACGACCCGGTCAGTCATAATTGATCTCTCCAAGGTATTCGTTCGTCACAAGTCTCAGATGGTGCCGGCGTCGCCCGCCTGAGCGGGCTAAATACGTCGGTCGGCGTGCCTTAGCAGCCCCTCGGCGACCGCTGCCCCGCCCGCCGGGTCACGGCTGATGACGAGGATCGTGTCGTCTCCGGCGACCGTGCCGAGGATGGACTCCCAGTCGGCGTGGTCGATGGCGGAGGCGAGGAACTGCGCGGCGCCCGGTGGCGTGCGGAGGATGACCAGGTTGGCGGAGGCCTCGGCCGAGACGAGGAACTCCTCGGCGAGCCGGCCGAGCCGGGCGGCCGGGGACTCGCCGGTGCCTAGCCTGGCCAGTCTTATCCTGCCGCCGCCCTCACCGGGCAGGGCGTAGACCAGGGAGCCGTCCTCGGCGCGCAGCTTGAGCGCACCGAGCTCGTCCAGGTCCCGGGAGAGGGTGGCCTGGGTGACCTCGACCCCGCTCTCCAGCAGGAGCTTGGCCAGCTCCGGCTGGGATCTGACGGGCTGCCGCTGCAACAGGTCCGCGATCCTGGCCTGGCGGGCGACCTTGGTCATCGGGATCGTCACGTGGCCGCCCCGCCTCCGGGCGCGTCCGGACCGGTGGCCGAGACCAGCCAGTGCAGCAGTGCCTTCTGGGCGTGCAGCCGGTTCTCGGCCTGGTCCCACACCAGGCTCCGCGGGCCGTCGAGGACCTCGGCGGAGATCTCCAGCTCTCGGTAGGCGGGCAGGCAGTGCAGGACGATGGCGCCGGGCGCCGCCCGGTCCACCAGCGCGGCGTTGACCTGGTAGGGCATGAGGTCGGCGATCCGCTGCTCCTTGCCGTCCTGGCCCATGGAGACCCAGGTGTCGGTGGCGAGCACGTCCGCGCCCACGGCGGCCTCGGCCGGGTCCGCGAGTACGGCGACCGATCCCCCGGTCCCCTCGGCGACCTTGGCGGCCTGCCGGAGGATCTTCGGGTCCGGCAGGTATCCGGCGGGAGCGGCGACCCGCACGTGCATGCCGGCGACGGCACCGCCGAGCAGGTAGGAGTGGGCCATGTTGTTGGCGCCGTCACCGAAGTAGGCCAGGGTGAGGCCGGCGGTCCTGCCGAAGTGCTCCCTGATGGTCTGCAGGTCGGCGAGGATCTGGCAGGGGTGGAACTCGTCGGTGAGGGCGTTGACCACCGGCACCGAGGAGATCGAGGCCATGGCCTCGATCCTCTCCTGGCCCGAGGTGCGCCACACGATGGCGCCCACTTGGCGCTCCAGGACCCGGGCGGTGTCCTCGATCGATTCACCCCGGCCCATCTGGGAGGATCCGGCGTCGATGATCAGAGGAAGGCCGCCGAGCTCGCCGATGCCGGCGGCGAAGGAGACCCTGGTGCGGGTGGACGGCTTGTCGAAGAGGACTGCGACGGTCCGCGGACCCTCGAAGGGGCGGTAACCGTAACGGTCCTTCTTCATGGCCTCGGCCAGGTCGAGTACCCGGGCCTGCTCGGCGGACGAGAGGTCGTCGTCCTTCAGGAAGTGCCTGACGGGCGCCTGTGCGGAGAGGTTACTGGACATCGGCGGCCTCGTCGAGAATGGCTGGGAGCGCGGCCACGAAGGCGGCTACCTGGGCGGAAGTGATCACCAGCGGGGGCGCGAGCCGCACCGCGTGGGGCTGGAGGGCGTTGACCAGGAAGCCGGCTCGCCGCGCGGCGGTCTGGAAGTGGGCGGAGCGGTCGCCGGTCAGCAGGACGGCCAGCCACAGGCCCCTGCCGCGGACACCGGCGAGCAGCGGGTGGTCGATCGCGGCGATGCCGTCGGCGAGTTCGGCGCCGACGGTGCGCACGTGCTCCAGCAGGCCGTCGGTGTCGATCGTGTCGAGCACAGCGAGCGCCGCGGCGGTCGAGACGGGGTTGCCGCCGAAGGTGGACCCGTGGTCACCCGGGGTGAAGACCGTGGCCGCCGCGCCGAAGCCGATGCAGGCGCCGATCGGCATGCCTCCGCCGAGGCCCTTGGCCAGGGTGAGCACGTCGGGCAGGATGCCTTCGTGCTGGTGGGCGAACCAGTGCCCGGTACGGCCGATCGCCGACTGGATCTCGTCGGCGACCAGCAGCGCGCCGGCGGCGTCGCAGATCTCCCTGGCCGCCGTGAAGTAGCCCTCGGGCGGGGGCACGACCCCCGCCTCCCCCTGGGTGGGTTCGAGGAAGACCGCGGCGCACTCGCCGGTCACCGCGCTCTTGAGCGCGTCGGCGTCACCGTACGGAACGAAACGGACATCAACCGGGAAGGGCCCGAACTGGTCGCGGATGGAGGGCTTTCCGGTCAGGGCGAGCGCACCGAGGGTCCGGCCGTGGAAGGCGTTCTCGGCGGCCACGAAGTAGGTCCGGCCGTTCGACTTGCCGTACTTGATGGCGAGCTTCAGCGCGGCCTCGTTGGCCTCGGTGCCGGAGTTGGTGAAGAACACCCTGGCGGGGGCGCCGAGCAGGCCGAGCAGGCGCTCGGCGAGCAGTACCTCGGGCTCGTGCAGGAAGAGGTTGCTGGTGTGGGCGAGGACGGCGACCTGCCTGGAGACGGCCTCCACCAGCGCCGGGTGGGCGTGCCCGAGCGAGCTGACCGCGATGCCGCCGATCAGGTCGAGATACTCGCGGCCGTCGACGTCCCAGACCCTCGTGCCCTCGCCTCGGGCCAGTGCCACCGGGGGTACCCCGTAGTTGGCCATGAAGGCGGCCTCGAAGCGCGTGGCGAGCGCCTCTGTGGCGGGACTTTCCTGCGGGCTCACGTGTCGCTCCCCTTCGGCTGGGCGGTGACCGCCGCCACGGGGGCGTCCGGCAGCACCATGGTTCCTATGCCCTTGTCTGTGAAGATCTCCAGCAGCACCGAGTGGGGCACCCTGCCGTCGAGCACGTGGGCCTGCGGCACGCCCCCCTGCACGGCGGTCAGACACGCCCCCATCTTGGGGATCATGCCGCTGGACAGGGTCGGCAGGAGCCTCTCCAGCTCGGTGGCGGACAGCTCGTCGATGACCTCGTTCTCAACGGCGTCGGGACGCCAGTCGCGGTACAGGCCCTCGACGTCGGTCAGGACGATCAGCTTGGACGCCTGGAGCGCCACGGCGAGCGCGGCGGCGGCGGTGTCGGCGTTGACGTTGTAGACGGTGCCGTCGTCACTGCGCGCGACCGAGGAGATCACCGGGATCCGCCCGTCCTCCAGCAGCGCCCGCACGGCTCCGGCCTCGACGTTGACGATGTCGCCGACCTGGCCGATGTCGACGTTGGCGCCGTCGACGACGGCGTGCTTGCGTACGGCGGTGAACAGGTGGGCGTCCTCGCCGGACATGCCGATGGCGAACGGCCCGTGCCTGTTGATCAGGCCGACCACGTCGCGGTTGACCTGGCCGACGAGGACCATCCTGACGACCCGCATGGCCTCGGGGGTGGTGACCCTGAGCCCTGCGGTGAAGGTGGACTCGATGCCGAGCAGGTCGAGGTGCGCGTTGATCTGCGGGCCTCCCCCGTGCACGATCACCGGCCTGAGCCCGGCGTAGCGCAGGAAGACGACGTCGGCGGCGAACTTCTCGCGCAGGTGCTCCTCGGTCATCGCGTTGCCGCCGTACTTGATGACGACGGTCGCACCGTGGAAGCTGGCGAGCCAGGGCAGCGCCTCGATCAGCGTGGTGGCCTTCGCCAGTGCCTCGGCCTGCCTCATGAGGAGTACGCCGAGTTCTCGTGGACGTACTCGGCGGTGAGGTCGGTGGTGTGGATGGTCGCCGAGTGCGGGCCGGCCGACAGGTCGATGGTGATCGTCACCTCGCGCGGGGTGAGGTCGACCTTGGAGCGGTCGTCGCCCGCGGCACCGCCCCGGCAGATCCAGATGCCGTTGATGGCCACGTTGAGCCGGTCGGCCTCGAAGACGGCGTCGGTGGTGCCGACGGCCGACAGCACCCGGCCCCAGTTGGGGTCCTCTCCGTGGATGGCGCACTTGAGGAGATTCGATCGGGAGACGGTACGGCCGACGGTGACCGCGTCCTCCTCGGAGACGGCGCCGACGACCTCGATGGCGATCGCCTTGGAGGCGCCCTCGGCGTCCAGCAGCAGCTGGCGGGCGAGGTCCGCGCAGACCGCGAGGAGGACCTGCTCGAACTCGGCGAGGTCGGGAGCGATACCGGAGGCGCCGCTGGCCAGTAGCAGCACCGTGTCGTTGGTGGACATGCAACCGTCGGCGTCGAGCCGGTCGAAGGTGACCCGGGTCACCTTGCGGAGCACCTCGTCGAGCCGCTCGGCGGGCAGGTCGGCATCGGTGGTGATCACCGAGAGCATGGTGGCGAGGCCGGGGGCGAGCATGCCGGCGCCCTTGGCCATGCCGCCGACCATGTAGCCGCCGGCTCCCTTCCTGAAGGAGATCTTCGAGACGGTGTCGGTGGTGCGGATGGCGTCGGCGGCGGCCAGCCCGCCGTCCCTGGCGAGCTGGGAGACCGCGAGGTCGACCCCCGCCAGCAGCGGTTCCATCGGCAGACGCTCGCCGATCAGGCCGGTGGAGCAGACCGCGATCTCGCCGGCCGAGTCTCCCAGTGCCCCGGCGACCTTCTCCGCGGTGGCATGGGTGTCCTGGAACCCCAGTGGCCCGGTGCAGGCGTTGGCGCCACCGGAGTTGAGGACCACCGCGTGGACCCGGCCCCCGGACAGCACCTGTGCGGACCACAGGACGGGTGCGGCCTTCACCCTGTTGGCCGTGAAGACTCCCGCCGCGGCGCGGGAGGGGCCGTCGTTGACGATCAGTGCCAGGTCGCGGGCGGCACCGGACTTGATTCCGGCGGCGACACCCGCCGCCCGGAAGCCGAGGGGGGCGGTCACGCTCATGGGGCGACTCCATTGAGAGGAAGGCCTAGCTCTTCCGGCAGGCCGAGGGCGAGGTTGGCGCTCTGGATGGCCCCGCCCGCCGTTCCCTTTGTCAGGTTGTCGATGGCGACGACGGCGACGACGCGGCCCGCACGCTCGTCCAGGACGACCTGGAGGGCGGCGGTGTTGGCTCCGAGGGTCATCGAGGTCGCGGGCCACTGGCCCTCGGGGAGCAGCCGTAGGAACGGCTCGTCCTTGGCGGCGACCTCGTACGCCTCGCGCAGGATGGCCGGGGTGAGGCCCGCTCCGGCGGGCGCGCTGCAGGTGGCGAGGATGCCGCGGCTCATCGGCGCCAGCACGGGGGTGAAGGAGACGGTGACCGGCTCACCCGCCAGCGGGGAGAGGTTCTGCTCCATCTCCGGGGTGTGCCGGTGGACGCCGCCGACGCCGTACGCGGCGGCCGATCCCATCACCTCGCTGCCCAGGAGGTTCGGTTTGGGCGCCCTGCCCGCTCCGCTGGTGCCGCTGGCGGCGACCACCACCACGTCGGGCTCGACGAGGCCGGCGGCGAAGGCGGGGAACATCGCCAGGGTGACCGCCGTCGGGTAGCAGCCGGGTACGGCGATCCTGGTGGCCGCGCGCAGTTCCTCGCGCCGGCCCGGCAGCTCGGGCAGCCCGTAGGGCCAGGTGCCGGCGTGGGTTCCGCCGTAGAAGTGCTCCCAGGCGGCGGGGTCGGTGAGCCGGAAGTCGGCGCCGCAGTCGACGACGAGGGTGCCGTCACCGAGTTGCTCGGCGACGGCGGCCGACTGGCCGTGCGGCAGGGCGAGGAAGACGACGTCGTGGCCGCCGAGGGTCTCGGGGGTGGTCTCCAGCAGGATCCGGCCGGCCAGCGGGGTCAGGTGTGGCTGGTGGGCACCGAGGGCCGTACCTGCGCTTGAGGCCGCGGTCAGCGCGCCGATCTCGATGCCGGGGTGGGACAGCAGCAGGCGCAGGAGCTCACCTCCGGCATAGCCGCTGGCACCCGCGATCGCCGCTCTCATCGGCCCCTCCGTGATCTCTGCATGTTCATACACACTCACTCATGCTCTTGCTAGAGAGATTATGCATCTCCAGGGATTGTCATGCAAGCCGGTTATGTGAGGGTTACCGGACTCTGAAATGCCTCAGAGCAGCAGGAAAGTCGCAAAAATCATGCTTTTCGGCTCGCGATAGCGGGCACGAGGCAATCGTCGGCATTTCGGCACTGTTACACATACCTACTGGTCAGTATCGTGGCGTTCTCCGGTCCTTCCCCCCTTCGGGAGTGCGAACGTATGACTGTCACCCATGACCAGGTCCAGGCCCGGCTCACCGGCCCCGGACAGCTTTTCGAGATGGACGATGTCTCCGGCCACGGCGGGACCGTCAAAACCTGGAAGCACGCCCCCGCGACACTTCCTCGCAACCCCGGTGGCAAGATCCTCAAAACCCACCTGCGCAGGGAGGTCCTGGGCTCCTGACGCCCGCCGCGCCCGCCCCGGCGGTGACCTGCCGGAAAATGAGTTGCCTTCCGTGCAGGTCACCACCGAAACTACCTGTTCGTGCCAGAGAACGCCGATCGGTCCGCCAGAACCCTGCTCCGCCACCTGGCGATGGATCTCAGCCCACTCCGCGACTCCCGCGACTTCCGACTGCTCTTCGGCTCCGGCGTCGTCACAATGTTCGGCACCTTCCTGACACTGGTCGCGGTCCCGCTGCAAATGAAGGAGCTCACCGGCTCCTACCTGGCGGTCGGCCTGGTCAGCGTGGCCGAGTTCGTCCCGATGGTGGTGTGCGGGCTCTGGGGCGGTGCGATCGCCGACGCACTCGACCGGCGCAAGATCATCCTTTACACCGAGGTGGGACTCTGCCTCACGGCCCTGATCCTGACCGTCAACGCACTGCTGCCGAAGCCACAGGTCTGGGTGCTGTACGTGGTCGGCGCGCTCTCGGCCGGGCTGGGCAGCCTGCAGCGGCCCAGCCTGGAGGCGCTGATGCCACGCGTGGTCAGGCACGACCAGCTGGCCGCGGCCGCCGCGCTCAGCGGCTTCAGGTGGAACCTGGGCGCCATCGTCGCCCCGAGCCTCAGCGGCCTGATCGCGGCCTGGTTCGGCGTCGCCGTCACGTACGGCGTCAACGTGGCGACCTTCCTGGTCTCCCTGGTCCTGCTGCGGATGGTGCGGACCCGGCCGCAGCCGGAGAACGCTCCCGCGGCCTCGATCAGGTCACTGGTCGACGGGGTCCGCTACGCCGTGGGCCGCCCCGACCTGATGGGCACCTACCTGGTCGACGTCGCCGCGATGGTCTTCGCCTTCTCCACCGCGCTGTACCCGTTCCTCGCCGACGAATTCGGCGTACCCGAGGCCCTGGGGCTCTTCTTCTCCGCCTCGGCCGTCGGCTCGCTGATCGCCTCGGTCACCTCCGGCTGGACCAGGCACGTGCACCGCCACGGCCTCGGCGTGATCGTCGCGGCGGCCGTGTGGGGCGTGGCGGTGGCACTGGCGGCGCTCATGCCCAGCGTCTGGGGCATCTTCGCCTTCCTGGCCGTGGCCGGGGCCGCCGACATGATCAGCGGCATCTTCCGCGAGACCATCTGGAACCAGACCATCCCCGACGAGCTCCGCGGCCGCCTGGCGGGCATCGAACTGCTCTCCTACACCAGCGGCCCGATGCTCGGCAACGCCAGAGCCGGCCTGATGGCCCAGCTCGGCGGGACCCGCTTCTCCCTGGGCGCGGGCGGTCTGCTCTGCGTCGGCGCGGTGGCCGCGATGACCGCGCTGCTACCGAGGTTCCGCGACTACGACGCCCGCACCGACGAGCACGCGCTCAGAGAACGCGCCCACCGCGAGAAAGTCACTCCCGTCCAGGAATAAGGCACCCGCAACCACCCTCACAGAATGGAATCCTGTTGCTACTGTGAGGTCATGACGGTCGACGTACGGAGCCCCGAGATGACGGAGTCCTCGCTGCCCGACTGGGTGTTCCCCCCGCCGGAGGGGTTCACCGCCGAGGATCTCGATCGCATTCCGCAATTACCTACACACACAGAGTTAATAGATGGAAGCCTGGTCTTCGTGAGTCCTCAGGCTTCTTTTCACATGCGAGCGGTGGATCTACTGGTCGGCGCCCTCCGTCACGCCGCGCCCGCCGATCTCCGTGCGCGCCGGGAGATGAGCGTCGTGCTGGGCAGGCAGCAACGGCCCGAACCAGACGTGAGCGTCATCCACGCCTCCGCCGAGCACAGCCCGGAACAGACCTTCTACCGGGCGGAGGACGTCGTGCTGGCCGTGGAGGTCATCTCGCCGGACTCCGAGCGGCGCGACCGCGACCGCAAACCGACGCTGTACGCCGAGGCGGGCATCGCACACTTCTGGCTGGTCGAGAACCAGTCGGGAAGGCCCGCGATCTACGTCTACGAGCTCGACCCGCTCGCCCGGTCCTACGTTCTCACCGGCATCCACCACGACCGGCTCAAGATCTCGGCCCCCTTCGACATCGACATCGATCTGACGGAGATCGACCGGCTCTAAGCCCTTTCTCGCGGATCCTGCCATGGCGGGGATCGGTCAGGTGGTGCCCCGCAGGACGAAGGTCCGTCCGGAGCCGAGGTCACGGACCACGAAAGCAGTCAACGACCCCCTCCTGAAGGAGGGGGCTTGAGGCGCGGTAACGCGCTGTGAAAAAAAGGGGGGCTCGGGGCATGCCCCGAGCCCCCTTCGTGGAGCGGTCAGACGCCGCGCAACTGCGCCCCGGTGCGCTCGGCGGCCAGGGCCACGGCCGCGTCACGGGCCGCGGTGGTCTCCTCCACCGTTAGCGTCCTGTCGGCAGCCCGGAAACGCAGGGAGTAGGCGAGGGACTTCCTGCCCTCACCGACCTGGGCGCCGGTGTAGACGTCGAACAGCCGGATCGACTCCAGCAGCGCGCCCGCGCCCTCACGCAGCGCCGCCTCCACCGGGGCCACCGGGGTCACCGCGTCGACGATGAGCGCGACGTCCTGGCTCGCGACGGGGTAGCCGGAGATCACCGGTGCCTGCGGCCGGCCGACCGGCAGCCCCTCCAGCCTGGTCAGCTCCAGCTCCATCGCGCAGGTGCGCGGGGGCAGGCCGTACGCCTCGACCACACGGGGGTGCAGCTCGCCGGCGTGACCGACGAGCACGTCACCGGCGTACAGCGCGGCGCAGCGGCCCGGGTGCCAGGGCTCGTGCCGGTCCGCGCGGACATCGAGGGTGACGCCGGCCTCGGCGGCCACCACCCGGGCCGCCTCGACGGCATCCGCCCAGTCGGCTCCCCTGCCCCTGCCCCACCAGCCGGACGGCTCGAACTCCCCGGCCAGCACGACCCCGACCCGCAGCGGCTGGGCCGGCAGCGCGGCCTCGATCGAGGCGAGCTCCTCCGGGCTCGGCCTGCGGCCGACGCCCAGCACGGGGGCGACGGCGGGCGCGTCCGGCGAAGGCCGGTAGACCAGGCCCGTCTCGAACAGCGCCACGTCGCCGAAACCCCGGCCCACGTTGCGGACCAGCGTCCTGAGCAGGCCGGGCAGCAGGGTGGTCCGCATCAGCGGCTCGTCCTCGCTGAGCGGATTGGCCAGCCGTACGGCCAGGCGGCGCGCGTCGTCGGCGTGCAGCTGCAGGTTGTCGAAGTCGCGCTCCCCGTTGAACGGGTAGGAGAGGATCTCGACGTAGCCGGCGGCGGCCAGTGAGCGGCCGACCCGGCGGCGCAGGCGCTGGCTCTCGGTGAGACCGGCACCCGCGGGGGCGGCGGGGAGGATCGAGGGCAGGTTCTCGTAGCCCTCCAGCCGGATGACCTCCTCGGCGAGGTCGTTCGGATCGGTCAGGTCAGGCCGCCACGAGGGTGGAGTGACCATCAGCATGTCGTCACCGGTGACCGCGAGCTTCGCGGTGATCTCGTCGGCGGCGGTGCCGCCGGTCTCGGTGACGAAGCTCTCGACCGCGCAGCCGACCTGCTCCAGGCGGCGGATCACCGTCTCCCGGTCGTAGGCGGTGCCCGCGACGCGGCCGGGGTAACCGCTCGGGATGGCGACCCGGACCGGCTCGCCCCCCACCTCGGCGTGGGTGACGCCCGGCTGGATCGTGCCGCCGCCGAGCTCGGCCAGCAGCTGGGCCGCACGCCAGGAGGCCTGCAGCGGAAGCTCCCGGTCGACGCCCCGCTCGAAGCGCTTGGACGCCTCGCTGACCAGGTTGTGCCGGCGCGACATGCGCGCGATGCCGCTGGCGGAGAAGTGGGCGGCCTCGATCACGATGTCGGTGGAGGCATCGGAGATCTCGGTGTGCAGGCCGCCCATGGTGCCGGCCATCGAGATCACGCCCGACCCGTCGGTGATCAGGATGTCGTCCGGGTGGAGCTTGCGGACCACGTGGTCGAGGGTCTCCAGCGTCTCTCCGGGCTCGGCCCTGCGCACCACGATCTCGCCGGTCAGCCTGGCGGCGTCGAAGGCGTGCAGCGGCTGGCCGAGCTCCAGCATGACGTAGTTGGTGACGTCGACGGCCAGCGAGACCGGGCGCATACCGGCCCGGGTGAGCCGAGCGCGCAGCCACAGCGGGCTGCTCGCCGACGGGTCGAACCCGCGGATCTCGCGGAGCACGAAGCGGTCACAGGCCGACGCGTCGGCGATCGAGGCCGGGTAGGCGGGACCGGACGCGGTGGGCGGGGAGACGTCCGCCGGGTCGATGAACGCCGAGTCGAAGGCGGTGGCGGCCTCGCGGGCCACGCCCCGGATGGAGAGCGCGTAGCCGATGTCCGGGGTGATCTCAAGCTCGATCACGTCGTCGCGCAGGCCGAGCAGCTCGACCACGTCGGCGCCGATCGGGGTGTCACCGGGCAGCACGAGGATGCCGGGTGAGGAGTCGGCCACGCCGAGCTCCGCCTCCGAGCAGATCATGCCGTCCGACAGGCGTCCGTAGGTCTTGCGGGAGGCGATCTCGAACCCGCCGGGCAGCACGGCGCCGGGCAGCGCGACCGGGACGCGGTCGCCGGCCTCGAAGTTGGTCGCGCCGCAGACGATCTCGCGAGGCGCGGCCTCCCCCACCTCGACCTGGCAGTGGCGGATGGGCTTCTTGAAACCCTCCAGGGTCTCGATGGAGAGCACCTCGCCCACGACGACGTTCTTGATGTCGTGGCCGTAGGAGATGACGGACTCGAGCTTGAGCCCGGCCGCGGTGAGCTTCTCGGCGATCTCGTGCGCCGTGACGGCGGGGAGATCGACGTACTCCCGCAGCCATGAAAGCGGGACCTTCATCAGACCTCCATTCCGAAGGGGAGCGTGAAGCGGACGTCTCCCTCGACCATGTCGCGCATGTCCTCGGCGTTGTGGCGGAACATCAGGGTGCGTTCGACGCCCATGCCGAAGGCGAAGCCGCTGTATCGGGCCGGATCGACGCCGCAGGCGATGAGCACCCGCGGGTTGACCATGCCGCAGCCGCCCCACTCGATCCAGCCCTCCGACTTACAGGTGCGGCAGGGCGGGTTTCCCGGCACCGCGGAGGCACCGCGGCAGACGAAGCACTTCAGGTCCATCTCGGCGGAGGGCTCGGTGAACGGGAAGTAGTTGGGCCGGAACCGGGTGGTGATGCCCTCACCGAACATGACCTCGGCGAACCGGTCGAGGGTGCCCTTGAGGTGGGCCATGGTCAGGCCCTCGTCGATCGCCAGCCCCTCGACCTGGTGGAAGACGGGGGTGTGGGTGGCGTCGAGCTCGTCGGTGCGGAACACCTTGCCCGGCGAGATCACGTAGACCGGGAGCTCCCTGCTGAGCAGCGCCCGGATCTGGACGGGAGAGGTCTGGGTGCGCAGCACCTTGCCCGAGTCGACGGACTCGACGAAGAAGGTGTCGTGCTCCGAGCGCGCCGGGTGGTCGGTGGAGATGTTCAACGCGTCGAAGTTGAACCACTCCCCCTCCAGCTCGGGACCCTCCGCCACCTCGTAGCCCATCGCGACGAAGGCGTCGGCTATGCGCTCCTGAAGGGTGGTCAGCGGATGCCTGGCGCCCCGGGAGGCGCGGCCCGAGGGCAGCGTGACGTCGACGGTCTCCTCGACGAGGACCCGCTCGTCGCGCTCGGCCTCCAGCTGTGCCTGCCGTTCGGCGAGGGCGTCGGCGACGGCTTTGCGGGCACCGCCGATGCGCTTGCCCGCCTCGGCGCGGGCCGCCGGGGGCAGGGCGCCGATCTCGCGGTTGGCCAAGGCGATCGGTGAGCGGTCACCGGTGTGCGCGAGGCGCACCTGCTTGAGTTCTTCGAGGTCGCGCGCCGCCTTGACGGCGTCGAGCGCGTCGGCCTGCATGCGCGCCATCTCGTCGGCGTGCAGCGGGGTCACCTCGACCGGGTCGTAGTTTGACAAGAGAGAGCTCCGAATCCAGGGCTTGAGCGGCCATGAGTCTAGTCGGGTAAGCCCACCGGGCTGGCATTCGCGCTCAGGCGAAGTCAGGAGCGCCGGTGGGCACCATAAATCGAAACTCGGCGCCGCCCTCGGGTCCACGCTGCACGGTGATGGTTCCGCCGTGAGCCTCGATCAGCCCCTTGACGATGAACAGGCCGAGTCCGGTGCCGCCGCGGCGGCGGGCGTTGCCCCGCCAGAACTGCCGGAAGACGCGCGTGACCAGCTCGGGCGGGATGCCCTCCCCCTGGTCACGGACGGACACAGTCACTCCCCACTCACTCGGTTCGACGATTACTGTCACCGTACCGCGCCCGTGGCGCACCGCGTTTTCCATCAGGTTGGCGAGCACCTGATCGATCTTGTCCTGGTCGAGCCAGGTCTCGGGCAGCTCACCGCGCACCTGGAGCAGGAAGCGGTCGTCCGGCTCACCCGCCGCCACCCGCCCCGCGATGATCCTGGAGACCCTGGCCGGGATGTCGACCACCTGGCGATGGATCTCCAGTCGCCCCGACTCGATGCGCGAGACGTCGAGCAACTCGGTGATCAGCCTGGTCACCCGGTCGGCGTCGGCGTTGACCGTCTCCAGCATGACGAGCTTCTGGTCGTCGGTGAAACGGGGCCACTTGGCCAGCAGGGTCGCGGTGAAACCCTTGACGCTGGTCAGCGGGGAACGGAGCTCGTGGGCGACCGTGGAGACCAGGTCGGCGCGGCTGCGCTCCAGCCGGGCACGGGCCCCGGTGTCACGCAGCGTGATGATCACCCGGACGACCTCACCGCCCCGCCGTGGCTCTCGCACCAGCCGGGCGGCCAGCAGCATCTCCTGGCCACCGAGGGTGCGCAGCGGCAGCTCGGGCTGGCGGGCGCGGGTGGGCAACCCGCCGCAGGCGTCCAGCCACTTCCACCAGTCGCGCCCGTCATGGTCGTGGAAGGAGAACACGTCGCGCAGGTGCCGCCCCGCGGCCTGCTCGCGGGTGACCCCGGTCAGCCGGGCCGCGGCCCGATTGACGGTCAGCACGTGGCCGTCTCCGTCGGTCACCACGAGGCCGTCGGGAAGCTCGTCGACGTCGATCACAGAAGCGGGATCGGTGCTCCGCTCGCCGGTGTGTTCGCCGTGCACGACCCCGCCTCCTCGACGCTACATCGCCGACAATAGCGGGTTTCCCGCGTCGTACGGCAGCCTCGGGGCGGGGGGCGTCACCTGGCGCCGGGACCGATGCGCTGAGACCGGGCAGATGCGTACAGACAGACCGCGGCGGCGGTCGCGAGGTTCAGACTCTCGGCCCGCCCGTAGATCGGAACCCGGACGACGTCGTCGGCCAGAGTCAGGATCTCCTCCGGAAGCCCCCATGCCTCGTTGCCGAAGATCCAGGCCGTCGGGCCGGACAGATCCACGTCGTCCAGGGTCTGCTTGCCCGCGCCATCGGCGGCGAGCACCCGCAGACCGGAACCCTTCAGATGTTCCACGACCCGAGTCACATGGACACCCGTGGTGACCGGGAGATGGAACAGGCTGCCCGCGCTGGCCCGCACGCACTTGCCGTTGTAGGGATCGACCGAGGCATCGGTGAAGACCACCGAGTCTGCACCGGCGGCGTCGGCGGTACGCAGCACCGTGCCCGCGTTGCCCGGGTCACGGACGTGGGCGAGCACGGCCACCAGCCTGGTGCCGGAGGTGACGGAGGCGTCCAGGGGCACGTGCACGAAGCGGCACACGGCCAGCAGCCCCTGGGGGGTGACGGTCTGGGCCAGCTCGGCCATGACCTCGCCGCTGGCCCGGAAGAGGGGCACCCCCACGGCGACGGCGGCGGCGACGATGTCGGCGTGGCGCGACTCGGCCTCGGCCGTGGCGAACAGCTCCACCACGACGCCGTCCAGCGCCAGCGCCTCACGGACCGCCTGTGGCCCCTCCGCCAGGAAGGAACGGTCGCGGTCTCTGAAGGCCCGCTTGGTCAGCCGCCGCGCGGCCTTGACCCGCGGTGACTTGATGTTGGTCAGCTCAGACCCGGCCATGCCCGTCCCCCAAGAATGCGAATGCGGCCCGCAGCGTCATCGCTGCGGGCCGCATGTTCGTCAGTGTCTCGCTCAGCCGGCGACCGGCGCGTTCACGTCGGCCGGGAGCGCCTTCTTGGCGGCCTCGACCAGCGTCGCGAACGTGGCGGCGTCGTTGACCGCGAGGTCAGCGAGGATCTTGCGGTCGACCTCGATGGAGGCGAGCCGCAGGCCCTGAATGAGCCTGTTGTAGGTGATGCCGTTCTGGCGGGCAGCGGCGTTGATGCGCTGGATCCAGAGACGGCGGAAGGTGCCCTTGCGGTCCTTGCGGTCGCGGTAGGCGTACGTCATCGAGTGGAGCATCTGCTCCTTGGCCTTGCGGTACAGCCTGGAACGCTGACCCCGATAGCCCTTCGCCCGTTCGAGAACGACCTTGCGCTTCTTCTTGGCGTTGATCGCCCGCTTCACGCGTGCCATGTGTATCTATCTCCCCGGGGGCGGTTACTTAGCGAGCAGCTTCTTGATCTTCTTGGAGTCGGCGTCGGAGAGCACGACCTCGGGCTTGAGACGACGCGTCAAGGTGGACGGCTTGTGCTCGTTGTAGTGCGCACGGTTGGCGCGGCGGCGCACAAGCTTGCCGGAACCCGTGAGCCTGAACCGCTTCTTCGCACCGCTGTGCGTCTTCATCTTCGGCATCTCAGCCGTCTCTCCCTCGATCGTGCCGATGTCCCGGGCCGGTAACCCAAGTCAAGGGCATGCCTGACTACGAGACCGGACCCGGCCTCGACGTGATATCGCGACTACCTGACGATCCAGGCTATGCGAGTTACTCCTGCGGGGCTGCCACTGCTCCGTTGACGGACACCTCGTCATTGACGCGCGTCTCGTCGGCTGCCGGTGACCTGTCACCCGAGGGGTTCTCGTCATGCCGCGCCTTGGCCGCCGCCTTCTCGGCCTTGGCCTCGGCCTTCTTCTTGTGCGGGCCGATCACCATGATCATGTTTCGACCGTCCTGCTTGGGCTGGGACTCGACGAAGCCGAGCTCCGTCACGTCCTCGGCCAGCCGCTGCAGGAGCCGGAAACCCAGCTCGGGCCGGGACTGCTCCCGACCACGGAACATGATGGTGACCTTGACCTTGTCGCCGGCCTTGAGGAACCGCACCACGTGACCCTTCTTGGTCTCGTAGTCGTGCGGGTCGATCTTCGGCCGGAGTTTGATCTCCTTGATGATGGTGTACGCCTGGTTACGGCGCGCCTCGCGTGCCTTCATCGCGGACTCGTACTTGAACTTGCCGTAGTCCATGAGCTTGCACACTGGCGGGCGAGCCGTTGCCGCGACCTCGACCAGGTCGAGGTCGGCTTCTTGAGCCAGCTTCAAGGCATCGCCGATGGAGACGATGCCCACCTGTTCGCCGTTCGGGCCAACGAGGCGGACCTCGGGCACGCGAATGCGGTCATTGATGCGGGGCTCGGCGCTGATGGGGCCTCCTAGGTTGCGATCCGCGGCCCTCCCTACGAAAGGCCGCAACATGCTCGATCGTGCCGGGAGGTCGCAGAACACACATTCTGTGAAGGCGCGCCTAACGCAAAATGCCCCGCACGTCACGCATGCGGGGCCACATGAACTCGAAGGCTTATGCCGTTAAGCTCGCCGGAAACCTACCCGGTGTGATCCTGACCTGTCAGCCTTGCGGCCGACGAGGTGGGAGGATGACCTCCGCTTGCGCGTCCAGCAGGAACGCCGGACCGATCGATTAGTCACTCTACCACAGCAGCACGCTCACCCAGAATCATCCCGGCCCCGGAGACGATCACTCCGTCGAGGCGGCACGCCTGACGATCTCGGCCTTCCCCGCCTCACGCATCGCCTCCACCGGCACGTCCGCACGGCCGGTCATCATCTCGACCTGCCGGACCGCCTGGTGCAGGAGCATCGGGAGGCCACCGACGACGATCCCGCCCCGCGCGGCCACGGCCGCCGCCGGCCGGGTGGGCCAGGGCGCGTAGACCACGTCGAAGAGCGCCGGCACGTCCGCCAGCGACTCGGTGAAGCCGTCGGCCGCACCGGAGGGCAGGGTCGAGACGACCAGGTCGACCTCCAGCGCGATGTCGAGCTTGTCGAAGGTCTGCACCGCCAGGCTCATGTCCAGCCGCTCGGCGGCCTCGACGGTCTCCGCCGCCCTGGACGGGTCACGGACCACGAGGGTGGCCTCGCCCAGGCCCAGCTCGCGCAGGGCGGCCAGCGCGGAGGACGCCGTCGCGCCCCCGCCGAGGACGGTCGCGGAGGCGGGCGTGGTCACGCCCGCCTCCGCGAGCGCCTGGACGATGCCGTACACGTCGGTGTTGTCGCCGTGCCGGGCGCCGTCGCGCAGGATCACCGTGTTGGCCCCGCCCACCTGGAGTGCGAGGTCCGAGACGGTGTC
Source organism: Streptosporangium sp. NBC_01755 (assembly GCF_035917995.1). NCBI lineage: Bacteria > Bacillati > Actinomycetota > Actinomycetes > Streptosporangiales > Streptosporangiaceae > Streptosporangium > Streptosporangium sp. NBC_01755. Next base: position 6,765,332 of record NZ_CP109131.1, on the reverse strand, counting down.
GAGCAGCGGCAGCACGGCCCGCTTGAGCGGCATGGTGAGCGAGAGCCCCACCCAGTCGGCGTCCAGCCCGTCGACGAGGCCGGGGAGCCCTGCCTCGTCGCACTCGATCGCCTCGTACCGCCAGTCGTGCAGGCCCATACCCTCGTAGGCGGCACGGTGCAGGTACGGGGAGAGCGAATGGACGATCGGTGACCCCAGGACCGCCGCCCTCAGCATCCGTTCCCCTTGTTTCTCTCGTACTCGGCCTTGAGCTCGAAGAAGTCCGTCTCCGTCGAGGCGAACTTGGTGATCTGCTTCGCCGGGCAGGTGGTCACGAACCAGACCCAGTCGCCCTTGGTGGGGTTGAGCGCCGCCTGGATGGCGTCGTCTCCCGGGTTGGCGATCGGCCCGGGAGGCAGGCCCTCGAACCTGTAGGTGTTGTAGGGCGAGGTGCTCTCAAGATCCTTGTTGGAGGACTCGATGCCGTACTTGTTCAGCCCGTACATCACCGTGCTGTCCATCTCCAGCTTGCGGCGGGGATTGCCGTCGAGCCGGTTGTAGATGACCCGGGCCACCTTGCCCATGTCATCTTTTGTACCGGACTCGGCCTGGACGATGCTGGCAATCGTCATGATCTCGTGCGGAGTGTGCCCGAGTTCCTTGGCCTTACCCTGCAGGTCGTCCTTCTCCGCCGTCTGGGTGAAGCGGTCGACCATCGCGACCAGGATCTCGGAGGGCGTCATCTTGGGCCTGATCTCGTAGGTGGCCGGGAAGGCGTAACCCTCCAGCTTGCCCCTGGCATAGGACGGCAGGCCGAGCTTCCGGCCGTTCCTGGCCGCCTGCTGGAACTCCCTGAGCGGCTTGCCGGTCTTCTCGGCGAGTTGCTTGAGGGTGTCGCTCAGGCGCAGCCCCTCCTTGAGGGTGACCCTCTCCAGCAGCCGCTTTCCCGGATCGAGAAGCTTGACGGCCTCCGCGGCCGCCATCTGCTTGCGCATGGTGTATTCGCCGGGCTGCAGGGAGGAGCTCTTGCCCGCCTGGGCGACGGCGTTGACGAAGGCATTGACGCTCTTCACCACGCCCTGCTCCTGCAGGGTCTGGGCCACGTCGGAGGCGTTCTGGCCGTCCTTGATCTCCACGACGACCTCGCCGGACCCCAGGCCGGTGTAGTCGTCCGGGGTCATCACGTCGCGGACCCAGGTGTAGCCGTAGAAGCCGGCGGCGCCGACACCGCCGATCAGGACGATGATCGCGAGCATGGGGGCGAGGAAACCGCCCCGGTTGCGGCGGCGCTTCCTGCGCCGGCCACGCCGGCCGCCGGAGTCGCGCCCCGAGGACGCGCGAGATCCTCGGCCCGGCCGACCTTCGTCGTCGGAGCCGACCAGAAAGTCCATATCGAGATCGTTCATAGAGGCCCCGGCCAATCTCCCGCTAGGGACGGCCTGGCGTCAAGCGGGTGTGCCAAACCGAAGGAAAGCACCCGGCCAGACGTCCCGGTGCTCCGGGAGTCGTCGTCTGGTCCGCGGGTATGGGTCGCCGCATGCGGCGGAACGGGGGGTGTTCCGCCGGACATCAACGCTTCCCGAGGTATCTGTTCAGCTCTTCCCGGTATTTCACAAACCCACTCTCTTTGTCAGTGAATTTCGTGATTCTATGCTCCGGATCGATGGTTACAAACCAGAACCAACCACCTTGATCTGGCCGAAGCGCCGCGATCAACGCCTGCTCCCCGGGGTTCGCGATGGGTCCGAGAGGCAGGCCAGGTCTGCGAACGGCGAGCGCCGACACCCCGGCCGCAGGCGGCTCACCGAACGGTCCCGCCGCCCGGCCGCTCGGTGGGCCTCTCACCGGGCCTTTCGCCTGGTGGCTCAACGGGGCTGCCGGGAGGTCTGCCGGTGGCGCGTTCGGCGTCCAGCGCCGCCTGGAGCAGCACGATGGCGGCAGCCTGGTCCACCACTCCGCGCTGGTTCTTCGCTTTCACCCCGCTGGCCCGCAGTCCCTGCTGGGCGGTGACGGTGGTCAACCGCTCGTCGAACAGCCGCACCGGAACGGGCGCCAGCCGCAGTGAGATCCGGTTCGCGAAGTCCCGGGCGACGACCGCCGCCTGCCCCTCACGCCCGGAGAGCGAGGTCGGCAGGCCGACCACCACCTCGACGACCTCGTACTCGGCCGCGATCTCCGCGAGCCGGTCGAGGTCGCCCTTGCCGCGCCGGACGGTCTCCACCGGCGTGGCCAGCACCCCCGAGGGGTCGCTTCTGGCCACGCCGATACGGACCGAGCCGACATCGACGCCCAGCCGAATGCCGTTTCTCATCATCCCTGTCTCCACCCTCATACCGGACCCGGCGCGAGAGTGTCGTCCCTCATCAGGTGAGCGTCTGCGTGATCGCCTGCTCGACGGCCGCGAGCGCCTCGTCGATCGCCTCGGGACGCACACCGCCTCCCTGAGCGACATCGTCCTTGCCGCCACCACCACCTCCGAGTGCCTTCGCGGCGACGCCGACCAGGCGGCCCGCCTTCAGGCCACGGTCGCGTCCCACCTCGTTGACAGCGGCCACGACGACCGGCCGGTCATTGGGGACACCGGCGACGACGACGACCGCGGCGCGCTCGCTCGGGAACCGGCCGCGCACCTCGAGTGCGAGTTTACGCAGATCATCAGGGGAGGTGCCATCAGGCGCACGGTGCGTCACAACGGAGACTCCATGCAGATCACGGGCATTCCCCGCCATCTCGCCCGCACCGGCGAGCGCCTGGGCCGAGCGCAGCCCGGCCAGCTCCTTCTCCGCGGAGCGCAGCCGGGTGACGATGCCCTCGATGCGCTCGGGCAACTCCTCCCTGCGGGCCTTGAGCTGCTCCGACAGCTGGGCGACGAGCACGCTCTCCCTGGCCAGGAAGCGGAACGCGTCGAGGCCGACCAGGGCCTCCACGCGGCGCACGCCCGCACCGATCGAGGCCTCGCCCAGCACCTTGACAAGACCCAGCTGCCCGGAACTGGCGACGTGGGTGCCACCGCAGAGCTCGCGGGAGTACTCACCGACCTCGACGATGCGGACGGTGTCGCCGTACTTCTCGCCGAACAGGGCCAGAGCGCCCATCGCGCGGGCTTCGGCCTGGGAGGTGTGGAAGGCGTTGACCCGCAGGTCGTTGATCAGGACGGCGTTGACCTCGTCCTCGACATCGCGCAACACGGTGGGCGACACGGCGCCCGCGGCGGTGAAGTCGAAGCGGAAGCGGCCCGGCGAGTTCTCGGAACCGGCCTGCGCCGCGGTCTCGCCCAGCGCGTTGCGGAAGCCCCGGTGCACCAGGTGGGTGGCGGTGTGGCTGCGGGAGATGGCCCGGCGCCGCTCGACGTCGATCTCGGCCTGGGCCGTCTCGCCCACCCGGATCTCCCCGGTGCGGACCTTGCCCCGGTGCATGACGACGCCGGCGACCGGGGACTGCACGTCCACGATCTCCACCTCGGCCCCGCCGGTGCGGATGAGGCCCTGGTCGGAGAGCTGGCCGCCGCCCTCGGCGTAGAACGGGGTTCGACCCAGCACGACCTCGACCGTCGCGCCGGCACCCGCCGCGGCGACGGAGGCACCGTCGACGAGGAGACCGACGACCTCGGCCTCGGCCGTCACGTGGTCGTAGCCGAGGAACTCGACCTTGCCGGTCTTCTCCAGGATCCGCCCGAAGATCGAGATGTCGGCGTTGCCGGTCTTCTTGGAGGCGGCGTCGGCCTTGGCCCTGTCGCGCTGCTCCTTCATCAGACGGCGGAAGCCCTCCTCGTCGACCTGCAGCCCCTGCTCGGAGGCCATCTCCAGGGTCAGGTCGATCGGGAAGCCGTAGGTGTCGTGGAGCTGGAAGGCCTGGTCGGCCGCGAGCGTGCCCCGCCCCTTGCGCTTGGTCTCCTCGGCCGCCACATCGAAGATCGCGGTGCCGGTGCGGAGGGTGCCGAGGAAGGACCCCTCCTCCGCGTCGATGACCCCGTGGATCTGCGGGGCGTCGGCCTTGAGCTCCGCGTACTGCTCGCCCATGACATCGACGGTCACCGCGGTGAGCTCGTGCATGTAGCGCTCCTCGCCCGCGCCGAGCAGGCGAAGGTTACGGATGGCGCGGCGCAGGATGCGGCGGAGCACGTAGCCCCGGCCCTCGTTGGAGGGCAGCACTCCGTCGGCCACGAGCATCACGCCGGTCCTGACGTGGTCGGCGACGACCCGCAGCGAGACGTCGGCGCGCTCGTCACGGCCGTAACGCGTCTTGGTGAGCTCCGCGGCCCGGTCAAGGATCTTGTACGTGGTGTCGATCTCGTAGATGTTGTCGACGCCCTGCAGGATCGCCGCCATGCGCTCCAGGCCCATACCCGTGTCGACGCTCTTGGCCGGCAGCTCACCGACGATGTCGAAGTCGATCTTGCTGCGGACCGCGCCGAGCTGGTACTGCATGAAGACGTTGTTCCACACCTCCAGGTAGCGGTTCTCGTCGACGACCGGGCCGCCCTCGCGCCCGTACTCGGCACCGCGGTCATAGTAGATCTCGCTGCACGGCCCACCGGGGCCCGGCACGCCCATGTGCCAGTAGTTGTCCGCCAGGTCGCGGCGCTGGATGCGCTCCAGCGGCACTCCGGCCTTCCTGTGCCAGATGTCGGCGGCCTCGTCGTCGTCGAGGTAGACGGTGACCCAGAGGCGGTCCTCGGGGAAGCCGAACCCGCCCTCGGACTCGGGCCTGGTCAGCAACTCCCAGGCGAACGGGATCGCCTGCTCCTTGAAGTAGTCGCCGAAGGAGAAGTTGCCGAGCATCTGGAAGAAGCTGGCGTGCCTGGTCGTCTTGCCGACCTCGTCGATGTCGAGGGTCCTGACGACCTTCTGCGCGCTGGTGGCCCGCTTGTAGGGCGGCTTCTGCTGGCCCAGGAAGTAGGGCTTGAAGGGCACCATGCCCGCGTTCACCAGAAGTAGCGTCGGGTCCTCGGCGATGAGGCTGGCCGAGGGCACGACGGTGTGCCCACGCTCCTCGAAGAAGCGCAGGAAGCGGCGGGCGATCTCTGCCGACTCCATGTCAGCGGCCATCCTTTACGTTGGAGTGATAGGGGTTTTCCACAGTGTCGAGCCCGAACCTGGATCGCAACTCGGTTTCCCGCTCGGCCGCACCCCGCAGGGCGTCCTCGGCGAGATCTCGCGCCTGCTCCAGGACCCCGCCCGCGTTGCGTACGGCCCGGCGGGCCAGGTGGTTCGGGTGCAGTGCCTGAAGCTTACGCATGACCCACAGCGTGCCGAACGCGCCCAGGCCCATGTAGAACAGCCTGCGGATCACCGTCGCCGCCCGTCCAGCGCCTGCGCGGCCGGCCTGGCGCGCCGCCGGGCGCCCACCGCCCGGCGGACGCCGTGGGTGAGGGCCGCGACCTTGATCAGCGGTCCGGTGACCAGGTTCTGGGTGACGTCGCTGACCTTGGCCACATGCCCGCTGACCTGCTTGACGTCCCTGGTGATCGCCTCGATGGCGACCAGCTGGCGGTTGGTCTCGCCGACGGCGGCCGACACGTCCTCCAGCAGCGGCACGACGCGGTCACCCAGCTGGGAGACCATCTTGGTGGTCTCGGTGAGCAGGCGGGCCAGCCTGACCATGACGACGGCCATGAAACAGACCAGGATCGCCCAGGCCATCGCGACGATCAGCCCCGCGACCTCTCCTGCGGTAAGCATGTGCGGACCCGTCCCCTCATAGGTGACCCCGGCCGTGGTCGGGTGGATTGGCAAGACCCTATCGTGCCCGATATCACTCATCCTCACTTACCGCGCGCCGTCGGCGCATGCCTTCGGGCCGGACCGGGTCTTCCCGGGGGTGCCCGCGTCCCGGGAGCCGGGATTCACGGTGCCTGCGTGCCCGGCCCGCCCTCCGCGCCGTATGGGTGAAGCCGCGCGGCGGGAGCGGGACGACGTGCGAGCTCGTACGCGACGACCGTCCGCGAGGGGCTACGGCGGGTCACTCTCCGCGCAGGAAGGTGCGGATCCTGGACCAGCGTTCGGCGAAGCCCGCCTCGGCGCCGTGCCGGGTGGGCCGGTAGTAGCGCCGGTCCCTGAGCTCCTCGGGCGCGTACTCCTGGCGGACCAGGCCGTGCTCGAAGTCGTGGGGGTATTTGTAACCCTTGCCGTGGCCGAGCTTCTTGGCCCCCGCGTAGTGGGCGTCGCGCAGGTGGTCGGGGACGTGGCCGATGTTGCCGCGCCGCACGTCCTCGGAGGCCGCGCCGATGGCGTTGATCACGGCGTTGGACTTGGGGGCCAGCGCGCAGTGGATGACCGCCTGGGCCAGGTTGAGCCGCCCCTCGGGCAGGCCGATGAACTCCACCGCCTGGGCCGCGGCCACCGCGACCTGCAGGCAGGTGGGATCGGCCATGCCGACGTCCTCGGAGGCGAAGATGACGACCCTGCGGGCGATGAACCTGGGGTCCTCGCCCGCCTCGACCATCCGGGCGAGGTAGTGCAGCGCCGCGTCGGCGTCGGAACCCCGCATGCTCTTGATGAAACCGCTGATCACGTCGTAGTGCTGGTCACCCTGGCGGTCGTAGCGTACGGCCGCCTTGTCCACCGCCCGCTCCACCACCTCGACGGTGACCTCGCCGTCGGTGATCAGCGCGGCGGCCTCCAGGTAGGTGAGCGACCTGCGGGCGTCGCCGCCGGCCAGCCGCACCAGGTGCTCGGCGGCCTCGGGCGCCAGCCGCGTCTTCCCGTCCAGGCCACGCGGGTCGGTGACGGCGCGCTCCAGCACCACCCGGATGTCGTCCTCCGACAGCGACTCCAGGGTCAGCAGCAGTGAGCGCGACAGCAGGGGCGAGATGACGGAGAAGAAGGGGTTCTCCGTGGTGGCGCCGATGAAGGTGACCCAGCGGTTCTCCACGGCGGGCAGCAGGGCGTCCTGCTGCGCCTTGTTGAAACGGTGCACCTCGTCGACGAACAGGACGGTCTGGCGGCCGGACATGCCCAGCTCGCGCCGGGCCTGCTCGATGGCCGCGCGGACCTCCTTGACCCCCGCCGACACCGCGGAGACCTCCACGAAGCGGCGTTTGGTGACGCCCGCCACCACGTAGGCGAGAGTGGTCTTGCCGGTGCCCGGCGGGCCCCAGAGGAAGAGCGACATCGGCGCCTCGGCCTCGACGAGGCGGCGCAGCGGCGTGCCGGGGCCCAGCAGGTGCCGCTGGCCGATCACCTCGTCCAGGCTCCTGGGGCGCATCCGCACCGCCAGGGGCTCCTGGCCGCGATGGGCCTCCTCCGCCGCCGAATCGAACAGGCTGTCCACTCCTGAGACAGTACCGCCGCCCGGCCACGCCTCAGTTCGCCCAGACGGCGACGGCCCCGCTGTGCCCGGCCCGCACCACGTAGTAGAGCGCGACGGCGGCCAGGACCACGGTCAGCGCCGAGACCGCCAGCCCTGCCGGGCGGCCGAACCGGTCACCGCGCGAGACGTAGACGAGAGCCAGCGACATCACCCCGAGGGCGAGGGCGACGAGCAGCAGGGGGGTGCTGAAGCCCGCGTGCTCGGCTATGCGCTCACCGAGCTGCCCGCCCGCGGAGGCGAAACGGCTCTCCTTCAGCGAATTCCCGCTTCCCCGTGCCACGAAGACGCTCACCGGCACGATCGGGGCGAGCCCGACCACCGCCCAGGTGAGCACGGGCCGCGTACGGGGCAGCAGCGCGTAGGCGGCGGCGAGCACCGCCAGGAGCGGGGTCAGGACCACGGCGGCGTGGACGACCAGGGGGTGGACGGGCAGGCCAAGGATCTCGTCGAACATGGGGGCTCCGGTGGTGCGTGGCTCGTCATCGGCAAGTACGGATCCCACCATGAACGAGTTATGGAGAGTGTGAAGAGATCTCCGCCTTCACTCCCCTCTGTCCCATCTGACGAATTTCGCCACTTACATGCAGCACACGTTAAGGCCGGTACGCTTTCCGCCAGTCCGTAGTCATGTAACAACAATCCTGGAGGACATAGCGGTGAGCGCCGAGGACCGCCAGAGCCAGCTGGCTCGGGAGCACAAGGAACGGCAGGCGAAGCGTGCTGAGCAGCAGAAGAGCACGTCGAAGCGGAACGCCGTCATCGGAGCGGTCATCGCGGTGGTCGTCGTCGCGGGAGGCCTGTTCGCCGGGGTGCAGCTCCTCGGGAGTGACGGCGAGGAGGCCAATGCCGCCGCAACGCCCAAGCCGAGCAGCACACCGTCGGCAAGCGCCGCCGTGACGCCCGAACCGAGCCCCACGGCCGCCCCGGCCAGCACGAGATGTTCCTACCGCAAGGACACCAGCGGCAGCCCGATGAAGAACGTGGGCATGCCGCCGCGCAAGCCCAACCTGAGGCTGAAGACCATGACGATCACCACCAACCACGGTGACGTCGTGATCGACCTGGCGACCGCGCAGGCCCCCTGCACGGTCAACTCCTTCGCCTTCCTGGCCGGGAAGCGCTTCTTCGACAACACCAAGTGCCACCGCCTGGCCACCCCGGAGAACTCGGGTCTGGGCCTGCTGCAGTGCGGTGACCCGCAGGCCAAGGCCGACGGCAAGAACCCCACCGACGGCCAGGGCAGCTCGGGCTACGTCTACGACAGCGAGAACCTCGGCGGGATCCCGTACACCAAGGGCACGGTCGCGGTGGCCCAGGCGATCGACGCCGTCAACCAGAACGGCAGCCAGTTCTGGATCTCGCTGGCGGACGAGACCGACCAGGTGGAGAAGGCGTACACCCCCTTCGGTGTGGTCTCCCGGGGCATGGAGATCCTCGAAAAGATCTACAAGGGCGGCTGGATCACCAACCCCGACGACATCACCGGTGACGGTGGCTCCAACGCCCCCAAGATCCCGGTGATCATCAAGAGCGTGCGGCTCTCCTAGCCGGACCCGCGGCGGCCCGCCGCCCACGAGGCGCGCGGGGAGCGTCACCGGGGTTCGGCCCCGGGCATGCCGAGGGCCCCCGGAACGTCATCCGGGGGCCCTCGGTCACACCTGGTGCGGACCTCGGATCAGGCGTCGGCCTTGGGCCTGCCGTCGACGCCGGCCTCCTTGCGCTGCTCCACCGTGATCGGGGTGGGCGCGCCGGTCAGCGGGTCGAAGCCCGAGGCCGTCTTCGGGAAGGCGATGACGTCGCGGATGGAGTCACCTCTCGCGAGGAGCATGCAGATCCGGTCCCAGCCGTAGGCGATGCCGCCGTGCGGCGGCGGGCCGTACTTGAACGCCTCCAGCAGGAAGCCGAACTTGTTCTCCGCCTCCCCCTTGGAGATGCCGAGCACGTCGAAGACGCGCTGCTGCATCTCGGCACGGTGGATCCGGATCGAACCGCCGCCGATCTCCATGCCGTTGCAGACCATGTCGTAGGCGTAGGCCAGAGCCTCGCCGGGGTGGTCCTGGAAGTTGTCCGCCCACTCGGGCTTGGGACCGGTGAAGGGGTGGTGAACCGCGGTCCAGCCGCCCTCGCCGTCCTCCTCGAACATGGGGGCGTCGACGATCCACAGGAAGTTCCACGCCGACTCGTCGATCAGGTCGCAGCGGCGGCCGATCTCCAGGCGGGCCGCGCCGAGCAGGTCGCGGGAGTGGGAGGCCGCACCCGCCGCGAAGAAGATCGCGTCGCCGGGCTCGGCGCCCACCTTGGCGGCCAGGCCGGCCGCCTCGCTCTCCGACAGGTTCTTGGCGACAGGCCCGCCGAGCGTGCCGTCCTCGCCGACGAGCACGTAGGCCAGGCCCTTGGCACCGCGCGACCTGGCCCACTCCTGCCAGCCGTCCAGCTCCTTGCGGGTCTGCGAGGCGCCGCCCGGCATGACCACCGCGCCCACGTACGGCGCCTGGAACACGCGGAAGGTGGTGTCGGCGAAGAACTCCGTCATCTCGACGAGCTCCTGGCCGAAGCGCAGGTCGGGCTTGTCGGAGCCGTAGCGGGCCATGGCGTCGCGGTAGGTCATCCGGGGCAGCGGCACCGGCAGGTCGTAGCCGACCGTCTCCTTCCAGATGCGCCCGATCAGCGTCTCGCCCAGGGCGATGACGTCGTCCTGGTCCACGAAGGACATCTCAACGTCGATCTGGGTGAACTCCGGCTGCCGGTCGGCGCGCAGGTCCTCGTCCCGATAGCACTTGGCGAGCTGGTAGTAGCGCTCAAGCCCGGCGACCTGGAGAAGCTGCTTGAACAGCTGGGGCGACTGGGGCAGGGCGTACCAGCTGCCCGGCTGGAGCCGGACGGGGACGAGGAAGTCGCGGGCGCCCTCGGGGGTCGAGCGGGTCAGCGTCGGGGTCTCGACGTAGGTGAACCCGTGCTCGTTCATCACCTCGTGGGCGAGGTAGGTGGCCCTGGAACGGGTGCGCATGGCGTGCGCGACATGGTGGCGGCGGATGTCGAGGTAGCGGTACTTGAGCCTGGCCTCCTCTGAGATACCGGCCGCGCCTTCAATGGGGAACGGCAACGGCGCGGACTCGCTGAGCACCTCGACCTCGGAGGCGACGACCTCGATCGCCCCGGTCGGCAGGTCGGGGTTCTCGTTGCCCTCGGGGCGGACCCGCACCTGCCCGACGACCTTGACGCAGTATTCGGCGCGCAGGCCGTGGGCGTCGTCCTCCTCGCGAAAGACCACCTGGGCGGAGCCGGAGGCGTCACGCAGGTCGATGAAGACCACGCCGCCGTGGTCGCGGCGTCGCGCCACCCATCCGGCGAGCGTCACCTGCTCCCCTGCGTGCTCCTCGCGCAGTGATCCCGCTTCGTGCGTGCGGATCATTTGTCCAGTCTCTCCTTCAACGTCGTGACGATCTCAGCGAGTGGTACGGCGGTCTGCTCTCCGCTGACCAGGTCCTTGACCTGCGCGGTCCCCGCGGCGATGTCTCGATCGCCGAGGATCACCGCGTGGCTCGCCCCCGAGCGGTCGGCGCCCTTCATCGCACCCTTGCCCCCCTTGCCGCCGAACGACATGTCGGCGGCAAGGCCCGCCCGGCGCAACTCGGTGACGAGGAGGAACATCCGGTGACGCGCCTCGGTGCCCAGCGGCACACCGTACACCTGCACGCGCGTCTGTTCGCCGTCGCCCGCGAACAGGCCCTCGGCCTCCATGGCCAGGACCGTACGGTCGACGCCGAGCGCCCAGCCGACGCTGGGCAGGGCGGGGCCGCCGAGCATCTCGCTCAGCCCGTCGTAGCGGCCCCCGCCGCCGACCGCGGACTGGGAGCCGAGCCCGTCGTGGACGAACTCGAACGTGGTCCGCGTGTAGTAGTCGAGGCCGCGGACCAGCCGGGGGTCGTCGGTGTAGGCCACGCCGGATGCGGTCAGCAGTGAGCGGACCTCCTCGTGGTACGCCTTGCACGCCCCGCACAGGTGGTCGACGACCAGCGGCGCGCCTGCCAGCCGCTCCTGCACCTCGGGGCGCTTGTCGTCGAGCACGCGCAGCGGGTTGATCTCGATCCGCTGTCGGGTGGGCTCGTCGAGGTCGAGGCCGCGCAGGAAGTCCTGGAGCGCGGCCCGATAGACGGGGCGGCACTCCTTGTCGCCCAGCGTGTTGATCAGCAGCCGGACCCCGGTGAGCCCCAGCGCGGCGTAGCCGTCGACGGCCAGCAGGATCAGTTCGGCGTCGAGCGCCGGGTCCTCGGAGCCCAGCGCCTCGGCGCCGACCTGCCAGAAGTGGCGGTAGCGGCCCTTCTGTGCCCGCTCGTAGCGGAACTGGCTGCCCGAGTACCAGAGCTTCACCGGAAGCTGCCCGTTGTGCAGGCCGTGCTGGAGGACCGCGCGCACCACCGAGGCGGTGCCCTCGGGGCGCAGCGTGATGGAGCGCCCGCCCTTGTCCTCGAAGGTGTACATCTCCTTGGAGACGATGTCCGTCGACTCACCGACGCCGCGCACGAACAGCGCGGTGTCCTCGAAGACCGGCGTCTCGATGTAGCCGTAGCCCGCCCGGCGGGCGGGGGCGGTCAGCGCCTCGCGCACGGCGAGCGCCCGCTCCGAGCGCGGTGGGAGCCAGTCGAAGGTGCCCTTGGGCGCCTGCAAAGTCATTGTCTAGAGTCCCCTGCCGGGGCCGCGGTCGTGCCCGAGGCCCGCGGGGCCTGCGCCCGCGGCCTGCTCCGCCTCCGCGAGATACGGGTTGGTGGCACGCTCTTGGCCGATCGTGGTCTGTGGTCCGTGGCCGGGCAGCACCACCGTGTCCTCCGGCAGCGGCAGGCACTTGGCCGCCAGGCTGCGCAGGATGGTCGGATAGTCGCCGCCCGGAAGATCTGTGCGGCCGATGGAGCCGGCGAACAGCAGATCGCCCGAGAACAGCACGTCGGGGATCTCCTCGGTGCTGGGCAACCTGAAGGTCACCGACCCCCTGGTATGGCCGGGAGCGTGGTCGACGGTGAGCTCAAGGCCCGCCAGCCGCAGCACCTCGCCGTCCACGAGCTCGCGCACGTCGTCCGGCTCGGTGAAGGTCAGTCCCCCGAACAGCTGCTGTTTCGCGGACAGCGGCATCCCCCTGCCGGGATCGGAGAGCAGTCCGCGATCTTCGGGATGGATCCACGCGGGGACGTCACGCGCGCCGCAGACCGGGGCGACCGACCACATGTGGTCGAGGTGCCCGTGGGTGACCAGCACCGCGACCGGTTTGAGCCTGTGCTCGCGCAGCAGGTCATCGAGGGCGCCGACGGCGTTCTGGCCGGGATCGACGACCACGCACTCCTCGCCCGCGGCGGGAGCGACGACGTAACAGTTGGTCTGGAAGGACCCTGCGGGAAAGCCGGCGATGAGCATCTGCCTCAGCTGATCTCGTCAAGAATGCGGATGGGAATGTAACCGAAGGGTACCGGTGCGGGTCGGCGGGCTGCGAACCATTACCCATTGGCCGATACGATTCGCCCACCTCATTAAGTACGACTCGGCACTCGGGAGGGCGAAGCGGTGAGCGGCAGGGAGCGCCAGAAGCAGTTGGCGCGCGAGCACTACGAGCGGCAGACGAAGCGACGCATCGAACACGAGGCCAAGGTCGCCAGGGCCAAGCGCATCGCGCTCATCGGCACCAGCGTGGTCGGCGTGCTGGCCGTGGCGGGTGTGATCGTCGCGACCAACGTGTTCGGGGGCTCCGACACGACGGCGACCGCCGATCCGGCCCCTTCGGAGAGCACGTCGGAGAAGGCGGCGGAGGCCGGAACGCAGCCGACGGCCTTCGACCCGGCCGGCGGCACCTGCGGCTACGTCGCCTCCGAGGGTGGTGCGACCAAGGACGTGGGCCTGCCCCCGGCGAAGGTCGACAAGACTCCCACGACGATGACCCTGAAGACCAACCAGGGCGACATCGTCATCAAGGTGGCGGCCGACAAGACGCCGTGCACGGTCAACTCCTTCGCCTTCCTGGCGCAGAAGAAGTACTTCGACGGTTCCAAGTGTCACCGGCTGGGCTCCGACCAGTTCCCGATGCTGCAGTGCGGCGACCCGCTGGCCAAGGCCGACGGCAAGAGCCAGACCGACGGCCAGGGCGGCCCCGGCTACCGCTTCGTGAACGAGAACCTGGAGGGCGCCAAATACACGCGCGGCGTCGTGGCCATGGCCAACAGCGGTCCCGACACCAACGGCAGCCAGTTCTTCCTGGTATACGGCGACGCCCCGCTGACCCCGGACTACACACCGTTCGGTACGGTCACCAAGGGCCTTGAGATCCTCGACAAGGTGAACAAGGCGGGCGTCATCGCTCCAGGACCCGACGGCACCGGGGCACCGAAGGAAACCCTCGAAATCAAAGACGTGACAATGTCCAGCAAGAGCTGACGTAATACATACAAGGGGCGGTAAGTCCCGAAAGGCTGATGAAAGTGCGGGAGGACACGGTGAGCACCGACCCGTGGGGCCGGGTAGACGACGACGGCACCGTCTACGTACGTACGGCTGAGGGAGAACGGGCCGTCGGGTCCTGGCAGGCCGGCGAACCGGAGGAGGCTCTTGCCTACTTCCATCGCAAGTTCGACGAGCTGGCAGGGCAGGTCGCCCTGCTCGAACAGCGGGTCCGCGGTACCGACCTGCCGCCGGCCCAGGCGGAGGCGACCATCGTCAAGCTCCGTGAGGCGATCACAGACGCGCACGCCGTCGGCGACCTCGACGCGCTGCTGAACCGTCTGGGCACCCTCACCAAGCTGGTCGCCCAGCGCCGGGAGGAGGTCAAGGCCGCTCGCGACGTGGCCAGGGCCGAGGCCAAGGGCATCAAGGAGCGGATCGTCGCCGAGGCCGAGCGCATCGCCGACGACACCACCCACTGGAAGACCGGTGGTGAGCGGCTGCGCCAGCTGATCGAGGAGTGGAAGGCCGCCGAGCGCATCGACCGGGTGACCGAGGCGGCGCTGTGGAAGCGTCTGTCGGCGGCCCGCACGGCCTTCGCCAAGCGGCGCAAGGCCTACTTCGCGGGGCTGGACGAACAGCGCGAGGGCGTGCGCTCCGCCAAGGAGCGCATCGTGGCCGAGGCGGAGGCGCTGGCCTCGTCCACCGACTGGGGTGCCACCGCGTCGGCCTACCGCGAGCTGATGCAGGATTGGAAGACGGCGGGCCGCGCCTCCCGGGAGGTCGAGGACGAGCTCTGGGGCCGTTTCAAGGGCGCTCAGGACCAGTTCTTCCAGGCGCGTTCGGCCGTCTTCGCCGAGCGCGACGCCTCCCTGGCGGCCAACGCCGAGGCCAAGGAGCAGCTTCTGACCGAGGCCGAGAAGATCCTCCCGGTCACCGACGCCCGTGCGGCCAGGAGCGCCCTGCGCGGCATCCTGGAGCGCTGGGAGGCCGCGGGCCCGGTCCCGCGCGAGCAGCGCGACCGGCTGGAGGGTGGCCTGCGCAAGATCGACGACGCGGTCCGCAAGGCCGAGGAGACGGAGTGGAAGCGCTCCAACCCAGAGGCACGCGCCCGCGCCCAGAACACGGTCGACCAGCTGCGCAAGTCGATCGCACAGCTGGAGGGCCGCCTGGTCAAGGCCAGGGACGCGGGCCGGGACAAGGACGTCAAGGACGCCGAGGAGGCGCTGGCCGCCCGCCGTTCCTGGCTGGAGGAGGCCGAGCGCACGCTCGCCGAGTTCTCCTGACCCCTCTCACGAGCGGCTGACGCGATCTGAAGGACCGACAGGGCCGCGGTGGGCTCCGACCATGGAGCGCCTTCCGCGGCCCTGACGTCTGCGATGAGGCGTCGACGCCCTCCCGCAGCCCCGGAGGAGCCGGGGCTGTCACGTGACGGAGGGCGCGAGCCCGAAGCTCAGGAACCGGCGCCGCTGACCCGGTAGACGTCGTAGACGCCCTGGATGTTGCGGACGGCCTTCAGGACGTGGCCCAGATGCTTGGGGTCGCCCATCTCGAAGGTGAACTTGCTGATCGCCACCCTGTCCCTGGACGTCGTAACCGACGCCGACAGGATGTTGACATGCTGATCGGAGAGCGTGCGGGTCACGTCGGAGAGCAGGCGTGGCCGGTCGAGCGCCTCGACCTGCAGCGCGACCAGGAACACCGAGTCGTCCGCGGCGGACCAGGCGACCTCGACCAGGCGGTCGGGCTCGGACTTGAGCTGATCCATGTTGGGACAGTTGGTGCGGTGCACCGACACGCCATGCCCGCGGGTGACGAAACCGACGATCTCATCGCCGGGCACGGGAGTGCAGCATCGCGACAGGCGCACCCAGACGTCGGAGTCGCCCGCGACGACCACTCCGGCGCCGCCACTGCCCCGGGGGCGGCCACGCAGCTTGGTCGGCACGGAGGTCTCGGCGATGTCCTCTTCCGCGCCGTCCACTCCCCCGATGGACGTCACGAGCTTCTGCACGACCGCCTGCGCGGCGATGTGGCCCTCTCCCACGGCCGCGTAGAGCGCGGACACGTCCGGGTAGCGCAGCTCCCTGGCGAGGACCAGAAGGGACTCTCCCGACATCAGGCGCTGCAGCGGCAGGCCCTGCTTGCGCATGGCGCGGCCGATCGCCTCCTTGCCCGCCTCGATCGCGGTCTCGCGGCGCTCCTTGGAGAACCACTGCCGGATCTTGTTACGGGCCCGGCCCGACTTGACGAACTTCAGCCAGTCACGCGAGGGGCCCGCGTCGGGCGACTTGGAAGTGAAGATCTCCACCGTGTCGCCGTTGCCCAGCCGTGACTCCAGGGGCACCAGGCGGCCGTTGACCCTGGCTCCGATGCAACGGTGACCCACCTCGGTGTGCACGGCGTAGGCGAAGTCGACGGGCGTCGCGTTCTCGGGCAGGGCGATGACCTGGCCTCGGGGCGTGAAGACGTAGACCTCCGAGACCGACAGGTCGAACCTGAGCGACTCCAGGAACTCCCCCGGGTCGGCGGTCTCCTTCTGCCAGTCGAGGAGCTGGCGCAGCCACGCCATGTCGCTGGCGGGCTTCAGCTTCGCCCCCCCAGGACCGGAGGTGGTCATGTCCTCCTTGTACTTCCAGTGCGCCGCCACACCGTACTCGGCCCTGTGGTGCATCCCGTGGGTGCGGATCTGCAGCTCCACCGGCTTGCCCTCCGGGCCGATGACCGTGGTGTGCAGCGACTGGTACATGTTGAACTTGGGCATCGCGATGTAGTCCTTGAACCGGCCGGGCACCGGGTTCCATCGCGCGTGGATCGTTCCGAGCGCCGCATAGCAGTCCCGGACCGTGTCGACCAGCACCCGGATGCCGACCAGGTCGTAGATGTCGTCGAAGGCGACATCCCTGGCGATCATCTTCTGGTACACGGAGTAGTAGTGCTTGGGGCGGCCCTTGACGGCCGCGCGGATCTTGGCGTCACGCAGGTCGCCGGAGACCTTCTCGATGACCTCCTGCAGGAACAGATCCCTGCGCGGCGCCCGCTCCGAGACCATCCGGGCGATCTCGTCGTAGCGCTTGGGGTAGAGCATGGCGAACGCGAGGTCCTCCAGCTCCCACTTGATGGTGTTCATGCCCAGCCGGTGGGCGAGCGGCGCGAAGATCTCCAGCGTCTCGCGGGACTTCTGGTGCCGCTTGTGCTCGGGCAGGTAGCGCATGGTGCGCATGTTGTGCAGCCGGTCGGCGAGCTTGATCACCAGCACCCGGATGTCCCGGGACATCGCCACGACCATCTTGCGCACGGTCTCGGCCTCGGCCGCCTCACCGAACTTGACCTTGTCGAGTTTGGTGACGCCGTCGACCAGCAGGGCGATGTTGTCGCCGAAGTCCGAGCGCAGCTCGTCCAGGCCATAGGCGGTGTCCTCGACGGTGTCGTGCAGCAGCGCGGCGCACAGCGTCTCGTCGTCGGTGCCGAGCTCGGCCAGGATCGTCGCCACCGCCAGCGGGTGGGTGATGTAAGGGTCACCGCTTTTGCGCTTCTGGTCGCGGTGATGGTAGGCCGCCACGTCGTATGAGCGTTCGATGAGCCGCAGGTCCGCCTTCGGATGGGTCGCGCGGACCGTCCGGAACAGCGGCTCCAGAACCGGATTCATGCCGCCACCCCACTGCCCCCCAAAACGTGCCAGCCTTCGCCTTACCGCCTGCTTCTCCTCGGTCGCTCCGGACATGGCGGAGCCGGCGTCGCCTGCTGGGACGGCCATCTCGGGGCCGCCGCCGTTGGCGGTCGTGTCGGGGACGACCACATCACGGGGCACTCAGACTCCTCACATTCGAGTCCAGATCCCTCAGTGTATCCAGACGGGGTTGTGTGCTTTTGTCCGCGGGTCGATCAAACGACGACGAGGGAGTGCAACTCGACGTCCGTCAGGCGCTCGCGGCCCTTGAGGAAGGCCAGCTCCATGAGCACGGCGAGGCCGACGACATCGGCGCCCGCCTCGCGGACCAGCTCCACCGCCGCGCTCGCCGTCCCTCCCGTGGCGAGCACGTCGTCGACGATGAGGACGCGCTCTCCGGGGATGAAGGCGTCCCGGTGAACCTCGATGATGGCGGAGCCGTATTCCAGATCGTAGGACGCCTCAAGCGTCTCAGAGGGCAGTTTGCCTTTCTTCCGTACCGGGACGAAGCCCACGCCCGCCCGGCAGGCGACCGGGGCGGCCAGGATGAACCCCCGCGCCTCGATTCCGACGATCTTGTCCACCTGATACAGCCCGGCGAGCGCCTCGGTCACCGCGGCGAACGCCACCGGGTCGGCGAGCAGCGGGGTGATGTCCTTGAACATCACCCCTGGCTTCGGGTAGTCGGGCACGTCTCGGATGTGATCGAGGATCAGCCTGCTCAGCTCGGTCATGGTCGGCACTCCTTGGGGAGAGGTAAGGAAAACGCCTCCGCTCCCTGGGCGGGGAGCGGAGGCGCGAACTGCTCGGAGCTTACTTCTTCTTGCGTTTGTCGCCGCCGGCCGCGGCCCCGTTGGCCACGGTGGCGGCCCCGTTGGAGGACCCGTTGGAGGACCCGTTGGAGGCTCCGGCGGTGACCGCCTGACGTGCCCTCCTGCCCCCGGAGCCACCCCCGTGGGCGGCGAGTCTGCGGGCGATCGCCTGGTAGTGCGGCTCGCGCTCCTTCAGCGTGACCAGCAGTGGCGTCGCGACGCACAGCGAGGAGTAGGTTCCGACGATCATGCCGACGAACAGGGCCAGCGACAGGTCCTTCAGGGTACCGGCGCCGAACAGAGTGGTACCGATGAAGAGGATCGCCGCGACCGGCAGGATCGCCACCAGGGTGGTGTTCAGCGACCGGATCAGCGTGTGGTTCAGCGCGTTGTTGGCGGCCTCGGTGTAGGTCATCTTGGAGGTCGTGCCGAGCTTGGCGGTGACCTCCTTGATCATGTCGAAGACGACGACGGCGTCGTACAGCGAGTATCCGAGGATCGTCAGGAAGCCCAGCAGGGTGGCCGGGGTGACCTCGAAGCCGGACCAGGCGTAGACACCGGCGGTGATCACCAGGTCGTGCAGCAGCGCCACGATGGCGGCCAGCGCCATCTTCCACTCGAAGGCCATCGTGAGGTACAGGATGATCGCCAACATGAAGACGATCAGTCCGATGATGGCCTTGTTGGCCACCTGACCACCCCACGAGGCACCGATCACCTGCAGGTTGACCTCGTTCTGCGGCAGCTTGAACTCGGTTGCCACCGCCTTCTGGACCGTGGTGACCTGCTCGGCCGGGAGGCTCTCGGTGGTGACCCGCCAGCCGCTCTGGGTCGTCTGCGCGATGACCTGGTGCACACCGGCGTCGGTGAAGGTGCCTCGCACCTGCTCGATGTTGACCGAGGCGGGGGCCTTGAAGGAGAAGACGGACCCGCCCTTGAACTCCACACCCAGGTTGAGGCCGTTGAAGACCAGACCGGCGATGGAGATCACCAACAGGATTGCGGAGAGGCCGTACCAGAGCTTCTGACGGCCGACGAAGTCGACGTTGACCTCGCCCCGGTACAACCGGCGCGCGATGCCGGACATCAGGCCTCCTGCGGAGCGGACTTGGGAGCGGCGACGGTCTCGCTCATGCGCTCGGCGTCGAGACCGGAGAGCTTGTGACCCTTGGCGAAGAACTTCAACCTCGCCAGTACCGCGACGAACGGCTTGGTGAACATGAACACCACCGCGATGTCGATGAGCGTGGTCAGGCCCATCGCGAAGGCGAACCCGGCCACACCTCCGACCGCCAGGAAGTACAGCACCAAGGCGGCGATGAACATGACGGCGTCCGCGATGAGGATCGTCCGCCGGGCACGGACCCAGGCGACCTCGATCGCCGTGCGCAGCGAGCGGCGGCCTTCCTTCATCTCGTCACGGATGCGTTCGAAGTAGACGATGAACGAGTCGGCGGTGATGCCGATCGAGACGATCAGACCGATGATGTGCGGCAGCGAGAGGCGGAAGCCCGCGAACGTGCCGAGCAGCACCACCGACTGGTAGGTCACGATCGTCGCCACCAGGAGGCTCAGCACCGAGACGACGCCCAGGCCCCGGTAGTAGAGCATCGAGTAGATCACGACCAGCAGGAGGCCGATCGCGCCCGCGATGAGGCCGCCGCGCAGCTGGTCGGCGCCCAGTGTGGAGGAGACCTCGTCGATGGAGCTCTTCTCGAACTTCAGCGGGAGCGCGCCGTATTTGAGCTGGTTGGCCAGCTCGTCGGCACTCACCTGGGTGAAGTTGCCGGAGATCTGCGCACGGCCGCCGGTGATGGGCTCCTGGATGACGGGCGCGGAGATGACCATGCCGTCGAGGACCATGGCGACCTGGTTGCGGGGTGCCTGCGAGTTGAAGGCGGTGGTGGTGACCTTCGACCACTGGTCGGGACCCTGGCCCTTGAAGGAGAGCTGGACGAGCCACTCGCCGGTGGTCTGGTCGACGCCTGAGGAGGCGCTGTCGATCGAGGTGCCGGTCACGGCCGCCTTGTCGAGGATGAACTTGGTGCTGCCGTCGGTGCTGCAGCCGACGTACTGCTTGTCCGGCGCGTCCTGTGCCCCTCGGTTCGTCTGCTTGGCGCAGTCGAGCGTCTGGAACTCCTTGAGTGCCGCCGGGTCGATCCCGGTGGGGTCGACGCCCGCCATGTCGTCGGCCGCCGTCGGCGGGGCCGTCGGGACGGCGGCGGCGTCCGGCGCGGCGGTGCCCTTACCCGGCTTGGAAGACTGGTCGCCGGGTTGAGCAGGCTCCGTATTGGAAGACTGGTCGCCGGGTTGAGCAGGCTCCGTATTGGACTCGGAGCCGGCTCCCGGGCTTGGCTTGAGCAACCCCGACGACAGGGCTCGCCCGGCGGGCGAGGTGTTCGTGTCGGGGGCGGCGGTCGCGGCCGGCTTCGGCGTCGCGGACTCGGTGGGCCTGGGTGCCCTGGTCCCCTTGCCCCCGGAGGTGGCGGGTGAGGGGGACGGCGTCGGCGGCTGGGTGGCCAGCTCCCCGGGGGGCGGAGGCGACCCGGCCCCGATCGCCAGCACCTGCCGGAACCGTAGTTCCGCAGTGGTGCCGACCAGCTTGACGACTTCCTCCTGGCCAACTCCGGGGACGGAGATGACGATGTTGTCACCGGACTTGGCGACCTCGGCGTCGGAGATACCGCTGCCGTTCACCCGCTCGCGGATGATGTTCACCGCCAGGTCGAGGCTCTCCTGGGAGGGAGCGCTTCCGTTCGGGGTGATGGGCTGCAGCGTCACTGTCGTGCCGCCGGCGAGGTCGAGGCCATATTCCGGGGTGTACGCCTTGTTGAGGAGCATCACCCCTCCCATGGCGAGAATGATCGCCAGAAGCACCAGGAGCATGCGCCCCGGTTTGCTCTGGCCGCTGGTCGGTCGGGCCACTGGTCGACTTTCGGTTATAGGGGATTGGTGGTGAACCTACTCACAGTTTCTTGCTCGCCGAGTCGCGGTCTTCACTCTGCTCCTCGGCGGTCTCCGCGACGTCGTGGTCGACGGCCTTGACATCCTCCTCCGGGTCGTCGACGGGAACCAGAACGCGACCGATCGCCGCCTTCACCCAGCGGGTCTCCACGCCGGGGGCGATCTCCAGGATCACGTCGTCGGCGTCGATCGCCACCACGGTCCCGAAAAGACCCGTCGTGGTCATGACACCGGTTCCCGGCGTGAGACTGCTCTGCATCTTGACCTGCTCCTGCTGCCGCTTGCGCTGCGGCCGGATAAGCAGGAAATAGAACACCACGACCATGAGAGCGATCATGATCAGGCTTGAATAGTTGCCGCCCACAGGGCCGCTCCCTCTCTTGAGAATGACCGGCGCGAAACCGGACGTCATATACGACCACGCCGCTCAGCACGCCAGCCTACACAGCCGGCCAAGGCTCGGAGTTTAGGCGAGTTGTTAGAAGCGCGGCAACGAGGTCACGATTCGGCGCGCAGGGAAGTTCCCATTTCGATACACTTGTCATCTATCTGTGATCAAGCTTGTACGTCTCCCCTACCGATGCACAACGCTAGATTTGCTGAGCATCATCCCCAAGATCGACGAGGAACGAGGCGCCGAAGGCGTCCGGCGGGGGCACAAGCCCAAGATGGGTCCAGGCCGCGGCGGTCGCGACCCGGCCGCGGGGGGTGCGGGCCAGCAGTCCCTGCCGCACCAGGAAGGGCTCGGCGACCACCTCGACCGTCTCCGGCTCCTCCCCCACCGCGACCGCCAGCGTCGACAGCCCCACCGGGCCGCCGCCGAACTTGCGCAGCAGCGCTCCGAGCACCGCCCGGTCGAGCCTGTCGAGCCCCTCGGCGTCGACCTCGTAGAGGTTGAGCGCGGCGGCGGCGACGTCCCTGGTGACGACGCCCTCCGCGCGCACCTCGGCGAAGTCGCGGACGCGGCGCAGCAGGCGGTTGGCGATGCGGGGCGTGCCCCGCGAGCGGCCGGCGATCTCGGTGGCGGCGTCGCCCGGCAGCGTCACGCCCAGCAGACGCGCGGAGCGGTGCAGCACCTCCTCCAGCTCGGCGACCCCGTAGAAGTCCATGTGCGCGACGAAGCCGAAGCGGTCGCGCAGCGGCGCGGGGAGCATGCCCGCCCTGGTGGTGGCCCCGACCAGGGTGAACGGGGCGATCTCCAGCGGGATCGCGGTCGCCCCCGGCCCCTTGCCCACCACGATGTCGACGCGGAAGTCCTCCATCGCGAGGTAGAGCATCTCCTCGGCGGGCCTGGCCATGCGGTGGATCTCGTCGATGAACAGGACCTCGCCCTCGGAGAGGGTCGACAGGATCGCCGCGAGGTCACCGGCCCGCTCAAGCGCGGGCCCCGAGGTGATCCGGAGCGGCACGGACAGCTCGGTCGCGATGATCATGGAGAGGGTCGTCTTGCCCAGCCCGGGACCGCCGCTCATCAGCACGTGGTCCGGCGGCCGGTTACGCCGCAGCGCGCTCTGCAGCACCAGGGACAACTGCTCGCGCACCCGCGCCTGGCCGATGAACTCCTCCAGCCGCTTGGGCCGCAGCGCCGCCTCGATGTTCCTCTCGTCGCCCTCGGCGTCCGGCGACACCAGATCCCGTTCGGAACTCACGCCGCCCCATCTCTGCTCACCGCACGGCGGAGGCGCCCGCGCTCTCCCGGCTGCCGTGCTCTCCCGGCCGAGCCTCTCATCGCGTGCTCAGCGCGCTGAGTGCCGCCTTGAGCAGCGCCGACACCTGCGGGGTGCGGCCCTCGGCCAGTTCCGCGTCGGCCCGGGGCGCGACGGCGGCGACCGCCTCGTCCGCGTCCCGCACCGAGTACCCCAGACCGACCAGGCCGGAGTGGACCTGGTCTCGCCAGGCGGGCGCGGCGACGCGTCCGTTGAGCACGGCGCCGACCGCCTCCTCCGGCGTGCCGAGCCTGTCCTTGAGATCGACGATGATCCGCTGGGCGCCCTTCGGGCCCACCCCGGGGACCCTTGTCAGCGCCTTGACGTCGGCGGTGGCCACGGCCATCCTGAGCGCGTTGGGGGTGTGCACGGCCAGCATCGCCAGGGCGACCTTGGGGCCGACCCCGTTGGCCGTCTGCAGCATCTCGAAGATCCCGCGTTCGTCGTCGGTGGCGAAGCCGAACAGCGTCAGCGACTCCTCACGGACCACCAGCGAGGTGGCCAGCCTGGCCTCCTCGCCCGTTCTGAGCGTCGCCAGCGTGCCCGGCGTGCAGTGCACGAGCACTCCCACCCCGCCCACCTCGACGACCGCCCCGTCGGGGGCGACCGCGGTCACCTGTCCTCGCACCGAGGCGATCACTTCGTGGTTCCTCTCGGATATCCGGCCCTGCCCCGGCCGCGAAAGTAGGCCGCGGCGGTCGTGCCGGGGCCGCTCATGGCCTTCGCGGCGGCCTCGGCCAGCCTGCTCTGGGCTCCGCCCCGCCACACGTGGCAGATCGCGAGGGCGAGCGCGTCGGCGGCGTCGGCGGGCTTGGGCATGGCGTCCAGCCGCAGCAGCCGGGTCACCATCATGCCGACCTGCCGCTTGTCCGCCGTGCCGCTGCCGGTGATCGCCGCCTTGACCTCGGACGGCGTGTGCAGGGCGACCGGCAGCCCCCTGCGGGAAGCGCACAGGATCGCCACGGCGGAGGCCTGCGCGGTGCCCATCACGGTTCTGAGGTTGTGCTGGGCAAAGACCCGCTCCACGGCCACCGCGTCGGGTGCGAGCTCGTCGAGCCACTGCTCGATGCCGGTCTCGATCGCCACCAGCCGGGCGCCGATCTCGTCGTCGGCGGGGGTGCGGACCACTCCGACCTTGACCAGGCTCAGTGGTGCGCCGGGTCTCCCCTCGACGGCACCGAGCCCGCATCGGGTAAGCCCGGGATCGACCCCTATGACCCGCAGTTCGGGCAACCGCACCGACACGCCTCCGCTCGCCGAACACCTGTTCGGTGCCAGACTCTACCGCCTGAGAGCACATCGCGCACGGCCCTCGCGGGGCCCGCGGAAAGTGTCAGAAGCGGTCGGGTACCCGGGGCACGGTGAAGGCGGCCACCGCTCGGAGCTCCTCGACGGGGACGCCGAGGTACGAGATCACGCGTCGAGCTTCTCCATGACCTCGTCGGAGACGTCGAAGTTGGCCCAGACGTTCTGCACGTCGTCGCTGTCCTCGAGGGCGTCGATCAGCCGGAAGACCTTACGGGCGCCGTCCTCGTCGAGCGGGACGTTCATCGTCGGCATGAAGCCGGACTCGGCCGAGTCGTAGTCGATCCCGGCCTCCTGCAGGGCCTTGCGGACCGGGACGAGGTCGGTGGCCTCGGAGACGACCTCGAACTGGTCGCCCAGGTCGTTGACCTCTTCGGCCCCCGCGTCGAGGACCGCGGTCAGCACGTCGTCCTCACCCAGCTCCCCCTTGGGGACGAGCACGACGCCCTTGCGGTTGAACATGTAGGACACCGAGCCCGGGTCGGCCAGCGAGCCGCCGTTGCGGGTCAGCGCGACCCGGACCTCGGAGGCCGCGCGGTTGCGGTTGTCGGTGAGGCACTCGATCAGCACCGCGACGCCGCCGGGGGCGTAGCCCTCGTACATGATGGTCTGCCAGTCGGCGCCGCCGGCCTCCAGGCCGCCTCCGCGCTTGCGGGCACGCTCGATGTTGTCGATCGGAACCGAGCTCTTGCGCGCCTTGGTGATGGCGTCGTACAGCGTCGGGTTGCCGTCCGGATCGGGGCCGCCCGTCCGCGCCGCGACCTCGATGTTCTTGATGAGCTTGGCGAACAGCTTGCCGCGCTTGGAATCAAGCGCCGCCTTCTTGTGCTTCGTCGTCGCCCATTTGGAGTGGCCGGACATCCCCTAGAGCTCCCTCACCATCTCAGCGAAATATGAATGCACACCAACATCCCCGGTAATTTCCGGATGAAAGGATGTGGCGAGCAGCGGTCCTTGACGGACCGCGACGATCCTATCTCCAGGTTCGGCCAACGCCAGCACTTCGACCCCCGAACCCACGGATTCCACCCAGGGGGCGCGGATGAAGACCGCCCGCATGCCGCCGCGGCCGGCGAAGTCGATATCGGCCTCGAAGGAGTCGACCTGGCGGCCGAAGGCGTTGCGCCGGACGACCATGTCTATGCCGCCGATCGTCTGCTGGCCCTCGACGCCGCCCTCGATCCGGTCCGCCAGCATGATCATCCCGGCGCAGGAGCCGTAGGCGGGCATACCGGCCTTGATCCGCATCCGGAGCGGTTCGAGCAGTTCGAAGGTCTCGGCGAGCTTCCACATCGTGGTGGACTCGCCGCCCGGGATGACGAGGCCGTCGACCGCCTCCAGTTCGCGGGGGCGCCGTACGGCGACCGCTCTGGCGCCCACCGCCTCCAGGGAGCGCACGTGCTCGCGCACATCGCCTTGGAGCGCGAACACGCCGATCGTCGGGACGATGGTCACCGATGGTCCTTCCCCTGGAAAAGAAATGTCCCTTTCAGCGTATGGCCACCTCTCGGATCACCCCAAACTGGTTCATAACCAGCCCAGGGTTTTCCTGGACGGCCCTTCTACCGCCGGAGAGGCGGCCTCCTTGAAGGATGCCGCCTCTCCACCGATTTCCCCGGGTTCCCCTGGGTTCCCCTGAGTTCCCGAGTTCCGCTACCAGCCGCGCTCGGCCAGCCGGTGCGGGGCCGGGATGTCGTCGACGTTGATGCCGACCATGGCCTCGCCCAGACCGCGGGAGACCTTCGCGATGACATCGGGGTCGTCGTGGAAGGTGGTGGCCTTGACGATCGCGGCGGCGCGCTCGGCCGGGTTTCCGGACTTGAAGATGCCCGAGCCGACGAACACGCCCTCGGCGCCGAGCTGCATCATCATCGCGGCGTCGGCCGGGGTGGCGATGCCACCGGCGGTGAACAGCACGACCGGCAGCTTGCCGGTCTTGGCGACCTCGGCGACCAGCTCGTACGGCGCCTGGAGCTCCTTGGCCGCGACGTAGAGCTCGTCGGCGGGCAGCGAGGTCAGGCGCTTGAGCTCGCCCCTGATCTTGCGCATGTGGGTGGTGGCGTTGGAGACGTCGCCGGTGCCCGCCTCACCCTTGGAACGGATCATCGCCGCCCCCTCGGTGATGCGGCGCAGCGCCTCTCCCAGGTTGGTCGCGCCACAGACGAAGGGCACCGTGAACTGCCACTTGTCGATGTGGTTGGCGTAGTCGGCCGGGGTGAGCACCTCGGACTCGTCGATGTAGTCGACGCCGAGCGACTGGAGCACGCGGGCCTCGACGAAGTGGCCGATGCGGGCCTTGGCCATGACCGGAATCGAGACGGCGGCGATGATGCCGTCGATCATGTCGGGGTCGCTCATCCGGGAAACGCCGCCCTGGGCGCGGATGTCGGCGGGCACACGTTCGAGGGCCATGACGGCGACGGCACCGGCGTCTTCGGCGATCTTGGCCTGCTCGGCGTTGACGACGTCCATGATGACGCCGCCCTTGAGCATCTCTGCCATGCCGCGCTTGACCCGGGCGGTTCCGGTGACGGTGGTATCGCTGACTTCGGGCGTGCTGCTGGACACGGTCTCTACCTCACGACGGCTGCGGATCACGGGCCGCCCGTGACGGACGGCCACTACGTCTCCATCGTAGGCGCTGGGCAGGATGCCCCCTACACGCCGTCTTGTCGCTCTTAGCTGATCTTCTTGGACATGATGTAGGACTTGCGCGTCAGGGAATGACGGGTTTGGCGGAGGCCAGCGCGATCCAGACCTGACCGGGGGCGAAGTTCATCGGCTCACCCGCCTCCGTGGTGAAGACGGTGCCGTCCTTCTCCGTGGCCCGCGACCAGCGGGCCTTGAAGGCCTGCCCGTCGCGGAGCACGACCGCCCTGCCCTTGCCCGTGCTGTGCACCAGCGGCGTGTAGCTCTGGTTCTTGTCGTGAAACTCCGAGCGCTCCGTCTTGGTGTACTGCACGACGATCGTGGGAGCGCCGAGCTGACCGCCCTCGGCCGCCATGTCCCTCTTGCCGTCCTGCCAGATCAGCCATTTGCCCGCCGCCTGTGACCAGGTGAAGGTGAAGCGTGCCGCCGGGTACTTCACGCTGTACGCCTTCCGCGGCACGCCGCCCTCGGGAGCGTCGCCGAAGGTGAATCCGATCTCCTTGGCCCTGCTCGCCTTGGGCGCCTCGGTCAGCAGCCGCCGGGTGTTGGCGAACAGGTTGTAGGGGGCGAAGCGTCCGGGCTGACGGAAGTAGGCGCCCGGTACCCGGCTGTCGGAGACGTCGAACAGCGGCGCCGCGGCGATGAGGGGGAGCATCTTCGTCTGCGCGCCCGAGTAGGCGAAGGCGGGCTTGCCGAACTGCGGGACGATGTGCAGGTCGGAGACGCGGGCGCTGCGGACCGGGCCGATCTTGGCCGGGATCTTGGAGGAGAAGATCGCCATCAGGCGGGTCAGACCCGCCTCGACCTGCTCGATGTAGACGATGTCCGCGCTTTTGAGGCCGAGCTGCGGCTTGCCCGCCGAGGTGTTCTCGATCTTCGCCGCGATCACCGGCCTGCGGGCCGCGCCCGGCAGGCCGGTGAAGGGATGCGTCGGCTCCGGTGTGGGGGTCGGGGCCGCACTCGGCTCGCCGGCCGCGGGGTTGCCCGCCGGCGTGGGCTTGTCGGAGGAACAGGCCGCGGTCGGCACGAGGACCGCGACTCCCGCCAGCCCGACGGCGATCATCCGAGACACCCGCACGACTCATCTCCTCAAGTCAGCCACTCAGCCTCTTGGCCACGAACCGCCATGAGCCTACCGGTGTCTGACTTGTCAGATACTCCAGTCATGTGTGGCTTATTCGGCGGCCAGGGCCTTCGGCGGCGCATCGTCGATCTCGAAGAAGCCCGGATACTCGGTGTGCCCGGCCAGCCGCAGCGTGCGGGCCAGCCGGCGGCGCTGTGCCGCGCGGGTCACGCCCACCGCGTTGTTGTAGAAACGCCGGGAGTAGAGGACCTTGGCCACCGCGGCCCCCAGCTCCTCCAGCAGGTCGGCACCCGCCGGAGTGTCGGCCAGCCGGTCGCGGAAGCGCTCCTGGTCGACGACGGCTCGCAGGGTGCGAGACAGGTCGCTCTCGGCGTGCTCGCGCTCCTCGGGGCCGGCCGTGCGGGCCTCGTGGGCGGCCGCGGCCAGCACCAGGCTCGTCGCCGGGTCCAGCAGCCGGGAGGCGGCCAACTCCAGGCTGACGGCGGTCCGCCGCACCAGGGCGGCGTCCAGGGACTCGCGGGCCAGCTCCAGCCGGATGTGCAGCCGGTCGAGCCTGCCCGCCCGCCAGGAGATGTAGACGGCGCAGAGCACCACGATCGCGCCCACCACCAGGATCAGCGTGGTCGTCACAGCGTCTCGTCCCCCTCGGTGGCGGTCGTGCTCGCCACCGTACCCCCAGCGCCCCCAGCGCCCCCAGCGCCGTCAGTACCGTCAGTGCCGTCAGCGTCCTCCTCGACCCCGGCCGTGCTCGCCACCGTCTCGTAGACCCGCAGGACGTCGCGGGCGACCGTCGACCAGTCGTACTTCCGCACGGCGTCGCGGGCCTCCTCCGACAGCTTGGCCCGGCGCGCGGGATCGTCGAGCAGCTCGGCGGCCCGGCGGGCGAGCGAGGTGGCGTTGCCCGTCTCGAACAGTGCTCCCGCCTGGCCGTCGTCGAGCACCTTGCGGAAGGCCGGGATGTCGCTCGCCAGGATCGCCGCACCGGCCGACATCGCCTCGGTCAGCACGATGCCGAAGCTCTCACCCCCCAGGTTGGGCGCGCAGAAGACGTCGACCGTGTGGTAAGCACGCACCTTGTCCTCCTCGCTGACCATGCCGAGCAGGCCGATCCGGTCGTGGAAGGCGGCCGGGACGCGCTCCAGCACCTCGGCGGCGTCACCGGGCCCGGCCAGGAGCAGTCTCAGCGCCGGCCGCTCGGCGGCCAGCAGGACGAACGCCTCCAGCAACACCGGCAGGCCCTTGCGCGGCTCGTCCATCCTGCCGAGAAAGCCGATCACCTCGCCCTCGTCCCAGCCGGGCAACGGCTCGCCCTCGGCGTAGCGGCCGACCGTCACCCCGTTGGGGATGAGCACGGCGTCCCCGCCCATGAACTCGACCAGGGTCTTCCTGGCCGCGTCGGACACGGCGATCCGGCCGGTGATCTTCTCCAGCGCGCTCATGAGCACAGAGGCCGTGACCGAGAAGGAACGGGAGTTACCGTACGAGGCGTGGAAGGTGGCCACGATCGGCCCCCTGGCCACCCAGCAGGCGAGCAGTCCCAGCGAGGGGATGGCCGGCTCGTGCACGTGCAGCACGTCGAAACCGCCCTCGCGCACCCAGCGGCGCACCCGGTTCGCCGACAGGAACCCGAACGACAACCTGGCCACCGACCCGTTGAAGGGCACCGGAATCGCGCGGCCCGCCGAGGTCACGTACGGGGGCAGCGGGGCGTTGTCCGCGGCAGGGGCGATCACCGAGACGTGGTGGCCCTCCTCCATGAGCGCCTCCGCGAGGTCACGGATGTGCACCTGAACGCCGCCCGGCACGTCCCATGTGTAGGGACAGACGATGCCGATCCTCATTGCCGGGGCTCCAGGTCCTCCAGCCAGAGGCGCTGGAGCATGTGCCAGTCCTCGGGGTGCTCGGTGATGCCCTTCTCGAAGACGTTCGCGAGGCTCTGCATGACGACGGCCACCTTCTCCTTCCTGGTGCCCTCGGCCGGGATCACGATCTCCTCGTGGAACTGCAGGCCCCAGCCGGTCCCCTCGAAGTAGGGGATCGCCGGGATGAGGGCGGCCCCGGTGTGCACGGCCAGCAGGCCGGGGCCGGCGGGCATCCGCGTGGACGAGCCGAAGAACTGCACCTCGACACCGTTCGCGGTCAGGTCGCGCTCGGCGGGCAGGGCGACCGGGAGTCCGGCGCGCAGGCGCTGCGCCAGGGTGCCGAAGGTGTGGCCGTCACCGCCGGTGAGCGGCAGCACCTCCATGCCCAGCCCCTCACGGAAGGCGGTGTAGCGGTTGAACAGCGACTCGGGTTTGAGTCTTTCCGCGACCGTGGTGAAGGGGTGTCCCGTCCCGGCGAACCAGGCACCCGCCTGGTCCCAGTTGCCCATGTGCGGCAGGGCGAGGACCACGCCGCGCCCCGCGGCGAGGTTGTCGTAGACGGGCTCCGCCCCGACCACGTGCATGCGGGAGACGATCTCGGCGATGGGGATCGAGGGCAGCCGGAACACCTCGTGGAAGTAGCGGAAGTAGGAGCGCATGCCGTCGCGGCTGAGCTCCCGGATCACCGGGTCGCCCGGCGAGGTGCCCTTGACCCTGGCGAGGTTGGCCTCCAGCCTGAGCACCGACCTCCCTCGGCGCTTCCACAGCCGGTCGGCGGCGGCGCGGAAGGCCCAGGCGGTGAGCCGCTCGGGCAGCCGGGGCACGATCGTCCATCCTGCGCCGAACGCGGCCGCGACGAGACGGTCCTGGGAGGAGGGCTTGTCTGTCATCGATCTTTCCGATCAGCGGAGGGTCCGGGGCGAGGCGGAGACGGCCTGCCGGCGCACGTGCAGCAGGCGCTGGCCGACCGTGACCGCGCTGGCCACCGCGAGCAGCCAGAGCCCCACGGCCAGGATGTACGGCACGCCGAGGCCGCTGAGGCCGGCCGAGACCAGGCCCACCACCAGGCGCTCCGGTCGCTCGGCGAGACCGACGTCGCATGTCATGCCCAGCGCCTCCGCCCTGGCCTTGACGTAGGACACCACCGCTCCGGCGACGAGGCAGAACAGCGCGACCCCCGCCAGTGTCCACTGGTCGCTCACGATGAACCAGAACACCAGCCCGGAGAAGATCCCCGCGTCGCCGACCCTGTCGAGCGTGGAGTCGAGGAAGGCGCCCCAGGTGCTTCCCGGGCCCGTCATCCTGGCCATGACCCCGTCGAGGAGGTCGGCCAGCACGAAGAAAGTGATCACCACCGTGCCCGCGAACAGCTGGCCCCGGGGGTAGAAGAACAGCGCGGCGGCGACGGTGCCGAGCGTGCCCACCGCGGTGACCGCGTTGGGGCTGATCCCGTGGCGGGTGAGTGCCCTGCCCAGCGGGGTCAAGACTCGTGTGACGGCGGGGCGCAGAAGTTTCAGCATCGCGCTCCGATCGTAGGCCACCCGGTCTGCGGGCGCGCATCGACGAGCCGTGCGGCAAGGCGTTCTCGGCGCGGCGAGGGGGCACCGGAGGCGGCTCGGGCGTCTAGCGATCAGACTTCCGTCTCGCAAGAGGATCGCTCCACCCCTCTTGTGATATTCGCCACATGGGTATTTGGTGAACACACCGCGTCCATGCGGTGTGTGGACGCGGCAGCGGATCCCGGGGGTGTGGCCCCGCCAGGCCGCGCCCCTTCGGCAACGACGCGGGAGGCGATGTGGCGGAGAGAGCAACCGGCGGAACAGCGGGAGCCGCGGGGAGGGCACCCACGGCCGATCAGCCGGACAAGATAAGAAACGTCGTGCTGGTCGGCCATTCCGGCGCCGGGAAGACAACGCTCGTGGAGGCGCTGCTGGCCGCGACCAGGACCGTCCAGCGGCCCGGCAGGGTCGAGGACGGCACCACGGTCAGCGACTTCGACGAGGTCGAGATGCGCCAGCAGCGCTCGGTGAACCTCACCGTGGCCCCTGTGATCCACAATGACATCAAGATCAACCTGCTGGACACGCCCGGCTACGCCGACTTCGTCGGCGACCTGCGCGCCGGGTTGCGCGCAGCCGACGCGGCGCTGTTCGTCGTCTCGGCCGCCGAGGGCGTGGACGGCCTGACCAGGATGCTCTGGGAGGAGTGCGCGGTCGTCGGGATGCCCCGCGCGGTCGTGATCACCAAGATCGACCACCAGCGGGCGGACTTCGAGGAAGTCCTCGCCGCCTGCCAGGAGGCCTTCGGCGACGGCGTCTCACCGCTGTACCTGCCGGTGGTGACCAACGGCAGGGTGAACGGCCTGATCGGGCTGATGAGCCAGAAGTTCTACAACTACGCGACCGGCACCAGGACGGAGAACTCCCCCGGCCCGGCCTACGCCGACCAGATCGAGACCCACCGCGGCGCCCTGATCGAGGGCGTCATCCAGGAGAGCGAGGACGAGTCCCTGATGGACCGTTACCTCTCCGGCGAGGAGATCGACACCAAGGCCCTCATCGGGGACCTGGAGAAGGCCGTCGCGCGCGGCGGCTTCTACCCGGTGCTGGCCGCGGGGACCGGCGTGGGCGCGCTGGAGGTCCTGGAACTCATCACCCAGGGTTTCCCCTCGCCACCCGAGCACCCGATGCCGGAGATCACCTCGATCGACGGCCGGCCCGTCGCCGGCATCACCTGTGACCCCGACGGGCCGCTGGTCGCGGAGATCGTCAAGACGACCAGTGATCCGTATGTGGGCAGGATCAGCCTGGTGCGGGTCTTCTCCGGCACGCTGCGCCCCGACATGACGGTGCACGTCTCGGGGCACGGTCTCGCCGACCGCGGGCACGAGGACCACGACGTGGACGAGCGCATCGGAGCGCTCTCCTCACCGCTGGGCAAGCTCCAGCGGACGACCGCCAAGTGCGTGGCCGGGGACATCGCGGCGGTGGCCAAGCTGTCGCGCGCGGAGACCGGCGACACCCTGTCGGACCGGGAGAACCCGCTGCTGATGACGGCCTGGACGATGCCGGAGCCGCTGCTGCCCGTGGCGATCCAGCCCAGGTCCAAGGCCGATGACGACAAGCTGGGCCAGGCGCTGCAGCGGCTGGTCGCCGAGGACCCCACGCTCCGGTTGGAGAACAACCCCGAGACCTGCCAGCTCGTGCTGTGGTGCATGGGCGAGGCCCACACCGACGTGCTGCTGGATCGGCTGAGCAGGCGGCACGGCGTGGAGGTGGAGAAGATCGAGTTGCGGGTGCCGCTCAGGGAGACCTTCGGCGGCAGCTGCCAGGCCCTGGGCCGCAACGTCAAGCAGACCGGCGGCCACGGCCAGTTCGCCGTCTGCCACCTGGAGGTCGAGCCCCTGCCGTCCGGCGGCGGCTTCGAGTTCGTGGACAAGATCGTCGGTGGCGTGGTGCCGCGCCAGTTCATCCCCTCGGTGGAGAAGGGCGTACGCACCCAGATGCAGCGCGGGGTCCTCGCCGGCTACCCCATGGTGGACATGCGGGTGACGCTGTACGACGGCAAGGCCCACTCGGTCGACTCCTCCGACATGGCCTTCCAGATCGCCGGGGCGCTCGCGCTGAAGGAGGCCGCGGCCAAGGTGCCCATCCTGCTGCTCGAACCTGTCGACGAGGTGTCCGTGCTGGTCTCCGACGACCATGTGGGCGCGGTGATGTCCGACCTGTCCTCGCGCAGGGGCCGCGTGCTCGGCACGGAGCCGGTGGGGGTGGGACGTACCCTGGTCAGGGCCGAGGTGCCCGAACTGGAGATCACCCGATACTCGATCGATCTGAGATCCATGTCACACGGCACGGGGACGTTCCAGCGGGTCTTCCTCCGCTACGAGCCGCTCCCGTCACACCTGGTGGAGAAAGTCACCGGCTGACAGGGCGATGAGGCGTGTGCCCGTGGCACGTCGCCATCGGGTGCGACGCACCCCATCGGGCACACGCCTCCCAGTACACACTTGCGTAACAAAGTCATCACGAAGTGATTTCTTTTTTTCGGTCGGAGCACACCGGTCCAGGTGCCAGACTTGGGAACCATGCGAAACGGACGCCCTCTTCTGGCCGCTGCCGCCCTCGCCGTTCTGACCACGGGTGCCGCGTACACCTTCGGCCCCGACACCGCGCCCGCCCGGCCCAAGGCCGCCAAGAGCTCGGCGGTCTCGGCCGAAACGGCGGGCGCGACGACCTCCACCTCGGCGCGCTGCCCGGTGGATGTGAGATATCCCAAGCGACAGCTGCGCGGGGTGTGGATCGCCACGGTCAAGAACATCGACTGGCCCTCGCGGCCCGGCCTGTCCGCCGCCCGGCAGCAGGCGGAGTACGTCAAGATCCTCGACAATGCGGTCAAGCGGCGGTTCAACGCGGTGTTCGTCCAGATCCGCCCGGCCTCCGACGCGCTGTACAGGTCGGACCTTGAGCCGTGGTCGCAGTATCTGACCGGAACCGCGGGCAAGGACCCCGGCTGGGACCCGCTGTCCTTCCTCGTCGCCGAGGCCCACCGCCGCGGCCTGGAGTTCCACGCGTGGTTCAACCCCTACCGCGCCTCCGCCGACGGCGATCTGTCCAGGCTGCCCGCGAACCACCCCGCCCGGGTCCACCCCGACTGGATCGTCAGGCATGGTGATCTGGCCTACTACAACCCCGGCCTGCCCGCGGTCCGCGACCACGTCACCAAGGTCGTCAAGGACGTGGTGACCCGCTACGACGTCGACGGGGTCCACTTCGACGACTACTTCTACCCCTACCCCTCCGGGAACGCGAAGTTCGCCGACGACGCCGCCTTCGCCAAGTACGGCAAGGGCGCCAAGCTCGCCGACTGGCGCCGCGCCAACGTCAACAAGCTGATCGCACAGGTCGACAAGGCGGTGCACGAGGTCAGGAACAGCGTGAAGTTCGGCGTCAGCCCGTTTGGGATCTGGCGCAACAAGTCCGAGGATTCCACCGGCTCGGCCACCGGCGGCATGTCGGCGTACGACTCCATCTACGCAGACGCCCGCCACTGGATCCGCAAGGGCACCGTCGACTACGTCATGCCGCAGCTGTACTGGCCACGCGGTTTCAAGGTCGCCGACTACGACGTGCTGATGCCCTGGTGGGCGAACGAGGTCAAGGGCACCGACGTGCACCTCTACATCGGCCAGGCCCTGTACCGGGTCGGCGCCACCGACACCCCCGCATGGACCAATCCCGGCGAGCTGCCCTCCCATCTCACCCGGAACCGCAAGCACAAGCAGGTCCTGGGCGACGTCTACTTCAGCGCCAAGCAGCTGTCCACCAACCCCCTGGGTGTGCTGGACCGCATCGTCAAGAGCAACTACTCGCGCCCGGCGCTGCTGCCGCTGATGAAGGACCGCGGCGGGCAGGCCCCGGCCAAGCCCGCCGACGTGCGGCTCCAGGGCACCTCGCTCAGCTGGAAGAGTTCCCCGGAGGCCCGCTCGTACGCGGTCTACCGGATCGCCTCCGGCAAGCCCGGTGAGTGCGCCACCGCCGACGCCAGAAACCTGGTCGCGGTCGTGCCCGCGGTGGACGGCGACCGCCAGACCTTCACCGCGACGGGCGGCGGCACCTACCTGGTCACCGCCCTGGACCGCCTGCAGAACGAGAGCGCGCCCGCCGGGAGCTGACCTCGAGCCACGCCTACGCCCTCTCGGACACGCGGCCGCGAGGGCGTCGGCGGGCCGCGGGACGGGCGAGGCGAGGCGAGGCGGTGAGCCCCCCGCGCGACCCGCGAGGCTCGCCGTACCCTCCGTCGGCCCCCGGATCCGCTGGACCCGTGACACGATCTTCCCCTACGGTGCGAGGCACCTGGCAGAAGCTAAAGGGGAGGTCGTCGGTGAAGCGGACGCTTTTCGCGTTTGCGCTGGTCCTGGGCTTGCTGTGGCCGAGTGTCGCGCAGTCCGCCACACAGGTGGACGGACGGGTGGTGCTGATCGGCATTCCCGGCCTGCAGTGGAGCGATCTCAGTCCCGGCGGCACCCCGAATCTGTGGCGGCTGGCCGGGCAGAGCGCGATCGGCTCACTGTCGGTCCGCGCGGTGGGCCGGGTGACCTGTCCCTATGACGGGTGGCTGACGGTCTCGGCCGGGGTGAGGTCCGCGGTCGGCTACGGTTGCGGGCTCCCCCCGCTGCCCGAGGCCGACAGAAGGGGCGCGGTCATCTCCGGCTACGGATACCTGCGCGACGTCGCCGGGCAGCGCAACGCCGGTGCCCTCGGCGAGGCCGTGCACGCCGCCGGGGAGTGCACGCTGGCGATCGGCCCCGGGGCCGCGCTGGCACTGGCCGACAGATCGGGCAGGGTCGACCTGTACGCTCCCTCCGCCGCGCAGATCCGCTCGGGCGTGCTCACCAGGTGCCGCGTAATCGCCGTCGACGTCGACGACCTGGTCAGGCCCTACATCACCGGTGGACGGCTGCCCGGGGCCGAGGAGCGGCTCACCCCGCAGCAGCGGGCGGCGGCGCTGCGCCTGGCCGACGCCAAGGCCGGAGCGGTGCTGAGCGTGCTGCCCAAGGACGCGAGCGTGCTGCTGGCGGGGCTGTCCGACCACGGCGGCAATCCACACCTGCGGGTCGCCATGATGCGCGGTGAAAACGCCTCCGGCCGCTTCCTGGGAGCGGCCTCCACCCACCGCGACGACATCACGATCCTGCCGGACGTCACCGCGACGATGCTCTCCCTGACCGGCGTCGAGGTGCCGCCGAGCGTGGTCGGGGTCCCCTGGAAGGCGAGCGAGAGGCGCACCGGCACCACCGAGGCCGCGCGGGCCGAGCTGATGAAGGCCGACGTGGCCGGGCAGACGATCAGGAACGTGGGCGGGATCTTCTTCACCTCGGTCGCCGTGCTGCAGGTCGCCTTCTACCTGACGGCATTCCTGCTGCTGCGCCGCAGGCGGGCACTACGGCACGTGCGCGTGGCCGCGGTGGCACTGGCCTCGCTGCCCACCTCGACGTACCTGGTGAACCTCACCCCCTGGCAGGGCGCGCAGACGCCGGTGCTCGCGCTGGTCGGCGGGATCGCCGGATGCGCGCTGCTGCTGGCGGCGACGGCACTGGCGGGGCCATGGCGCCGGGCGCCGCTCGGACCGCTGACGGTGGTGGCGGGGGTGACCGCGGCGGTACTCGCGGGCGACCTGCTGACCGGGACGAACCTGCAGCTCAACAGCGTGATGGGCTACAGCGCCGTGGTCGGGGCCCGCTACTACGGCCTGGGTAACATCCCCTTCGCGCTCTTCGCCACCTCGGTGCTGCTGCTGGCCGCCGCGATCGCGCACCGGCTGATGCGAGGAGGCCACACGGGTGCGGCGGTCACCGCCGTGGCGGTGCTGGGCGGCTTCGCGATGATCCTGGGCGGCTGGCCGGGCGTGGGCAGCGACTTCGGCGGCGTGATCGCGTTCGTGCCGGGCATCGCGGTGACCGCGTTGCTGATCGCGGGCAGGCGGGTCTCGATCGTCAAACTGGGCGCGTTCTGCGTGGCGGGCGGTGTCACCGTGATGGGCATCGCCTACCTCGACTACCTGCGCCCGCCGGGTTTCCAGACGCATCTGGGGCGCTTCGTCGGCCAGGTGTTCACCGGCGAGGCCACCGAGGTGATCGGCCGCAAGCTCGGCGCGATGCTGGGCACCCTGCTCAGCCCCAACCTGATGCCGGTCGTGATCGCTGCGACGGCGTTCCTCGTCTACGCGCTGCTACGGCCGGAGCAGGCGACCGCCGGAGTGCTGCCCGCCGCGTTCGCCCACTCCCCCGCGCTGCGGGCCGGGCTGATCGGCACCCTGGTCAGCGGGGTGGTCGGCATGCTGGTCAACGACTCGGGCGCCGCGGTGCTCTCCATGGCGCTGGCGCTCGCCGTGCCGCTGACGCTGTCGGCGGGCATCAGGACCCTGGGCGGCGGAGCCTCACGCTACGACGAGGCGGGCCAGGAGCCGGCGAGCAGTTCCCTGGTGTCACGCAGCAACTGAGGAAGCACCCTGGTCTGGCCGACGACGGGCATGAAGTTGGTGTCGCCGCCCCAGCGGGGCACCACGTGCTGGTGAAGGTGGGCGGCGATTCCGGCGCCCGCCACACCGCCCAGGTTCATGCCCACGTTGAAACCCTGCGCGCCGCCGGCCTTGCGCAGGGCGA
Organism: Streptosporangium sp. NBC_01755; assembly: GCF_035917995.1. Lineage (NCBI taxonomy): Bacteria > Bacillati > Actinomycetota > Actinomycetes > Streptosporangiales > Streptosporangiaceae > Streptosporangium > Streptosporangium sp. NBC_01755. Next base: position 6,727,406 of record NZ_CP109131.1, on the reverse strand, counting down.
CCAGTGCCCGTTTGGTGAAGTCGGCGAGCTCGGTGGTCTCGGCCTCGTCCAGGTCCGCGTAGTCCGGCACGTGACGGTAGGGGCAGACCATTAGGTGGCCGGAGGTGTACGGGTAAAGGTTGAGCAGCGCGAAGACCGCGTCACCTCGGGCGACGATCAGGCCGTCCTCGTCGCTCATCCGGGGGATCTCGCAGAACGGGCAGCCGTCCTCGGGCCCCGAACCCGTCGGTTTGCTGGCCCCCTTGATGTAGGCCATCCGGTGAGGAGTCCAGAGTCTCTGGAACGCGTCCGGTGTTCCCGCTCCGTACTGCGCCTCCGGCTCGTTGCTCATGGTCGCCAGCATATTGCCAAGCCGATCCCTTCGGTCTGGCACCTCCCCCGCCGGGGCACCGGAACCGGCCGGGATCCGGCGGCTGGACGGGATTCCGACCCCTGTCTCACCGTATTAACGGACGAATGCCGCAAATTTCCGGCAGAATCCCCCCAGCATGACCACCGACAGCCGAGGAGTACCCATGATCGACGTCTCCGTCGAGGAGCCGACCGAGCCACCCTTGAGGTCACGGGCGTCGCCGAACTGGGAGGCGACGCGCCCCGCGCGGTGGAGCCGGTGCGTGAACGGGCCGGCACCGGTGCCAGGCGCGGCCCCCGGGGCGTCAGCGCCCACGTGCAGGACCGTACGGCCGCGGTGGACGTGTCGATCGTGGCGGAGTACGGGCACGTGGTGATGGACGTGGCCAACGAGGTGAAGACCAACGTGGCCCGGACCATCAGCCGGATGCTCGGCATGCGGGTCGTCGAGGTCAACGTCGACGTGGAGGACGTCCGCATGCCGGGCGAGACCCGGCCTGAGGCACCCGCCGAGCCCGCGAGACACGAGTAGGAACACGAAGACCTCCGGACGCGGCGAGGCGACTCAGGCCACCCGCCGCGCTCCCCCACAGGGCCGGACCCCGTAAAGGAGCGGGGCCGGCTCCCCGCGAGGAGCCGGCCCCGGACACTCTGGATGGGATTCAGACCTGGACGCCCTGGAGGGGATTCAGACCTGGAGGCGGCGCTCGATCACGTCGACGATCTCGGCGATCGCCTCGTCGACCGGGACCCCGTTCTTCTGCTCACCGTTGCGGAAGCGGAAGGAGACGGCACCGTTGGCGATGTCGTCGTCGCCCGCCAGCAGCATGAAGGGCACCTTGGACTTCTGCGCGTTGCGGATCTTCTTCTGCATCCGGTCGTCGGAGGCGTCGACCTCGATCCTGATACCCCGCTCGCGTGCCTTCTTGGCGACGTCCTGAAGATAGGGCACGTGTGCCTCGGAGATCGGGATGCCGACCACCTGAACCGGGGCGAGCCAGGGGGGGAACGCGCCCGCGTAGTGCTCGACCAGGACGCCGAAGAAGCGCTCGATCGAGCCGAACAGCGCCCGGTGGATCTTGACGGGACGCTGGCGGGTGCCGTCGGCGGCCTGGTACTCGAGCTCGAAGAGCTCGGGCAGGTTGAAGTCCAGCTGGATGGTCGACATCTGCCAGGTGCGGCCGATGGCGTCGCGGGTCTGCACGGAGATCTTCGGACCGTAGAAGGCGGCGCCGCCGGGGTCGAGGACGAGCTCCAGCTTCTCGGACTCGGCGACCTCGCGCAGCGTCTCGGTCGCCTCCTCCCACACCTCGTCGGAGCCGACGAACTTCTCCGGGTCCTTGGTCGACAGCTCCAGGTAGAAGTCGTCGAGCCCGTAGTCGCGGAGCAGGTCGAGCACGAAGCGCAGCAGCGACTTGAGCTCGTCGCGCATCTGCTCGTGAGTGCAGTAGATGTGCGCGTCGTCCTGCGTCATGCCGCGCACCCGGGTCAGACCGTGGATGACGCCGGACTTCTCGTAGCGGTAGACCGTGCCGAACTCGAACAGCCGCAGCGGCAGCTCCCGGTAGGAACGCCCGCGGGACCTGAAGATCAGGTTGTGCATCGGGCAGTTCATCGGCTTGAGGTAGTACTCCGCCCCCTCCAGCTCCATGGCCGGGAACATCCCGTCCTTGTACCAGTCGAGGTGGCCGGAGATCTCGTAGAGCTTGCTCTTGGTGATGTGCGGGGTGTTGACGAAGGAGTAGCCCGCCTCCTCGTGCCGCTTGCGCGAGTAGTCCTCCATGACGCGGCGGATCACGCCGCCCTTGGGATGGAAGACCGGCAGGCCGGAGCCCAGCTCGTCGGGGAAGGAGAACAGGTCGAGCTCGGCGCCCAGCTTGCGGTGGTCGCGCTTCTCGGCCTCCGCCAGGCGGTCGAGGTATTCGTCCTGCTTCTCGCGCGACTCCCAGGCGGTGCCGTAGATCCGCTGGAGCTGCGGGTTCTTCTCGCTGCCCCGCCAGTAGGCGCCGCCGGTGCGCATCAGCTTGAACGCCGGGATGGACCGGGTGGTCGGCACGTGGGGACCGCGGCACAGGTCCTTCCAGCACAGCTCGCCGGTCTTGGGGTCGAGGTTGTCGTAGATGGTCAGCTCCGCACCGCCCACCTCGACGCTCTCCTCGTCGGCGGCCCCGCCCTTGAGACCGATCAGCTCCAGCTTGTACGGCTCGGCGGCGAGTTCCTCGGCCGCCTGGTCGTCGGAGACTGGCCTGCGGGAGAAGAGCTGCCCCTGCTTGACGATCTCGCGCATCCGCTTCTCGATGCGCTTGAGGTCGTCGGGGGTGAACGGGTTCTTGACGTCGAAGTCATAGTAGAAACCGTTCTCGACCGGCGGGCCGATGCCCAGCCTGGCCTCGGGGAAGATCTCCTGGACGGCCTGGGCCATGACGTGCGCGGTGGAGTGGCGGACGATGGCACGCCCGTCGGGGCCGGCCGCCGGGACCGGCTCGATCACGTCGCCCTCGGCCACCGGGGCCGCGAGGTCCTTCAGTTCGCCGCCCGCGCGGGCGGCGACCACGGAGCGGCCGTCCGCCTCCAGCACCTCCCCGTACGTCGTGCCTTTCGCCACCACACGCGCGGCTCCGGCGAGGGTGATACGAATTTCTGGCACGGCCGACACGGTTGCTCCCTGGGAGACGTCGATGGATGGTCCGAAATCGATGCTACCGGTGTCGGCGACGCGATTTCTCAGGCGTCGCGGCTCCGGCGGTAGCCCAGCGAGGTCAGCTCGGCCCTGGTGCCGCGGAAGACGTTGCGATCCAGCGGCTTCTGCGAGTGCTGGTGGATGGTCCACCTCTGCCACGGCCTGGGCACCTGCGGCCTGCCCCGGGGCTGGTCGGGCGCGGCGATCCACAGCGGGTAGGCATCCAGCCCGGCGCAGTTGCCGTTCTGCGCGAACGCCTGGAACGTGTAGATCACCGGCTTCACCCCGGCCAGCGCGATGACCGCCTGGCACCAGCTGCGGGCGAACCGCGCCACCCTGGCGGCGGGCAGGTGGTCGTTGGTCTCCAGGTCGAGGGCGAGCAGATCGCCCCTGCGCAGCCCTCCGGCCCGCTGCACGATCTTCAAGAAGTGCACCGCCTGCACCTCGGGGTCGCCTGCGGGGCGGGCGAAATGGTAGGCGCCGCAGACGATCCAGCTCTCGCGCATGCCGTTCCAGTTGGTGCCGAACCACTTGTCGGTGAAGGTGCTCCCCTCACTCGCCTTGGCGAAGGCGAAGGAGACCCCGCTCTTCGCCTGCGCGCCCCAGTTGACGGCGCCCTGCCAGTTCGACACATCGATCCCCTGCAGCATGGCGGCCACGCTAACCGGACGACACCGCGGGCACACGCCCGACGCTCCCTCGGCATGCTGCCGTTGCGACCGCTTTGGCTAGGCTTGGTTGGCGTGAACGCAGCAGCTCAGATCTCCGGCGCGTACGCGACCGGTATCGCGACCATAACTTCCGGCGGAACCGTGCTCGACACGTGGTTTCCGTCCCCGCAGCTGGGCGAGCCCTCCTCGCCGGGCACCAGCCGGCTGAGCACGCAGGAGGCCGCCCAGGAGCTTGGCTCCGGGGTCGCCGCGCTGCTCGGCCCCGACGAGGACCGCGGCGTGGAGGTGGTCGCGGTGCGGACTCAGATCACCAAGCTGTCGGAGGCCCCGGCCGACGCCCACGACGCCTACCTGCGCCTGCACCTGCTGTCGGCGCGCCTCGTCCAGCCGCACGGCCTGAACCTGGACGGGCTGTTCGGCCTGCTCTCCAACGTGGTGTGGACCAACCACGGCCCGTGCGCCGTCGAGGGCTTCGAGCAGGTACGGCTCCGCCTGCGCGCCCGGGGCCAGGTGACCGTCTACGGCGTGGACAAGTTCCCCAGGATGGTCGACTACGTGGTGCCCACCGGCGTCCGGATCGCCGAGGCCGACCGGGTCCGTCTGGGCGCGCACCTGGCAAGCGGCACGACCGTGATGCACGAGGGTTTCGTCAACTTCAACGCCGGGACGCTCGGCGGCTCCATGGTCGAGGGCCGCATCTCGGCGGGTGTCGTGGTGGGCGACGGCTCGGACGTCGGCGGCGGCGCCTCGATCATGGGCACCCTGTCCGGCGGCGGCAAGCAGGTCATCTCCATCGGGCGGCGCTGCCTGCTGGGCGCCAACAGCGGCATCGGCATCTCCCTCGGTGACGACTGCGTCGTGGAGGCGGGCCTCTACGTCACCGCCGGGACCAAGGTGGTCCTGCCCGAGGGCCGGGTGGTCAAGGCTGCCGAGCTCTCCGGCGCCTCCGGCCTGCTGTTCCGCCGCAACTCCACCTCGGGCGCGGTGGAGGCCGTGCCCCGCCGGGGGACGGGCGTGGAGCTCAACAGCATCCTGCACGCCAACGACTGATCACCGGCACGCCTCCGCACCCGCGGAGGCGTGCCGAAGGCCTTGGCCCCGCGGATGTTCGTCTCCGGGTCTCCCAGCTGGCAGGGTGGCCCCACGGACCTCACACCGGAGCGGTCGCCTCCGGTCTCCTGCCCGGATCTCGGGACCGAGGTCTCCGCGCTGGAAGGATTCAAATGACCGGTCAGGAGATGGCGGGCGACGGGAGCGGCGCGACGGCGGCGGCCCGGTGGGTGACGGGGCTGTTCGCACCGCAGGTGCTGGTCATCGGGCTGCCCCCGGTCGTCGGGCTGATGGCCGACGGATGGCGGGGAGGGGCATGGGGCCTGGTGGCCTCGGCCCTGTGCGGCGGCATTCCCGCCCTGGTGATCCTGACCGGAGTCCGCTCAGGACGGCTGGACTCCCACCATCTGGTCGACCGGGCGAGCCGGACGAGGCCGCTGCTGGTGGCGGTCGCGGCGGTGGTCGTCGCGCTGGTGCTGCTGATCTCCCTGGGTGCGCCCCGCCTGCTGGTGGCCACGGTGACCGCGATGCTGGCCGCGCTCACGGTGACGGTCCCGATCACCCTCAGGTGGAAGATCTCCTTCCACGCGGCCGTGTCCGCGGGCACCGTGGTGGTGCTGGCCCATGTGCTACCCGCGGCGCCCACCCTGGTCACGGGCGCGCTGGTGGTGGCGACGGTGTGCTGGGCGCGGGTCCGGCTCACCCACCACACGCCCGCCCAGGTCGCCGCCGGAGCCGTGACCGGCGCCGGAACGGCCTGGGCGGCACTGAGCGCCTTCGGCGTCTGAGCGGGGCGGGCGCGGTCAGCGCGTCGAGGCCGAAGATGTTGGACATCCAAACGGAGGAGAAACCGTCATCGGCCGCGCGGGCGATGCGCTCCCGCAGCTTGCCGAGCACGTCCGGTTCCTTCGGTTCGTTGAGCAACAGTCCGAATCGCATCGCTACCGAACTCCATCTCTCGTAAGCTCCGCCCAGTGCAGATCGACGACGGTGATCGCACACAGGCATCCGGTCACGGGAGTTCGGTGAACCGCTCCACCTGCTCGATCTTGCCCGCGATGACGATCACGTCCCCGTAGCTCAGCACGGTCCCGGAGTCGGCATAGGTGAACTCGTCGTACTGGCCCTTGACGCAGACCACCGTCACGCCGTACTTGCGCCGCAGGTTGGACTCGCCCAGGGGCACGCCGACGTACTCGCGGGGCGGCCGGGTCTTGACCACCGCGTAGTCACCGTCCACCTCCATGTAGTCGAGCATCCGCCCGTTGAGCAGGTGGGCCAGCCGCTCCCCCATGTCGTGCTCGGGGAGGATCACGTGGTGGGCGCCGACCCGCTCCAGAATGCGGCCGTGCTCGCGGCTGATCGCCTTGGCCCAGATGTCCTCGATCTCCAGCTCGACGAGCAGGGACGTGGTGAGGATGCTGGACTCCAGGTCGGTGCCGATGGCGACCACCGCCCGGTAGAAGTCGGGCACCCCGATCTGCCGCAGCGCCTCGATGTCCGTGGAGTCGGCGACGACGACATGGGGGAGCTTTCCCGCCAGGCTCTGCACCACCTTGGGGCGGCTGTCGATGGCCAGCACCTCGGTTCCCCTCCGGGAGAGTTCGAGCGCGAGGGAGCCGCCGAAGCGGCCGAGCCCGACGACCACCACGGGATCGTTTCTTCTGTCAGCCAACGATCGTCCTCTTTCGGAAGTCCGCAGCCGCGGGGGTCCGTCAACGCGAAGAGCCCGGAGGTGGACGACAGCCTCCAGGCTCCTACCTGCGTGTCACCGGCGGGCGCTCAGACCCGGATTCGCCCGATTCTACCTCAGGGGAACACCAAGAGGTCTTCCTCGTTCCCCGCGGGATCGGGACCGGATCCGGAGAGATCGGGACCGGATCCGGAGGCGGCGAGGGTGTCGAGAACCTGCAGGCCGTACTTGGCCAGCTTGTTCTCCCCGACCCCGCTCACCGTGCCCAGCTCGGCCAGGGACGAGGGGGACCGGGTCGCGATCTCGCGCAGGGTCGCGTCATGGAAGATCACGTACGCGGGCACGCCCTGTTCCTTCGCGACCGCTCCGCGCCAGGCGCGGAGCAGCTCGAACACCGGCACCGCCTCCTCGGGCAGCTCGGCGGGCTCGGCCCGGCGCGAAGTGGAGCTCTTCGCCGCCCTGGCGGCCCGAGCCGCCATCGTAGGCTCGCGCCGCAGCGGGACCTGACGCCTGCGCCCCAGGACCTCCGCGCTCGCCTCGGTCAGCACCAGCGTGCCGTAGTCGCCCTCGACGGCCAGCAGCCCTTGGGCCAGCAACTGGCGTACCACACCGCGCCACTCGGCCTCGCCCAGCTCCGTGCCGATGCCGAACACCGTCAGGCCGTCGTGGTCGTGCTGGATGACCTTGGCCGTCTTCTTCCCGAGGAGGATGTCGATGATCTGGCCCGCGCCGAACTTCTGACGGCGCTCGCGCATGAGCCGGAACACCGTCGACAGGACCTTCTGCGCGGCGACCGTGCCGTCCCAGGACTCCGGTGGCGACAGGCAGGTGTCGCAGTTGCCGCAGGCGGCGGCCTGCTGGCCGAAGTAGGCGAGCAGCAGCGCGCGGCGGCACTCGACCGCCTCGCACAGGGCGAGCATGGCGTCCAGATGGGTGGCCAGGCGGCGGCGGTGGGCGTCGTCGCCCTCCGAGGTGTCGATCATCTTGCGCTGCTGCACGACATCCTGGAGGCCGTAGGCGAGCCACGCGGTGGAGGGCAGGCCGTCGCGCCCCGCCCGGCCGGTCTCCTGGTAGTAACCCTCGATGGACTTGGGCAGGTCAAGATGGGCGACGAACCGCACGTCGGGCTTGTCGATGCCCATGCCGAACGCGATGGTGGCGACCATGACGAGGCCGTCCTCACGCAGGAAGCGCGCCTGGTTGGCGGCGCGGGTGCGGGCGTCGAGGCCCGCGTGGTAGGGCAGCGCGCGGATGCCGTTCTCCACCAGGAACTCGGCGATCTTCTCGACCGAGTTGCGCGACAGGCAGTAGACGATGCCCGCCTCCCCTGCGTGCTCGGCGCGAAGCAGTTCGAGCAGCTGCCGCTTGGGCTCGTTCTTGGGAGCGATGCGGTACTGGATGTTGGGGCGGTCGAAGCTCGCCACGAAGTGGCGGGCCCGCTCCAGGCTGAGCCTGGAGGCGATCTCGGCGTGGGTGGCCTCGGTGGCCGTGGCGGTCAGCGCGATGCGCGGCACGTCCGGCCAGCGCTCGTGCAGCGCGGACAGGGCGAGGTAGTCGGGCCGGAAGTCGTGCCCCCACTGGGCCACGCAGTGCGCCTCGTCGATGGCGAACAACGAGATCGTCCCGCTGTCGAGCAGGCGCAGCGTCGCGTCGACCCGCAGACGCTCCGGCGCCAGGTAGAGCAGGTCCAGCTCGCCGGAGAGGAAGGCCGACTCGACCTGGCGACGCTCCTCGAAGTCCTGCGTGGAGTTGAGGAACCCGGCCCGCACACCGAGCGCCGTCAGGGCGTCGACCTGGTCCTGCATGAGCGCGATGAGCGGCGAGATCACCACTCCCGTGCCCTTACGCACGAGCGCGGGGATCTGGTAGCACAGCGACTTGCCGCCACCCGTCGGCATGAGCACCAGGGCGTCGCCGCCGGCCACGACGTGGTCGATGATCTCCTGCTGGCCCGCCCGGAACGAGTCGTAGCCGAAGACGCGCTGCAGGACCCGCGACGCGTCGCTCACCTCGGGGTCGTTCTCGGGGAAAGGCATCGGATCATTGTATGAGGCACCCCCGACAGCCGGGGATGAACCGGCCACAAGACCGGCCGAGTCGGGGATGGAGAAGCGGGTGACCAGGGTGTCGGTGCTGGCCTTGGTGGTGAACTCGACGTAGCTGCCCGCCGTGTTCAGCGTCACCGCCCTGCGGCCCGACGCCTCACCCGCCAGGTCGCCGATGTTGCGGTTCGGGCCGATCACGGCCGCCCCGCCGCCGACGACGGCGTCCTCGGCCTCGTACATGTCGTACGGCATGTTGGCGCCGCGACCGACGAAGAACGGCTGGGTGGCCCAGGCCGCCGCCGGGGGCAGCTTCAGGATGATCTGGTCCACGTTGGTGACGGCTCCGAGGTCCACCTGGAGCCACTGTGGGAAGGCGTTGTTGCCGCTCTCCCAGTAGGTGTTGGCATTGCCGTCGGTGGCGTTGGCCTCGCCGTAGGGGGCGGCGGTGCTGCTTGACGAGGTCGCCTTACCCACCGCGAGGTTGGGGCCGGCCGCCGTGGCGGGTGAGACCGCCCCGGCCAGGATGAGCAGGTTGGTCGCGGCCATCGCCGCCAACAGCCTTAACGCCAGGTACTGCTTTCTCATCGCGTTCCTCTATCTCTCGGCTGGAACGACAGGGGCAGGGGGAGGCCGCGGCCTCCGTCGCGCGACGTGCTCGGCACCTGCGGGGGGCGCCTCGCTCGCAAGATGCGGACTCCGGATGCCCGGACTCCGGCGGGCGGGCCGACCGGTGTGGTCCGCGGGGTCGGTTCGCGGGACCGGTTCGCGAGCCCTGGCCTGTTCGTCGCTGGGGGGTGCTGGTCGCCGGGTACACCACCGGCACAAGTTGCGAAGAACAGAGAGAATTTAACAGAGGCTTGCAATATTTTTGCATTGTGCTGGCCAAATGTTACATACGTGCTACGGCGCCGCCAACGGGTCGAAACGGACTGCCACTTCGCCCCCGCCCCCCGGGCGCGAATCGGCCCTCGTGCCGACGAAACACCCGACATGTCACTCTTTTTCGGGAAAGTTCTTCCGCACCGAAAAGGCGTGGGAGTCGCCCGTTCACCGAAAAGGCGGGGTGGGGACTCGCCCGGAGATCCGCCCGCCGGCGTGAACACTCCGCTGAGCGCGAGTCGACCCTGCCGGCACCGGCCGACCGTTGAGGTGCGGCAGTGCCGCCGCGGCGGGTTCGGCTCCGGCGAGTGAGGGGGCAGGAGGCGGCTCGACCACCTCGATCCTCGGCTGCGGCGCCGACCGTGACACCTGGTAAGGCTGGGCGGGTACGGCCGGCGCCGCATCGTCGCGAGTCGGACCGCGCTCGGCTCCTGGCATCGCGCACCGGGCAGGCGTCGTCGACGACCTGCCGGACCCGCACCCGGGCGGTCATACCGTCACGGAGCACCGGCGCCCCCAGGCACGACCGGCTGCACGACCGGCTGCACGACCGTGCTCACCACGCTGCGGAGCCCGTCGCGCCGGCCGATGCTGGAAATGGCACCGCCGACGAGCTCACGGAGCTTGCCGACGTCAGGGCGCATGCCTTTGATCGCCGTCTCGATGGTGAGGAACGTGGCCTCCCTGCCGAGAAGCGGCGAGGGAGTGGGGGCGGTCACGGACCGTCCTGCGCGAGTCGCCCGCAGGTCGACGGCGAGCAGCCGGGAGCGCACGCGCACCGGCCCCACGGTCAAATCATGGTCAGATGATCGAGAAAGCCGGCCCGCTGGGTTGCGAACCGGCTTCTGACCTGGGAAAATAGCGTGGGCGATACTGGGATCGAACCAGTGACCTCTTCGGTGTGAACGAAGCGCTCTCCCGCTGAGCTAATCGCCCGCCCTGTCCAGCCCCTTGCGGTGCCGACGTGGAAAACCATACAGCAATCCGGGAGTGCTCGCGAAGCGGTGTCCGCCACTAAAGTGATCTTGAGAGATGACGCGCTCGGGAGGCAAAGCCCTGGGGATGCATCCGACGGGGGGCTACGGTGTCATAGCATCATCCTGATCCGCAGAAGCACCGAACGACCCAGGCTCGACCCGAATCACCCGAGACGCCCTACCAGGGAGTCGACGGTGACCAAAACGAGACGCAAAACCCTTGCAAATACGGCCCTGTTGGTGATGTTTAGCCCGGTAGATGCCCAAATGTCGCGCTGTGATGTGCGTTACAGAAGGGCGTTGAGGCGGAATCTTTCCTACAGGTTTCTTTGTTCCGCGTGATGGCTCATGCGGAGCGAAGTCCGCTTGAGAGCAGTGAAAGCCCCGAAGAGGGGACCGACGACGAAAAGGTTTGGCTGACGATGAACAGCGCCACCGTCTCTGCCGAGCTAGGCCTTCGGCTTGTGGTCCCCGACCGTACCACCGTCCCCCTGCTCGCCGGACTCAGCTACACGGCCGGTGATCCTTACGCGATCAGAATGGCCTTCCACGTAGGAAACGACGAACCGGTCGAGTGGATCTTCGCCCGCGAGTTGCTGACCGTCGGCATCGTGCGGCGGGTGGGCGACGGCGACGTGCAGGTGTGGCCGGCGCGTGCCGACGGCGAGCGCACGCTGCACATCAGTCTCACCTCGCCGTTCGGACAGGCGCTGTTCGAGGTGCCGCTGGCTCCGCTCACGGAGTTCCTGCACCGGACGTACGAGCTGGTGCCCGCGGGCCGCGAGACCGACTTCATGGATCTGGACGCCGAGCTCAGCAACATGCTCTGGAGTTCCTGACCCGTCCCGGGCCACCCCCTCCCGCGACGGAGCCGCCGGTCTACGCCGCGGTCCCGAGCAGACTCCGCATCCTGGCGATCTCGATGCCCTGGCCCGAGACGACGTCCTTGGCGGTGGCCAACATGGCCCGGTCGGTGCCCTCGCGCAACTGGAGCCCGGCCATCGCGACCGCCGCCTCGTGGTGAGCGATCATGAGGGTCAGGAAGAGCTTGTCGAAGGCCGCTCCCCTGGCCCCCCTGAGCCGGTTCATCTCCTCCAGCGTGACAGCGTGATCGTCATGCCCCACATGCCCTCGCGGTGCCCGGCCGACCGCCTCCAGCCATGACGTCATGGCCGCGATCTCCGGCCGCTGCGCAGCGGTGATCCGCTCGGCGAGTCTCCGCAGGACCGGCGAGGACGACCTGGCCGGGACCAGCTCCGCCATCTCCAGTGCCTGCCGGTGGTGCGGGATCATGCCCTCGGCGAACCGCACGTCGGCCGCCGTGACCCTGGCCTCGGACTCTCCGAGACTCTCGCCCGGCCTCGCCGTACGGCCCGCCTCGCCGGGGCCGCCCGGGACTATCACGGGGGCGCCGGTCTCCGCGACGAGCGGTGCCGATCGTCCCGGCCCCGCCTCCGTACATCCGCCAAGGACCGATGCCGCCAAGATCACCGCGATAACCTGACCTGGCATACGCATCCTCCGCATAGCTTCAATAATGGGGCAAGTGGACCGACGTAATGGGGGCACCGTGCGATCGACCGTGGCGTTCGGCCTGGCCGCGCTACTTCTTGTGGCCGGATGCGGGGCGGATCCAACCCCCTCGGCCCCACCGCCCGCGGCCGCCTCGTCCGCCCCGGAGGGGAGCACGAGTGCCGAGCGGACGGACGAGACCCCCTCTCCGGGGATCTCGGGGGACGGCACCCACAGCGCCAACGTCACGCACCTGGCCAACGTGCCGTTCGGCGCCCCGCTCGACGGGCCCCAGGCGTGGGGCACCGACCTGGCCTTCCAGGGCGACTACGCGTTCGCCGGCAACTTCGACGGCTTCAGCGTCTTCGACATCTCCGACCCCTCCCGCCCCTCGGTGGTCAGCCGGGTGCTCTGCCCCGGCGAGCAGAACGACGTCTCGGTGAGCGGGAACCTGCTGTTCCTGTCGATCGACTCCGCCCGGGTCGGCCCGGAGTGCGACGCCCAGCGCGGCGAGCCGGAGTCGGACGGCTGGGAGGGCATCCGGATCTTCGACATCGCGGACAAGTCCCACCCCAGGTTCGTCTCGGCGGTCCGCACCGACTGCGGCTCCCACACCCACACCCTCGTCCCCGGCGAGAACGCCGACAGGGTCTACCTCTACATCTCCTCACCCGGCCCCGAGCCGCGGTCGACGACCTGCTCGGCGCCGCACAACAAGATCTCCGTGGTCGAGGTGCCCGTCGAGGCCCCCGAGACCGCCAAGGTGGTTTCGAAGCCGGTGCTCTCCGACAAGCCCGGCGAGGACGGCCTCGGCGGCTGCCACGACATCACGGCCTACCCCGAGAAGAACCTGGCCGCCGCGGCCTGCTTCGGCGACGGGGTGCTGCTGGACATCACCGACCGGGTCAATCCCAAGGTGCTCCAGCACGTGAGCGACCGGGAGAACTTCGCCATCTGGCACTCGGCGACGTTCAACAACGACGCCACCAAGGTCGTCTTCGGGGACGAGCTGGGCGGCGGCGTGAGTGCGACCTGCGACTCCGGCACCCCCAGGACCAAGGGCGCCAGCGCCGTGTACGACCTCGGCAAGAACCGCAGGCTCACGCTCCGCGGCTACTTCAAGATCCCGAGGGAGCAGAGGTCCGACGAGAACTGCGTCGCGCACAACGGGTCGCTGCTACCTGTGCCGGGAAAGGACATCATGGTCCAGGCGTGGTACCAGGGCGGGGTGTCCATCTGGGACTTCACCGACGCGACCGCCCCCCGGGAGATCGGCTTCTTCGAGCGGGGTCCGATCTCGGGAGTCGGCGGCTCGTGGTCGGCGTACTACTACAACGGCCACATCTACTCCAGTGACATCACCAGGGGCCTGGACGTGCTCCGCGTCAACGACCCGCTGACCGATCCCGCCGCCAAGGTCAGGCTCAAGGAGCTGAACGCGCAGACCCAGGTGTCCTACTAGCCGGTCCCCCATCGGACGACCCCAGCCGGTCCCCCGCCGGACGACCGGCCTTCCGGCGGGGGTGTGCCCTCGCCGGAACCGGAAACCCGAAACCTCAGGGGTCGAGGTCGGCGGCGGAGCGCTCGGCGAAGACCTGCATGGCCTTGGCGGTGATCGGACCCGGCGCGGCGGGCAGCACGGTCTGGCCGACCGCGCGGATCGGCTGGATGTCACGGGTGGTGGAGGTCAGGAACGCCTCATCGGCCTCGTACAGGGCCGAGAGCGGGACGTCCTCCTCGGCTCCCCCGCACCACTCCAGCGCGAGCGCGCGGGTGACCCCGGCCAGGCAGCCCGAGGCGAGCGTGGGGGTGACCAGCCGGCCGTCGCGCACGACGAAGACGTTGCTGCCCGTGCCCTCGCAGAGGTCTCCCACGGTGTTCTCGAAGATCGCCTCGCTGCCGCCGGCGGCCTTGGCGTGGAACAGCGCCCTGGCGTTGTCTCCGTAGGAGGTGCTCTTCACCCCGGCGAGCGCGCCGCGCTCGTTGCGCGGCCAGGGCACGACCGTGACGTCGGCGGTGGCCGGGAACGGCTTCTGCTCGTCGACGATCACCACGGTCGTGCAGCCCTGGTCGCCCCGGTCGGAGCCGAGCGGCCCCGGGCCGCTGGTGTAGGTGACCCTGACTCGGCCGAGCCGCCACGGCGGAGCCTCGGCCAGGCAGGCGCGGATCCCGTCGGCGATCGCGTCGGTGTCGGGGTCGGGCAGTTCCATGCGCCGTGCCGAGAGCGTGAGCCGGTCAAGGTGGCGGGTGAGCGCGAACGTGGCGCCGTTCACGCACTTGATGGTCTCGAACACCCCGTCCCCGACCATCAGACCATGATCGAAAACCGAAACGGTGGCCTGATCCGGAGAGACGAGTGCCCCGTTGAGCCATATAGGTACATTCATGCGACTCCTTCTGAACCTGATGTTGATGCCAGAGCGATGAGCCGGGAGGCCTTCAGCTCGGTTTCGTCCCATTCGCGGCGCGGATCGCTACCCCAGGTTATGCCCGCGCCCGTACCGAAACGGATCTCACCGGACGACAGCCAGAACGTGCGGATTCCCACGGCCAGCGAAGCCCGCCGCCGGTCGGCGTCGACCCAGCCCACAGTCCCACAGTACGGCCCGCGCGGCTCGGGTTCGAGCTGATCGATGATACGCAGGGCCGAGGATTTCGGGGCCCCCGTCACCGACCCCGGCGGGAAGGTCGCACCGAACAGCTCGGGCCACCCGCACCTCGGCGCGAGCCGCGCCCTGACCGTGGAGACCAGGTGCACCAGACCGGGATGCTCCTCCACCTCACACAGGGCGGGCACGCTCACCGAGCCGACCTCGGCGACCCTGCCCAGGTCGTTACGGACGAGATCGACGATCATCACGTTCTCCGCGTAGTCCTTCTCCTGCAGGTCCTCCTCGGTGGCTCCGGTCCCCTTGATCGGCCTGGACTCGACCACGTCGCCGTCCCTGGACAGGTAGAGCTCGGGAGAGGCCGACACGACACTCAGCCCCGGCAGGCTCACCGCCGCGGCGTAGGGGGCGGGGTTGCCCTCCGCCAGCCGTACGGCCAGTGCCAGCGGGTCCGGCTCCTCCCCCGTGGGCAGCGGCGCGCTCAGCACCCGGCACAGGTTGGCCTGGTAGACCTCTCCCCTCTCGATGTACGAGCGGATGCGCCGCACGCCGTCCTCATACGCGGCCCGGTCCAGGGAGCCGCGCCACGACGACGGGTGCGGCCCGCGCCAGGGGCCGCGTGGCACGGGCAGCGGGGCCTGGCGGACGTCGTCGAACTTGGCGCACGTCACCTTGCCCTCGTAGTCGACCACGACGGCCCACCACCCCGCACCATCCAGTGCGGCCAGGTCTGTGGTGACATCTCGGAGCCCCGTGGCCAGATATCCGGTGACATGCGCAAAAGAGTCATGCACCGCCCTATTGTCTCGCTCGTCCGGTCAGCAGGCACACCAGGGTGCGGGCAGCGGAACGGGCGGCAGGGCCGCGTAAACGGTCCTGCCGGGGGCGAGCTCGCCGGGGGGCGAAGCACCGGATCGGGCGGTACGGCGGCGGTGCGGCGGATGCTCACGGACGCGGTACCGGGACTGCGGGCCGGAACCGTGGTCGCGGAGATGCCGACGATCGGGCCGGGGCTGCGGTCCGGTGACCGTCTCGGCGGTTACGACAGGGGGCCGGTGACCGTCTCGGCGGCGGCGACGACCGCGTTGCCCGCGACGAGCCCGACCACCGTCTCGATCTCCGGTGCGAGGAAGCGGTCGGGCCCCGGGCCGGGGACGGACTGGCGCAGTGCGGCCAGCACGGCTCCGGTCGCCGGGGCGGGCCGCAGCGGGGCGCGCAGATCCAGGGCCCGCGCGGCGGTGAGGATCTCCACCGCGAGCACCCGGGTGAGGCCGTCCACCGAGCGGCGCAGCTTGCGCGCGGCCGACCAGCCCATGGAGACGTGGTCCTCCTGCATGGCGGAGCTCGGGATCGAGTCGACGCTCGCGGGCACGGCCAGGCGCTTGAGCTCGGAGACCACCGCCGCCTGGGTGTACTGAGCGATCATGTGGCCGGAGTCGACACCGGGATCGTCGGCGAGGAAGGCCGGTAGGCCGTGGCTGCGTGCCACGTCCAGCATGCGGTCGGTGCGGCGTTCGGAGATGCTCGCCATGTCCGCGACCGCGATGGCGAGGAAGTCGAGCACGTAGCCGACGGGGGCGCCGTGGAAGTTGCCGTTGGACTCCACCCGGCCGTCGGCCAGGACCACCGGGTTGTCGATCGCCGAGGCGAGTTCCCGTCCGGCGACCGAGGCGGCGTGCGCCAGGGTGTCACGGGCGGCACCGGCGACCTGCGGGGCGCACCGCAGGGAGTAGGCGTCCTGGACGCGGGTGCAGTTGCCGTCCCGGTGGGACTCCATGATCCGCGAGCCCGCGAGCAGTGCCCTGAGGTTGGCGGCACTGGCCGCCTGCCCGGGGTGCGGGCGCAGTGCCTGCAGGTCGGCGGCGAAGACGCGGTCGGTGCCCAGCAGCGCCTCCACGCTCATGGCCGCGCCGATGTCGGCGACCTTGAACAGCCGGGCGAGGTCGTCCATGGCCAGGATGAGCATGCCGAGCATGCCGTCGGTGCCGTTGATGAGCGCGAGCCCCTCCTTGGCCACCAGTTCGACGGGCTCGATGCCCGCCCGCTTGAGCGCCTCCGCGGCGTCGGCCCGCTCGCCGGCGGCGTCCCGGACGACGCCCTCACCCATGATCGTGAGGGCCACGTGGGAGAGCGGCGCGAGGTCGCCGGAGCAGCCGAGGCTGCCGTACTCGTGCACGACGGGGGTGATCCGCGCGTTGAGCAGGCTCTCCAGCACCTTGGCCGTCTTCGGGCGCACGCCGGTGTGGCCGGTGGCCAGGGTGTGCAGGCGCAGCAGCATCATCGCGCGGGTCACCTCGACCTCGACCTCGGGGCCGGATCCGGCGGCGTGCGAGCGGACGAGGGAGCGCTGCAGCTGTGCGCGGAGCGCCGGGTCGATGTGCCGGGTGGCCAGGGCGCCGAACCCGGTCGAGACGCCGTAGGCGGGGGTGGGGCTCTCGGCCAGTTCGTCCACGCGCGTGCGGGCCGCGGCCATGGCGGCCACGGCGTCGTCGGTGAGACGCACGGTGGCACCGTACCTGGCGACCTCGACGACCTGCTCGAAGCTCAGCGGCTCCGGCCCGACGTTCACGACCTCGTTGTCGCGCATGCTGTCACTCTCTCGCGTAGGTTGAACTTGGTAACTGGTGAACCCATTGCTGGCTCCTTACATCTCACGATACCGGTAGCGCTCGGTTTGGGGAGTGGCCGGGTATTCGCTAGAGTTCTCGCAGTGAGTCCGGGCAGGTCCCGGAGGCACGCGGAAGTGGCTCAGTGGTAGAGCATCACCTTGCCAAGGTGAGGGTCGCGGGTTCGAATCCCGTCTTCCGCTCGGAAGGGACTCCGGTCCCCCCACTCGGTGGAGTGGCCGAGAGGCGAGGCAACGGCCTGCAAAGCCGTGTACACGGGTTCAAATCCCGTCTCCACCTCTGGTTCGCAGCGAGGACGATTAGCTCAGCGGGAGAGCGCTTCCCTGACACGGAAGAGGTCACAGGTTCAATCCCTGTATCGTCCACCATCGCTCATGGCGACCATGAGCGGATCAGATCGAACAGCCGTCAAAGTTCCGGTTCGGGGCCTTGGCGGCTTCGTGCTCTTCCGGCCGGTCGCCGGTGGACCGCGGCCGCGGGCCGGATCACACTCGGCACCGCCGTCCACCGCCGGAGTGCCCACCCGCACCAAGCGCACCGCCCGACTCGGTGGCGGCCTCCATAACGTGCCACCCCCGGACATAGCGCGCGGCCCCGGATGTCGGGAGTGCCCCTGCCGGTGCCGTCATCCGTCACCTCGCGGTCGACGGACCTGTTCACCCGATCTTGGCCGCGTATTCGCGGTCGAGAGACATCGAAGACGCGTAGCATCGGCGTTCGCGGCATTCATTCGTTTCCCGCTCGGATTCACGGACACGGAGGGTCATGAACAGCTCCTTCATCCCCGCCGCCCGCGCGGCGGCCGGCACGACCGGGCCGGGCGACGTCCCCGCGTCACGACGGTCCCCCCTGCCGGGGAACGGCGGCGGACCGCGCGGAACCGCTCTGTTGGAGACGTCATGACGGATCTGCTGCGCAATCCCGTGAAGAACTACGACTGGGGATCGCGCACGGCCATCGCCACGCTGGCCGGGCGTCCCTCCCCCGCGGAGCGGCCCGAGGCGGAGATGTGGCTCGGCACCCACCCGTCCGGCTCCTCGTCGGTGCTGCGTCAGGGAGCTTGGCACTCCCTCGCCGAGACGGTGGCCGCCGACCCGATGGCCGAACTGGGGAAGGAGACCGTCAAGCGGTTCGGCACGCGGTTGCCGTACCTGCTGAAGCTGATCGCCGTGGACCTGCCGCTGTCACTGCAGGTTCACCCGTCGCGGCGGCAGGCGGAGGAGGGCTACGCCAGGGGCGTCTACGTCGACCCGTTCCCCAAGCCCGAGTTGATCTGCGCACTGACCCCGTTCACCGCGCTGGCCGGGTTCCGTCCGCCGCGAGAGGCCGCGGCGCTCATCGGCGGGCTGGGCGTGCCGGACCTGGAGCCCGTCGTGGCGCCGCTGGCGGCCGGGGACGCCTCCGCCGCGCTCCACGCGCTGGTGGAGTGGCCGAAGGAGGGCAGGGGGGATCTTGTGGCCGCGATCGCGCGGGCCGCGTCGGCCGCCGGCGGCCCCGACAACGAACCGGTCGTACGCCTGGCCCGCATCCACCCCGAGGACCCGGCCTGCCTCGCCCCGCTGTTCCTGCAGCGCCATGAGCTGCGGCCCGGTGAGGCGCTGTTCCTGGACGCGGGAGTCCTGCACTGCTACCTGAGCGGTTTCGGTGTGGAGATCATGGGCAGCTCCGACAACGTGCTCCGCGCGGGGCTGACCGGCAAGCCGATGGACGTCGACGAGCTGCTGCGCGTCACCGACCCCTCGATCTCGCCCCTGCCGGTCGAGCCGGTCGGCAACCTCTACCACACGCTCGCCCCGGAGTTCCGCCTCGGCACGGCCGTCCCGGGCTCCGGGCTCCCCCTGGAGGGGGGGATACCGCGCATCCTGGTGTGCACCGAGGGCAAGGTCGAGGTCGGCGGGCAGGTTCTACGGTCGGGCGAGTCCGCCTTCGTCCCCGCCTCCTATGGCGCGGTTGAGCTGCGCGGCCCCGGAACGATCTTCTGGGCTGAACCCGGCGTCGGCTGACCCGCCACACCGTGACCGGGCCGCCGACCCCGGCTACCGCAGGCTCCCCGTCCCCGTCCACCCCGCGTCCGCAGGGTGGACGGGAGAGGGCGGTCGACGGCCCGGCCCGTGGCCGTCGCCCACGAACCGGGCCGGTCACTCCGTGCCGCGGTCGGTGAGGCGCGCGTCCCGTCGGCCCTGGCCGAGCTCGTCGGCCCGCAGCGCGAGGAGGACGTCGGGGCGCAGCAGCCGGGAGGAGCCGTCCAGTTCCAGGAGCCCGAGGATGCGGCGCAGGCGGTAGCTGACGGTGTTCTCGTGGATCGACAGGTGCTGCGCGGTCAGCCGTACCGACAGGCCGCAGGCGAGATAGGCCCGCAGGGTCTCGATGAGCGCCGGGCTGGGCCGCAACGGGGTCAGCACCGTGTCCACCAGGCGGCGGGCGTCGAGGGGGCTATGGGCTGTTGATTGCTTCATCAGTGGTTATCAGTTCTCCTTTGGCCTTCTCTGTCCGGCGGGCCGAGGTGTGGCAGGAGGCGGTACGCGCTGTCGGGGTTGGGTCCCGTGCCGTTGGCGGGCTTTCCTGCTGATTGGGGAGCTGTCGATCATCCCTGAGGGTAAGCTAGCCGTCGTCGTTCGACAGCGGTGGGTAAAGGGCAGGGGGTGGGGTGGTGTGGGTTCAGCAGGCCTACCGCTTTGCCCTCGACCCCGCTCCGGCCCAGGCCGGTGCGTTGTTCTCACATGGCGGGGCGGCGCGGTTCGCGTTTAACTGGGCGCTGGGCCTGGTCAAGGCGGCGCTGTCGCAGCGGGAGGCGGAGAAGACCTACGGAGTGGCGACTGAGTTGCTGACCGAGGTGCCCTGGTCGCTGTACGCGTTGCGCAGACGGTGGAACGTGGCCAAGGACGGTGTCGCGCCGTGGTGGGGTGAGAACTCCAAGGAGGCCTACAACAGCGGCCTGGAGGCGCTGGCGCGGGCGTTGCGCAACTGGGCCGATTCGCGCACCGGCAAGCGCAAGGGAAAGAAGGTCGGGTTTCCCCGGTTCAAGTCCAAGCACCGCACCACCCCGGCCTGCCGGTTCAGCACCGGCACCATCCGCGTGGAGGCCGATCGTCGGCATGTCACGTTGCCGCGGCTGGGCACGATCCGCACGTGTGAGTCCACTCGGAAGCTCGCCCGTCACCTGGAGCGGGGTACGGGCCGGATTCTGTCGGCGACCATCCGGTGGGAGGGGGGCCGGTGGTTTGTGTCGTTCACCTGCGAGATCGACCGCGCCGAGCATGTTCCGGCCCGGCCGGGGGCGGTGGTGGGGGTGGATCTGGGAGTTAAGGCGCTGGCGGTGCTGTCCACCGGCCAGGTCGTCGACAACCCCAGACATCACCGTTCGGCGTTGCGGCGGTTGCGGCGGCTCAACAGGCAACTGGCCCGCCAGGCAGGGCCGCGCACTTCTGCTGGTGGTCGCCGGGAGCCGTCAGCACGCTGGCGCAAGACCAAGGCCGCGCTGGGCAAGGCGCACGCGAGGGCGGCCCGGCAGCGGCGCGACGGCCTACATAAGCTCACCAGCGAACTGGCCCGCCTCTACGGCACGGTCGTGGTCGAGAACCTGAACGTGTCGGGCATGCTCGCCAACCGGCGCCTGGCCCGCGCGGTCGCCGACGTCGGGATGGGTGAGGTGAGACGGCAGCTCACCTACAAGACCGGCTGGGGTGGTGGTCAGCTGGTGGTGGCGAGCCGCTGGTATCCCAGTAGTAAGACGTGTTCGGGTTGTGGTGTGGTGAAAGCCAAGCTCGCCCTGTCCGAACGCATTTTTGAATGCGGCGGGTGTGGTCTGGTCCTGGATCGGGATCTGAACGCCGCCCGTAACCTGGCCACGCTCGCGGCCGACGTCGCCCAGAGTTGCGGGGAGACGGTAAACGCCCGCCGAGGAGCGGTAGGACCCGGCACCTGTGCCGGGCGCGCACCGGTGAAACGGGAACCCCGAAAACGGGGAACGCCGCTGCGGCAACGCGGCGGCTCGCTGATCCTCAACGACAAACACTGAGAATCAGCGAACGGCTGGCGAAGTTCTCCGCGATCGCGGTGCCCATCGAGGTCGCGATCGCGCTGCTGGCGCTCTTCAAGATCGGCGGCGGGGACGGCGGGTTCGCCGAGGTGGTCACCCAGCAGCCCGCGGTGCCCATCGGCTTCGCCGTCGCGGTCGGCGCCGTCATCTCGACGTGGGTCACCGGCGCCGCGCTCGTCGGGGACGTGACGCGCTTCGCCTCCCGCGGCCGTGACGTGATCATCTCCTGCTTCGTCGGGTTCGTCGTGGGCGCGGGGGTCTTCGAGACCATCGCCACCATCTCGGCCATGTCCGTGGGCAACAGCAACTTCGTGCTGGTCATGCAGGGACTGGGCCTGCTCGCCCCGGCCGCGGTGATGCTGGTGCTGGCCCTGTGGAACACCGCCGACAACAACCTCTACTCGGCCTCGCTCGCCTTCACCAACGCCTCCAACACCCTGGGGCTGCGCGTCGGCAAACCCGTCTGGACCATGATCTCGATCGTCATCGCGGTCCTGGTCGCCTTCGCCGGCCTGGCCGCCCAGTTCCTCGTCTTCCTGAACGTCATCGCGGTCGTCGCGCCGCCGTTCGCCGGCGTGCTCATCGCGCACTTCTGGATCCTGGCCCGCCGCCGCACGGGCGACCAGCTGCTGGAGTCGGCGCCGACGGTGCGGATCGAGGCCCTCGCGGCCTGGGTCGTGGCGGCGGTGCTGGCGAAGTACACCGACGTCCTGCTGACCGACGCGATCGAGGGGCTGGTCTACGGGTTCGTCTGCTATGCCGTACTGGGCTGGGCGGTGGCCGCCCTCAGACGGAGCACACAGGTCGCGGTCGTGGCCGACGCACGGGAAGGAGATGTTCGATGAGATTCGGTCTGGGAGTGCCCACGGGCACCGAGGGACTGATGTACCCCGTCCCCTACGCCGACGCCGGTGAGGCGGTCGAGCTGGCCGTCCAGGCCGAGCGGCTGGGATTCGACTCGGTCTGGGGCAACGACCACGTGACCACGCAGGGCTACGTTCGCGAGGAGTTCGACACCCCGCCCCGCTACTACGACCCGTTCGCCTACCTGAGCTACGTCGCGGCGCTCACCAGCCGGATCCGGCTGGCCACGGCGATCATGGTGCTGCCGTTCCGCAACCCGGTCGTGGCCGCCAATTCGAGTCGTCCGGCCCCACGCCCCTCACCGGCGCCGCCGACCGGCACCCCGATCTGTACGCGGCGCTCGCCACCGCGGCCCGGGCCGCCGGGGCGGGGCTCCGCTACGGCGTCGAGGGGCTCGACGGCGATTCGGCCCTGCGCGAGGCCGCGGGCGACCCCGCCGCGGCCGACGCCACCGGCTGGGCGAGCCTGGTCCGCGGGGTGAAACTCCCCGGCGAGGTGATGCTGCTGCGCCACGCCGCCCGGCTCGCCGAGGCCGGGGTACGCGCCGCCCTGGAGATCGCCGCGGATGGGGTGACCGAGCAGGAACTCGCCCGGGCGGTGGCCGCCACGATGGTCGCCGGTGGCGCGGAGCCGCGCTTCGTGGTGGCGACCACCGGGCCGCGCTCGGCCCTGGCCGACGCCCAGACCGGCTGGCCGCCGTGGCGGTCACCAAGGCCGTGGGACTGGGCGTCGAAGCGGTGGTCGTGGCGAGCACCGGCAACCACGGGGCGGCGGTCGCCGCCTACGCGGCGCGCGCGGGGCTGCCCTGCGTGGTGCTGACCGTGGCGTCGGTGCCGACCACGATGAAGACCCTCATACAGGTGTACGGCGCCCGCGTCGTCGCCCTGGAAAACCCCCCGGACCGGTGGCGCCTGATGCGGCGGCTCGTCGAGGAGCGTGGCTGGCTGGCGATGTCCGGGCACGCCGACCCGCCGGTGGGGTCCATCCCCTACGGCGTCGACGGCTATCGGCATCCCCTTCGACCGGCCGATCGGCCGCCTGGCCGAGGCGGTCGACGTCGTCAGGGCGATGATGACCGGCGAGCGCGTCGACCACCGGGGGGAGCACTTCCGCGTGTCGGCCGGGCTGTCCTTCACCCCGCCGCGCCGTACCCCGCCGATCGTGCTGGGAGTCAAGGGCCCGCGGGCGCTGGCCCTGGCCGCCGAGCGGGCGGACGGCCTGCTGCTGTCCATCCTCTCCTCCGCGCCCTACGTCGCCTCGGTCCGCGAACGCGTCGGAGCCGGGGTGGAGCTGGCCGCCTACGTCGGGCTGTCGGTGGGCGAGGACGCGCGCGCGGCCCGCGACCGGCTGCGCCCCATGGTGGCGACCTACCTCGGCGTGCACGGCGACCATGAGATCACCAGGACCGCGGGGCTCGACGCGGGGCTGTGCGCCGCGTTCCGCGAGGGGTGGCTCGCCGACGCTCCGCGCACCGACCTCGTCGACGACGCGCTGCTCGACCTGTTCACCGCCGCCGGGACGGCGGCCGACGCCGCCGCGTCACTCGGCCGCCTGGCCGCCGCCGGTCTGGACGTGGCGGTCGTCCGCGACGACCCCGACACCGATCCGGGACGGCTCATGCGCGCGGCCGTCCTCGCCACCGGCCCCTGACCGGCCCCTGATCGGCTCCCCGGCCGGCAGGCCTGCCCGGCCCGCCCGGGATCCACCTCTTCCCGCGGGCGATCGTCGATTTGCACGAGGGCGAGCGCGCCCTCGCCGGGCGAGGGCTCCTCAGCGTCCATGCCGGCCTGCTGTGGCAGGTAACCCCCGAGGGGGCGTCCATACCGCCCGCTGTGGCGGGTAACCCCAGGAGTGGCGTCCATGCCGGCCTGCTGTGGCACATAACCCCCGAGGGGGCGTCCATGCCGGCCCGCTATGGCAGGTAACCCCCGAGGTGAGCGAAGCGTCCCCACCAGCAAGGCTGGAGGGATTCGATGACACCATCCGAAACGCTCGCGGACCAGGACCTCCATCTGGAGCTGCTCCTGGTCGAGGTACTGCACCACGAGGCCGAGCACCTGGCGACCGGCTGAGCCTCCCGGTCCCGGCTCCAACGGGGGGAGCCGGGAGCGGGGTGCCTCCGAACGGGTGATCGGAGGCACCCTCCGCCGGGAGATGCCCAGCCTGCGTGCGGATGACCTCGACTCAGCGGTCGCCCTCGCCGCGCGCGGCGAGGGCCTCGCCCAGTTCGTCGGCGTGACGCAGGGTACGCACCAGGAACGGCACCGCGAACGCGGTGACCGAGCGCTGCGCGCCGCGGGCCTTCGCCGCCTCGCGCACCTCAGCGGCGATCTTGGACAGTGCGGCCACCGACTGCAGGGTGAGCCCGACGAGCAGGCCGACCCGGTCCGGACGCACTCCGAACCGCCGCAGCGGCCGCAGCCCGCGCTCGACCGCGGACACCACGTCGTCGACCCTGGTGGTGATCGTGAACAGGTTCGCCGCGGTCAGCGCGGCCACGATCCGAAGGCACACCAGCACGGCCGCGTCCAGGCCGAGCAGCCACCACTGCAGCGCGAACATGAACGCCACCAGCAGCCCGAGCGTGCGGGCGAGACGCAGGCAGCGCCCGGGTGAGACCCGTGCCAGCATGTATCCCAGGACCATGACGGCGCAGATACCGCCGAGCCACGCGGGAGAGCGCAGGACGAACACCACCGCCGCGAGCCCGAGCAGGACGAGGAACTTCCAGCCGGCCGGTGTCCGGTGCAGCGGACTCGACCCCGGTTCGTACCATCCGCCGACCATCAGCCGACGAGTTTCCGGTAGTGACGCAGCGCGGGTTCCGGCTCGTCGTCGGCCACGACGCGGCCCTCGTCGAGCACGATCACCCGGTCGAAGCCGCCGAGCAGGTCAAGATCATGGGTCACCAGCACGACCCGCTGCCTCAGCCCCGCGATCAGGGTGCAGAACTGCCTCTTGTTCCGCAGGTCGAGCAGCGTCGTCGGCTCGTCGCAGACGAGCACGTCGGGGTCGAGCACGAGCATCCCGCACAGCGCGAGTAGCTGTTTCTGCCCGCCGGAGAGCTGGTGCGCGGGATGGTCCGCGTAGCCGCCGAGCCCGTGTTCGGCCAGGATCTCGGCCGCCCGCGCGGCACGCTCCCCGGCGGGCAGCCCGCTGCGCCGCAGGGAGAAGGCGACGTCCTCCCCAGCGGTCGGCATCACGATCTGGCTGTCCGGATTGGTGAAGACGAACCCGACGCGCCGCCGTACCTCACGGCCCTTGCGGCTCGGGTCGAGCCCGTCGACCAGCACCCGGCCCGTGCTCGGCAGCACCAGGCCGTTGATCATGCGGGCCAGGGTGGACTTGCCGGAGCCGTTCGCGCCGACGAAGGCCACCCGCCGCTCGGGCAGGCGGAGGTTCACCTCGGACAGCACGACCCGCTCGCCGTAGCTGTGCCCGACACCCTCGAACTCGATCATGGAACCGCCTTCCATCTCGTTCGGGAGCGGGGAGTCGCGAGCATCATCCGGTTCGCGTCGCCGCTCTCGCCGACAGACCCGGCAGGGCGCGATGCACCACGGCGGCGATCAGCGAGGCGGCCACCACCTTGATCAGATCACCCGGCACGAAGATCAGCGACTGCACCGCGGCCGCCGGCAGGTCTCCGATGTACACGCCGAGGAACGGGATGCCGATCAGGTAGTCGGCGACCAGCCCGGCCGCGTTGGCCAGCAGCAGCACCGGCAGCCCGACGCGCTTGGCGCGCGACACGATCAGACCTGCGACCAGCGCGGACAGGACCCAGCCGATCAGGAAGCCGCTACTCGGGGCGAAGAACGAGCCGATGCCGCCCCGCCCGCCGGAGAGCAGCGGCAGGCCGATCGCGACCAGCCCGAGGAACAGCACGACGGAGGCGGCGCCACGGCGTGCGCCCAGGATGCTGCCGGCCAGCAACGGCCCGGCGTTCTGAAGCACGATGGGGACGCTCGAACCGCCGGCGTAGATTCCGGGAAAGATCCCAAGCACCGCGATGAAGGCGGCGAAGACGACCGTACGGGCAAGGTCGACAGCGGGCAGGGGGGAACGGGATTCCGACACATCCGACACGATATCCGCTGGTCATCCTGGAAACACCACGACTGTTGGCCTGGCGCCCTTCGACCCGTAGTGGTAGGCGATGGTACGGTGCGCCACCGGCCGGGTTGATCTCGTCGCCTGTTTCGGTGCAGCCGGTATCGGCATAATCGTTGGCCGCGAACAAGTGCGCCGAGAAATCGACGATCCGCTCTCCCGTCTCGTCATATCGCGCGGTGCGATCGACGGCTCGACCCGCCTTGATCTTTCAGCTTGTTTTCTCTTTAACCGGTATGAGCGGGCCCGTGTCCCATACGGATCGCCATACACAGGTGACAGACCACTCGGTCGGCCGCACCGTCGATCTCAAGATGGCAGACCATGGCACGGCGTACCCGGGAACACGCGATCAGACGCTTCCTGAAGGGGAAGCCGATTGTGTTTCACGACCCGGTGGAAGGTCAGGGCCCCGGCGTTCCCGGGTTCTGATGCGGTATGCCGACGTTGAGCGTTTGGCCAGGTGGAACGCGAAAGAGCGCGACTTCTGCTGATCTTTCGGGTGTCGAAATCCGGAGATCATCGCAGGAGTCGCGCTCGTGTCCCCATCTTCTCTGACCAGTTCCCCGCATGTCTCGTGTCTTGACCAGCTCGCCGACTTGGCATTGTGGGAGTCCGAACTGGCACCCGATCCGGTCGTGGTGGAATCGGCGTTGATGCGCCGGTTGGCGACGGTTCCCGATCGGCGGTCTGCTTGCGGTCTGCGCCATCCGCTGGTGGCCATCTTGACGTTGGCCGCGTGCGCGACCCTGGTCGTCGGCGGCGACAGCGTCGCGGCGATCTGGCAGTGGGCCGCCCGAAGCCCGCAAGCGGCGCTGGAGCGGCTGGGCGCCTACCGTGATCTGTTCACCGGGTTGTTCCTCGTGCCCAGTGAGCGTACCTTCCGCCGTGTTCTGGCGGAGCTGGACGCCGATGCGCTGGACGCCGCGATCAGCGGCTATGTCGCCGAGGTGATACGGCAGGAGGCTCTGACGCCACAACTGCCCGACACTCCCGGCCCCGCCGAACGGGAACAGCGCCGCGCGGCACGACGCCGGCTCAGCCATCCCGCCCCGGCCGGGCTGCTGCCCGCAGCGGCGCTGGACGGCAAGGCCCTGCGCGGGGCACGCACCAGCGAAGACGGGAGGGTCTTCCTGGTCGGCGCGATCAGCCACGAGCACGGCGTGATCCTGGGCCAGTGTCAGGTCGCCGGCAAGAAAGGCGAGGGTCCCGCCGCCCGCGCGATGCTGCCCCACCTGCGGGTGGCCGGGATGGTCTTGACCTTGGACGCCCTGCACACCACCAAGACCACCGCCCGTCTGATCACCCAGCTGGGCGGCCACTACGTCCTCATCCTCAAGGGCAATCAACCGCTGGCACGCGCCGCCGCGCACGCGCTGTTGTCCGGGCCGGATGCCGACTGGACGCAAACCACCGCGGTCGATGACGATCACGGGCACGGCCGCAGGGAACGCCGCACCATCCGCACCGCCTCTGCCGATGACGGCCTCTTCCCCGGCGCCCGGCAAGCCTTCCGGCTCCGCCGCGACGTCGGCGAATTGGATGGCGCCTGGACCAGCAAGGAGATCGTGTTCGGCATCACCAGCCTGCCCGTTGAATTGGCAGGCCCCGCGCACCTCAACCACTACGAAAGGGCGCACTGGGGGGTGGAAAACCGGCTGAATTGGGTCAGGGACGTCACATTCGCGGAGGATCATTCCCAGGTCAGGACGGGTACCGCACCCAGAACCCTAGCCAGCCTCCGGAATCTGGCGATCAGCACCATCCGTCTGGCCGGCCGGGCCAACATCGCCCACGCTCGCCGCGATCTCCTCGACCACGATGCCGCATTCGCCGTCTACAACATCTGATCAACAGGACGGACTTGGACATAACAATTCAACGCCGGGGCCCTGGGTGGAAGGTAACGCTCACGGATCTCGTCGTGAACCACACCTCAGCGGTTTTCGGCTCAACGGCCGGTCCGCGTACGAGCGATTGCATTACCCCGAATCCCGCTCACGCCCTCTCCGGTCCGGGCTTCTTCAGCGTCCCGCCGGAAACTCGTAGATCAGGCGGATGGCGTCGTCGATGGCCTTGTACACATTGTCGATGGTCCGGCGTCCCATGATCCAGGCGCGCAGCTCCCCGTTGAGCACGGCCGTGAGGACGCTAAAAATCGCCTGGTGGTCCTCGTCCAGAGCTTCCTCGCTCGCGAACCCGGATCTCACGATATCGACGAAGATCCCGTCGAGCGAGTGGTAGATGTCCGCGACATAAGGGTCGGACGCCGTCTCCAGCACGATGAGAACCCGATAGAACTGGGGCTGCATCTGAAAAGCGCGAACCGTGCGATGAAGCACATCACCGATGCGCTCGCGCTCCGTTTCTCCGGCAGGGGCGGACTTGTCGAGTTTGCGCTTGAGCCCTTCCTGCCACTCCCGGAACGCGGCCGCGAAGAGGTGCTCCTTGGAGGTGAAGTACCTGTAGAGCGTGCCCAGCGCCACACCCGAGTCCCGGGCCACGTCGGACACCTTGACCCGTTCGTAATCACTACTCGCGAGGCTTCGCAGCGCGGTGCGCACGATTCGCTCCCGGCGCTCACGCTGGTCTCGGCGGAGTAACTCGGGCGCGACCGGACCCGAAACGTCAGTAATCACCGGCAGTTCCCCTCGACCCGCTGGACACTGACCTAGAATACAGCTCTATTCCACTCGTTGATCTGATCAGACTGAGTGAACAGGGTTAATTCTCTGTTTCCTGGTTCGCAAAGTGGGAGAACTCCGGGTTCAAAGTGGCCGGTGACCGGCCCTCAGCCCGCCACCGGCCACCGGCCACTCCGTCAGTGGATCGTCAGCTGACCTCCGTCGATGTTCCACGCCTGTCCGGTCACCCACGAGCCCTGGTCGCTGCAGAGGAACACGACCAGGTTCGCCACCTCACCGGGATCACCCGCCCGCCGGAGCGGCACCGTGGTCTCGATGATGCGGTCCCATGCCTCGTCCGGCAGGTCGTCGAGCCGGGAGGTCCGGACTATCCCGGGACACACGGCGTTGACGCGGATCCCCTCCGGCCCCAGCTCCTGGGCCATCGCCGAGGTCAGCGCGTGCAGTCCCGCCTTCGAGGCGGAGTACGCGGCCGTCCTGGCCCCCATCAGCTTGCCACCGATGGACGAGATGTTGACGATGCTTCCGCCCTCCTTCCTGGCGAGCAGGTGTCGCGCGACCACCCGGCTCAGCTGAAAGGAACCGGTGAGGTTGGTGCCGATCACGGTGTCCCACACCGCCGGATCCAGTCCGGCCACGCTCACCCGGTCGGCGCCCCGTGACGCGGCCGCGTTGTTGACGAGGATGTCGACCCGGCCGAGCCCTCGTACGACCTCGTCGAGGACATGGCCGGCGTTCTCCTCGTTCGCGGCCCCGTCCGTCGTTATGGTCACGCATCGCCGTCCCAGCGCCGCGATCTCCGTCGCGACCGAGGCCAGCCCCTGCCATCCGGCGTCCCGCTCGTGTGCGGGAAATGCCTCCGGCGGCCGGTTGGTGCCGGTCACGGCGACGTCGCAGCCCGCCTCGGCCAGGCCCAGGGCGATGGAGCGGCCGATGGATCGCATCCGCGCCGCTCCTGTGACGAGCGCGACCCTGCCTTCGAATCCGGTCAGCAACATGGCAGGGCCCTCATCCTGTGATCTTCTCGTACTCGGTGGTGCCGTCGAAGTCCTGCACCTCTCCGATGGGGATCAGCCTGCCCGCGGCGCGGTCCAGCCGCTGCTGCAGGACCCCTTCGAGCAGGAAGTCGTCGCCGTCACCGGTGCGCACCTTCACACCCGGCAGGTAGACGGTCGGTTCGGTCACCTCCATGTTGTGCGCCGACTCCATCACGCCCACCCGGTCCATGGTCTTGGCGTGCTCGATCGCCCATGTCGCGAGCATCCCGGCCGTCCAGCCGCCGACGGCCGTGGACGGCACCTGCTTCTCGTGCCCGGGTGTCTTCTCGAACCACTCCAGATAGAGCTTGATCTGCGGTAGGTCGGCGTTCTCCGGCAGGTCGGGGTCGTAGGCGGTGGTGGAGATGACCAGGCCGTCGCCCGCTCCCGGCTGCAGCTTCTTGAGCAGTGACAGGCCCAGCTGGGCCGCCTGCAGGATGCGTGGCTTCCACCCGCTGGCGTGCACGTGGTTCAGCGCCTGCATCGCCTGCAGACCGATGGCGATGTCGTAGAACGTGTCGGCGCCGGACGCGGCAAGGCTGGTGATCTGGTTGGCGACATCGGGGTCGGTGGACTCGAAGGACTCCGTCTTCACGATCTCGATGTTCGAGTTGGCGATGCCCTTCTTGAAACCCTGCAGGTAGGCGCGGCCGAGGTCGTCCTCCTGGTGCAGGATCGCGACCTTGGCGTTCGGGTTGACCGACTTCAGGTACTCCCCGGTCGCCTTGGCCTCCAGCAGGTAGGAGATGCTTCCCGCGGGCCCGCCCCAGGGATAGTCCGGGTTGCCGAGCTCGGGCGCTCCCGAGGTGGGGAACAGCGAGGGCACGCACTCCTTGGCGAGCAACGGCCGCGCCGCCAGGTTCCCGGACGTGCCGAACAGGCCGAGCATCGCGAAGACCTTGTCCTGGGAGATCAGCGCGGAGACGTTGGCCTTGGTCTTGGTGGCCACGTACTGGTCGTCCTTGGCGATCAGTTCGACCTTGCGCCTCTTACCGTCCGGTCCCTGGATGCCGCCCTTGCTGTTGACGTAGTTGAAGTAGGCGTTCATGCCGACCACGAAGCCCCCGCCGACGGCGACGAGTGGTCCGGACAGCGGTTGTGACACGCCGAGCTTGATCGTGGTGTCGGTCAGCCCCTCGGTGCCGTTGTCGGGGCAGCCGGCCGCCGCCCCGGCGGCCGCGGGCGCGGGTTGGCCGGCGCCCGCGGCCGAGATGGCACTGCCGCCGCAGGCCGTGGCGGAAAGGGAGAGCACGGCCATGACGGCGAGCAGTCGTACATGAGGTCTGGGGGTCATCGGTTCTCCTTCGTGTGGTGCGCGGAGGGCCGGAGTCAGGCGGCGACGGGACGGGGGGACTGGGATTCCTTCTCCGGTGTGACGGCTCCGCCGCGCGGCCCGCGGAGCCGCTGGATCACGGTCCTGGCGCCTCCGGCGAGGCCCTGAGGCAGGAAGAAGGTGAGCAGGATCAGCAGCACGCCGTACACCGCGGGCGTGAGCTGGGGGTTGACGCCGGCCGCGGCCAGCAGTTCGGGGACGTAGTGCAGGAACACCGCGCCGAGGATCGGACCCACCAGGGTTCCCGATCCGCCGATGGCCATGCCGAGCAGCAGGTTGATCGATACCAGGACCGTGAAGTCACCGGGGCTGACGAACTGGTTGGTGACCGTGAACATCCATCCGGACACGCCGGCCACCGCGGCGCTGGCGGCGAACACGGCCACCTTCGTCGCCTTGACGTTGATGCCCACCGTGTGTGCCGCCACGTGCTGGTCGCGGATCGCGATGAGGGAGCGGCCGACCGAGCTGTGCATGACGTTGCGGATGAGCAGGAAGATCAGCGCGGTGATCGTCAGCAGCACCCAGTACTGCCACGCGACGTCGGAGACGCCCAGCGAGACGGGGGCGCTCAGGTTCCGGTCGACGGTCAGCCCGGCGGTGCCACCGGTCCA
Organism: Streptosporangium sp. NBC_01755; assembly: GCF_035917995.1. Lineage (NCBI taxonomy): Bacteria > Bacillati > Actinomycetota > Actinomycetes > Streptosporangiales > Streptosporangiaceae > Streptosporangium > Streptosporangium sp. NBC_01755. The sequence continues at coordinate 6,695,667 of NZ_CP109131.1, read as the reverse complement.
GTCGGTGAAACGCACCGGTATCTGGGGGAAGACCAGGGCCAGTGCCATCGTGACGAGCGCCAGGTTCATGCCGCGGATCCGCAGGGCCGGGATGCCGGCCACCGCGCCCACCAGTGCGGCGATGAGGATCGCGATCGGCAGCACCGTCCAGTAGGACCAGCCGTAGTTCTGCACCGCCAGCGCCGTGGTGTACGCGCCGAGGCCCATCAGCGCGCTGTGGCCGATCGACGGCTGCCCGTTGAAACCGGTCAGCAGGTTGAGGCTCATCACGGCGACGGCGAGGAAGAACACCTCCAGCAGGCCCCGGATGCCGGTGACTCCCAGGACGAACGGGGCCAGGAAGAGAAGGACCAGGCCGACGAGCCAGGGCGCCGCGCCGGCGGTCGTTCGCATTGTGGTCATACCCGCTCCACCGGAACTCGGCCGAACAGCCCCTGCGGGCGGATCAGCAGGACGAGAAGGATCACCGCGAACGCGGTCGCGAGCTGGAGCTGGTTACCGATGAAGGGCAGGTAACCGGCGGACAGGGACTGGATGAGGCCCACCAGCACGCCGCCCACCAGGGCGCCGGGCGCGCTCTCGAAGCCGCCCACCACCGCCGCGGCGAATCCGTACAGCAGGAGGGTGGCCATCATGTTCGTGCTGACGAACACGACGGGGGCCACCAGGACCGCCGCGAGGGCTCCGATCGCCGAGGCCAGCCCCCAGCCGATCATCATCATCCGGCTCACGTCGATCCCGACCAGACGGCTTGAGGAGGGGTTCATGGCGGCGGCGCGCAGGCCGAGGCCGAGCTTCGTGCCCATGAAGAGCTGCCGGATGAGCAGCGCCACGAGTAGGAAGACGACGATCGTGCCGATCTCCAGGTAGCTGATGTTGACGCCGCCGAGGTTCAGGCCGCCGACCGGGAACGGCGACTCCAGCCGTTCGGTGTCGGTGCTGAAGATGTATCCGGCCAGGGCGTTGATCGCGAGGAAGAGGCCGAGGGTGACGATCAGCAGCCTGAGGTGGTTGTTGGTCCCCCCTTCGAAGGGCCGGATCACGACGCGTTCTATGACCGCCCCGAGCAGGAAGGCGAAAAGGATGCCGACCGGGATGGCGACGACCAGGGCGAGCCCCAGCCCCAGGGTCTGGTCCGCCAGCTTCCAGACCACGAAGGTGCTGAACATCGCCATCTCGCCCTGGGCGAAGTTCATCAGTCCGGTGGAGCGATAGATGAGCACCAGGGCCAGTGCCACGGCCCCGTAGAGGAACCCGTTCGACGTTCCGTCGACCAGGCGCTGGATCAACAATTCCATTGCGGTGTCAAACTCCCAGGTAGGCCCGGCGGATGGAGTCGTCGCCGCGCAGTTCCTCGGCGGTGCCGGTCGAGACGATCCGACCGTGCTCCAGCACGTACGCGCGATCGGCGATCGACAGCGCGAGTTCGGCGTTCTGCTCGACGAGCAGCATCGCGGTGCCGGTCCGCCTGTTCATCTCGGCCAGGTTCCGGAACAGCTCCGCGACCAGCATCGGCGCCAGTCCCATCGAGGGCTCGTCCAGCAGCAGCAGCTTCGGTGCGCCCATCAGGGCCCGCGCCACCGCGAGCATCTGCTGCTCGCCTCCGCTCATGCTGCCCGCGAGCTGTCCGCGTCGCTCCGCCAGCTGGGGGAAGACCTCGAACCAGCGCTCCATCGCGCCGGGCACCTCCCGCGCCGGCCGGTGGTACGCGCCGAGCCGCAGGTTCTCCTCGACGGTGAGGTCCACGAAGGTGCCACGTCCCTCGGGCACGTGTCCGATGCCGAGCCGGGCCCGCTGGTCCGCACGGAGCCCGCCCACCTGCCGGTCGGCGAGCTCGATCGTCCCCTCCGCCGGGATCTCTCCGCTGAGCGCCCGCAGCGTGGTGGTCTTGCCCGCGCCGTTCGCCCCCAGGATGACGACGATCTCGCCGGGGTCCACATGGAAGGTCAGGTCCCGCAGCACGATGAGCGATCCGTAGCCCGCCGTGAGGCCGGTGACGGCCAGTGCGGCGGTCATGCGGCGGCTCCCAGGTAGGCGGCGACCACGGCCGGATCCGTCGACACCTCGCCGGGCGGCCCCTGGGCGATGACCTGTCCGAGGTTGAGCACGATCACCTTCTCCGAGATGGTCATGACCAGGCCCATGTGGTGTTCCACCAGGAGCACCGTGAGTCCGTGCGTCTCGCGGAGCGAGCGGATCGTCGTGCCGAGTTCCTCGACCTCGCCGTGGGTCAGGCCCGCGGCGGGCTCGTCCAGCAGTAGCAGGCGCGGGCCGCTCATGACGGCGCGGGCGATCTCGATGCGCTTCAGCGTGCCGAAGGGAAGCCCCGCCGCCGGCTGGTCCGCGAGATGGGCGAGCCGGAGCTCGGTGAGCACCTCGAGGGCGCGTCCTCGCGCCTCTCGCTCTCGGCGCCTCTCCCCCGGCCAGCGCAGGGCGCACGCCAGGGCGTTGGAGCGGTGCGCGGTATGGCCTCCGAGCAGCACGTTCTCCAACACGGTCAGGCGCGGGAACAGGGCGAGGTTCTGGAAGGTCCGTCCGATCCCGCGGGAGGCGAGCGCGTGGGAGGGCAGCGTGAGGATGTTCTCGCCGGCGAACTCGATGCTGCCGTCATTCGGCCGGTACAGGCCGCTGACGCAGTTGAACACGCTGCTCTTCCCGGCACCGTTGGGGCCGACAAGGGCGACGAGAGCACCTTCCTCCACGGCGAAGGACACGCCGTCCAGGGCGCGTACACCGCCGAACCGCAAGGTCAGGTCCTGTACGTCAAGGAGGCTCATGAACGGCCTCCGCTGCTTTGGGGGGTGGGTGGACTGTAGGCGATCATGGAACCGCCCCTTCCTCGGTGACACTTTTCGAATCGGGCACGTGTCGGGACATCTGAGTCGGTCGGGACAACGTTCGAGGGGTGGGATTCACCGGATGCCCTCGCCGGTCCGGCGATCAGGTTGGGTCTGATCCTGAAACAAGATTCCTGTTTCGTCAAGGTTTCCAAGGGCTCGACGCGCCTAAGCCCCACGGCCCGAACTCTGACAATAGATGTCATGTTTAGCCAGCTCAGAAGCCTGTGTTTCACCGAGGCAACTGTGATCACACTTGGAGTACGACGGCCGGGCAGAGGTTTGAGATATGAACGAAAACCTCGTTTCAAAGAGATGAGCCGGAGCGCGCCGAGGTCGCGCGACGGCCGTGGCCGCCGCGCGACCTCGGCTCAGGTGGCGGGTCGGGCCGCTGTCACGTTGCGGTGGTGGCGGGTCAGGCCGCTGTCACGTTGCGGACCAGGGCCTCGTTGGGGTTGTCCGGCAGCTCGGTGAGCGGCTGGGCGACTTCGGAGACCCTGGGACCGAGGCGCGACGCCGGACCCGCGAGAGCGTTCAGATCGAAGCCGTAGACGTCGGCCGCGTTCTCCGCGAGGATCTTCCGCAGGTCCGCCTCCGGCCAGTCGTGGAAGAGCTGGCGCAGGGACAGGGTCGTGTACGGGTAGGTGCCCTCGTCGTGGGGGTAGTCGCTGCCCCACATGAACTTGTCGACGCCGAGGACGCGGGCCGCGGCGGCGTCGGCACGCTGGGGGAAGCTCACGCCCAGCCAGACGTTCTGCCGGAAGTACTCGGTGGCCGACCTGGGCAGGATGTGCTCCGGCTTGAACCTCAGCTCACCGATCGCGCCGCTGTCGCGAATCGCCGCCAGGGTCGAGTCCAGCTGCTCCAGCAGGGGCGGCAGCCACGAGCAACCCTGCTCGGTCAGCACGACCTTGAGCCTCGGGAAGCGCTCGAAAACGCCGGAGAGCAGCATGAACAGCAGGGGCCGCCGCGAGTAGTGGGTGATCTCGGAGAGCATGATGAGGGCGGACGACGGCAGCGGCGCGTACGCGGGCGAGCCGGTGCCGCCGTGCACGTTCACCGGAACCTCGAGCTCCTCGCACACCGCCCACAGCCGGTCGTAGTCGGGATGGTTCAGCGGCTTGATCCAGTCGACGTCCGGCGGGATCGTGGGCAGCAGCACTCCCCCGCGCAACCCGTGCTCCTTGATCCAGCGAACGTCGGCGATGGCGTCGTCGACGTCGTTGAGGAAGATCTGGCCGATGCCCGCCCGTCGTTCCGGCGCCCGCCGGCAGAACGCCTCCAGCCAGCGGTTGTGAGCGCGGATTCCGGCGAGGCGGTGCTGGTACTCGTCCGGCTTGGGCGGCCGTGCGAACAGCACGAAACTGGGAAAGAAGGGGGGAACCGTGTTGGGGAAGATGACCTCGCCGACGACACCGTCCGCGTCCTGCTGGGAGTCGCGCATCTCGTCGTCCCAGTTGCGGTACCGGCGCGTGTCACCGAGATCGCTGAACGGGTTCTTGTACCGGCCCCGCCAGGCGTCGAAGTCGTCGTGGTACCTCTGCTCCAGGAACTCCCGGTACATCGCGTGACTTCCCCCGGCATGGGTGTCCGACGATATGACGGTGTAGCGCGATTCCTGCTCTGCCATGGGTGTCTCCCTGAACTCTGGTTTGATCACTGTGAACCGGTGCTCATCGAACCTGTTCACGGGGGAGGCGCAGGACCTGCTCCGCGATCACGTTCAGCTGGATCTCGCTGGTCCCCCCGCCGATCAGCAGGGGCGGTACCGAGAGCAGCGCCTGGGCGGCGTCGCCGGCCTCACCGGTGAGGACACCGGCACTCGAACCCAGCCAGCTCAGCTGCCTGCCGCGGATCTCCGCGGCGTTCCATGCCGACACGACCTTCAGCACGCTCGACTCGGCACCCGGTTGCAGGCCGGAGAGCTGTCGCAGGAACACGCGCTGGGCGAGCGCCTCGAAGGAGTTGACCTTCGCGGTCAGCACCCCGATGTCGCGGACCACCGCCGGCCCGTCGACGCCCAGCGCCTCGGCGGTGCGGGCGGGATTCTCCCGGGGGCCGGACATGCCGCTTCCCATGCTCACCCGCTCGTTGCCCAGCGTGGTGCGGGCCAGCCGCCATCCCTCGCCGGGCTTGCCGACCAGGCAGTCGTCGGGGACGAAGACCCCGTCGAAGAAAACCTCATTGAAGAGGTAGCCGCCGTTGGCCTCGCGCAGCGGCCGGACCTCCACCCCGGCGGAGCGCATGTCCACCAGGAAGTAGCTCAGGCCCTTGTGCTTGGGGGCCTCGGCGTCGCTCCTGGCCAGGCAGATGCCCCAGTCGGCCTCGTGCGCGCTCGACGTCCAGACCTTCTGGCCGTTGAGCACCCAGCCCCCGTCCGCCTTCTCGGCCCGGGTCTTCAGCGAGGCGAGGTCCGACCCGGCACCCGGCTCGCTGAACAGCTGGCACCAGACGATGTCGCCGAGGAGCGTGGGCATGACGAAGCGTTCGCGCTGCCGCTCGGTCCCGTGCGCGATGACCGTGGGCAGGGCCCACTCGCCGATGACCGTCGACGGCTGGGTCAGGCCGGCGCGCTCGTACTCCTGGGAGATCACCACCTGCGAGGTCGGGTCCGCCGCCAGCCCGTACGGCCTGGGGTAGTGCGGGGAGACCAGGCCGGCCTCCGCCAGCAGGCGACGCCGCTCGGCCTCGGGTGCCGCGGCGATCTCGCCGAGCGTCTCCGCGATCCGGGCGCGCAGTCCCGCCGGCTCGCCGGTGAGATCGACGGTCCTGGCCCGCTCGGTGACGCGGGCGAGCCGCCCGGCGCCCTCCTCCCACTCGTGCGCGGGACCCAGCAGGGTCGCCAGGCTCATCGCGCGGCGCCAGTACAGATGGGCGTCGTGCTCCCAGGTGTAGCCGATGCCGCCGAACAGGGTGACCGTCTCCAGGCCCAGTTCCGCGATGCCGCCGAGACAGGTGACCGCGGCCGAGGCGGCGGCGAACGCGAACTGCTCCCTGTCCTGGTCGACGGCCGAGGCCGCGTCCCAGGCCGCCGCCGACATGAGCCGGCTCTGGATGAACATCTTCGCGCACTTGTGCTTGATGGCCTGGAAGGAACCGATCGGCCGGCCGAACTGCTCGCGCACCTGGACGTAGCCGAGCCCGCTCTCCTGGCACCAGCGCGCGATGCCGACGGCCTCCGCGGCGAACAGCACGGCCGCGAGCGAGCGCAACTCGGTGCTGTCGACGGCGAGCACCCGGTCGAAGGGCACGAGCAGCCCCTCGGCCGTGACGGATCCGATGTCACGGGAGAGGTCGACTCCCGACTGCCGGGAGACCTTGACCGCGTCCCGCTCCGCCGGCTCCAGCAGGAACCAGACGGTGCCTTCGGGAGCCTCGGCACCGAGCACCAGGTGCTCTCCGCTGAGCGCGCCGAGGACGGGCTCGGTTGTGCCGCTCACCTGCCAGCCGCCCCGCCTGCGCACTGCGACAAGGCCCTTCGGTGTGGTGGCGCACGCGCCGGTGGAGCCGCCCGCGAAGCGCGGCAGTGCCCGGGCGCAGAGGTCGCCGCCACCGTGCCGTGCGACGACCAGGCTGGTCAGCAGGGTGGGGAGCAGCGGGCCGGGCATCAGCCCCCGCCCCGTCTCCTCCAGGACGACGGCGAGCTCGACGAGCCCGGCGTCGTCACCGCCGTACTCGGCGGGCAGGTGCATGGCGAGAACGCCCTGCTCCACCAGATGGCCCCAGACCGACGGCCACACCCCGGCCGCCAGGTCCTCGAACTCGGCCCGGGTCGACCCGGAGCTCACGTGGCGGGCGGTGAAACCGGCGATGGACTCGGCGAGCGCCTGCTGGTCCTCGGTCAGTGCGATCGACATCGTCTCGTCACCTCACCTGTCCAGCTTGAGGATGCGCCGGGTGTTTCCGGAGAGGAACTTCGGCCACACCTCGTCCTTGAAGGGCACGCCCGGCATGTCGGTGAAGATCCGCTCCAGGGAGAGCCCCATCGGGAAGTAGCCGGCGTAGAGGATCTTGTCGGCGCCCCGGGTGTTGGCGTACCTGATGATGGCCTCGGGGTAGTGCTTGGGGGCGAAGGCGGAGGTGGAGTAGTACAGGTTCGGCCACTTGAGCATCAGTTTCACCGCGAGCCGCTCCCAGGGCTCACAGCCGTGGCGGGTCACCATGACCAGGTCGGGGAAGTCGTACATGACGGTGTCGATCCGCGACACCTCCTGCGGGGCGAACTTCAGCCTCGGCCCGGGAATACCCGCGCACACGAAGATGGGGATGTCGAGTTCCACGCAGGTCGCGTAGATGGGGTACATCTTCGGGTCATCGATGGCGACCTGGGGAAACGTCCCCGCCGGGAACGATCCGACGGCACGGATCCCGTACTCCTCGTAGTCACGTCGCAGGGCGCGCACGCTGCCCACGACGTCGTTCGGGTCGTCGACGTTGCCCGAGGGGATGAAACGGTCGGGGTACCGCTTCAAGGCCGCCCGGGACACCTCGTCGGAGACTCCGATCAGGCCCTGGACGATGCCGTAGCGGTCCATCTGCTCCAGGGTGGTGCCGATCGGGTCGTCGGCGGGGAGGTCCTTGGGGACCTGCTTGAACATGTACTCCGCGGGGAACTGCATCTCCTCCAGCGACCCCCGGTCCCTGGTCTGCCTGCGGATGAAGTCGTACTGCGAGAAGTCCTTCTGCGGGAATCCGATCATCGTGTCGATGACGGGCACTCCGGACGGCATGGCCATCGCGAGCTCCTTTTCAGTCCTGGCTCGGTACTCTGAAACAGGATTTCAGTTTCGTCAAGAGGTCGATGACAGCTTCCCCAATGGTCACAGGTATGAACCATGCTTGCAACAACTGAAATCCCGTTCTACATTGCATGCGGCGGCCCAAGAGTGCCGTGTGCGACGACCGGGAGGTACGAACCCGTGGCTGACCTGCCCTTCAGGTACTTCGACTGCGACAACCACTACTACGAGGCACTCGACGCCTTCACCCGCCACCTGGAACCCGAGTTCGCCAAGCGAACGATGCAGTGGGCGACGATCAACGGCAGGACCCGGCTCCTGGTCGGGGGCCGGGTGAACAAGTTCATCCCCAACCCGACCTTCGACCCGGTGGCCAAGCCGGGCGCCATGGACGAGTACTTCCGCGGCCGCAACCCCAAGTCCGCAGGGACACTCGAACTCTTCGGCGAACTGGAACCCGTCCGGCCCGAGTACCGCGACCGTGACGCGCGGCTCGCACTCATGGACGAGCAGGGCATGCAGGGCGCTATCTTCCTGCCCACCCTCGGCGTCGGCATGGAGCAGGCGCTCCTGCACGACGTGCCCGCGCTCACCGCGGCCTTCCGCGCCTTCAACCGCTGGCTCGCCGAGGACTGGGGATTCGCCTACCGGGAGCGCATCTTCGCCGCGCCGTACATCACGCTGGTCGACCCCGACAACGCGGTCAGGGAACTGGAGTGGGCACTTGAGCAGGACGCCCGCTTCGTCGTCATGGTGGGCGGGCCCGTCATGACCCCCAGCGGCGGCAGGTCACCCGCCGACCCGATGTTCGACGGCTTCTGGGCGCGGGCGAACGAGGCCGGCATCACCGTGCTCTACCACGGCGGCGACTCCTACTACAGCAAATACCTGGCCGACTGGGGTGAGAGCGAGTTCACCGAGGCGTTCCGCGCCAGTCCCTTCCGCGGCCTCGTCTCGGCGAACTCGCTTCAGGACACCATCGCGAGCATGCTCGCCAACCGGCTGTTCGAGCGCTTCCCCCGGCTGCGGATCGCCTCGATCGAAGTGGGCTCCGACTGGGTCTTCCACCTGTTCGACAAGCTCAAGAAGTCCTTCGGCCAGACTCCGTACCTGTATCCCGAGGACCCTCGCGAGACGTTCAGGCGGCACATCTGGGTGGCCCCCTTCTACGAGGACGAACTGGGCGCGCTGCGCGACCTCGTCGGCGTCGACCGGATCCTGATGGGATCGGACTACCCGCACGTCGAGGGCCTGGCCGACCCCGGCTCCTACATCAAGGACCTGGAGAACTTCCAGTACACGGTGGAGCAGAGCAGGCGCGTGATGCGCGACAACGGTCTCGAACTCGCCACCCGGCTGCCGGCCTGAACCGGACCGAGCCAGGCCGAACCAAACCGGGCCGAGTCAGACCTAACCGGACCGGGCCAAGCCGGACCGAATCAGACCGAGGCCCGCGGGCCCGGACGACATGCCGTCCGGGCCCGCCGCCGTTTCCAGAGATTCCCGCACGGGAGAGGACGCACATGTCAGACGTCGTCATCTTCGACCACCTCGCCATCGGGGTCGAGTCATGGGAGGACGCCTACCCTCGTTTCGCCGTTCACCTGGGCGGCTCATGGTCACACGGAGGTGACGCGGGCGAGTTCGCGCCCTACCAACTGATCTACGCCCACGACATGAGGCTGGAGTTCATCTCCCCCGGCGCCCGGCCCGGCGGCTTCATGCGGCGGTTCATCGACAGGAACGGCCCCGGCCCGCACCATCTCACCTTCCAGGTCCCTTCCCTGGTCGACGCCCTGGACCGGTTACGGGCGATCGGGATCGACACCCTGGGTGGCCGGAATGAAACCTACTGGAAAGAGGCGTTCCTGCACCCGAAACAGGCGGGTATGGGGACACTGATACAGCTTGCCGAGTCGGACAAGGACCTGGTGGGCGGGTTCACCTCACCCGCTCCCGAGGGCTTCCCCGAGTCCGCCGGGAAACCGTGCGCCATCTCCTGGGTCGGCCTGACCGTGGCGTCGCTCGACACCGCCAGGACGCTGTTCGCGGACCAGCTGCGCGGTCACGTCCGCCAGGGGGGCCGGGGCTGGTTCCTCATCAGCTGGGGTACCGGCCGTAACCTGCTCGTCCGCGAGCGCGAGGAGACACCCGGCGGCGCGGGCCTGTGGCTCACCCACGGAGTGGGGGTCGACCACGTCGTGTTCGGCTCCCCCGACCTCACCCCTGACGACCTGAAGGATGGAGGCACACAGGCCGTACGCATGCCGTACGAGCCGTCGACCGACGTCGCGGTCCTTCAGGCATGGCAGGACATCGACCGGCAGTCAGCTTCTCGGCCCTGAAAGGGACCGAGCTTGCAGCTCCTCGCCGTACCTTGCAGGTACGGTTCAGGCCGCGTCGTCGGCAGCGTGACGCACTGCCCGGCGACCGATGTTGATCGCCGCGAAGTAATCCGCCGGGCCGGCGAGCCCGCACGAAACACACCGGAACCCATCCCGGGTAGGACGGTTCCGTTTGTCGAGGTGGCCGCACCCGGGGCAGGTGCGGGAGGTGTTACGCGGATCCACCAACCGCACGACCACCCCGGCCAGGGCCGCCTTGTACGCCACGAACGTCCGCAGCTGATGGAAACCCCAGGAGTGCAGGTCGGCACGCTGAGCCTTACGAACCGTGACCCGCTCCCGGATGCCTTCGAGGTCTTCGAGGGCGATCCCGGCGCGGGTGTCCTTGGCCTTGCCGACCAGCTTCTTGGAGATGACGTGGTTGACGTCGCGGGCGAACCGCGACTCTTTGCGGCGGCGCCTCTTCAGCAGCCGCTTGGCGGACTTGGTGCCCTTGGCCTGGAGCCGGGCCCGCAGCCGGGCGTTACGTCGCCGTACCGCCCGTACCCCTTTGCCGCTGTAGGGCTTACCGGTGGAGTCGGTGGCGAGGTTGACGATGCCCAGATCCACCCCCAGCCACCCCTGCGGCTCCTCCTCCCGCGCCGGTTCGGGGACCTCGACGACCACGGCGAGGAAGAACACGCCGTCGCGGTAGACGAGATCCGCCTGACCCCGCAAGGTCGCCCCCTCGCTCTGTAGCCGCCGGCCCCGGTAGAGAACGGGCACGACGACCCGGCCGCTCAGGGTGAGGAGGCTGACCGCGTCGGAGCCTTTCCAGGTGAGGATGCGCTGGTCATAGGCGGCCGCCCCCAACGGGCGGAAGACCGGTTTGATGGTCTTGTCGCGCTTGTAGGCCTCGCAGGCCTTGGCGATGGAGCGGACGGCCATCTGCGCCGACAACCCGAACCCCTGACGCAGCTCGGCGTAGACGAGCTTCTGTAGAGCGATCTTGTTCGCGGTGCGGTGTGCGAACGCGACCTCGGCGGCCCTGGTCGCGGCGGCGTTGCAGGCGCGCATCGTCGCCAGCAGCGCCTCGCCGTCCTCGGGCGAGGGCGCGAGTTTCAGCATCTCCGTCACCAGCACGCGCCGAGTCTGTCACTCACCGCTACCGGGTGGCACCGTTTTCCGCGTTTCCTCCCCGCCGTGAACGACGGGGCCTCCACGCTGCAATCCTGGTGAAACGGCCCCCCTGCCGGAGCGGCAGGGGGGCCGGAATGTCAGCCCTCGTCCCAGACGGCCATCGCGTCCAGGACCTCGACGCTCTCGCCGGAGACCCGCAGCGGATTGACCTCCATCTCCGTCATCCGGTCGCCGAGCGCCGCCGCGACGTCGGCGAGCCGGCAGATGACGTCGGCCAGCTTCTCCAGGTCCACCACCGCTCCCCCACGAGCACCCGTGAGCAGGGGATAGCTCTTCAACTCCGTGAGCATGGCCTTGACCTCGTCCCGGTTGACGGGGAGAAGCCTGATCGCGGTGTCCTTGAGAACCTCCACCCAGACGCCGCCGAGGCCGACGACGAGTGTGAGGCCCCATACGGAGTCACGGACGAAGCCCACCAGCAGGTCGACGCCGTCGGGACGCATCGGGCTGAGGACCGCGCCCTCGATGTCGGCGTCCGGCGCCTGCGACCGCACCGTGTCCATCATCCGCTCGAACGCCCCGCGCACCTCATCCGGCGAGTTCAGGCCGAGGACGACCCCGCCGACGTCCGTCTTGTGCGCGATATCGGCGGACGAGACCTTCATGACCAGGGGAAGCGGCATCTCTCCGGCCGCACTCTCGGCCTCCTGTGCGGTCCGCACCAGGCGCTGGGGAACGACGGGCACCCCTGCGCCGGCCAGCAGCTCGACGACCTGGCGCTCGGACCAGCGACCGCCGGCGCCGCCCTCGATCTCCACGACCGGCGAGGAGCCGGCCCGCGGCCGCACGATCTCCCTGCGCTTCTCCGACCACCACATCGCCTTGGCCAGGGCGGGGATGCCCCGGGCGAAGGACTCCAGCACGTACGAACTGCCCGACGACCGGCGGAACTCACGCGCGAACAGGGTGCGCTCGGTGGGCAGGAACTCCATGGGGATGACGGGAACCGGGCTCGTGTCCGCCAGTTCCTTGCGCCACTCGACGCTCCCGGCCATGAAGGCGGCCGCCTCGGGGGTGGCCGGGACCGATCCATTGATCACCAGGACGTCGATGCCCGGGTCCTTCGAGACGACCTTCTCGCACAGCGGCAGCAGGTCCGGCTTGATCACGACGTACCCGGTGGTGTCGAGCGGGTTCTGAGCCGTCGCGAACTCCGGCAGCCCGCTCTCCCGCAGCCCCGTCACCGTGGAGTCGGCGAGGTCGGGCAGCAGCACGCCGCTCGCCTCGGCGACATCGCCGATCACCCCGCACATCGCTCCGGACCCGGTCACGAAGGCGGCCCTGCGCCCGGGAATCTCCCCGTACTCGGCGAGCAGCCCGGCCGTGGCCACCAGGTCCTCGATGGAGTCGACACGGATGACCCCGAGCTGCCGGAAGGCGGCGTCGAACACCTTGTCGTCACCGGCGAGCGCTCCGGTGTGCGCCGCCGTCACCTTGGCGCCCACCTCGCCGCGCCCCGCCTTGTAGGCGACGATGGGCACACCGGCCGCCAACGCCCGGCGGGCGGCGTCGATGAACGCCTCGGGGTGACGTACCGATTCCAGATACAGCGCGATGACCTTCGTCGACTCCTGTGCCAGCAGGTAGTCGATGCCCTCGGCGATCGTGATCATCGCCTCGTTGCCCAGCGTGACCAGATGGCTGATGCCCACATCCCGGCCCTGCAGGTAGTTGAGCAGGAAGATGCCGAGCGCGCCGCTCTGCGAGAGGACCCCGACACCACCGGTCTCCAACGGCCACGGCAGCATCTGGCTCCACGGCATCGTCGCGGCGGTCGCGTTGATGAAACCGAGATTGTTCGGCCCCAGGATGCGCAGGCCGAGCTCGTTCGCACGGGCGGCCAGGGCGCGCTCGCGTTCGGCTCCCTCCTCGCCCATCTCCCCGAAACCGGCGGCGATGACGACGAGATTGACGATCCCCTTCGCCGCCGCGCTCTCCATGATGCCCGGCAGCGAGTCAGGGCCGGTCAGCACGTAGGCCAGATCGACATGGCCGTCAATGTCATCAAGGGATTTGACGGCCTGCTGCCCGTGAACCAGACCACCCTTGTGGTTGACGAGATGGATGGGGTGGGGGTATTTCGCCTGCACGAGGTTGGCGTAGGTGTAACGGGACCAACCCGAACGATCACTCGCCCCGACGATCGCGATCCCGCGCGGCGCAAACATCGAATCGAGCGGATGCCTCCCAGAAGCGTCGTTGTCCAAGCGCGATGACGAACTGTCCTCGGTCCCGGCGATGAGGCTCATTCTCCACTCCCTGTCGCATGCGGGCGATAGCCCGGACGATCAGTACCTGGGACACGCCGGCCACGGTGGCCACGCCCGGGGGGCGGCCGGCGCAGCAGGCGAGACTCCGTGGAGCTATAGTGAAATTAGATTCTACTACTGTCAATACCTGAGACGCTTGAGGAAGCACGGATCAAGTTGTTACCTGCACAGATAATGCATCCTCACCCGCATCTCGGACACCGCCCTGAACATAGAGTCAGAATCTAGCTAGCCAATCACGAGCGAGGCCCACGCCCGACAGGTCCTGGCCGCCTACCGGCGTCAGTGATCCTCGTCGAACAGCAGGGTCTCCACCCGCTGCCGGTAGTCGCGGTAGATCTGCCGATACCGCTCGACGGCCCCGGCGCGGTCGCCCCGTTCGAGCAGTTCCAGGGTCTGCCGGTAGCCGTCCAGCCACACGCGCCACACCTCGCTCTCGGCGGTGAGGGCCAGCACCCGCTGGGTACGGGTGACCACCAGGTCGACGTGGGTCTGCAGTTCCCGGTTGCCGCTCGCCATGATGATCACCGTGCTGAAGTCCGCCCCCGCGGCGGCGGCACCTGGTACTGGAACCGCTATCCCGGAGCCCGGGTGGATGTGGAGAGCCTGGCCTACTTCTACCGAACGTCAACCCCCGCGCGCCGCTTAACCGCGACGCGACGGGAGAGTCTCCGGCCCCCAGGCCGGGGAGGAGTTCAATACATCCACGGTGGCGGCATGATCCTCGGCGACATCGCGGGGGAGGATGCCAACGCGACGATGATCTGCGACCCGGTCGGTGCCGTCGTGGTCTCCGTCGAGGCGGCACTCTCCCGGCGAATCTGGGCCGGCCGGATCGACGCCCTCCGGCGCGCCCTCACCTGAGCCGGCACCCCCGGTGCGTGGGCGACACGAGACTGCGCCCACGCACCGGGGCACGGCGGCGACCTCAGCGGCGATCAGACAGGTGATGGTCTCCGGTGGCCATGGGCAACGTGCGGGCGGCGCTGTCAGCGGCGAAGGCGATCGGGGCGTCCGAGGCATTCGCGACGTCCGGAGCGCCCGAGGTGTCCCCGGTGACGGAGGGAGCCGCCACGACCGCGATAGCCGTGATCATGAGACCCCGGCCCACCAGCCAGCGACCGGAGAACTCCTTCAACTCGACGCCGTCACTCAGCCTCGGCCCCTCGACCAGCAGCAGGGCCTGGAAACCACCACAGACCGGATCGAAGGTGATCGACGCCTCCGTGAAGTCGAGGCCTGGTTCCCGCAGCGGGGCCAGCGGGAACCAGGCCTTGTAGACGGACTCCTTGGCGCTGAACAGCAGCCGGTCCCACCTCACCGACGGGTCGCGCCGCAGGAGATCCATCACCCGGCGCAGCTCCTCGCCGGCTGTGATGACCTCCAGGATGCCGGAGGGCAGCGGCTTGTTCGGCTCGGCGTCGATCCCCAGGGTCGTGATGTCACCGGATCGGGCGACGACGGCGGCACGGTATCCGGCGCAGTGGGTGATGCTGCCGACGACACCTGAGGGCCAGATCGGCGCGCCCTTCGCACCCGGCAGCACGGGCACCGGCTGGTACCCCAGATTGCCCAGGGCGTCACGGGCGCACCAGCGCGCCGTGGTGAACTCGCGGCGGCGCTTCTCCACCGACCTGCTGATCACTGCCTCCTCCGCGAGGAACAGGGCACATGGCCGCGAGTCGTCGAACGCCTCCGACGACATGACCTCCCCGGGCAGCAGATCCTCGATCATGAGACGCGTTCGGAGGTCAGCAGGATCGACCGCGCCGGACGGGGTGTCCCGCCCCGTCGACGCCACTCCCTCGGGTATCCCAATGAAACCTCCTCGAAGCGAACTCCGTCGTACCAGGTCGTGCGTGGTATGTGCAGGTGGCCGTACACGACCACGGCCGCCCGGTACTTCAGGTGCCAGTCGGCGGTCAGCTGGGTGCCGCACCACTGGGCGAACTCCGGATGACGCAGGACGCGGGTGGGCTCACGCACCAGCGGATAGTGGTTGACGAGGACGACAGGGTGGTCGGGATCGCAGGCGGCCAGCCGGCGCTCGGTCGACTCCAGCCTGGCCCAGCACCATTCCTCGCGGCTCGGATATGGATCGGGATGCAGCAGCATCTCGTCCGTGCACACCACTCCGGCCTCGTACGCGCGGGCCAGCGACTGCGCCTTCGTGGCCGTGCCGGGAACACGGAAAGAATAGTCGTACAGCAGGAAAAGCGGCGCGATGGTAACCGGCCCCCCGGGCCCGTCCCATATCAGGTAAGGATCCTCCGGCGTACGGATTCCGAGGCTGCGGCACATGTCCACAAGATACTGATACCGGTTTTCACCGCGAAGCTGAATCGGATCGTCCCGCGGCGTCCAGAGTTCATGGTTGCCCGGCGCCCAGATGACTTGGGCGAAGCGTTCTGCCAGCAGGCCGAGCGCCCATTCAATGTCCTCGATCCGCTCGCCGACGTCACCCGCGACAATCAGCCAGTCCTCATCGGACCTGGGCCGGAACCCCTCGACGAAGTTTCGATTCTCTGCGTAGACGACATGCAGGTCGCTTACCGCGAGCAGATTTCGTGCCTTCATGATGTGGTCGGCTCCCGCACGATCTGAGATGGTGATGAAATCACGACAGGCCGAGTTCATTGTCGAGCATTTCGAACATCTCGCTGTCCGTGGCCGAGTCGAGATCGAACTCTGTACCGCTGGAATCGTGCAAAAGTGCCGCCCATTTGGTCTTCAGAATGTCCAGGCGCGCCGCGACCTGCTTGTGCACATCGAGGTCGACGGTCATCTCGGTGAAAGCCTTCTCCAGTTTCGCGAGCTCGGCCAGCAGCATCGCGGACCCCGTCTGCTCGGTCAGGCCGAGCCGGTCGAGCAGGTGGTCGACCAGAGCGAGCGGTGTGGGGTGGTCGAACACCAGGGTGACCGGCAGGCGCAGCCCGGTGGCATCGGTCAACCGGTTGCGCAGCTCGACGGCGGTGAGCGAGTCGAAGCCCAGATCCTTGAAGGCCCGGTCCGGTTCGACGGAGTCGGTTCGGGCGTGCCCGAGTACGGCCGCCACCTGGCCACGCACGAGATCCAGGAGCACTTCGGCGCGCTCGGCGGTGTCGAGAGCGGTCAGCCTGCGCAGCAGGGTGTCCGGCTCCTCCCGCCTGCCCGTGGCCGTCCGGCGCCTGCCGGACGCCAGGCCCCTCAGCAGCGGCGGAACCTCCTCACGCGCCCGCAGCGCCGGCAGGTCGAACCGGACCGGTACCAGCACCGGACGGTCCACGGCGCCGGCGGCGTCGAACAGCCCCAGTCCCTGCTCCACCGACAGCGGAAGGATGCCCGCGCGCGCCATCCGCCGCCGATCGGTGTCGTCAAGCCCGCCGGTCATGCCACCGGTCATCCCGGCGTCCTGCGCCCAGGGCCCCCAGGCCAGCGACATCGCGGCCAGGCCGGCGGCCCGCCGGTGGTGGGCCAGGCCGTCGAGGAAGGCGTTGGCCGCGGCGTAGTTGCCCTGCCCCGCGCCGCCGGCCACGCCGGCCACCGACGAGAAGAGCACGAACGCGGCGAGATCCACTCCCTGGGTGAGCTCGTGCAGATGCCAGGCGGCACCCGCCTTGGGCGACAGCACGGTGTCCAGCCGCTCGGGACTCAGGGAGGGAATCGTCGCGTCGTCCAGTACCCCCGCCGCGTGGACGACCGCGGTCAGCGGATGCCCGGCGGGTACGGTGGCCAGCAGGTCCGCGAGCGCGCCCCGGTCGGACACGTCACACGCGGCGACGGTGACCTCGGCACCGCGGGCGGCCAGCTCGGCCCGTAGCTCGGGGGCGCCGGGCGCCTCCAGCCCCCGGCGGCCGGCCAGCAACAGCCGCCGTACTCCGTGCTCGCTCACCAGATGTCGCGCCACCTCGGCGCCGAGGCCGCCCGTACCGCCGGTGATCAACACCGTGCCCTCGGGGTCCCACTGCCGTACGCCGTCCCCGCCCGGCGCCGCCGGCACCAGGCGCGCCACTCTCAGCACCCCGTCACGTACCGCCACCTGCGGCTCACCACAGGCCAGCACGGCCGACAGCAGCGCCCCGGAAGGCTCCAGCGGCGCATCGAGATCGACGAGCACGAACCGGCCGGGGTTCTCCACCTGCGCGGCACGGACCAGTCCCCACACGGCGGCACCCGGCAGGTCGGTCACCCGGTCGTCGTCCTGAACCGCGACCGCACCGCACGTCATCACGATGAGGGTGGTGTCGCCGAACCGTTCTTCCGCGAGCCAGCGCTGCAGGAGGCCCAGAACACGGGCGGTGGACTCGCGCGTCGCGGCGATGACGTCCACGGAGTCCCCCGCAAGGAACGGGCCCGCGGCCGCGGCACGCGGCGCACCGTCCCGCAGCGCGTCCAGCGTGCCGTCCAGCGTGGCGAGATCCCCGATCGACACCGCCACGTCCAGCAACGCCACGTCCAGCTCCGCGACATCCAGCTCCGCGACGTCGGCCGGCGCCTCGGACAGAGGCGTCCACTCCAGCTGGAACAGCCCGTCCCCCGCTGCCCGGCGCCCACCGCCGACGACCAGGCCGCCAGGCGATACCGGACGCGACACCAGCGACTCGGCGGTGAGCACGGGCGCTCCCGCCATGTCCACCGCGGTCACCGACACCGTGTCCTCGCCGGTTCTGGTCACGCGCACGCGCAGCGTCGTCGCGCCGCCGGCGTGCAGGTGCACTCCGCCCCACGCGAACGGCAGGCGTCCCGCCTCGGGCTCGGCCGCCTCCAGGAACGGCACCGCGTGCAAGGCGGCGTCCAGCAGCGCCGGGTGCAGGCCGTACGAGCCGGCGTCACCGACCTGCTCCGGCAGGGCGATCTCCGCGAACACCTCGTCGTCACGCCGCCAGGCCGCGCGCAGCCCCTGGAACAGGGGACCGTATACGAACCCGCCCTCGGCGAACCGGTCGTAGAGGCCGTCCAGCTCGACGGCGGACGCTCCCTGCGGCGGCCACACCTCGGCGTCGAAGGCCACGGCCCGGCCCGCGGCCGCGCGGCCGCCACCGGAGAGCACACCGGCCGCGTGCTGTGTCCACGGTTCGTCATCGGCGGCGCCGGCAGGCCGCGCGTAGACGCCGAACTCGCGGTGACCCGACGCGTCGGGCGCGCCCGCCGACACCTGTACGGCCATCGCGTCCTGCTCGCCGAACACGAGCGGGGTGGCCATGGTGAGCTCCTCCACCCGGTCACAGCCGACCTGGTCTCCGGCCCGGATGGCGAGTTCCAGCAGTCCCGCGCCGGGGAAGACCACCATCCCGCCGACGGCGTGGTCGGCAAGCCACGGGTGCGATCGCGGCGAGAGACGGCCGGTGAGCACGACCCCGTCCGACCCGGCCAGCCGCACCGCGGCCCCCAGCAGCGGATGCGCCGCCGCCGCGAGCCCGAGATCCCGGACATCCCCGAGCCGCCGCCCACTCGGCCAGAACCACTGATGCCGGAAGGCGTACGTCGGCAGGTCCACCCGGCGGGCACCGCCGAACACGGTCCCGAACACGGCCGACCAGTCCACCGCGACACCGTGCGTATGCAACGTCGCCACCGCCGCCATGATCGCATTCTGCTCGTCGCGGTCCCCGCGTAGCGCCGGGACCAGCACCGCCGCCTCGTCCGAGACGGTGTCCTCGGCCATCGCGGTCAGCACCCCGTCGGGTCCCAGTTCGAGGTACGCGGTGACCCCGCACCGGCGCAGTGTCCCCATGCCGTCGGCGAACCTGACCCCGCGCCGTACCTGCTCCACCCAGTAGTCCGGTGAGCACAGCTCCTCGGCCGATGCGGGCTCGCCGGTCACGGTCGAGACCACCGGGATCCGCGGTGCCGCGAAGACCAGGCCCTCGGCCACCCTCCGGAACTCCGCCAGCATCGGCTCCATCAGCGGCGAATGGAACGCGTGGCTCACTCTCAGCCGCGTCGTCCTGCGCCCCTCGGCCTCCACCCGGGCGGCGATCCGGACGACCGCTTCCTCGGCACCGGCGATCACCACCGAAGCGGGCCCGTTCACCGCGGCGATGGAAACCTCGTCCTCGTACCCGGCGAGGAGCGGCAGCACCTCCTCCTCCGGGGCCTGTACGGCGACCATCGCGCCGCCCGCCGGCAGCTCCTGCATCAGCCGGGCACGCGCCGCCACCAGTCGGCACGCGTCCTGGAGCGACAGCACGCCCGCCACGTGCGCGGCCGTGATCTCCCCGATCGAATGCCCCGCCAGAAAGTCCGGCTTGACGCCCCAGGACTCCACCAGCCGGAACAGCGCCACCTCCAGTGCGAACAGCGCCGGCTGGGTGTATCCGGTCTGGTTCAGCAGTTCGGTGTCGCCGAACATCACCTCGCGCAGCGGGCGGTCCAGTTCGGGATTCAGGTGTGCCAGCACGGCGTCGAAGGCGTCGGCGAACACCGGGAACCGCTCGTACAGCCCACTGCCCATTCCGGCCCGCTGAGCGCCCTGTCCGGTGAACAGCAGCGCGAGCCTGCCCGGCCGCGCACCACGTCCCCGGACCATTCCAGGCGCCGGCCGCCCATCCGCCACCGCCGCCAGGCCCGCCAGCAACCCGTCCCGGTCATCGGCCAGCACCACCGCCCGATGCTCGAACGCCGAACGGCCCGTCGCCAGCGAGAAGCCGACGTCCACGGGGGAGACGTCCGGATCGTCCTGGACCCGCGACAGCAGGCGTGCCGCCTGTGCCCGTAGCGCGTCACCCGTCTTCCCCGACACCGGCACCGGCACCGGCACCGGCACCGGCACCGGCACGACGCCTGATGCCGAGCCGGTCTCCCCATACGACGACCCGTCCGGCAACCGACGCTCGGCCGGCGCGTCCGCGATCGGCGGCGCCTGCTCCAGGATCACGTGTGCGTTGGTCCCGCTGATGCCGAACGACGACACCCCGGCCCGCCTCGGCCATCCGACCTCCGGCCACGGGCGGTGCTCGGTCAGCAGTTCCACCGCGCCCTGCTCCCAGTCCACGTGCGACGAGGGCGCGTCCAGGTGCAGCGTGCCCGGCAGCACCCCGTGGCGCATCGCCATGACCATCTTGATCACACCGGCGACGCCCGCCGCCGCCTGGGTGTGACCGATGTTCGACTTGATCGAGCCCAGCAGCAGCGGGCGGTCCTCCGGCCGGTCCTGGCCGTAGGTCGCCAGCAGCGCCTGCGCCTCGATCGGGTCGCCCAGGCTCGTCCCGGTTCCGTGGCCCTCCACCACGTCCACATCAGCCGGGTTCAAACCCGCACCGGCCAGTGCCTGGCGGATCACCCGCTGCTGCGAGGGACCGTTCGGCGCGGTCAACCCGTTGGAGGCACCGTCCTGGTTCACCGCCGACCCGCGTACGACGGCCAGCACCTGATGGCCGTTGCGCCGCGCGTCGGACAGCCGTTCCAGCACCAGCGTCCCGACGCCCTCGGACCAGCCGACACCGTCGGCGGCGTCGGAGAAGGACTTGCACCGGCCGTCGACGGCCAACCCGTCCTGAGCGCTGAAGTCGATGAACGCCCCCGGGGTCGCCATCACGGTCACCCCGCCGACCAGTGCCAGCGAGCACTCACCGCCGCGCAGCGCCTGCGCCGCGAGGTGCAACGCCACCAGCGAGGAGGAGCACGCGGTGTCCACCGTCACCGCCGGCCCCTCCAGGCCGAGGGTGTAGGACAGCCGCCCGGACAGCACGCTGCCGGCCGTACCGGTGCCCATGAAGCTCACCACGTCCGGCGGGAACTCGGCGCTCGTCGCGTAGTCGTGGTACATCAACCCGGCGAACACTCCCGTGTGGCTGCCGCGCAGCGAGAGCGGGTCGACGCCGGCCCGCTCGATCGCCTCCCAGGACACCTCAAGAAGGAGCCGCTGCTGCGGGTCCATCGCCAGCGCCTCACGCGGCGAGATCCCGAAGAAACCGGGGTCGAACTCTCCCGCGTCGTGCAGGAAGCCGCCCTCGCGGACGTAGCTGGTGCCCCGGCGTTCGCGGTCGGGGTCGTACAGCGACTCCAGATCCCAGCCACGAGAGGTCGGGAACGCCGAGATCGCGTCGGTACCTTCATCGACCAGCCGCCACAGCTCCTCGGGGGACGTCACTCCGCCCGGGTACCGGCACGCCATCGACACGATCACCACGGGATCGTCACCGACCGGCGTGACCGTCTGCGCGGCCGTCCTCTCGGGCGCCGCGCCGTCGTGCTCGCCGAGCAACTCCGCCAGGAGGAACTCCGTCAGCGCCGTGACGTTCGGGTAGTCGAACACCAGCGTCGCGGGCAGCCGCAGCCCGGTGTCCGCGGCCAGCCGGTTGCGCACCTCGACGGCTGTCAGCGAGTCGAAGCCCATGCTCTGGAAGCTGCTCAACGGCTCGATCGCGTCGCCGTCCGCGTGGCCCAGCGCCAGCGCCACCTGGCCCCGGACCAGCTCCAGCAGGGTGGCCGTCCGCTCACCCGCCCCGAGCGGCGCGAGGCGGTCGACGAGTGCGGTCGACGCCGCGGCCGTGATCTGCCGACGGACCGACGGGCGGATCAACCCTCGAAGCAGGAACGGGACGTCCTGGCCGGTGCGCAATGCCGCCAGATCCAGACGTGCGGGCAGCAGAGCCGGTCCGTCTCCGTCGCCCGTGACCGTCGCGTCGAACAGTGCCAGACCGTGATCCGGGGACAGCGGGAGCATCCCGCGCCTGGCGAGCCTGCCCATCTCGGCCTCGCTCAGGGCGCTGGTCATGCCACCCGCCTGGTCCCACGGACCCCATCCCAGCGAGAGCCCCGGTAGCCCCTCGGCCCGGCGGCGTCGGGCGAGCGCGTCCAGGAAGGCGTTCGCCGCCGCGTAGTTGGCCTGCCCGGCCGTCCCGAACGTCCCCGCCACCGACGAGAACAGTACGAACGCGGACAGATTCTCGTCTCGGGTCAGCTCGTGCAGATGCCAGGCCGCGTCCACCTTGGGGCGGAACACCCTCTCCAGGCTCTGCGACGTCAACGCGCCGATCACACCGTCGTCCAGCACGCCCGCGGTATGCACCACCGCGGTCAGCGGGTGCTCGGCTGCTATCCCGGCCAGCAGACCGGCGACGGCGTCACGGTCCGCCAGGTCACATGCCACGACGGTCGTCCGAGCGCCGAGTCCGGTGAGCTCCGCCACCAGCTCGTCGACGCCCTCCGCCCGGTCACCGCGACGGCTCGCCAGCGTCAGGTGCCCGATGCCGTGCTCGGCCACCAGGTGACGGGCCAGCATGCCGCCCAGGCCACCGGTGCCGCCGGTGATCAACACCGTGCCCTCGGGGTCCCAAGCCAGGCCCGGTAGCTCGGCGGGCGGGAAGACGCGGGCCAGCCGACCGGCCAGCACGGCACCATCCCGGATCACCAGCTGCGGCTCGGCGGCGGCCAGGGCCGACGGCAGCGCGGCGATCGACGTCGCCGGCACCCCCCTCCGGTCACGGTCGCCGCTTTCCCGGATGTCGAGGTCGATCAGCGCGAACCGGCCCGGATGCTCCGTCTCGGCGGCACGCACGAGCCCCCACACCGTCGCCGCCGCCACGTCATCGCCGTCCACCGCGCCCCGGGTGAGGAACGCCAGCCGCGAACCGGCGAACCGCTCATTGGCGAGCCAGGATCGCACCAGGTCCAGCACGGACGACGCCAGGCTGTGGGCGGCCGCCGGCACCTCGTCGCCCGGGTCTCCGGTGACGAGGACCAGCACCGTGCCCGGCACGGGCACATCGCCGTCGTACGCCTCTCCCAGCGACCGCAGGTCGGCACCGACCCTGATGGGACCGCCCACCGTGGCGGCAAGGGCCTCGGTGAGCCCCCACCCGTCCGGGCCCACCACTGCCAGCGTGCTCGGCGACACCGCGGACACCGGCGATGCCGGGGCCACCAGCGGGACCCAGTCCAGCCGGAACAGGGAGTCCCTTCCGATCGCTCGCGGGCCGGCGGCCTGTCCGTCCGAAAGGACGCGCAGGGTCACCGACCTGATCGAGGCCACCGGACCGTCCACGCCGGCGATCGCGATCGACATCGCGTCAGGTCCGGCCCAGGACATCCGCACCCGGACCGCCGATGCCCCCGACGCGTGCAAGGACACGCCCTCCCACGCGAAGGGCACCTTACGCCGGGCCTCCTCGCTCTGGTCCAGGAGCAGGCACAGGTGCAGCACCGCGTCCAGCAGCGCCGGATGCACACCAAACGCCCCCGCCTCGGCCGCATCCTGCTCGGGCAGACTGATTTCGGCATACATGTCCGAGTCGCATCGCCAAGCCGCGGTCAGGCCGCGGAACACCGGCCCGTAGTCGAAGCCGTCCGCCGCCCGCCCCTCGTAGAAACCTTCCAACGAGATCGGCGCCGCACCGGCCGGTGGCCACACAGTCGTGTCGAACGGCGGTGTGGCATCGGGGGCGGTAAGGGGCTCGTCGACTGCCAGGAGCCCGCTCGCGTGCCGTGTCCAGGGACGCTCCTCCTCGCCTTCCGGCCGCGCGTACACGCTCAGCGGCCGGTGTCCCCTCTCGTCGGGCTCGCCCAGCCGTACCTGTATCCGGACGCCGCCCTGTTCGGGCAGCGTCAACGGCGCGGCCAGGGTCAGCTCGTCCACTCGCGTGCAGCCGACCTCGTCACCGGCCCGGATCGCCAGTTCCAGGAACGCCGTCGCCGGTACCACCACCCGGCCCGACACCACGTGATCGGCCAGCCACGGCTGGGAGCGCACCGACAACCGGCCGGTGAAGAGCACCTCGTCGCCGCCCGCCAGCTCGACGGCGGCTCCGAGCAAGGGATGGTCCGGCGCTCCGAGCCCGGCGTCGGTCACATCGCCGACGCGGGTGAGCGAAGGCCCCGGCCAGAAACGCCGACGCTGGAAGGCGTAGGTGGGCAGCCCCACCCGGCGGGCGCCGGGGAACGCCGCCCGCCAGTCCACCGGTACTCCGTGTACGTGCAGGGCGGCCAGCGCCGTCATCACCGTGTTCCGCTCGTCCCTGCCTCCGCGCAGCACCGGCACCAGCAGCACGTCCGGATCGGCCGCCGCCCCCGCCTCGGCGTCGCGCGCCGAAACCGCGGGCGCATCCGCACCGGCGCCGGCATCCGCCGTCAGGACGTCCTGCGCCATGGCGGTCAGTACGCCGTCGGGGCCCAGTTCCAGGTAGGCCCGCACCCCCTGAGCGTGCAGCGTCCGGACGCCGTCGGAGAACCGGACGGCCTGACGCACCTGGTCGACCCAGTAGTCCGGTGAGCACAGCTGCTCGGCGGTGGCCGCCTGCCCGGTCACCGTGGACACGAGCGGGATCTGTGGCGGGCTGTAGGTCAGCGTGCCCGCCAGGGTACGGAAGTCCTCCAGCATCGGATCCATCAACGGCGAATGGAACGCGTGCGACACCCGCAGCCGCTTCGTCCTGATCCCCTGAGCCTCCAGAGCGGCAACCACCTCCAGCACCGCCTCCTCCACCCCGGCCACCACCGAGGCCGGACCGTTCACCGCCGCGACCGACACCTCGCTCTCACGCCCCGCCAGCAGCCCGGCGACCTCCTCCTCAGAGGCCTGCACCGCCGCCATCGCCCCACCGGCGGGGAGCGCCTGCATCAACCGCGCCCGACCCGCCACCAGCACACACGCATCCGACAGGGACAACACCCCCGCCACATGCGCCGCGGTGATCTCCCCGATCGAATGCCCCGCCAGCACACCCGGCCGCACCCCCCAGGACTCCACCAACCGGAACAGCGCCGTCTCCACCGCGAACAACGCCGGCTGCGCCCACCCCGTCCGATCCAGCAACCCCGCCTCGACCGACCCCGGCTCGGCGAACAGCACCTCCCGCACCGAACACCCCACCCACTCGACCGACCCACCGTCCGGCTGCCCGGCCGGCTCCCGCTCCAACCGCTCCAGCAGCGGGTCCAGCTCCGCGATCACCGCATCCAACGCCGCCGCGAACACCGGGAACCGCTCATACAACTCCCGGCCCATCCCCACCCGCTGACTGCCCTGACCGGTGAACAGCACCGCCAGCCGCGGCTCCGCCCCGGCCACCCCGCGCACCACACCCGCACCCGCACGGTCCTCGGCCAGCGCCCCCAGACCGGCCAGCACCCCATCACGATCGGCGGCCAGCACCACCGCCCGATGCTCGAACGCCGACCGCGTCGCCACCAGTGAGAACGCCGCATCGCTCAGCACCAGACCCGGATCGGTGCCCACGTACGACGCCAGCCGCCCGGCCTGCGCCCGCAACGCCTCCGCCGTACGACCCGACACCACCACCGGAACCACCGGCGGCCCCACGGCGACATCCGTTACCGGCACCATCTCGGCACCCGGCATCCGGTCCTGTCCGGGCGCTTCGGCCGTGACCTGCTCGTCCTCTGGCCCCTGTTCGAGGAGCACGTGCGCGTTGGTGCCACTGATCCCGAACGACGAAACCGCGGCCCGGCGCGGACGCCCGGCCTCCGGCCACGACCGCGCCTCGGCCACCAGCTCGACCGCGCCCTCGCTCCAGTCCACATGCGAGGACGGCTCGTCCACATGCAACGTGCGCGGCACCACGCCCTCGCGCATCGCCATGACCATCTTGATGATCCCCGCCACACCGGCGGCCGCCTGGGTGTGACCGATGTTCGACTTGATCGACCCCAGCAGCACCGGCCGATCCTCCGACCTGTCCTGCCCATAGGTCGCCAGCAGCGCCTGCGCCTCGATCGGGTCACCCAGCGTCGTCCCGGTGCCATGCGCCTCCACCACGTCCACCTCGACCGGCGACAACCCGGCGCCCGCCAGCGCCTGCCGGATCACCCGCTGCTGCGACGGACCGTTCGGCGCCGTCAACCCGTTCGACGCCCCGTCCTGGTTGATCGCCGACCCACGCACCACGGCCAGCACCTGGTGGCCGTTGCGCCGCGCGTCCGACAACCGCTCCAGCACCAGCACCCCGACGCCCTCGGACCAGCCGACCCCGTCGGCGCTGTCGGCGAACGCCTTGCACCGCCCGTCCACCGACAGACCACGCTGCCGGGAGAATCCGATGAAGGTGTTCGGAGTGGACATCACGGTCGCCCCACCCGCCAGCGCAAGGGAGCAATCGCCCGCCCGCAGCGCCTGCGCCGCCAGATGCACCGCCACCAGCGACGACGAACACGCCGTGTCCACCGTCACCGCCGGACCCTCCAGGCCCAGCGTGTACGACACCCGGCCCGAGGCCACACTCGGCGCGGTTCCAGTGCTTTCGTAGCCCTCGACGGCATCGCGCTGAGCGATCCCCTCATCGGTGGTGGCCTGGTGTACCCGGCCGGCCGCATTACCCAGCGCCAGACCGTAATCGTTGTACATCAGACCGGTGAACACCCCGGTCCGACTACCCCGCAACGTCCCCGGCTCGATCCCGGCCCGCTCCACCGCCTCCCACGACACCTCCAGCAGCAGCCGCTGCTGCGGATCAACCGCCAGCGCCTCACGCGGCGAGATCCCAAAGAACCCCGGATCGAACTCATCGGCATCGTGCAGGAACCCGCCATGACGCGTATACGACGTCCCCACCCGACCAGGATCCGGATCATAGATACCCTCCAGATCCCAACCGCGGTTGGTCGGGAAACCGGTGATCGCGTCGCTCTCCTCGATCACCAGGCGCCACAGATCCTCCGGAGAGGAAACCCCGCCCGGATAACGACACGCCATCCCCACGATCACGATCGGATCGTCGGCCACCGAACGCACCACCGGCGAGAGCACACCCGCATCGGCCCGCTCACCCAGCAACTCACCCAGCAGGAAATCCGCCAGACCAACCGGAGTCGGATAGTCGAACACCAACGTCGCCGGCAACCGCAACCCCGTCGCCGCATTCAACCGATTACGCAACTCCACCGCGGTCAGCGAATCGAAGCCCAGCTCACGAAACTCCCGCCGCACCTCCACCGACTCCGGTGAAGCGTGCCCCAGCACCACCGCCACCTGCGCCCGCACCAACTCCACCACCGACCGCACCCGATCAGCCTCACCCAGCCCGGCCAACCGCCGCACCAACGCCCCATCACCCGACGCCGACCCCGACACCGCCGACCGGCGCACCCCCCGCACCAGCCCGCGCAGCAGATGCGGCACCTCACCCTGTGCCCGCACCGCCGCCACCTCGAACCGCGCCACCA
The DNA here is from genome assembly GCF_035917995.1 of Streptosporangium sp. NBC_01755. Lineage (NCBI taxonomy): Bacteria > Bacillati > Actinomycetota > Actinomycetes > Streptosporangiales > Streptosporangiaceae > Streptosporangium > Streptosporangium sp. NBC_01755. Next base: position 6,668,197 of record NZ_CP109131.1, on the reverse strand, counting down.
CCAGCACCGCACGATCCACCGCACCCGCCGCGTCGAACGACGCCAGCCCCTGCTCCACCGACAACGGCGACATCCCCGCCCGCGTCATCCGCCGCAGATCGACCTCATCCAGCCCACCGGTCATCCCGGCGTCCTGCGCCCACGGCCCCCACGCCAGCGACAGCGCGGCCAGCCCCTGCGACCGCCGCACCTGCGCCAACGCGTCCAAGAACGCGTTCGCCGCCGCGTAGTTACCCTGACCCGCCCCACCGAACGTCCCCGCCACCGACGAGAACACCACGAACGCCGCCAGATCCAGACCCCGGGTCAACTCATGCAGATACCAGACCGCATCCACCTTCGGCCGCAACACCACATCCAGCCGCTCCGCCGACAACGACGGAATCGTCCCGTCGTCCAGCACACCCGCGGTATGAATCACCGCCGTCAACGGATGATCGGCCGGGACCCGCGCCAGCAGCGCCGCCACCTGATCCCGATCGGCCACATCACACGCCGCGATCTCCACCTCGACCCCATGCGCGATCAGCTCCGCCCGCAACTCCAGCGCGCCCGGAGCGTCCAGGCCCCGGCGGCTGGTCAGCAGCAGACGCCGCACCCCACGCCCGGCCACCACATGCCGCGCGAACAACCCGCCCAGACCACCGGTCCCACCAGTGATCAACACCGTCCCCTCCGGATCCCAGACGCGATCCTCACCCAGACCAGAGCCAGAGCCAACCGCGAGGTCAACACCACACCCAACGCCAAGGCCATCACCGGAGCCGGAGCCGGAGCCGGAGCCGGAGCCGGGCGTCACCCGCGCCAAGCGCGGCACCCGCACCTCACCCCCGCGCACCGCCACCTGCGGCTCACCCGAGACCAGCACCCCCGACAACACCCCGGGCAGCGCCGACAGAGACACCCCCTCCTCCACATCCACCAGCACGAACCGGCCAGGATTCTCCGACTGCGCCGACCGCACCAACCCCCACACCGCCGCCGCGCCCAGATCGGTGACCGCCTCCCCCGCACCTGCCACGACCGCGCCCCGCGTCACCATCACCAGCCGCGAATCAGCACACCGCTCATCGGCCAGCCACCCCTGCATCCACCCCAGCACCCGGGCGGTCAAGGCATGCACCGACCCCACCACGTCCCCGTCCCCGGACCCGTCCCCGGCCGACCCGACCACGACGGTCACCACCTCCGGCACCACCTCCAGCACCGCCGGCCCCGCCTCCGAACCCGATTCCAGGTCCAGACTCAGCTCAACCACATCAAGCTCGACACCGGCCACCTCCGACACTTCGGGCAACACCGTCCAGGCCAACTGGAACAGCGAGTCCCCAAGCGAAGCGCCACCGGCGGCCGGCTGATCGACCACGATCGGCCGCAACACCAGCGAACGCGCCGACAACACCGGCTCCCCAGCCGCGTCCACCGCACTCAGCGACAGCGCATCGTCACCCGTCCAGACCAACCGCACCCGCAACACCGACGCACCACCCGCGTGCAGACACACCCCACCCCACGAGAACGGCAACCGCACACCCTCGGAACCCTCCAGCCCGGCAAAGGCCACCGCGTGCAACGCCGAATCCAGCAACGCCGGATGCAACCCGAACGACCCCGCATCGGCAACCTGCTCAGACAGGCCGACCTCGGCGAACACCACACCGTCCGCACCCCGCCAAGCGCCCCGCAACCCCTGAAACACCGGCCCGTAACCCAGCCCACCCTCGGCCAGCCGCTCATACAACCCATCCAGCTCGATCACCGACGCACCCCGCGGCGGCCACACCGCCGTATCGAAGTACCCCGCGACCTCACCACTGTTCCCGCCACTGGCCAGCAGACCACCGGCATGCCGTACCCAGGCACCGTGATCACCGGCCCCGGCCGGCCGGGCGTGGACGCTCACCTCACGCCGGCCCACCCCGTCCACAGGTCCCACCCGCACCTGCACCGCGACCGCGTCGTCCGCACCCAGCACCAGCGGCGCGGTCAAGGTCAGCTCCTCGACCAGATCACAGCCGACCTCATCACCCGCCCGCACCGCCAGCTCCAGGAACCCGGTGCCGGGGAACACCACCATCCCGTCCACCATGTGATCGGCCAGCCACGGATGCGACCCCAGCGAGATACGACCGGTCAGCAGCGCCTCATCGGTATCGGCCAGCCCCACGGCAGCACCCAGCAGCGGATGCCCCGCCACGACCTGTCCGAGACCTTCGGCATCTCCGGCCCGTCTGCCACTCGGCCAGAACCACTGACGCTGGAAGGCGTACGTCGGCAACTCCACCCGGCGGGCACCGGGAAGCACCGTCGGCCAGCTCACCGGCACCCCACGCACGTGCAGGGCGGCCAGCGCCGTCATGATCGTCGCCTGCTCGTCCTGGCCCCTGCGCAGCGCCGACACCAGCACCGGGTCCGAGTCCGCATACCCGCCCATGATGACGCGATGAATATCCGACTCCTCGGCGGCCACCCGCGAACGGGCAGCCTCCTCCGCGTCGGCGAGTACGGCGAGGGTGTCATCGGCCATCGCGGTCAGCACACCGTCCGGCCCCAGCTCCAGATACGCCCGCACCCCCTGAGCGTGCAACGTCCGGACACCGTCGGAGAACCGCACCGCGCCACGCACCTGATCCACCCAGTAATCCGGTGAGCACAACTGCTCGGCGGTGGCCGCCTGCCCGGTCACCGTCGACACGAGAGGAATCTGCGGCGGGCTGTAGGTCAGCGCGCCCGCCACCGCCCGGAAGTCCTCCAGCATCGGATCCATCAACGGCGAATGGAACGCATGCGACACCCGCAACCGCTTCGTCCTGACCCCCCGAGACTCCAACTCGGCGGCGATGGCCAGCACCGCCTCCTCCACCCCGGCGACCACCACCGAGGCCGGACCGTTCACCGCCGCGACCGACACCTCCTTCTCCCGCCCCGCCAGCAGGACGGCGACCTCCTCCTCAGAGGCCCGCACCGCGACCATCGCCCCACCGGCAGGGAGCGCCTGCATCAACCGCGCCCGACCCGCCACCAGCACACACGCATCCGACAGGGACAACACCCCCGCCACATGCGCCGCGGTGATCTCCCCGATCGAATGCCCCGCCAGCACACCCGGCCGCACCCCCAGGACTCCACCAACCGGAACAGCGCCGTCTCCACCGCGAACAACGCCGGCTGCGCCCACCCCGTCCGATCCAGCAACCCCGCCTCGACCGAACCCGGCTCGGCGAACAGCACCTCCCGCACCGAACACCCCACCCACTCGACCGACCCACCATCCGGCTGCCCGGCCGGCTCCCGCTCCAACCGCTCCAGCAGCGGGTCCAGCTCCGCGATCACCGCATCCAACGCCGCCGCGAACACCGGGAACCGCGCATACAACTCCCGCCCCATCCCCACCCGCTGACTGCCCTGACCGGTGAACAGCACCGCCAGCCGCGGCTCCGCCCCGGCCACCCCGCGCACCACACCCGCACCCGCACGGTCCTCGGCCAGCGCCCCCAGACCGGCCAGCACCCCATCACGATCGGCGGCCAGCACCACCGCCCGATGCTCAAACGCCGACCGCGTCGCCACCAGTGAGAACGCCGCATCGCTCAACACCAGACCCGGATCGGTGCCCACGTACGACGCCAGCCGCCCGGCCTGCGCCCGCAACGCCTCCGCCGTACGACCCGACACCACCACCGGAACCACCGGCGGCCCCACGGCGACATCCGTTACCGGCACCATCTCGGCACCCGGCACATGACCCTCTGCGCGACCCCTGGCCTCAGTCTCCGGAAGCTCCGGCCCCTGCTCGACGATCACATGCGCGTTGGTGCCGCTGATCCCGAACGACGACACACCCGCCCGGCGCGGACGGTCGGTCTCCGGCCACTCCGTCGGCTCGGTCAGCAACTCCACCGCGCCCGAGGCCCAGTCCACATGTGACGAGGGTGCGTCCACATGCAGCGTCTTGGGCAGCACCCCGTGCCGCATCGCCAGCACCATCTTGATCACACCTGCCACACCGGCGGCCGCCTGGGTGTGACCGATGTTCGACTTGATCGACCCCAGCAGCAGCGGCCGATCGTCCGACCGGTCCTGGCCATAGGTCGCCAGCAGCGCCTGCGCCTCGATCGGGTCACCCAGCGTCGTCCCGGTCCCGTGACCCTCCACCACGTCCACCTCGACCGGCGACAACCCGGCGCTCGCCAGCGCCTGCCGGATCACCCGCTGCTGCGACGGACCATTCGGCGCGGTCAACCCGTTCGACGCCCCGTCCTGGTTGATCGCCGACCCACGCACCACGGCCAGCACCTGGTGGCCGTTGCGCCGCGCGTCCGACAACCGCTCCAGCACCAGCATGCCCACGCCCTCGGCCCAACCCGCACCGTCGGCGCTGTCGGCGAACGCCTTACATCGCCCATCGGCGGCCAGCCCTCCCTGGGCGCTGAAGTCGATGAACGAGTTCGGCGTGGCCATCACCGTCACGCCACCGGCCAGCGCCAGCGAGCACTCGTCACCGCGTAGGGCCTGTGCGGCCAAGTGCAGTGCCACCAGCGAGGAGGAGCACGCGGTGTCCACCGTCACCGCCGGCCCCTCCAGGCCGAGGGTGTAGGAGAGCCGTCCGGTCGCGACACTACCGGCGCTACCGGTACCGGAGAAGCTCATCACCTCCGGTGGAAACTCCACACCGGTCGCGTAATCGTGGTACATGACCCCGGCGAACACGCCGGTACGGCTGCCGCGCAGCGAGAGCGGATCGATCCCGGCCCGCTCGACCGCCTCCCAGGACGCCTCAAGAAGGAGCCGCTGCTGCGGGTCCATCGCCAGCGCCTCACGCGGCGAGATCCCGAAGAAACCGGGGTCGAACTCCCCCGCGTCATGCAGGAAGCCGCCCTCACGCACGTAACTGGTCCCCCGGCTCTCCCGATCCGGGTTGTACAACGCCCCGAGATCCCAGCCGCGCGACGTCGGGAAACCGGTGATCGCGTCGCTCTCCTCGATCACCAGGCGCCACAGATCCTCCGGAGAGGAAACCCCGCCCGGATAACGACACGCCATCCCCACGATCACGATCGGATCGTCGGCCACCGAACGCACCACCGGCGAGAGCACACCCGCATCGGCCCGCTCACCCAGCAACTCACCCAGCAGGAAATCCGCCAGACCAACCGGAGTCGGATAGTCGAACACCAACGTCGCCGGCAACCGCAACCCCGTCGCCGCATTCAACCGATTACGCAACTCCACCGCGGTCAGCGAATCGAAGCCCAGCTCACGAAACTCCCGCCGCACCTCCACCGACTCCGGTGAAGCGTGCCCCAGCACCACCGCCACCTGCGCCCGCACCAACTCCACCACCGACCGCACCCGATCAGCCTCACCCAGCCCGGCCAACCGCCGCACCAACGCCCCATCACCCGACGCCGACCCCGACACCGCCGACCGGCGCACCCCCCGCACCAGCCCGCGCAGCAGATGCGGCACCTCACCCTGTGCCCGCACCGCCGCCACCTCGAACCGCGCCACCACCAGCACCGCACGATCCACCGCACCCGCCGCGTCGAACGACGCCAGCCCCTGCTCCACCGACAACGGCGACATCCCCGCCCGCGTCATCCGCCGCAGATCGACCTCATCCAGCCCACCGGTCATCCCGGCGTCCTGCGCCCACGGCCCCCACGCCAGCGACAGCGCGGCCAGCCCCTGCGACCGCCGCACCTGCGCCAACGCGTCCAAGAACGCGTTCGCCGCCGCGTAGTTACCCTGACCCGCCCCACCGAACGTCCCCGCCACCGACGAGAACACCACGAACGCCGCCAGATCCAGACCCCGGGTCAACTCATGCAGATACCAGACCGCATCCACCTTCGGCCGCAACACCACATCCAGCCGCTCCGCCGACAACGACGGAATCGTCCCGTCGTCCAGCACACCCGCGGTATGAATCACCGCCGTCAACGGATGATCGGCCGGGACCCGCGCCAGCAGCGCCGCCACCTGATCCCGATCGGCCACATCACACGCCGCGATCTCCACCTCGACCCCATGCGCGATCAGCTCCGCCCGCAACTCCAGCGCGCCCGGAGCGTCCAGGCCCCGGCGGCTGGTCAGCAGCAGACGCCGCACCCCACGCCCGGCCACCACATGCCGCGCGAACAACCCGCCCAGACCACCGGTCCCACCAGTGATCAACACCGTCCCCTCCGGATCCCAGACGCGATCCTCACCCAGACCAGAGCCAGAGCCAACCGCGAGGTCAACACCACACCCAACGCCAAGGCCATCACCGGAACCAGAGCCGGAGCCGGAGCCGGAGCCAGGCGTCACCCGCGCCAAGCGCGGCACCCGCACCTCACCCCCGCGCACCGCCACCTGCGGCTCACCCGAGACCAGCACCCCCGACAACACCCCGGGCAGCGCCGACAGAGACACCCCCTCCTCCACATCCACCAGCACGAACCGGCCAGGATTCTCCGACTGCGCCGACCGCACCAACCCCCACACCGCCGCCGCGCCCAGATCGGTGACCGCCTCCCCCGCACCTGCCACGACCGCGCCCCGCGTCACCATCACCAGCCGCGAATCAGCACACCGCTCATCGGCCAGCCACCCCTGCATCCACCCCAGCACCCGGGCGGTCAAGGCATGCACCGACCCCACCACGTCCCCGTCCCCGGACCCGTCCCCGGCCGACCCGACCACGACGGTCACCACCTCCGGCACCACCTCCAGCACCGCCGGCCCCGCCTCCGAACCCGATTCCAGGTCCAGACTCAGCTCAACCACATCAAGCTCGACACCGGCCACCTCCGACACTTCGGGCAACACCGTCCAGGCCAACTGGAACAGCGAGTCCCCAAGCGAAGCGCCACCGGCGGCCGGCTGATCGACCACGATCGGCCGCAACACCAGCGAACGCGCCGACAACACCGGCTCCCCAGCCGCGTCCACCGCACTCAGCGACAGCGCATCGTCACCCGTCCAGACCAACCGCACCCGCAACACCGACGCACCACCCGCGTGCAGACACACCCCACCCCACGAGAACGGCAACCGCACACCCTCGGAACCCTCCAGCCCGGCAAAGGCCACCGCGTGCAACGCCGAATCCAGCAACGCCGGATGCAACCCGAACGACCCCGCATCGGCAACCTGCTCAGACAGGCCGACCTCGGCGAACACCACACCGTCCGCACCCCGCCAAGCGCCCCGCAACCCCTGAAACACCGGCCCGTAACCCAGCCCACCCTCGGCCAGCCGCTCATACAACCCATCCAGCTCGATCACCGACGCACCCCGCGGCGGCCACACCGCCGTATCGAACCGTTCCCCGGCCTGGCCGCCGGCCACCAGCACGCCGATCGCGTGCCGTACCCAGGGCTCCTCATCCCCGGCCTCCGCCGGCCGGGCGTGAATGCTCACCTCGCGCCGACCCGACCCATCCGGTGCCCTCACCCACACCTGTACCGCCACCGCATCCCGCTCGCCGAGCACCAGCGGCGCGGTCAAGGTCAGCTCCTCGACCAGATCACAGCCGACCTCATCACCCGCCCGCACCGCCAGCTCCAGGAACCCGGTGCCGGGGAACACCACCATCCCGTCCACCATGTGATCGGCCAGCCACGGATGCGACCCCAGCGAGATACGACCGGTCAGCAACATCCCATCCGAACCGGCCACTCCCACAGCGGCTCCCAGCAGCGGATGACTTGTAGCCGCGAGCCCCGCCGCCGTCACATCTCCCACCTGTGAGCCGGCGCCATCAGGCCAGAACCGCTCGCGCTGGAAGGCGTACGTCGGCAACTCCACCTGGGGAGCACCGGGAAGCACCGCCGGCCAGCTCACCGGCACCCCGCGCACGTGCAGGGCAGCCAGGGCCGCCATGATCGTCGCCTGCTCGTCCTGGCCCCTGCGCAGGGCCGGCACCAGCAGCACGTCCGGATCCGCCGCCGCCCCCGCCTCGTCATCGCGCGCCGAACCCGCAGGCGCAGCCACACGCATTGCCCCATCCATGTCCGCGTTCGCGTCGGCGAGCGCGGTGAGGGTGTCATCGGCCATCGCGGTCAGCACACCGTCCGGCCCCAGCTCCAGATACGCCCGCACCCCCTGAGCGTGCAACGTCCGGACACCGTCGGAGAACCGCACCGCGCCACGCACCTGATCCACCCAGTAATCCGGTGAGCACAGCTGCTCGGCGGTGGCCGCCTGCCCGGTCACCGTGGACACGAGAGGAATCTGTGGCGGGCTGTAGGTCAGCGCGCCCGCCACCGCCCGGAAGTCCTCCAGCATCGGATCCATCAACGGCGAATGGAACGCATGCGACACCCGCAACCGCTTCGTCCTGACCCCCCGAGACTCCAACTCGGCGGCGATGGCCAGCACCGCCTCCTCCACCCCGGCGATCACCACCGAGGCCGGACCGTTCACCGCCGCGACCGACACCTCCTTCTCACGCCCCGCCAGCAGGGCGGCGACCTCCTCCTCAGAGGCCCGCACCGCGACCATCGCCCCACCGGCGGGGAGCGCCTGCATCAACCGCGCCCGGCCCGCCACCAGCACACACGCATCCGACAGGGACAACACCCCCGCCACATGCGCCGCCGTGATCTCCCCGATCGAATGCCCCGCCAGCACACCCGGCCGCATCCCCCAGGACTCCACCAACCGGAACAGCGCCGTCTCCACCGCGAACAACGCCGGCTGCGCCCACCCCGTCCGATCCAGCAACCCCGCCTCGACCGAACCCGGCTCGGCGAACAGCACCTCCCGCACCGAACACCCCACCCACTCGACCGACCCACCGTCCGGCTGCCCGGCCGGCTCCCGCTCCAACCGCTCCAGCAGCGGATCCAACTCCGCGATCACCGCATCCAACGCCGCCGCGAACACCGGGAACCGCTCATACAACTCCCGGCCCATCCCCACCCGCTGACTGCCCTGACCGGTGAACAGCACCGCCGGCTTGGCCGCGCCCCGCGCCGAACCGGTCACCACCCCCGCGGCCGGCGCACCCTGCGCCACCGCGGCCAGACCCCGCACCAACTCCGCCCGCTCAGCACCCACCACCGCCGCCCGATACTCAAACGCCGATCGAGCCGTCGCCAGCGACACCCCCACCTCGGCCAACCCCAGACCGGGGAAGCTCTCCACATGCGACAACAACCGGGCCGCCTGCGCCCGCAACGCCACCTCACTGCGCGCCGACACCACCCACGAAACCGCTCCGCCATCAGAGCCGCCGTCAGCCTCGCCGCCTCCGGCCTCCACCGCGTCCACCGGCACCGGAGGCTGCTCAATGATCACGTGCGCGTTGGTGCCACTGATCCCGAACGACGACACCGCCGCCCGACGCGACCGCTCCACCCGAGGCCACGACCGCGCTTCGGTCACCAGCTCGACCGCGCCCTCGCTCCAGTCCACATGCGACGACGGCGCATCCACATGCAATGTGCGCGGCACCACGCCCTCACGCATCGCCATGACCATCTTGATGATCCCCGCCACACCGGCGGCCGTCTGGGTGTGACCGATGTTCGACTTGATCGAGCCGAGCAGCAACGGCTGTGCGGCATCGCGGCCCTGTCCGTAGGTGGACATCAGAGCCCGCGCCTCGATGGGATCACCCAACCGCGTTCCGGTGCCGTGCGCCTCGACCACATCGACATCCGACGCCGACAGCCCGGCACCGGCCAGCGCCTGGCGGATCACCCGCTGCTGCGACGGACCGTTCGGCGCCGTCAACCCGTTCGACGCCCCGTCCTGGTTCACCGCCGACCCGCGCACCACCGCCAGCACCTGATGACCGTTGCGCCGCGCGTCCGACAACCGCTCCAGCACCAGCACCCCGACACCCTCGGCCCAGCCGACCCCGTCGGCCGACTCGGAGAACGACCGGCACCGGCCATCCACCGACAGACCACGCTGCCGGGCGAACCCGATGAAGGTGTTCGGAGTGGACATCACGGTCGCCCCACCCGCCAACGCCAGCGAACAATCCCCCGCCCGCAGCGCCTGCGCCGCCAGATGCACCGCCACCAGCGACGACGAACACGCCGTGTCCACCGTCACCGCCGGACCCTCCAGCCCCAGCGTGTACGACACCCGGCCCGAGGCCACACTCGGCGCGGTTCCGGTACCTTCGTAGCCCTCGACGGCATCGCGCTGGCCGAGCCCTTCGACCACCTCACCGACAACGGCCTGGTGTACCCGGCCGGCCGCATTACCCAGCGCCAGACCGTAATCGTTGTACATCAGACCGGTGAACACCCCGGTCCGACTACCCCGCAACGTCCCCGGCTCGATCCCGGCCCGCTCCACCGCCTCCCACGACACCTCCAGCAGCAGCCGCTGCTGCGGATCAACCGCCAGAGCCTCACGCGGCGAGATCCCAAAGAACCCCGGATCGAACTCATCGGCATCGTGCAGGAACCCGCCATGACGCGTATACGACGTCCCCACCCGACCAGGATCCGGATCATAGATACCCTCCAGATCCCAACCGCGATTGGTCGGGAAACCAGTGATCGCGTCGCTCTCCTCGATCACCAGGCGCCACAGATCCTCCGGAGAGGAAACCCCGCCCGGATAACGACACGCCATCCCCACGATCACGATCGGATCGTCGGCCACCGAACGCACCACCGGCAGATCCGCGACCTGCTCGGAGTCCACCGAGCCGAACAGCTCCCCGTATAGGAATTCGGCCACGCTGTGCGAGGTCGGGTAGTCGAAGACCAGCGTCGCGGGCAACGACAACCCCGTCGCCGTGGCCAGCTGGTTGCGCAACTCCACCGCGGCCAGCGAATCCAGGCCCATCTTGCTGAAGGCCCGGTCGGGCTCCACCGCATCCCCCGACGCGTGGCCCAGCACCACCGCCACCTGCCGCCGTACCAGCTCTTCCAGCACCCGCCCGCGCTCGCCCACGTCCAGGCCGGCCAGGCGCCGCCGCAGCCCGCCCTCTTCGCCAACGCCGGCGACCGCACGAACCATCCGCCTCGCCGCCGGTACCAGCCCCCGCAGCAACGCCGGCACCTCACCGCCGCGGCCCCGCAACACCTCCACCTCCACCCGCAGCGGCACCGTCATCGCCGCATCCGTCCGCACACTCACGTCGAACAGCCGCAGCCCCTCGGCGGCAGACAGGGCCGGCAACCCGATCCGGGCCAGCCGGTCGCGGTCGGCGTCGGACAGCTCGGCGCTCATCCCGGTGGCCGCATCCCACAGCCCGTACGCCAGCGACGTCGCCACCAGCCCTCGCGACCGCCGATAGGCCGCCAACCCGTCCAGGAACACGTTGGCCGCCGCGTAATTGCCCTGCCCCGCCGCCAGGACCAGCCCACCGGCCGAGGACACCAGCACGAACATCGCCAGCGGCAGATCCCGGGTCAGCTCATGCAGATGCCAGGCCGCGTCCGCCTTCGGTCGCAGCACCGCATCCAACCGGCTTGGCGACAACGCCTCCACCACACCGTTGTCCGCCGCGCCCGCCGCATGCACCACACCCACCAGCGGGGCCGAATCCGGAACCGACCCCACGACCCGTGCCAGCGCGTCTCGATCCCCCACATCGCACGACATCACCCCGACCTTCGCCCCCAGCCCGGTCAGCTCCGCCACCAGCGTCTCGGCACCCTGCGCCGACAGCCCGCGCCGGCTCACCAGCAGCAGGGAACGCACACCGTGATCGCTCACCAGACGACGCGCCAGCAACGCCCCCAACCCGCCCGTACCACCCGTCACCAGCACCGTCCCCGCCGCCAACCCGACAGAGCCGCCGGGCCGCTCGGCAGAGCCCAGATCCGAGCCCGAATCCAAGCCCGAATCCGAGCCGTCGGCGATCACGGCGACGGAGCCGCCGGGCCGCTCGGCCGAGCCCAGAACGGCCCGCTCAGACTGCGCCATCCTGACCAGCCGAGGCACCAGGAACGCCCCCGAGCGCACCGCCAGCTCCGGCTCCCCGCAGGCCACCGCCGCCCGCACCGCCGCGTCCCGCTCCTGGCCCTCGTCCAGATCCAGCAGCACGAACCGCCCCGGGTGCTCGGCCTGCGCCGCCCGCACCAACCCCCACACCGGCGCGACCGCCACCTCCACGTCCGCGCCCTCACCCACCGCCACCGCACCCCGGGTCACCACCACCAAAGGCGCCGACCCCGGGCTCTCCCGCTCCAGCCACGCCTGCAGTACCTCAAGCACGCCGCCGACCACCGAACGCACCACCTCCGGCGTCTCACCGGCCGGCCGCGCCGCGCAGTCCACCACCACGACCGGCTCGGCGTCATCGTCAGCCGCATCGGGAGAGCGGTCATCCGCGACCGCGGGCCATTCGGTCACCGGCGCCGCACCGACGGTGGCGGGCGTCTCGATCGGGTTCCACGCCACCTGGAACAGGGACTGCTCCCCTCCCGCCGCGCCCAGCTGCCGCGCCGACACCGGGCGCCCCACCATCGCCCCCGCCGACAGCACCGGCCGGCCGTTCTCATCGGCCACGTCCAAGCTCAGCGTGTGCTCACCCGAATGCCGCACCCGCACCCGCAGCGTCGAGGCGCCCGAGGCGTGCAGCACCACCTGCCGCCACACGAACGGCAACACCGCCCGCCCGCCGCTCGCCACACCCGAGGGATCGATCAGCGACACGTGCATCGCCGCGTCCAAAAGCGCCGGATGCACCCCGAACCGCCCCGCCTCCGCAGCCGCCCGCTCATCCAGCACGACCTCGGCGAACAACTCCTCCCCCCGCCGCCACGCCGCGCGCAACGCCTGAAACGCCGGCCCGTAGCCATAGCCGACCTCGGCCAGCCGCTCGTAGGCCCCCGCCACCTCCACCTCGGCCGCCCCCGCCGGCGGCCACCGCACCAGATCGAATCCCGGCTCGGCCGCCCGCTCCGCGAGCACTCCCTGGGCGTGCAGCGTCCAGTCGCCGCCCTCGTGCTCATCCGCCCGGGAATACACCCGCACCGCGCGCCGGCCGGCCTCACCGGGGCCGTCGACGACCACCTGGACCCGCACCCCGCCGGTCTCGGGCAGTATCAGCGGCGCCTGCAACGCCAGCTCCTCCAGCACCGCGCAGCCGACCTCGTCACCCGCGCGGACCACCAGCTCCACGAATCCGGTCCCGGGCAGCAGTACCCGGCCCAGAACCTCGTGGTCGCAGATCCACGGATGGGTCGACGCCGACAACCGCCCGGTCAAGACCACCCCGTCCGACTCCGGCGACACCACCACCGCCCCCAGCAGCGGGTGCAGCACCGTCTCAAGCCCCAGACCTCGCGCGTCCCCGCCCCGCCGGCCGGTCGGCCAGAACCGCTCCTTCTGGAAGGCATAGGTGGGCAGCTCCACCCGCCGCCCACCCGGCAACACCGCACGCCAATCAAGGGGAACCCCGCGCACATGCAACCCGGCCAACGCCATCATGATCGTCGTCTGCTCGTCCTGGCCCCCGCGCAGTGCCGGCACCAACACCGCAACCGGATCAGAACCGGCTTCGGCTTCCGCGGCGAGGGTGTCCTGCGCCATCGCGGTCAGCACACCGTCCGGCCCCAGCTCCAGATACGCCCGCACCCCCTGAGCGTGCAACGTCCGGACACCGTCGGAGAACCGCACCGCGCCACGCACCTGATCCACCCAGTAATCCGGTGAGCACAGCTGCTCGGCGGTGGCCGCCTGCCCGGTCACCGTCGACACGAGAGGAATCTGTGGCGGGCTGTAGGTCAGCGCGCCCGCCACCGCCCGGAAGTCCTCCAGCATCGGATCCATCAACGGCGAATGGAACGCATGCGACACCCGCAACCGCTTCGTCCTGACCCCCCGAGACTCCAACTCGGCGGCGATGGCCAGCACCGCCTCCTCCACCCCGGCGATCACCACCGAGGCCGGACCGTTCACCGCCGCGACCGACACCTCGCTCTCCCGCCCCGCCAGCAGGGCGGCGACCTCCTCCTCAGAGGCCCGCACCGCGACCATCGCCCCACCGGCGGGGAGCGCCTGCATCAACCGCGCCCGGCCCGCCACCAGCACACACGCATCCGACAGGGACAACACCCCCGCCACATGCGCCGCCGTGATCTCCCCGATCGAATGCCCCGCCAGCACACCCGGCCGCACCCCCCAGGACTCCAGCAACCGGAACAGCGCCGTCTCCACCGCGAACAACGCCGGCTGCGCCCACCCCGTCCGATCCAGCAACCCCGCCTCGACCGACCCCGGCTCGGCGAACAGCACCTCCCGCACCGAACACCCCACCCACTCGACCGACCCACCATCCGGCTGCCCGGCCGGCTCCCGCTCCAACCGCTCCAGCAGCGGATCCAACTCCGCGATCACCGCATCCAACGCCGCCGCGAACACCGGGAACCGCTCATACAACTCCCGCCCCATCCCCGCCCGCTGACTGCCCTGACCGGTGAACAGCACCGCCGGCTTGGCCGCGCCCCGCGCCGAACCGGTCACCACCCCGGCGGCCGGCGCACCCTCGGCCACCGCGGCCAGACCCCGCACCAACTCCGCCCGCTCAGCACCCACCACCACCGCCCGATACTCAAACGCCGATCGAGCCGTCGCCAGCGACACCCCCACCTCGGCCAACCCCAGACCGGGGAAGCTCTCCACATGCGACAACAACCGGGCCGCCTGCGCCCGCAACGCCACCTCACTGCGCGCCGACACCACCCACGAAACCGCTCCGCCATCAGAGCCGCCGTCAGCCTCGCCGCCTCCGGCCTCCACCGCGTCCACCGGCACCGGAGGCCGCTCAATGATCACGTGCGCGTTGGTGCCACTGATCCCGAACGACGACACCGCCGCCCGGCGCGGACGCCCGGCCTCCGGCCACGACCGCGCTTCGGTCACCAGCTCGACCGCGCCCTCGCTCCAGTCCACATGCGAGGACGGCTCATCCACATGCAACGACTGCGGCACCACACCCTCACGCATCGCCATGACCATCTTGATCACACCGGCCACACCCGCCGCCGCCTGCGTGTGACCGATGTTCGACTTCACCGAACCCAGCAGCACCGGCCGGTCCTCCGGCCGGTCCTGGCCATAGGTCGCCAGCAACGCCTGAGCCTCGATCGGGTCACCCAGCGTCGTACCGGTGCCATGCCCCTCCACCACGTCCACCTCGACCGGCGACAACCCGGCGCTCGCCAGCGCCTGCCGGATCACCCGCTGCTGCGACGGACCGTTCGGCGCCGTCAACCCATTCGACGCCCCGTCCTGGTTGACCGCCGAACCCCGCACCACCGCCAGCACCTGATGACCGTTGCGGCGGGCGTCCGACAACCGCTCCAGCACCAGCACACCCACACCCTCCGACCAGCCGACCCCGTCGGCCGACTCGGAGAACGACCGGCAGCGGCCGTCAGAGCTCAGACCGCCCTGGCGGAAGAAGTCGATGAAGGTGTTCGGGGTGGACATCACCGTCACCCCACCGGCCAGCGCCAGCGAGCATTCGCCCGAGCGCAGCGCCTGCGCCGCCAGGTGCAACGCCACCAGCGACGACGAACACGCCGTGTCCACCGTCACCGCCGGACCCTCCAACCCCAGGGTGTAGGACACCCGGCCGGAGGTCACGCTGCCGGTGGTCCCGTTGACCACGATCCCGCGCAACTCCTCCGGCGCGCCGTTCCCCGCTGAGGGGTAGTCGTGATACATCATCCCGGCGAAGACACCGGTCGGGCTGCCCTTGAGGGTGAGCGGGTCGATACCCGCCCGCTCGACGGCCTCCCAGGAGGTCTGCAGCAGCAGACGCTGCTGGGCGTCGGTCGCCAGCGCCTCACGTGGTGAGATCCCGAAGAACCCCGGGTCGAACTCGGCCGCGTCATACAGGAATCCGCCCGCACGGGCGAAGGACGCGTCCGGAAGCTCCCAGCCCCGGTCGGCCGGGAAGCCCGAGATGGCGTCCCTGCCCTGGCTGACCAGCTCCCACAACTGCTGCGGAGAGGTGACGCCGCCCGGATACCGGCAGGCCATGCCAACGATGACGATCGGGTCCCCGCTGAGCGGAGCCGCGACCGGCAGGGGCGGTGCGGAGGCCGCGTCGGCGCCGTCGCCGTCGAGTCGCCCTTGGATGAAGCCGGTCACCGCCGCCGGGGTGGGCTGATCGAACACCAGCGTGGCCGGCAGCCGCAGCCCGGTCGCCTCGATCAGCCGGTTACGCAGTTCCACCGAGGTCAGGGAGTCAAGACCGAGGTCCTGGAAGGTCAGCTCCGGCGAGATCGCGTTCGCCGAGGCATGCCCCAGCACGGCGGCCACCTGCCCGAGCACCAGCGTGGACACGGCCTCGCCCAGCGCCTGCCCCGACAGGGCGCTGAGTGCCTCAGAGCCGGAGGAGGTGATGGCCGCCTGCCGCAGGGGGGCGGGCACCAAAGCACGCAAAAGCGCCGGGATACGGCTTTGTGCCCGCAGCGCGGCCCGGTCCAGCCGGGCGGCCACCACCACCGGCTCAGCGCCCGTCATCGCGGCGTCGAACCAGGTGAGTCCCTGCTCGGCGGAGATGGGGCGCAGCCCGGACCGGGCCATGCGCCGCATGTCGGTCTCGGTCAGGGCGGCGGTCATGCCGGTGTCCTGCTGCCAGGGCCCCCACCCGATCGACAAACCCGCCAGCCCCTCAGCGACGCGCCGGCCTACCAGGGCGTCGAGGAAGGCGTTGGCCGCGCTGTAGTTCGCCTGGCCGCCGTTGCCGAGCGTCGCGAACACCGAGGAGAACACCACGAACGCGGTCAGGCCGAGGTCGCGAGTGAGTTCGTGCAGGTGCCAGGCGCCGTCCGCCTTCGGCCGCAGCACGGCGTCGATCCGCCCGGGCGTCAGCGCGCCGATCGGCCCGTCGTCGAGCACGCCGGCGGCGTGCACCACCCCGGTGAGCGGATGCTGCGGTGGGATCGCGGCGATCAGTTCGGCCAGCGCGTCGCGATCGGACACATCACAGGCGACGGCCGTGACCTCGGCGCCCTGGGCGGTCAGCTCCGAGGCCAGTTCCGCGGCGCCCTCGGCCTGCGGGCCGCGACGGCCGACCAGCATCAGGTGACGCACGCCGTGCTCGCTCACCAGGTGGCGGGCCACGAGCGCGCCCAGCCCGCTCAGACCGCCGGTGACCAGCACCGTGCCATCGGCACCCCACACAGGCACCGCGCCACCAGCCCCCCGGAAGATGTTCGGCGCCGACGAGGCAGCGTCGTCATCGTCCTCGACTGTGACGAGTCGCGGCACCCGGAGCAGGCCATCGCGTACCGCGATCTGCGGCTCCGCGGACTCGAACGCCCAGGCCAGCGTCTCACCGCTCACCCGATCGACATCAAGATCAAGGTCAAGCAGGACGAACCGCCCCGGGCTCTCCACCTGCACCGAGCGCACCAGGCCCCAGACCGCCGCCGCGACGGGGTCGGGCGCGCTCCCGGCATCGACGGCCACCGCCCCACGGGTCACGAAGATCACCGGAGCGTCGGTGTGCTCGTCGCTTCCGCCTTCCCGCAGCCGGGTCAGGACCGCCGAGGTCACCGACCGCACAGCGTCCGGAACATCGCCCCCGGCCGGCACCGAGACCGGCACCAGCGTCACATCCACGGCCGAGACCGGGACCGGGACTCCGATCAGTGTCACGTCCGCGGCCGGGTCCGGCTCGCGCACGAGGTCCGCCACCTGCCCGGCCGCACGCAAAGCATCGACCAGACCCCACTCATCAGAGCCCAGCACCGACCAGCGCCTGACCGGACGCTCCCCACTCCCCGATTCCAGCGCGAGCGGCCAGTCCAATCGCAACAGCGGCCCACCGGCGCGCGCCGCAGACCGCAGATCATTGGGCCGCATCGCCAAGGAACGCACCCAGGCGACCACACCACCCTCGGCATCGGCCACGACCAGCGTGATCGCATCCCTACCGGCCTCACTCACCCGCACCCGAAGCGTCGAGGCGCCGGAGGCGTGCAGGGACACCCCGCTCCAGGCGAACGGCAGCAGCCCACCGCCCGCCTCCTCAAGCCCGGCCAAAGAGGCCACCTGCAGCGCGGCGTCGAGCAGGGCCGGGTGCAGCCCGTACGCACCCGCGTCAGCCGCCAGGTCTTCGGGCAGGGTGACCTCGGCGAACACCTCCCGGTCGGTACGCCAGACGGCGCGCACCCCCTGGAAGGCGGGGCCGTAGGAGAAGCCCACCCGCGCCCGCCGCTCGTAGAAGTCATCGAGATCCACCGCGACGGCATCCGCCCGCGGCCACTCGCCCAGGCCGGGATCGGGAACGCTCGGCACGCCTGGGGTCAGCACACCGGTGGCGTGCCGAACCCACGGCGCCTCCGGCTCGTCCACCGGCCGGGAATACACACCGATCGTCCGGCCGCCGTCGGTGTCGGCGGCGCCGAGCGCCACCTGCAGCCGCGCCTCACCCCGCTCGGGCAGCACGAGCGGCGCGGTGAGCGTGAGCTCCTCCACCAGACCGCAACCGACCTCGGCACCCGCCCGCACGGCCAACTCGACGAAGGCCGTACCGGGCAACAACACCCGCCCGGCCACCACATGATCACCCAGCCACGGATGCGCCGCCGTCGAGACCACAGCGGTGAACAGGAACCCACCGGTATCGGGCAGCTCCACCGCCGCACCCAGCAGCGGGTGCCGCGGCCGATCCAGCCCGGCCAAGGTGACATCGCCCCCGGCCGCCGAGGGCTCGCTCCAGTACCGCTCCCGCTGGAAGGCATACGTCGGCAGATCCACCCGGCGAGCCGCCCTAGCGGAGAACAACTCCGGCCAGCGCACCGCCACCCCGTGCACATACAACCGGGCCGCCGCCGCCAGCGCCGCGGTCTGCTCCCCGCGATCCTTACGCAGGATGGGGAGGGCTACCGGTCTCGACGTCTCAGCCGGGGTCCGACCGGCCGGCGAGGAGAGGTTCTGGTGAACCAGCGCCGACAACCCGCCATCCGGACCAAGCTCCAAGAACACCTTGGCCCCCGCCGCCCCGGCGGCACGGATCGCGTCGGCGAAACGCACCGGCCGCACGACATGGTCCACCCAGTACTGCGCCGAGCACAGGTAGGCGGCGTCGACCGGCTGGCCGGTCACGGTGGAGACGATCGGCGTCCTCGGCTCGTGAAAGGTCAGCCCCTCGACGATCTCCCGGAACTCCGCCAGCATCGGCTCCATCAACGGCGAGTGGAACGCGTGGCTCACCCGCAGGCGGGTGGCCTTGCCGAAACGCGCGGCAATTCGCAGGACGGCGTCCTCGGCGCCGGCGATCACCACCGACGACGGGCCGTTCACCGCGGCGATGACGACCCCGTCCTCCAGCAGCGGCTCCACCTCCGCCTCACCGGCCTGGACCGACACCATCGCCCCGCCCTCGGGCAGGCGCTGCATCAACCGGCCCCGGGCCGCGACCAGCGCGCAGGCGTCGTCCAGCGACAGCACACCGGCCACGTGCGCGGCGGCGATCTCACCGATCGAGTGCCCCACCAGCAGGTCCGGCACCACACCCCACGACTCGACCAGCCGGAAGAGTGCCACCTCGATCGCGAAAAGCGCCGGCTGGGCGAACTCGGTACGATCCAGCAGCCCGGGATCCGCACCGAACACCACCTCACGCGGCGAGCGCTCCAGCTCACCGGCCAGCCGCGCGAAAACCTCCTCCAACGCGCGGGCGAAGACCTGGAACCGGGCGGCCAGCTCGCGGCCCATCCCGAGCCGCTGCGCGCCCTGTCCCGCGAACAGCACCGCCAGCCCGCCGGGCACACCGGCGACACCGCGTGCCACCTCGGCCACACCCTCACCATCGGCCAGCAGCACCGCCCGGTGAGCGAACTCCGAACGGGCCCTCACCAGCGAGTAGCCGACATCGGCCGGATCCGCCCCACTCTCGGCCACAAAAGACATCAGCCGATCGATCTGAGCACCGAGCGCGGCCTCGCTCTTACCCGAGACCACCCAGGGCACCACGACAGGCGCCCTACCCGATGTCGTACCAAGCTCGGAGGACTCGGAGGACTCGGCCGAAGCCTCCGAAACGGAAAGCTCCGAAACGGGAAGCTCCGAAGCAGCCGGAGCCTCCAAAGTGGAAAGCTCCGAAGCAGCCGGAGCGGCAGGATCGGACGGCCGCCCCGGCCCGGACACGGGGTCCGGCACCTGCTCGACGATCACGTGCGCGTTGGTACCGCTGATCCCGAACGACGACACACCGGCCCGGCGGGGCCGTCCGGCCTCCGGCCACTCGGCACGCTC
Organism: Streptosporangium sp. NBC_01755; assembly: GCF_035917995.1. NCBI lineage: Bacteria > Bacillati > Actinomycetota > Actinomycetes > Streptosporangiales > Streptosporangiaceae > Streptosporangium > Streptosporangium sp. NBC_01755. The sequence goes on along the minus strand of NZ_CP109131.1, from coordinate 6,648,013 downwards.
GGTCACCAGCCCGACCGCGCCGGCCGACCAGTCCACGTGCGATGTGGGGGCGTTGACGTGCAACGTCCGCGGCACGATCCCCTGCCGCATGGCCATCACCATCTTGATCACGCCCGCGACCCCTGCGGCCGCCTGGGTGTGACCGATGTTCGACTTGATCGACCCGAGCAGCAGCGGCCGGTCCCGGTCCTGGCCGTACGTCGCCAGCAGGGCCTGGATCTCGATCGGGTCGCCCAGCTTGGTGCCCGTGCCGTGCGCCTCCACCACGTCCACGTCCGAGGGGGAGAGCCCGGCGCCGGCAAGGGCCTGCCGGATCACCCGCTGCTGGGAGACGCCGCTGGGAGCGGTCAGGCCGTTGGAGGCGCCGTCGGAGTTGACGGCCGATCCACGGAGCACGGCGAGCACCCGGTGGCCGTTGCGGCGGGCGTCCGACAGGCGTTCCAGCACCAGCACGCCGACGCCCTCGGCCCAGCCCGTGCCGTCGGCGGCGTCGGCGAACGCCTTGCACCGCCCGTCCGGAGAGAGGCCGCCCTGCTTGGCGAACTCCAGGAAGATGCCCGGCGTCGACATGACGGTGACCCCGCCCGCCAGCGCCAGCGAGCACTCCCCGGCCCGCAGCCCCTGCGCGGCCAGGTGCAGGCCGACCAGCGACGACGAGCACGCGGTGTCCACCGTGATCGCGGGACCTTCCAGCCCCAGGGTGTACGCCACCCGGCCGGACAGAACACTCGGCGAGGTGCCCGTCAACGTGTAGCCCTCGGCGTCACCGGACGCCTCGTGCATCCGGGCGCCGTAGTCCTGCGCCATCGCACCGAGATACACGCCGGTCCGGGTGCCGTGCAGCGACGACGGCGGGATTCCGGCCCGCTCCACCGCCTCCCAGGCCACTTCCAGCGCCAGCCGCTGCTGCGGCTCCATCGCCAGCGCCTCACGCGGCGAGATCCCGAAGAACGCGGCGTCGAAGTCTCCCGCGTCGTGGAGGAAGCCTCCGGGATGGTCCGCGGCGAGGGCCCCCATCCGCCATCCGCGGTCGGCGGGCAGCGCCGACACGGCGTCCACACCGGCGTCGACCAGCCGCCACAGGCTTTCCGGGGAGTCGATCCCGCCTGGGTAGCGGCAGGCCATCCCAATGATTGCGATGGGCTCGTCGGCCATCGGGGAAGAGGCCACCGGAGGAGAGGCCACCGGTTCCAGCGGCTGGGATCCGGAACCGGTGGCGGCTGTGGACCCCAGGAAGGCGGCGAGTCTCGCCGGTGTGGGGTGATCGAAGAGGGCGGTGGCGGTCAGCGCCGGCCCGTCGGCCGAATCAAGCCGGGTGGTGAGCTCGACGAGCATCGCGGAGTCGAAGCCGAGCTCTTTGAAGGGCAGGCCGAGATCGATCCCATCAGGATCGTACGTCCCGAGGACCGCCGCGCACGCGTCGCGGACCAGGTCCAGCGGGCTGCCGGAGCCGAGCCGCTGGACGGCGTCCGGCCCGTCCGGCCCGTCCGGTCTCCCATCGGCCGCCGATGCCGATCCTGCCCGCGCCCGCGGTCCCGCTTCCTCCCGCTCTCGTTCCGGGCCGGCCCCCTCCAGCCAGTGGCGGACACGCTGGAACGCGTACGTCGGCAACTCGACTCGGGACGCGGCGGGGAGGAACCGTTCCCAGCCGACCTCCACCCCGCTCGTGTAGAGCTCGGCGATCGAGGTCATCAAGCGGGAGATCCCGGCGTTGTGCCTCTGGAGGGTGCAGACGGCCACCGCCGGGCGGCCGGCGATCCGCGCGCTCTCCTGGATACTGCCGACCAGTACCGGGTTCGGGCTCACCTCGATGAAAGCACCGAACCCGTCGGCCAGCAACCGCCCGACCGCGCCCTGGAAGTCGACCGGCCGGCGCAGGTTGCGATACCAGTAGTCACCGTCAAGCTCCGCCGTGTCCAGCGGGGCGCCGGTCACCGTCGAGTAGAAGGGGATCTCCGAACTGCGCGGCCGGATCGACGCCAGCAGCGGTGCCAGGCGCTCCTCGATCCGCTCGACGACGGAGGAGTGCGAGGCGTAGTCGATGTTGACCCGGCCCATCTGCACCGTGTCCGCCCACTCGGCCATCATCTCGGCCAGCGCCTCGTTGTCCCCGGACACCACCGTGGAGGACGGGCTGTTCACGGCGCCGACGGACAGGCGGCCCGCCCAGCGTGCCAGCCGGTCCTCCACGGCCTCCAGAGGGAGTCCCACCGAGACCATGCCGCTTCTGCCGGAGAGGACCTCGGTGATCAGCTTCGATCTGGCGGTCACCAGCCAGGCGCCGTCCTCCAGCGACAGCGCGCCCGCGACACACGCGGCGGCGACCTCCCCCTGCGAGTGGCCCACCACCGCGGCCGGTTCCACGCCGTACGACCGCCACAGCGCCGCCAGGGAGACCATGATCGCCCACAGCACCGGCTGGATCACGTCGGCGCGTTCCCTGGGCGGGCTACCGGGTTCCCCCCGCACGACGCTCGTCAGCGACCAGTCGACGAACGGCGCCAGCACCGCCTCGCATTCCGCCATGGCGGCGGCGAACACCGGCGACGAGTCGAGCAGCTCCACCCCCATCCCGGCCCACTGCGATCCCTGGCCGGGAAAGACGAAGACCTGCTGGCCGGGGCGTTGCCATACGCGGGCCAGCGGCGCGGTGTGCTGACCGAGCCCGAAGACCAGCCGCATCTGATCGAGGAGCTCCACCCGGTCGGAGAGCACGCCGCCGGAACTGGGATCGACGTCGATCCTGCCGCGCACCAGCCCTGACGCGAAGCGCCCTTCCGACAGCGCGTCCAGCCCGTGGAGCAATTGTTCGCGTCCGTCCCCGATGACGACCGCTCGATGGCGCAGGCCGGCCCGCGTCGTCGCCAGAGAGAAGGCCACGTCGCCGGTCGAGAGGTCCTCCCGTTCCCTGACGTGGCGGGCAAGCCGGGCCGCCTGTGCCCGCAACGCGCTCTCGGTGTGGCCGGACAGCGGCCAGGACACCGGTGACGATGTCTCCGGCCCTGCCCCGGGGCGCTCCCCAAGCTCCTCGGGTACGGCGACCGGCAGGGCAGGCCCGGTCACCGGCGCCGGGGAGGTGCGCTCCGGGGCGGAGGTCAGCACGACATGGCAGTTGGTGCCGCCGATGCCGAACGACGAGACGCCCGCGACGATCCGCCCGTCACCGTGGCTCACCGGCCACGACATCGGAGACTCCACCACCCGCAGGTTCCACTCGTCGAAGCGGATCGCGGGGTTCGGCCGCTCGAAGTTCAGGCTCGGCGGCAGCAGCCGGTGCTCGATGGCCAGCACGGTCTTGAGCAGCCCGACGATGCCGGCGGCGCCCTCCAGATGGCCGACGTTGGTCTTGGCCGATCCCACCCACAGCGGCGCGTTCGAGCGGCCCGTGCCGTGCACCGCGCCGAGCGCGCCGGCCTCGATGGGATCGCCCACTCTGGTGCCGGTACCGTGCAGCTCGACGTAGCCGACGCTCGCCGGGTCCACGCCGGCGCGCCGATACGCCGACCGCAGTACCCGCTCCTGCGCTCGGGAGCTCGGGGTGGTGAGCGTCTCGCCGGAACCGTCGTTGTTGACCGCGCTGCCCGCGATGACGCAGTACACGTGGTCGCCGTCCGCGAGGGCACGCGACAGCGGCTTGAGGAGGACGATGGCGCCGCCCTCGCCGCGGACGTAACCGTTCGCCCGCGCGTCGAAGGTGAAGCACCTGCCGTCCGGGGAGAGCGCGCCGAGCTCCGCGGCCGCCAGGGCACTCTCCGCGGCGAGGTTGAGCTGGACCCCACCCGCGAGGGCCATGCTGGACTCGCCGCTGCGGATGCTCTCGCAGGCGAGGTGCACCGCCACCAGCGATGACGACTGGCCCGTGTCCACGGCCATGCTCGGGCCGGTCAGGGCGAGGAAGTGCGACACCCGGTTGGCGAGGATGCTGCGGTTGACGCCGGTGAGCGAGTGATGGCCGATTCCCGCAGCGCCGCTCTGGCGGCTCAGCAACGCGTAATCGTCGGCCATCGCACCGATGAACACGCCGACGTCGGTGCCGCGGAGGGGAGTGGGCGCGATACGCGCGTTCTCCAGAGCCTCCCAGCCGAGCTCCAGCATCAGCCGCTGCTGGGGATCCATCGTGCGGGCCTCACGGGGTGAGATCGCGAAGAACCCGGCGTCGAACCGGTCGATCCCGTCCAGGAACGCGCCGTGCGCGCTGGAACCGAACTCCGTATCCGCGCTCCAGCGGTCGGGCGGCACCGTGGACACGGCGCTCACGCCGTCGCACAACAGCCGCCAGAACTCCGCCGGACCTGGTGCGGAGGGCAACCGGCAGGACACTCCGACGATCGCGATGCGATCGTCACTCGTGCCGGAGTCATGGCCAGGCATGAACTTGGATCGATTCACGCACCGCTCCCCATACACGTCGTAATGCCGACATGCGGAGACTCGATTCGCCGCCCGGCAAGGGCAGGTGCTCGAATCGCCGCATCCGGCTCGTGGCCTCACGGCCAGCACGAACTATGCCGAGCACACGCTGCGCGTTTCACTAGTTGTGCGACGCGAAAAAGACGGTGCGGGTCACCGGTTGTGCGACGCGAAAAAGACGGTGCGGGTCACCGGTTGTGCGGCGCGAAAAAGACGGTGCGGGCGTGACCGTAACCCGGTGACACAACGGGAGTCGCCTCCGGTACCTCAGCATGCCAGACGTCCCACCTGCCACGCCCCCGGCCCTGTTCACCGCGGCGACCTGAGCCGACCCGGTCTCATGCCTCATAGCGCGCGGATCCTAGTGTTTTCACGAGTGCCGCCCGGGTTCTTCTGTAGTTGACCCGGCGCGTGTCCGGAGAGTCCCGCGTCGCAGTGCGGCGGGGAAGGCGGGACTTTCTGAGCGCCTCTTATCGCCCCGTGCCGACGAGCCGGCTGGCTGATGAGTGAGGAACTCCATGGCGTTCAAATATCAGGTTTCAAAGCCGTACCTCGCAGGACGAGAACTGGAGTACCTCACCGAGGCCGTCAACTCCGGCTGGATATCCTCGCAGGGCCCCTTCGTCAGGCGCTTCGAGGAGGAGTTCGCCCAGTACAACGGCACCGCGTACGGCGTCGCGTGCTCCTCTGGCACGACCGCTCTCACCCTCGCGCTGCGGGCGCTCGGAGTCGGCCCCGGCGACGAGGTCCTGGTTCCCGAGTTCACCATGGTCGCCACCGCGTGGGCGGTCACCTACACCGGCGCGGTGCCGGTGTTCGTGGACTGCGGCGACGACCTCAACATCGACGTCTCGCTGATCGAGGCTCGGATCACCCCCCGTACCAAGGTCATCATGCCGGTGCACGTCTACGGCCGGCGGTGCGACATGGACGCGATCATGAAGCTGGCTCACGAGTACAACCTGAGAGTGGTGGAGGATTCGGCGGAGGCGCACGGCGTGCGCCCGGTGGGCGACATCGCGTGTTTCTCGCTGTTCGCCAACAAGATCATCAGTGCCGGTGAGGGGGGTGTCTGCGTCACGAACAGCGAGCATCTCGCTCAGCAGATGGCCCACCTGCGCAGCATGGCCTTCAGCAAGGAACACGACTTCATTCACAAGAAGCTGGCCTACAACTTCCGCATGACGAACATGCAGGCCGCGGTCGCCCTGGCCCAGCTGGAGCAGATCGACGAGATACTCGCCATCCGCAAGCGGATCGAGAAGCACTACGACAGCGGGCTCGACGGCATCGACGGGATCACCATCATGCCGTCTCGCGACGTCCTCTGGATGTACGACATCCGGGCGGAGCGGCGGGAGGAGCTTCGGGAGTTCCTGACCGACGCGGGGATCGAGACCCGGCCGTTCTTCCAGCCCATGAGCCGTCAGCCGATGTATTTCAACCCCGACTGGCCGGCGCTGAACGCCGCCCGCTTCGCGGCCGACGGTCTCTATCTGCCCACCGACCCCGGGCTGGCCGAGTCCGACCAGGAGTGGGTGATCGGGAAGGTACGCGAGTTCTACCTGGAGGGTCAGGCCACGGGGCGCACACGCATGTGACCCTTCGGCGGCCTGACCGGTCGGATCCTCTCGCGTCCCCGGTCGGTACGCCTCCGGGCCCCTGCCCGCCGGTCGCTCCAGAGGTCATCCGTCTGCCCGTGCGTCGCCGCCGGTGCGTCGCTTCAGATGGTCAACCGCCGGAACCCCGGCCACAGGAACGCGTCGAAGGCGTTCGTGTCCAGGAGGTGACCGTTGACGACCATTCCGATGGCGGACACCGCGGCGGTCATCACCTGCGCCCGGCGCCGGCCGCCCAGTTCCCTGGCGATCTGGGTGGCGCCGTCGGTCCCCGCGCGGGAACGTTCATGTCGAGGACGGTGCCCTCGATCCAGGGTCCGGCTGCGTCAGGAACACTGAGTCGCAGCCGGCGCCCTCCCGTATCCGCGACCACTGCCGCAGCGCCGCCTTGGTGGCCCCGGTGACGACACGTTCACAAGCGTGACGATCGCCTCCCGGGTCAGGCTCTCCTGGGTCGAGACGGAGAAGGCTTCGTTGAAGATCCGCTTCTGCCTTGCCGTATGTCTCGCGCTACGCCCCGAGTTCCCGGGCGATCTCCTCGTTCACCGCCTGCTGATGCCGGGTGAGGAAGAAGTGACCGCCGGAGAACACCCTGATACGGAACCGCCCCGCGGTATGCCGACTCCAGGCCTCCGCCTCCTCGACCGTCGTCCTCGGATCGGCGTCCCCGGTCAGCACGGTGATCGAACCACTCATGCTCCGCTCCGGATCTCCGCGATAGGTCTCGATCGCACGATAGTCACCTCGCAGCGCGGGCAACGCCATCCGCAGGATCTCCTCATCGCCGAGCAACCCCGCATCCGTGCCGTTCAGCAGCTTGAGCTCGGCGACGATACCGTCGTCATCACGCCGGTGCACCGACTCGTCCCGCCAGGTGGACGGCCCGCGACGTCCCGAGGCGATCAGCGTGTGGGGCGCGTTGACACCCTTCCGCTCAAGCCGGCAGGCCACCTCGAAGCCGATCACCGACCCCATGCTGTGACCGAAGAAGACCGTCGGCTTCTCCGACAACGTGACCAGCTCGTCGACGATCCGATCCGCCAGGATGCCGATGTCGGTGATACACGGCTCCCGCAACCGATCCTGCCGCCCGGGATACTGAACGGCCACCACATCGGCATCCGGCGAGAACCTGGCCGAGACCGGACGGAAGAAACTGGCCGATCCACCCGCGTGCGGAAAGCACACCAGGCGCTTACCCGCCCCCGCCGCCGGATGATAGCGACGGACCCAAGCGGTGCTGACGTCGTCCGCGGTACTCACGATCCGTTGCCCCTTCATCGCGCCGAATGCCACTCGGACCAGTGAACCCCGGCAACGACTCGCAAAACCACTAGAAGCCGGTACTCCAGCCGCACATCGGGATCTCCGCTGAATCGGATAGATCTTCCGCGCTCAGCACCACCTGCCGGCTGAATCTGGCCGAGGGCTGGTGGCGACCGCTGCGCCGGACCACGTTCGTCACGACCCACCACCTCGAACCCGCATCGACGCCGTGATTCTAATGATTTCCGGGAATCGGCTGCACCAGGATGTTCCGGACAGGAAAACAAGATCGCTGCTCGGGTCCGTCACACATGTCACTTCGGCAGCCGATCCAGGGAGGCAATCAAGAGTGGCCCCACCTCCGACCGCCACTGATCCGACCCTCGTAGATTCGGCTTTGATACGATGCGTGCCCTCATAGTAACCGTCGGCTCGGAGGGGGATATCCAGCCTTTTCTTGCCCTCGGAAAGCGTCTGCTCGCGGAGGGCCATGACGTTACGTTCTCGGCCTCCGACAGTTACGCAGCGCGCACCGACGCTGTCGGTGTTCCTTTCGTCGGCAGGCCGACTTGGAGTAAGACGGAATTCCAGGCGAACTACATCCGTGTCATCAACGAGAAGAACAAACTGCGGCAACTGACGGTCATGCTGGAATTCCTGGCGCAGGAGCAGCATGCCTCGGTACCGGAGCTGATGGCGCTGGCACCTGAGGCCGACATCGTCGTCCACTCGCCGCTGTCCATCGCCGCGGCCGCCGCGGCGCGTGCGGTCGGCACGCCCCACGTGAGCGTGCACCACACCTGGCCGCTGCACCGAGCGCGCGGCTATGGCCCGACCAATGTCAATCTCGGGCCCGCGGGCAACGCCCTCGCATGGTCGATCGTTGGCTCGGGGGTCAGGCGCGCGACCGACAAGCTTCTCAACCCCATCGTCGTCGCAGCCGGCCTTCCGCCCTGGCGCGACGTTCTCTTCGACGCGAGCCATTCGCGCCTGCTCAACTTCATCGCCATCAGCCCGCACATTCTCAAGCACGATCCGCTCTTCGACTCCACCTACCGCACCACGGGATACTGGTTTCTCGACGAACCGGAGTACGTACCCCCGGACGACCTCGCGGCGTTCATAGCCGACGAGCCGCCGATCGTGATCGGCTTTGGCTCGAATACCGGGTTTGACGCCCGCGCGGTCACAAAGCAGCTGCTTGAGGCGGTTCGCGGCCTGGGCCGGCGTGTCGTCCTGCAATCCGGCTGGGCCGGGCTCGGAGATCAGGAGCTGCCACCCAACATCTTTTTGGCAGACTTCGTCCCGCACGGGTGGCTCTATGCCCGCGCCGCGTGCGTCGTCCATCACGGGGGGGCCGGGACGACCGCGGCGGCGTTCCGGGCTGGTATCCCGCAGGCGGTCGTGTGGCTCCAAGGTGATCAGCTCCACTGGGGAAGGAAGATCGCGCAGCTCGGCGTCGGGCCTCCGCCTCGTCCCCACCGCGCTCTCAACACCGGCTGGTTGCGAGGCACGCTCGATCGTCTGCTCACCGACAACGGTATGGCCACCCGCGCTCGGGCGCTCGGCATCGCAATCCGTGAAGAAGACGGGGTGGGTATGGCGGTTCGCGCGATCGAGGAGGTGTCCGTGGCCACGTAAAAGCGGCTCAGGCACAGAGAGTGGTTTGGCGCTCTGGTCACAGCGCAGTGGGCCGCCGGTATGGCCACCCGGTCCGCTGTGGCCGGATCCCGCGGGAGAAGGATGAGCAGGCCGCCCATGTGCTCTCCAGGTCGGGCAGGACGGGATGAGGATCCTGCGGGCGGTCTTCGCCGACAGCGCGCCACCGCGGTTGCGGGATCTGCCAGGAGTACAGGTATCGCGGTAGGTGCGGGTCCAGCGGTATGGACCGGCGCGGACGGCAACCTGGCGTGGCGTGCTCCCAAGTCCAGCCGGGACCGGCAGACCCGTCGTGGTCGTCCCCGCCGATCCACCATCACCGCCCCGGAGACAGGCCAGGACATCGATGCCATCCCCACCGGATACGAAAACCGTACGGCGAGGCGCATGACCTCGCGCGATCGCGTTGTTGGCCGTGGTCACGGACCGTGGTGCAGAGATACTGACCGAAGTCACCGAGAGTACCCACATGTCCCCGTGCGGCGGACCGTCAGAAAACGCACCACCGCGCGGAGGTTCTGCACCACGGCCCGCGAACCGTCACCTGGACTTCCGCCCGCGACCACTACGCGTCAAGAGCTGCCCACCAGGATCGATTCTCCCGGTACCAGGCGATGGTGCCCGCGAGACCTTCTCTGAAATCGATCATGGGTTCGAACCCGATCTCCTCGGTTATCTTCCCGTAGTCGATCGAGTACCGGTGGTCCTGAACCCGCCGGTCTGCCACATAGCGGACTCGGTCCCAATCGGCCCCGGCCAGTTCGAGCAGAAGGCCGGTCAGCTCACGGTTGGTGAGTTCTATCCCGCCGCCGATGTTGTAGATCTCGCCGGCGCGGCCCTTGTCAAAGACCATGGAAATGCCGCGGCAGTGGTCGTCGACGTTCAGCCATTCGCGGACGGCGCCGCCGTCGCCGTGCAGCGTGAGGTCACGCCCCTGGAGCAGGCGGGTGACGAAGCGGGGAATGATCTTCTCCGGATGCTGCCGGGGTCCATAGTTGTTGGAGCATCGGGTGATCGACAGGTCCAGGCCGTAAGTGCGCCAGTGCGATCGAGCGAGGCAATCGCTGGCCGCCTTCGACGCCGAGTACGGGTTGTTGGGCTCAAGCCGGAACTGTTCCGTCCATGACCCCTTATCGATCGACCCGTACACCTCGTCGGTGGACACGTGCACGACGCGCTGAATTCCACTCATCCCGCATTGTTCGAGAAGGCGGTGGGTGCCCATCACGTTGGCCCACACGAACGGTTCCGCGTCATTCACCGCCCTGTCGACGTGCGACTCGGCAGCGAAATGCACGACTCCGTCGTGTCCTGGCAGGAGATCGGCCAGCAGCTCCCGGTCGCAGATGTCGCCGCGCACGAAGGTCAACCTCGGATGCGCCTCGGGCAGGTTCTCCGTCCTGCCGGCGTAGGTCAACTTGTCCAGAACGGTGACTCGAGTGTCCTCGTGGCCGGGATATCGGCCGTCCAACATTGACCGTACGAAATGGGATCCGATGAACCCAGCTCCGCCAGTAACCAGGATTCGCATCTGATACTCCTTCATCCGCGTTACCTGCCTCGCCTCTGGCGGACAACTCGGACGGAAACACGGTGTCGGCGATCATGTAATTCCCCTAGATCAAGGGGTTTCGTTCAGGTGATTGTGCCTCAGCCGATCAGGTAATTCCCCTAGTGTTGGCGGCCGTAAGCTCCGAGCGCCAGCTGATCGAGGACTTGTCGTGAGCTGTCGAAATGCCTTCCGGCAGATCGAGCGCGGTGGCCACGGCGGCTGGGCAACCCGACAGGTGGAGGGAGAGAACGCTGATGGACACCACCAGCCGATGCCTGGTGTGCGGGACCGACCGTCTGGAACGAGTGGTCTCGCTCACCCCGACTCCGCCCGCCAACGACATCGCGCCCACGGCCGAGGCGGCCCGATCTCAGGACCGGTACCCGTTGGACCTCGTGCGCTGCGCCGGGTGCGGCCTGGTCCAGCTGGTGGACGTCATCCCCCGATCGGTACTGTTCGCCGACTACCGGTACGCCACGGGTGCCGCTCCTGCCCTCGTCGACCACTGCCGTGCGCTGGCCACCCGGGTCACGGATCGACTGGGGCTGGCCGCCGGGGCGAAGGTGCTCGAAATCGGCTCGAACGACGGCACGCAGCTGAGCTTCTTCGCCGAGCGCGGCATGCGGGTGCTCGGTGTCGACCCGGCGGTCGAACTGGGGGTCTACGCGCAGGAGCAGGGAATTCCGACGCTGACCACGCATTTCGGTGTGGAATCGACCGAGAAGATATTGAGTGACATCGGACCCGTTGACGCGGTGTTGGGCAGCAATGTGCTCGCCCATGTCAACGACGTGAACGGAGTTCTCCGCGCGACCCGCCTGCTCCTCAAACCGGGTGGCTGCGCCGTCATCGAGGTCGCACACGTCCTGCCGATGGTCCAGCACGGTATCTTCGAGTTCGTCTACCACGAGCACCTTTCTTACTTCTCCCTGCATGTGCTGGCACAGGCGGCCAAGGCGAACGGGCTCGCGGTGTTCGACGCCGAACTCATCCCGACCCAGGGAGGCTCATTGCGGTGCTGGATAGGCCGCGATGACGATGCCCGCCCTTCGACGGCCGGATTCGACCGGATCCTGCAGGCCGAGGTCGACGCGGGGGTGCCCGACGGCAGTTTTCTCGACGGCTTCGCGGATCGCATCGACCGGGTCTGCACGACCCTCAACGACGTGCTGAGCGGTCTGTCGAAAGTCGGTCGGCAAATCTGCGGGTACGGTGCGTCGGCGCGGGCCGTCACCCTGCTCTCCCAGGCCGGAGTGGGCGGTGAGATCGCCTGGATCGTCGACGACAACCCACGTAAGGTGGGCAAGTTCACGCCGGGCGACGGTATCCCCATTGTGAGCTCCGAGCGGCTGGCCGCGAACGCGGCCGACTACTGCGTGCTGTTCGCCTGGAACTTCGAGGCCAGCATCCGCGCCCGGTCGGCGGCGTTCACGGCAGCCGGCGGCGCGTTCGTCGTGCCGTTCCCGGAGCTGTCCATCAGTTGAAGTGGTTAAAACGGCCGCGAACCGCTGGAGGAACTGACGTGCACGTCCTGGTCACTGGAGGCCTGGGCTATCTCGGCCATGCGGTCACCCACGATCTTCTTGCCGCCGGTCACCGGGTCACCGTCCTGACCCGGGGCCACCCGGACGCGGGGCGGCACGCCGGCGTCGGCCTGGTGGAAGGCGATATCCGGGACCGCGCCCGAATCCGGGAAATAGTCGCCGCCGGGCGCTTCGACGCGGTATGCCACCTCGCCGCAGTGTCCCGAGGGCGTGACTCGTTCGCCGACCCGCTGACGTACTACGACGTAAATGTGGTTGGCACCCTCAACCTCCTCATGGCGCTCGACAACATCCGTGAATCGGTGCCGTCGGCTCGATTCGTGTTCGCATCGACCGACAAGGTTTACGGCTCGCAGCACGTCGGTGCCCTGGGCGAGGATCTGGAGCCCCACCCGGAAAGCCCCTACGCGGCATCGAAGGTCAGTGCGGAGCAGCTCGTCGCGGCGTACGCCGCCACTGGAGCGATTGGCGCAGTCACGCTGCGGTGCTTCAACATCGCCGGGGCGGCCAATGGGCGCACCGACACCGACACCGCGCGTATCATCCCGAATGTATTCCGCGCGCTCACCGGCGAGTTGCCGTACATCACACTCAACGGCGACGGATCCGCGGTCCGCGACTTCGTCCACATCCTCGACGTGGCGACAGCGGTGCGGCTATCGCTCGCCGCCGTGAAGGCAGGCGAGCACCGCGTCTACAACATAGGTAGCGGCACCGCGTCCAGCATGGCGCAGGTCGTGGCGGCAGCGGAAGCTGTCACCGGCCTCCCGGTACCGGTCCGAAAGGTGCCCCCCAAGCGGGAACCGCAGACCCTCACGGCCGACAACAGCCGCGCGGTGAAAGAACTCGGATGGCTTCCCGAGCGATCAGGCCTTACCGAGCTGATCGCCGACGCATGGAGCACCTGGCACGCCTGACGATGCGGTTCGGGGATGGCGATACGGACAGCCGTGCGGTCGAGGCTCGGGTTCAGGGTCAGCCCGTGCCTGCCATACGTCGTCGGCAGGCACGGGCGCCCGCGCTACGCCCCGAGTTCCCGGGCGATCTCCTCGTTCACCGCCTGCTGATGCCGGGTGAGGAAGAAGTGACCGCCGGAGAACACCCTGATACGGAACCGCCCCGCGGTATGCCGACTCCAGGCCTCCGCCTCCTCGACCGTCGTCCTCGGATCGGCGTCCCCGGTCAGCACGGTGATCGAACCACTCATGCTCCGCTCCGGATCTCCGCGATAGGTCTCGATCGCACGATAGTCACCTCGCAGCGCGGGCAACGCCATCCGCAGGATCTCCTCATCGCCGAGCAACCCCGCATCCGTGCCGTTCAGCAGCTTGAGCTCGGCGACGATACCGTCGTCATCACGCCGGTGCACCGACTCGTCCCGCCAGGTGGACGGCCCGCGACGTCCCGAGGCGATCAGCGTGTGGGGCGCGTTGACACCCTTCCGCTCAAGCCGGCAGGCCACCTCGAAGCCGATCACCGACCCCATGCTGTGACCGAAGAAGACCGTCGGCTTCTCCGACAACGTGACCAGCTCGTCGACGATCCGATCCGCCAGGATGCCGATGTCGGTGATACACGGCTCCCGCAACCGATCCTGCCGCCCGGGATACTGAACGGCCACCACATCGGCATCCGGCGAGAACCTGGCCGAGACCGGACGGAAGAAACTGGCCGATCCACCCGCGTGCGGAAAGCACACCAGGCGCTTACCCGCCCCCGCCGCCGGATGATAGCGACGGACCCAAGCGGTGCTGACGTCGTCCGCGGTACTCACGATCCGTTGCCCCTTCATCGCGCCGAATGCCACTCGGACCAGTGAACCCCGGCAACGACTCGCAAAACCACTAGAAGCTGCGCCGGGAGCCCCGGCCCGAGGCCGCCAAACGGTCCATACGCTACGGACTCCAGTGATTTCCTGGTCTTTCGACATCTAATGTCACTATTGGCCATGGGCGGCGAGAGGGATTTTCATGATCACAACCCGTGGACCGGCACGCAGTTTTCACGTGGACGGTCAGCGGATCGACGCGGTCAACGGTGTCGACATCGATGTGAACGCCCCCTTGGGTGGTCAACGTACGTTGACCTAATGAATGGGGAACTCGTGGCTCTGGTGACCGAGCAGAAGGGGACGACCCTTTGCGTGCGCTACGCGCCGCCGAGTTGCGCCGCCAGATCGATCGGCTGGCCACCGTCCAGGTGCGCCGGGTACGCGTACAGGGGATGTCATGGCTGCAGATAGCGGAGGCCCTCGGGGTCAGCAAGCAGGCGGTACACAAGCGCTTCGGATGGAGGAGGTTCTTCGCGGGCGGGTGCGACTGAGCGGCCTGGGCAGGCGGAGCTCGTGGCGGCTGCTGTTCGACCTGGTCCGCCCGCACAAGCGCGTGCTGCTGCTGGGTGGCGTGTTCACTTTGGTGGGCAGCTTCGCCGGGCTGGCGATGCCGATCCTCGCCAAGGGCGTGATCGACACCTTCGGGAAGGGGGGCGACCTCGTCGGCCCGGTGCTCGGGCTGTCGGTGGCGGTCCTGGTGGCGGCCCTGATCTTGGCGGTGGGGCGCTTCCTGCTCGAGCGGATGGGCGAGGGAATCGTGCTGGCCTCGCGCATGAGCCTCGTTGATCGCATCCTGCGGCTCAAGGTGGCCGACGTGGACCGGCTCAAGCCGGGGGACCTGCTCTCCCGGGTCAGCTCCGACACCACGCTGCTGCGCGCCGTCTGCACGGAGGCGCTGGCCAGCTCGGTGAACGCGATCTTCATGTTCCTGGGTGCAGTGGTGCTGATGGCCATCATCGACGGCCTGCTCCTCATGGTCACGCTTGTGGTGGTCGCCCTGATCAGCCTCATAGCGGCGTCGATCGTGCCGCGCATCGGCCGGGCGTCGCTCCAGGCCCAGGTGGCCCTGGGCGAGATGAGCTCCGTGCTCGACCGCGCTCTCCAGGCGTTCCGCACGGTCAAGGCCAGCGGGGCCGAGTCACGCGAGATCGCGGTGGTGGGCGCTGCGGCCGCCGAGGCACGTGACCGCGGCGTGGCCGCCGCCGCGTGGACCTCGGTCACGAGCGTCGGCACCTGGATGTCCACCCAGCTGGCGTTCCTCGCCGTGCTTGGAGTGGGCGGCGCGCGCGTCGCCGACGGGTCGATGGAGATCTCGTCGCTGGTCGCGTTCCTTCTTTACCTGTTCTACCTGGTGTCCCCAATCGGGACGCTGATCCAGAACCTCACCCAGATGCAGAACGGCCTGGCCGCGATAACCCGCATCCAGGAGATCTCCAAGCTTCCGTCCGAGCCACCCACCCCCGAGACGCGGGAGCCGGAGACCGGTGACCCCGTCGGCCTCGTCTTCAGCGGCGTGGTCTTCCGGTACGGCGAAGACCGGCCGATCATCCACAACCAGGTGAACTTCGAGGTGCCCGCGGGTGGCATGACGGCCCTGGTCGGCCCTTCGGGAGCCGGCAAGTCCACGGTCTTCGGGCTCATCGAACGGTTCTACGAGCCACAGGCCGGGACGATCCTCATCGGTGGCCGAGACATCCGCGAGTGGCCACTGGGCGAGCTGCGCGCTTCGCTCGGCTACGTGGAGCAGGACGCCCCCGTCCTCGCCGGCACATTCCGGGAGAACCTCGTCTTCGGGGCGCCTGGCGCTACCGAGGAGGAGATCGCCTACGCCCTGACCCGCACCCGCCTGGACGATCTGGTCGCCCGCCTGCCCGAAGGCCTCAATACACCTGTCGGCCACCGCGGCGTCCTGCTCTCGGGCGGGGAGCGCCAGCGGGTGGCCATCGCCAGGGCGCTGCTCCGCAGACCCCGTTTGCTGCTGCTCGACGAGGCCACCTCGCAGCTCGACGCCGTGAACGAGCTGCGCCTGCGCGAGGTGGTGGCCGAGGTGGCGCGGGAGACCACGGTCCTGGTCATAGCCCATCGGCTGTCCACCGTCACCGGCGCCAACCGGATCATCCTCATGGAGGCAGGCCGGGTCCGCGCCTACGGCACTCATGACGAGCTGGTCGACGCCGACGACCTCTACCGCGAGCTTGCCGCGACCCAGTTCCTCGTCACATCCTGATGCTCCGGGGAGCCGGCGTGGTGCCATAAGACCGGCGTCCGCACGCATCCCCGCAATCTGGCACTTCACCCTCAAGATCGAAGCGCCCGATAACCGTGATGTCACTCTGGTGGGGCACTCGAACCTTCAATCGCGAGATCCGCTGACCGTGCTTTCACCGCCGCGGCGGGGGAAAGCACCGATCATGGCGGCGTCGGTCCGCGCACAGGAACGTTCATGTCGAGCGCGGTGCCCTCGATCCAGGGTTCCGGCTGCGTCAGGAACACCGAGTCGCCGTCGGTGCCCTCCTGCATCTGCACCCACCGCCGCATAGCGGCCTGGGTGGTCGGTGATGACATGCTCATCAATGCGGCGATGGCCTCTTGGGTAAGACCGGCCCGGGCCGAGGTGGAATGGGCGTCATTGAAGATCCGCTTCTGCAGGGCCACCGCCTTCCGCGGCCGCCTGGCATAGCGCTCCGCCATCCGCTGGACCGTGTCCAGCAGATCCTCGGCCGGCACCACCCGGTTCACCAAACCCAGCTCCAGAGCCTCCTGCGGTGCGTAGAAACGCGCTTCGAGCATCATCTCCAAAGCGCGGGACGGCCCGACGAGCTGGACGAGTCGCTGCCCGCCCAGGGAGGTGGTCAGCCCCACCGACAGTTCGGGCAGGCCGAAACAGGCATCACGGTCAGCCGATACGCGCATGTCAAAGAAGACCGACATCTCCAGGCCACCGCCGCCGCACGGCCCGTTCACCGCGGCGATCCACACCGCCGGGGAATACATCAACCGCAGCGCCGTGTCATGGAACCGGGTTACCGTAAGCAGTTCTTTGAGCGAGGAACGGGCGACCAGACGTTCACCCGCCCAGCCAGTCATGGCCCGCACACTCCGGTACAGGTTCTGAGCGACCGCATGGGAAATCTCCGGCGTGCCATCCGCCTGCGAAGACATGTGGGCGATGTCGAAGTGCGTGATGAACCGGCCGGGCCGCGCGCCGGTGACGACGACCGCGCCGACCGAAACGTCGTGCTCCACCGCCTCGACGAGCCGGATGAAGTCCCGTTGCATCGGCAAGGTCATGTAGTTGAACGGCGGGGCGTCCACCCACGCCGTCAGCACCCGGCCCGACTGCTCAAGCCGCAACGTGGACAGTTCGAGACCCGCTGCGCCGCCATCCACCGGCCGACGATCCGTCTGTTCTTCACTGGGCTCTTTACTGGGCCGAGCTGCACGATCCATTGGTCTGACAAGCCCTCCTGCCGCACGTATCGCGCCATCCGGCGAGTTCCCGAGCGATCTCTTCGTTCACTACCTGCCGATGTCCGGTAAGGAAGAAGTGGCCACCGGGATCAGCTCATCGACGATCCTGTCGGCCAGGATGCCGAGGTCGTCGATTCGCCGTGCCGATGCCACGGGACACAGTGAACCGCAGAAGCGACTCGCAAAATCACTAGTGGCCACCAGTGTCTTTCGCGACGGTCAGTGCGCCAATCGGAACCAGTCGTCGATCAGCCGGGCCGTGTCCGCTGCCTTCTCGGCGAGCATCGAAAAGTGGTTCGCCTCGATCGTCCGTACGGCATGCGACGGGTCGAACGGCGTCGCCCGCCAGTAATCCGATTCGGGTTCGACGTCAGAGAACGGCTCGGTGCACTGCACGAACAGCACCGGCGCATTCACATCCACCAGTTTGATGTCGGACATAATGGCAGACCAATATCCCATAGCGGACAGTCGTGCACTGTTGAACTCGCCGAAAACCGTCTCCATCTGCAAGATGTACTGCAGCACCTGCTCGGACAGCATCTGAGAATCGCCACCTGCTCGGGGGGGGAAGGAATCCATCATCACCACCGCCTCCGGGGAGATCCCTGACTTCTCCAGTACACCGGCTGCGCCGTAAGCGAGAATGCCGCCGGCCGAATGACCGATGAGCGTGAACGGTTCCCCCGCACTGGCCTGCACGATGCTTTCCGCGATGCTTTCGAGGGCGATGTCGATCGTGGCGGGCAGGCCCTCACCGAAGGCGTAGCCGAGCAGGGGAAGCGCCGAGACGTGTCTTTCCCCGCGGAAGTGCGCGGCGAACCGAGCATATTGATGAACGCCACCGGTCACCGTGGACGAACTCACGCAGATCAAGCGAGGCCGAGCCGCGCCACTGGCCAATGTCACCGGTTGAGGGATTTCCCGCAGGTCGACAGGTGCGTCGTAGATGGGCCGGGTCCGCGCCACGGCATAAAGCAGTCCGAACGCCTCCTGCGCTTTCCCGGAGCGGAAAGCGCCGCGGAACAACTCTGCCAAGGTGTCGTCCACCTGGGCCGCCGAGGTCGCAGTCGCCTGGCCGGCATTCATCCGGGTGACGAGTTCATGCCGCAGCCAACGGGCGAGGCCAGTGGAATTCTTGTTCTCGAACACCGCCATCAGCGGGAATTCCCAACCAACCGCCCTGGCAAGGGAGTTACGCAATTCGGCCGCGGTGAACGAGTCGAAGCCCAGCTCGAAGAAATCACGTTCGAGATCGACGGCCGAGGAGTCGCCGTGGCCGAGAATGGCAGCCGCATGATGCTGCACCAGTTCCTGCAGCCCCTCGTCCTGCTGTGCTCCACTAAGCCCGCGCAACCGATCCCACGCCGTGTCGGCCTCGGGTATCGACACGGCCAGACCCGCCGCGGCAGCCAGCAGCGGGGGATCCGCCGCCGCCACGTCCCCCGTACGGGAACCGGTCGCCTCGGGCCAGAAGCGTCGGCGCTGGAAAGCGTACGTCGGCAACTTGACCTGGCGCCCGCCTGGAAGCACCGCTCGCCAATCCACCGGCACCCCGCGCACGTGCAGCTTGGCCAGCGCCGTCATCGCGGCAGTCTGTTCATCACGGTCCTTGCGCAGTGCCGGCACCAGCACCACGTCCGCCCCTGCCACGAGGGTGTCTCCCGCCATGGCGGTGAGCACCCCGTCGGGGCCCAGCTCCAGGTAGGCCCGTACGCCCTGCGCACGCAGGGTGCGGATGCCGTCGGCGAAGCGGACCGTGCCACGCACCTGATCCACCCAGTAGTCCGGCGAGCACAGCTGCTCGGCCGTGGCCGCCTGCCCGGTCAGGGTGGACACGATCGGAACCCTCGGCGCGCCGTAGGTGAGCCTGCTCGCCAGCGTGCGGAAGTCCGCCAGCATCGGCTCCATCAACGGCGAATGGAACGCATGCGACACCCGCAACCGCTTCGTTCTGATGCCCCGCCCCTCCAACGCCGCGGCGACCTCAAGGACCGGCTGCTCGACCCCGGAGATCACCACCGAGACCGGGCCGTTCACCGCCGCGACCGACACCTCCTTCTCCCGCCCGGCCAGCAGGGCGGCGACCTCCTCCTCAGAGGCCTGCACCGCCACCATCGCCCCACCGGAGGGAAGCGCCTGCATCAACCGCGCCCGGCCCGCCACCAACGCACACGCATCACTCAGGGACAACACCCCGGCCACATGCGCCGCGGTGATCTCCCCGATCGAATGCCCGGCCAGCACACCCGGCCGCACCCCCCACGAGGACACCAGCCGGAACAACGCCGTCTCCACCGCGAACAACGCCGGCTGCGCCCACCCGGTCCGATCCAGCAACCCCGCCTCCGCCTGCGCACTGCCCGGCTCGGCGAACAGCACCTCGCGCAGCGAACCGTCCAGCATCGGGTCCAGCTCGGCGATCACCGCATCCAACGCCGCCGCGAACACCGGGAACCGCGCATACAGCTCCCGGCCCATCCCCGCCCGCTGGCTCCCCTGACCGGTGAACAGGAACGCGAGCCGCGGCTCCGCCCCGGCCACCCCGCGCACCACACCCGCACCCGGACCGTCCTCGGCCAGCGCACCCAGCCCGGCCAGCACACCCTCACGATCGGCGGCCAGCACCACGGCCCGATGCTCGAACGCCGACCGCGTCGTGGCCAGCGAGAACGCCGCATCGGCCAGCCCCAGACCAGGCTCGCCGGCCATGTACGACGCCAGGCGCTCAGCCTGCGCCCGCAATGCCTGACCTGTCTTCGCCGACACCAGCACCGGCAGCACACCCGCGGCAGGAGCCCGGTCCTGAGGAGTGTCTTCTTCCGGCGTTTCCGGCCCTTGTTCGAGGATCACGTGCGCGTTGGTGCCGCTGATCCCGAACGACGACACCCCCGCCCGCCGCGGACGACCGGTCCGCGGCCACTCCGCCGGCTCGGTCAGCAGCTCCACCGCACCCGCCGACCAGTCCACATGCGACGAGGGCGCATCCACGTGCAGCGTCTTGGGCAGCACGCCGTGCCGCATCGCCAGCACCATCTTGATCACACCCGCCACTCCGGCCGCGGCCTGGGTGTGACCGAGGTTCGACTTGATCGAGCCCAGCAGCAGCGGCCGGTCGGCTTCACGGTCCTTGCCGTACGTGGCCAGCAGCGCCTGGGCCTCGATCGGGTCACCCAGGATCGTGCCGGTGCCGTGTGCCTCGACCGCGTCCACCTCGGACGGCGACAACCCCGCGCCGGCCAGCGCCTGACGGATCACCCGCTGCTGCGACGGGCCGTTCGGCGCGGTCAGGCCGTTGGACGCACCATCCTGGTTGATCGCCGACCCACGCACGACCGCCAGCACCTGGTGGCCGTTGCGGCGTGCGTCCGACAACCGTTCCAGCACCAGCATGCCCATGCCCTCGGACCAGCTGGTGCCGTCCGCGGTGTCGGCGAACGCCTTGCACCGACCATCGGACGCCAACCCGCTCTCCGTACCAAAGCCGAAGAGCCCGAACGGGGTGGTCATCACCTTGACACCGCCTGCCAGCGCCAGGCTGCACTCGCCCGAGCGCAGCGCCTGCACCGCCAGGTGCATGGCGACCAAGGACGACGAGCATGCGGTGTCGACCGTCATAGTCGGGCCCTCCAGGCCCAGGGTGTAGGACAGGCGGCCCGACAGCACGCTGGCCGTTGCACCGGTGAGGACATAGTTCGCCATGTCTGTCCCGGTTTGCAGACACAGATGCCCGTAGTCCTGGCCGTTGGTGCCCACGAACACCCCGGTGGAGCTGCCCTTCAGCGAGACCGGGTCGATCCCGGCCCGCTCGACCGCCTCCCACACCCCCTCCAGCAGCAGCCGCTGCTGCGGATCCATCGCCAAAGCCTCACGCGGCGAGATCCTGAAGAACCCCGCGTCAAACCCCGCCACATCGGACAGGAACCCGCCCTGACACTCCAGGCCCATCATCAACATCGCCTCCTCCTCCCAGCCCCGATCGGCCGGGAACGAAGAGATCGCGTCCTGTCCCTCGGACAGCAACCGCCACAGATCCTCAGGAGAGTCGACCCCGCCCGGATAGCGGCATGACATCGACACAATGGCGATCGGCTCGTGCCTGCCCGACTCCACCTCTTCGAGCCGCCGGCGGGTCTCGTGCAAATCGGCGGTGACCCACTTCAGGTACTCGACGAGCTTCCGGTCTTCGGACATGAGAATGGCCCTTCAGTATTCAGACACGGGCTCGAATCACAGATCTTTCGAGCGGCCCAGTTCGTTGTCGATGAAGCTGAGGATTTCCTCGGTACTCGCCGATTCGAGCATGTCGGCGACAGCGATTTCACTGGTTTCCGTGCCGCTCTCGCTCACCTTCGCCAGCAGGTGCCGCAGCCGGGTCGCGATGCCGTTCCGGGTGAGATCGTCGAGCGCGTTGCCGGAAAGAGCGGTCTCGAACCGGTCGAGATCGGCCAGCAATGACAGCTCTACCGCGGTGTTCGCTCCGGGCGCGATTTCCTCCAGAAGGTATTCGGCGAGGCTGGCGGGAGTGGGGTAGTCGAAGATGATGGTCGCCGACAGCTGCAGCCCCGTCACCGCGTTCAGCCGGTTGCGCAGCTCCATGGTGGTGAGGGAGTCGAAGCCCAGCTCACGGAACTCCCGTCCCGGCTGGATCGCGTCCACCGACTCGTGCCCCAGCACCGCCGCCGCCTGAGTGCACACCAGTTCCATCACCAGCCGCACCCGCTCGGCCTGCTCCAGGCCCGCCAGCCGCCGCACCAGCTCCGCGTCCCCGCCCGCGAGAACGGAGACCGCCGACCGGCGCCCCGCACGCACCAGGCCCCGCATCAGATGCGGCACCTCGCCCATCGCCCGCAACGCCGACAGCTCCAGTCGCACCGGCACCACCATCGCCCGATCCGACCCCACCGCCGCCTCGAACGCCGCGAGCCCCTGCTCGGCCGACAACGCCGGCATACCCGTCCGGCTGATCCGCCGCATCTCGATCTCACCCAGCGTGCCGGTCATCCCCGCGTCCTGGGCCCAGGCACCCCACGCCAGCGACAACCCCGCCAGCCCCGCAGCCCGGCGCACCTGAGCCAGCGCGTCCAAGAACACGTTGGCCGCCGCGTAGTTACCCTGACCAGGCGCTCCCACCACACCCGCAAGCGAGGAGAACACCACGAACGCCGCCAGGTCCAGGCCCCGGGTCAGCTCGTGCAGATGCCAGGCCGCATCCACCTTCGGCCGCAACACCGCATGCAACCCCTCCGCCGACAGCGACGGAATCGTCCCGTCGGCCAGCACACCCGCGGTGTGAATCACCGCGGTCAGCGGATGCCCGGCATCCACACCGGCCAGCAGCGCCGCCACCTGATCCCGATCCGCCATGTCACAGGCGGCGATCTCCACCTCGACCCCGTGCGCGATCAACTCGGCCCGCAACTCCAGCGCACCCGGAGCCTCCAGACCCCGACGGCTGGCCAGCAGCAGATGCCGCACACCCCGCTCGGCCACCACATGCCGCGCGAACAACGCACCCAGACCACCGGTGCCACCGGTGATCAGGACGGTGCCCTCCGGGTTCCAGACCCGGGGCATGGTCAGCACGATCTTGCCGGTGTGCCGGGCCTGGCTCATGAACCGGAACGCATCCCGGCCCCGGCGCACATCCCACGCCGTGAACGGCAACGGCTCCAGCTCACCCGCCGCGAACAACCCCATCAGCCCGCCCAGCATCTGCCGCAACCGCTCAGGCCCGGCATCCAGCATGTCAAACCAGTGATACACCAGCCCGGGGAACCGCTCCTGGTCGCGAATGTCGAGCTTGCCCAACTCGACGAACCGGCCGCCCGGACGCAGCAGCCGCGCCGAGGCGTCGATGAACTCCCCGGTCAGCGAGTTGAGCACCACGTCGATGCCCCGCTCACCGCAGACCGCGCGAAACCGCTCCTCGAACTCCAGGCTCCGCGAGGACGCGATGTGATCGTCCGGGATGCCCAGCGAACGCAGCACGTCCCACTTGGCCGGGCTGGCCGTGGCGAACACCTCCACCCCCAGCCGCTGGGCCAGCTGAATCGCCGCCATGCCCACACCGCCGGTGCCGGCGTGCACCAGCAGCCGCTCGCCCTCCCGCAGCCCGGCCAGGTCCATCAGCCCGTAGTAGGCCGTCAGGAACGTCACCGGGATCGTCGCGGCCTGCTCGAACGAGACCCCATCGGGGATCTTGGCCAGGGCTCGGGCGTGAGTGACCGTCACCGGGCCGAACGAGCCTTCGGCCAGACCGACCACCCGGTCGCCCGGGTGCAGGTCGTCGACCTCGGGGCCGACCTCCAGCACCACCCCGGCGGCCTCACCACCCATCAGGCCGACCTTGTCCTGGAACCAGCCCAGCGCGTTCAACCCGTCCAGCAGGTCACGGAAGTTCACCCCCGCCGCGTGCACCGCCAGCCGTACCTGCCCGGCCTCCAACGGCGCGGTCGCCTGCGGGAACGCGAGCAACTCCAGCGCGTCCAGGCTGCCCTTGGCCCGGCTGCCCAACCGCCACGCCACCTCACCGGCCGGCGGCAGCAGACCCGCCCCCGACACCAGCGACGCCAACCTCGGCGCCCACACCCCACCGTCACGCACCGCCACCTGCGGCTCACCCGACGTCGGCAGACCGGCCAGAATCCCCGGCAATGCCGACAGCGAGGACTCCTGCCCGTCCACGTCGACCAGCAGGAACCGGCCCGGATTCTCCGACTGGGCACTACGCACCAATCCCCACACCGCCGCGGCCGCCAGATCGGCGACCACCTCGCCATCACCCGCCGCGACCGCCCCCCGGGTGACGAACACCAGCCGCGACTCGGCGAACCGCTCCTCGGCCAACCAGCCCTGCAACAGTCCCAGAACCCCGGCCGTCACCTCATGCGCCGAAGCCACCACCTCCACCGCCGACCCGGCCGCGACCTCGGCCAGCACCACCCCCGGCACCGACCCCGCCTCCGCCAGCGCCGACAGATCACGATGAACCGCGACCGACTCCCACCTCCTCGCAAGACCCAGCGCGTCCGGCTCGAACGCCGCGAAGCCGACCATCGCCACCGGCACCGGGTCGGCCACGGTGACCTCGGAGAGCGTGGTCCACTCCAACCGGAACAGCCCATCGCGCTCCATCACCTGGCCACCACCCGCGGCGGCGATCTGACCGGGCAAGAACGGACGCAGCACCAGCGACCGCGCCGACAGCACCGGCTCCCCGGCCGCGTCCACCGCCGTCAGCGTGACCGAGTCGGCAGCGGTCCGAAGCAGCCGCACCCGCAACATCGCCGCACCTGCCGCCTGCAGGCTCACCTCACTCCAGGAGAACGGCAACCGGCCCCCCTCCACCGGCTCCAGCCCGACGAACGGCACCGCGTGCAACGCCGCGTCCAGCAACGCCGGGTGCACCCCGAACGCACCCGCACTCGACTGCGCCTGCTCGGGCAGGACGACCTCGGCGAACACCGCACCGTCGACACCCCGCCAGGCCGCCCGCAACCCCTGGAACACCGGACCGTAGGCGAACCCGCCCGCGGCCATTCCCTCGTACAACCCATCCGTCTCGATAGCGGTCGCGCCCTGCGGCGGCCACACCGCCGCGTCGAACGGCACCGCGGGAGACGTGCCGGTCGCGAGCACAC
Organism: Streptosporangium sp. NBC_01755; assembly: GCF_035917995.1. Classification (NCBI taxonomy): domain Bacteria; kingdom Bacillati; phylum Actinomycetota; class Actinomycetes; order Streptosporangiales; family Streptosporangiaceae; genus Streptosporangium; species Streptosporangium sp. NBC_01755. The sequence goes on along the minus strand of NZ_CP109131.1, from coordinate 6,623,018 downwards.
CGGCAGCCAAAGTGCCGGTCGCGTGCCGCACCCACGGCACATCGTCCGCGGCCTGCGCCGACCGGGCGTACACGTTCACGCTCCGGCGGCCCGACTCCTGCGCGGCGCCCACCCACACCTGCACCGCGACGGCGTCGGTCTCGCCCAGCACCAGCGGCGCGGTCAGCGTCAGCTCCTCCACCACATCGCAGCCGACCTGGTCACCCGCCCGGATCGCCAGCTCCAGGAACCCGGTACCCGGGAAGATCACCGTCCCGGCCACCGCGTGATCGGCCAGCCACGGATGCGACCGCACCGACAGGCGGCCGGTCAGCAGCACACCGTCGGAGTCGGCCAGCCCCACCGCGGCGCCCAGCAGCGGATGACCGGCTGTCGCCAGCCCGGCCGCGGCCACGTTGCCCACCTGGGAACCGGCCCCCTCAGGCCAGTACCGCTGGTGCTCGAAGGCATAGGTCGGCAGATCGACCCGGCGCCCGCGCGGAAGCACCGTCTGCCAGTTCACCGGCACGCCGTGCACGTGCAGACGAGCCAGCGCCTCGGTAACGGCCTCCTGCTCGTCCCGGCCCCCGCGCAACACCGGCACCAGCACCACGTCCGAATCCGGCCCGGAGGCCGGTTCCACGTCCGAGCCGGACTTTGAGGCCTGATTCGCGGCACTCGGGCCCGAGTCCGCCATCAGCGTGTCCTGAGCCATGGCGGTCAGCACCCCGTCGGGGCCCAGCTCCAGATACGCCCGCACACCCTGCGCGCGCAGGGTGCGGATGCCGTCGGCGAAGCGGACCGCTCCACGCACCTGATCCACCCAGTAGTCCGGCGAGCACAACTGCTCGGCCGTGGCCGCCTGCCCGGTCAGGGTGGACACGATCGGAACCCTCGGCGCGCCATAGCCGAGCCTGCTCGCCAGCGCACGGAAGTCCGCCAGCATCGGCTCCATCAACGGCGAATGGAACGCATGCGACACCCGCAACCGCTTCGTCCTGACCCCCCGCTTCTCCAGGGCGGCGGCGACCTCAAGGACCGGCTGCTCGACCCCGGAGATCACCACCGAGACCGGGCCGTTCACCGCCGCGACCGACACCTCTTTCTCCCGCCCGGCCAGCAGGGCGGCGACCTCCTCCTCAGAGGCCTGCACCGCCACCATCGCCCCACCGGAGGGGAGCGCCTGCATCAACCGCGCCCGGCCCGCCACCAACGCACACGCATCACTCAGGGACAACACCCCGGCCACATGCGCCGCGGTGATCTCCCCGATCGAATGCCCCGCCAGCACATCCGGCCGCACCCCCCACGAGGACACCAGCCGGAACAACGCCGTCTCCACCGCGAACAGGGCCGGCTGCGCCCACCCGGTCCGATCCAGCAACCCCGCCTGCGCCTGGTCACTGCCCGGCTCGGCGAACAGCACCTCGCGCAGCGAACCGTCCAGCAGCGGATCCAGCTCGGCGATCACCGCATCCAACGCCGCCGCGAACACCGGGAACCGCTCATACAGCTCCCGGCCCATCCCCGCCCGCTGGCTACCCTGACCGGTGAACAGGAACGCGAGCCGCGGCTCCGCTCCCGCCGCTCCGTGCACCACACTCACGCTTGGCAGATCCTCGGCCAGCGCACCCAGCCCGGCCAGCACCCCCTCACGATCAGCGGCCAGCACCACCGCCCGATGCTCGAACGCCGACCGCGTCGTGGCCAGCGAGAACGCCGCATCGGCCAGCCCCAGACCAGGCTCGCCGGCCAGGACCGACACCAGCCGCCCGGCCTGCGCCCGCAATGCCTGACCTGTCTTCGCCGACACCAGCACCGGCACCACACCCGCGGCAGGCACCCGGTCCTGCGGAGTGTCTTCTTCCGCCGATGTTTCCGGCCCTTGTTCGAGGATCACGTGCGCGTTGGTGCCGCTGATCCCGAACGACGACACCCCCGCCCGGCGCGGACGACCCGTCCGCGGCCACTCCACCTGCTCGGTCAGCAGCTCCACCGCACCCGAGGCCCAGTCCACATGCGAGGACGGCGCATCCACATGCAACGTCTTGGGCAACACGCCGTGCCGCATCGCCAGCACCATCTTGATCACACCCGCCACACCCGCGGCGGCCTGGGTGTGACCGAGGTTCGACTTGATCGCGCCCAGCAGCAGCGGCCGATCGGCTTCACGGTCCTTGCCGTAGGTCGCCAGCAGCGCCTGCGCCTCGATCGGGTCACCCAACCTGGTACCCGTACCGTGCGCCTCCACCGCATCCACCTCGGACGGCGACAACCCCGCACCGGCCAGCGCCTGACGAATCACCCGCTGCTGCGACGGACCGTTCGGCGCGGTCAACCCGTTCGACGCCCCGTCCTGGTTGATCGCCGACCCACGCATCACCGCCAGCACCTCATGCCCGCTACGCCGAGCATCCGACAACCGCTCCAGCACCAGCACGCCCACACCCTCAGACCAGCTCGTACCGTCCGCGGCGTCGGCGAACGCCTTGCACCGCCCATCGGGCGACAACCCGCCCTGCGCGCTGAACCCGATGACCCCCATCGGTGACGCCATCACCGTCGTACCGCCGACCAGCGCCAGCGAGCACTCCCCCTGCCGCAGCGCCTGCGCCGCCAGGTGCATCGCCACCAGCGACGACGAACACGCCGTGTCCACCGACACCGCCGGACCCTCCAACCCCAGCGTGTAGGACAGCCGGCCCGACAACACGCTGGCCGACATACCGGTGACGCCATGGCCTTGCACATCCGTCTGAGTGCTCACGATCAGGCTCGTGTAGTCCTGGCCGTTGGTGCCCACGAACACGCCGGTGTGGCTGCCCTTGAGCGAGACCGGGTCGATCCCGGCCCGCTCGACCGCCTCCCACGCCCCCTCCAGCAGCAACCGCTGCTGCGGATCCATCGCCAGCGCCTCACGCGGCGAGATCCCGAAGAACCCCGCGTCGAACCCCGCCACATCCGCCAGGAACCCACCCTGAACATCGAGGCCCATCCCAGACAGCAACTCCGGATCCCAGCCCCGATCGGCCGGAACCGGCGAGATCGCCTCCCCGCCCTCGGACAGCAACCGCCACAGCTCTTCCGGCGAGTTCACCCCACCGGGAAACCGGCAGCTCATCCCCACGATCACGATCGGATCGTCCGCCGTCGACGCCCTCGGCCCGGCCACCACACCCGACCCGACGGCCTGGTCCTGCCGGCCCAGCAACTCCGACACCAGGAACCGCGCCAGCACGAGCGGCGTCGGATAGTCGAACACCAGCGTCGCCGGCAACCGCAACCCGACGGCGATGTTGAGCCGGTTGCGCAGGTCCACCGCGGTCAGGGAGTCGAAGCCCAGCTCACGGAACTCACGTCCGGGCTGGACGGCCTCCCCCGAGGCGTGCCCCAGCACCACCGCCGCCTGAGCGCGCACCAGCTCCACCACCAGCCGAACCCGCTCGGCCTCCTCCAGCCCCGCCAACCGCCGCACCAGCTCCGAATCCCCACCCACCGAAGTGGAGACCGCCAGGCGGCGGCCCGCACGCACCAGGCCCCGCATCAGATGCGGCACCTCGGGGAACGTACGCAGCACCGACAGCTCCAGCCGCACCACCACCACCATCGCCCGATCCGACCCCACCGCCGCCTCGAACGCCGCGAGCCCCTGCTCGGCCGACAACGCCGGCATACCCGTCCGGCTGATCCGCCGCATCTCGATCTCACCCAGCGTGCCGGTCATCCCCGCGTCCTGGGCCCAGGCACCCCACGCCAGCGACAACCCCGCCAGCCCCGCAGCCCGGCGCACCTGAGCCAGCGCGTCCAAGAACACGTTGGCCGCCGCGTAGTTACCCTGACCAGGCGCTCCCACCACACCCGCAAGCGAGGAGAACACCACGAACGCCGCCAGGTCCAGGCCCCGGGTCAGCTCGTGCAGATGCCAGGCCGCATCCACCTTCGGCCGCAACACCGCATGCAACCCCTCCGCCGACAGCGACGGAATCGTCCCGTCGGCCAGCACACCGGCGGTGTGGATCACCGCGGTCAGCGGATGTTCGGCCGGGACCTGCGTCAGCAGGGCCGCCACCGCGTCCCGGTCGGCCATGTCGCACGCCGCGATGGTGACCTCGACCCCGTGCGCGATCAACTCGGCCCGCAACTCCAGCGCACCCGGAGCGTCCAGACCCCGGCGGCTGGCCAGCAGCAGATGCCGCACACCCCGCTCGGCCACCACATGCCGCGCGAACAGCCCGCCCAGACCACCGGTACCACCGGTGATCAACACCGTCCCCTCCGGATCCCAGACCCGGCCGGCGTCATCACCGGAGACATCAACGGGAACATCGGTCGGGACGTTGCCGGACGCCACCCGCGCCAGGCGCGGGACCAGAACGTCACCCTCGCGCACCACCGCCTGCGGCTCACCCGACGCCAACGTCCCCGGCAGCACACCGCGCAAGGCCGACAGCGAGGCCTGGTCCTGGTCCATGTCGACCAGCACGAACCGGCCCGGGTTCTCCGACTGCGCACTGCGGACCAGCCCCCACACCCCGGAAGCCGGAAGATCCGCTACCACCTCGCCGTCACCCGACGCGACCGCGCCCCGGGTGACGAACACCAGACGCGAATCGGCGAACCGGTCATCGGCCAGCCACCGCTGCACCACATCCAGAACGCGAGCGACCAGCGCATGCGCCGACTCCACCACCCCGGCCACCGGATCCGAGACCACCTCCGCGAGCACCACCGCCGGCACCGGACCCGCCTCGGCCAGCGCGAGCAGATCCGCATGCACCGGCACCACGTCCCCGGCCACCCGCAACGCCACCGCGACACCCAGCGTGTCCCGGCCGAGTACCGCCACCGGCACCTGGTCGGCTTCCGGCAGACCGCCTACCGCAGCCCATTCCACCCGGAACAGCGTGTCCTGCCCGGCCCCGCGACCATCGGAGAGCGCCAGCTGCTCGGCCGGGACCGGCCGCAACACCACCGAGCGCGCCGACAGCACCGGCTCCCCGGCCGCGTCCACCGCGCTCAGCGACACCGCATCCGGCCCCGTCCTGACCAACCGCACCCGCAACACCGAAGCACCACCCGCGTGCAGGCACACCTGCTCCCACGAAGACGGCACCAGGCCACCCTCCACCGGCTCCAACCCGGCGAAGGCCACCGCGTGCAGCGCCGCATCCAGCAGAGCCGGATGCACCCCGAACGCACCGGAGTCCGACACCGCCTGCTCGGGCAGCGCCACCTCGGCGAACACCTCACCGTCGACACCCCGCCAGGCCGCCCGCAACCCCTGGAACACCGGACCGTAAGCGAAACCGTCCTCGGCCAGCTCCTCGTACAACCCCTCCAGCTCGATCGCGGTCGCCCCGGCCGGCGGCCACACCGCCACCTCAAACGGCACGACCTCCGAAACACCGGCCGCGAGCGTGCCGGTCGCGTACCGCACCCACGCCACCTCATCAGCCACGCCCGCCGACCGGGCATACACGTTCACGCTCCGACGGCCCGACTCCTCCTTGGCACCCACCCACACCTGCACCACGGCCGCGCCACCCGCACCCAGCACCAATGGAGCGTCCAGGGTCAACTCCTCGACCAGGTCGCAGCCGACCTGGTCACCCGCCCGCACCGCCAGCTCCACGAACGCCGAACCCGGCACCAGTACCGAGCCCTCCACCACGTAATCGGCCAGCCACGGCTGCGCACTCACCGACAACCGACCGGTCAGCACCACCCCGTCGGAGTTGGCCAGCGGCATCGCCGCGCCCAGCAGCGGATGACCCGTCGCGGCCAATCCTGCCGCCACCACGTTCCCTATACCGGAACCGGTGTTCTCGGGCCAGAACCGCTGGTGCTCGAAGGGGTAGGTGGGCAGGTCAACCCGGCGCCCGCCCGGCAGTACCGATCGCCAGTCGACCGGCACCCCGTGCACATGCAGCTGGGCCAGCGCCGTCATCACCGCCATGGGCTCGTCCCGCCCCTTACGCAGCACCGGCACCAGCACCGAGGGCAACTCGTGCCCATGTGCCTCCGGCTCGGTCGCGATGGTGTCCTGGGCCATGGCGGTCAGCACCCCGTCGGGGCCGAGCTCCAGATACGCCCGCACACCCTGCGCGCGCAGGGTGCGGATGCCGTCGGCGAAGCGGACCGCTCCACGCACCTGGTCCACCCAGTAGTCCGGCGAGCACAGCTGCTCGGCCGTGGCCGCCTGCCCGGTCAGGGTGGACACGATCGGAACCCTCGGCGCGCCATAGCCGAGCCTGCTCGCCAGCGTGCGGAAGTCCGCCAGCATCGGCTCCATCAACGGCGAATGGAACGCATGCGACACCCGCAACCGCTTCGCCCGCACCCCCCGCTCCGCCAGCGCCGCGGCGATGTCGAGAACCGGCTGCTCGGCCCCGGAGATCACCACCGACGCCGGGCCGTTCACCGCCGCGACCGACACCTCCTTCTCCCGCCCGGCCAACAGCTCGGCGACCTCCTCCTCAGAGGCCTGCACCGCCACCATCGCCCCACCGGAGGGGAGCGCCTGCATCAACCGCGCCCGGCCCGCCACCAACACACACGCATCGGCCAGCGACAACACCCCGGCCACATGCGCCGCGGTGATCTCCCCGATCGAATGACCCGCCAGCACATCCGGCCGCACCCCCCACGAGGACACCAGCCGGAACAACGCCGTCTCCACCGCGAACAGGGCCGGCTGCGCCCACCCGGTCTGATCCAGCAACCCCGCCTCGACCGACCCCGGCTCGGCGAACAGCACCTCGCGCAGCGAACCGTCCAGCAGCGGATCCAGCTCGGCGATCACCGCATCCAACGCCGCCGCGAACACCGGGAACCGCGCATACAGCTCCCGGCCCATCCCCGCCCGCTGGCTACCCTGACCGGTGAACAGGAACGCGAGCCGCGGCTCCGCCCCGGCCACCCCGCGCACCACACCCGCACCCGGACCGTCCTCGGCCAGCGCACCCAGCCCGGCCAGCACCCCCTCACGATCAGCGGCCAGCACCACCGCCCGATGCTCGAACGCCGACCGCGTCGTGGCCAGCGAAAACGCCGCATCGGCCAGCCCCAGACCAGGCTCGCCGTCCAGGACCGACGCCAGCCGCCCGGCCTGCGCCCGCAACGCCTCCACCGACCGGCCCGACACCAGCACCGGCACCACACCGGCAACCGGTGCGTGGTCCTGCGGAGCGTCCTCGTCCGCGGCTTCCGGAGATTCCACCGCTTGTTCGATGATTACGTGGGCGTTGGTGCCACTGATTCCGAACGACGACACCCCCGCCCGCCACGGCCGATCCACCCGAGGCCAAGACCTGGCCTCGGTCAGCAGCTCCACCGCGCCCGAGGCCCAGTCCACATGCGAGGACGGCGCATCCACATGCAGCGTCTTGGGCAACACGCCGTGCCGCATCGCCAGCACCATCTTGATCACACCCGCCACACCCGCGGCGGCCTGGGTGTGACCGAGGTTCGACTTGATCGCGCCCAGCAGCAGCGGCCGATCGGCTTCACGGTCCTTGCCGTAGGTCGCCAGCAGCGCCTGCGCCTCGATCGGGTCACCCAACCTGGTACCCGTACCGTGCGCCTCCACCGCATCCACCTCGGACGGCGACAACCCCGCACCGGCCAGCGCCTGACGAATCACCCGCTGCTGCGACGGACCGTTCGGCGCGGTCAACCCGTTCGACGCCCCGTCCTGGTTGATCGCCGACCCACGCATCACCGCCAGCACCTCATGCCCGCTACGCCGAGCATCCGACAACCGCTCCAGCACCAGCACGCCCACACCCTCAGACCAGCTCGTACCGTCCGCGGCGTCGGCGAACGCCTTGCACCGCCCATCGGGCGACAACCCGCCCTGCGCGCTGAACCCGATGACCCCCATCGGTGACGCCATCACCGTCGTACCGCCGACCAGCGCCAGCGAGCACTCCCCCTGCCGCAGCGCCTGCGCCGCCAGGTGCATCGCCACCAGCGACGACGAACACGCCGTGTCCACCGACACCGCCGGACCCTCCAACCCCAGCGTGTAGGACAGCCGGCCCGACAACACGCTGGCCGACATACCGGTGACGCCATGGCCTTGCACATCCGTCTGAGTGCTCACGATCAGGCTCGTGTAGTCCTGGCCGTTGGTGCCCACGAACACGCCGGTGTGGCTGCCCTTGAGCGAGACCGGGTCGATCCCGGCCCGCTCGACCGCCTCCCACGCCCCCTCCAGCAGCAACCGCTGCTGCGGATCCATCGCCAGCGCCTCACGCGGCGAGATCCCGAAGAACCCCGCGTCGAACCCCGCCACATCCGCCAGGAACCCACCCTGAACATCGAGGCCCATCCCAGACAGCAACTCCGGATCCCAGCCCCGATCGGCCGGAACCGGCGAGATCGCCTCCCCGCCCTCGGACAGCAACCGCCACAGCTCTTCCGGCGAGTTCACCCCACCGGGAAACCGGCAGCTCATCCCCACGATCACGATCGGATCGTCCGCCGTCGACGCCCTCGGCCCGGCCACCACACCCGACCCGACGGCCTGGTCCTGCCGGCCCAGCAACTCCGACACCAGGAACCGCGCCAGCACGAGCGGCGTCGGATAGTCGAACACCAGCGTCGCCGGCAACCGCAACCCGACGGCGATGTTGAGCCGGTTGCGCAGGTCCACCGCGGTCAGGGAGTCGAAGCCCAGCTCACGGAACTCACGTCCGGGCTGGACGGCCTCCCCCGAGGCGTGCCCCAGCACCACCGCCGCCTGAGCGCGCACCAGCTCCACCACCAGCCGAACCCGCTCGGCCTCCTCCAGCCCCGCCAACCGCCGCACCAGCTCCGAATCCCCACCCACCGAAGTGGAGACCGCCAGGCGGCGGCCCGCACGCACCAGGCCCCGCATCAGATGCGGCACCTCGGGGAACGTACGCAGCACCGACAGCTCCAGCCGCACCACCACCACCATCGCCCGATCCGACCCCACCGCCGCCTCGAACGCCGCGAGCCCCTGCTCGGCCGACAACGCCGGCATACCCGTCCGGCTGATCCGCCGCATCTCGATCTCACCCAGCGTGCCGGTCATCCCCGCGTCCTGGGCCCAGGCACCCCACGCCAGCGACAACCCCGCCAGCCCCGCAGCCCGGCGCACCTGAGCCAGCGCGTCCAAGAACACGTTGGCCGCCGCGTAGTTACCCTGACCAGGCGCTCCCACCACACCCGCAAGCGAGGAGAACACCACGAACGCCGCCAGGTCCAGGCCCCGGGTCAGCTCGTGCAGATGCCAGGCCGCATCCACCTTCGGCCGCAACACCGCATGCAACCCCTCCGCCGACAGCGACGGAATCGTCCCGTCGGCCAGCACACCGGCGGTGTGGATCACCGCGGTCAGCGGATGTTCGGCCGGGACCTGCGTCAGCAGGGCCGCCACCGCGTCCCGGTCGGCCATGTCGCACGCCGCGATGGTGACCTCGACCCCGTGCGCGATCAACTCGGCCCGCAACTCCAGCGCACCCGGAGCGTCCAGACCCCGGCGGCTGGCCAGCAGCAGATGCCGCACACCCCGCTCGGCCACCACATGCCGCGCAAACAGCCCGCCCAGACCACCGGTACCACCGGTGATCAACACCGTCCCCTCCGGATCCCAGACCCGGCCCGCCACGTCGCCCAGGTCAGAGCCGGGCGCCACCCGCGCCAGGCGCGGCACCCACACCTCACCATCGCGCACCACGGCTTGCGGCTCACCTGAGGAAAACGCCCCGGCCAACACCCCCGGCAGCCCTGACAGCGGGGACTCCCGATCCACATCGATCAACAGGAACCGGCCCGGGTTCTCCGACTGCGCACTACGCACCAGACCCCACACCGCCGCGGCCGCCAGATCGGCGACCACCTCGCCGTCGCCCGCCGCGACCGCGCCCCGGGTCAGGAACACCAGCCGCGACTCGGCGAACCGCTCCTCGGCCAGCCAGCCCTGCAACAGATCCAGCACCCGGGCGGTCAGCGCATGCGCCGACTCCACCACCCCGCCCACCGGATCCGAGACCGCCTCCACCATCACCACGGCCGGCACCGTGCCCGCCGCCAGCGACGACAGCTCCGCGTGCACCTCCACCGCAAGGCCACCCGGCTCCCCGGCCACCCGCAACGCGGGAGCAACACCCAACGCGTCCGCACCCAGCACCGCCACCGGCATCGACGACGTCTGACCGGCCTCCGGCAAAGCACCCGCGGGCGCCCACTCCACCCCGAACAACGACTCCCAGCCCACGCCGACACCACCGGAGAGCGCCAGCTGCTCGGCCGAGACCGGCCGCAACACCACCGAGCGCGCCGACAGCACCGGCTCCCCGGCCGCGTCCACCGCGCTCAGCGACACCGCATCCGGCCCCGTCCTGACCAACCGCACCCGCAACACCGAAGCACCACCCGCGTGCAGGCACACCTGCTCCCACGAAGACGGCACCAGGCCACCCTCCACCGGCTCCAACCCGGCGAAGGCCACCGCGTGCAGCGCCGCATCCAGCAGAGCCGGATGCACCCCGAACGCACCGGAGTCCGACACCGCCTGCTCGGGCAGCGCCACCTCGGCGAACACCTCACCGTCGACACCCCGCCAGGCCGCCCGCAACCCCTGGAACACCGGACCGTAAGCGAAACCGTCCTCGGCCAGCTCCTCGTACAACCCCTCCAGCTCGATCGCGGTCGCCCCGGCCGGCGGCCACACCGCCACCTCAAACGGCACGACCTCCGAAACACCGGCCGCGAGCGTGCCGGTCGCGTACCGCACCCACGCCACCTCATCAGCCACGCCCGCCGACCGGGCATACACGTTCACGCTCCGACGGCCCGACTCCTCCTTGGCACCCACCCACACCTGCACCACGGCCGCGCCACCCGCACCCAGCACCAATGGAGCGTCCAGGGTCAACTCCTCGACCAGGTCGCAGCCGACCTGGTCACCCGCCCGCACCGCCAGCTCCACGAACGCCGAACCCGGCACCAGTACCGAGCCCTCCACCACGTAATCGGCCAGCCACGGCTGCGCACTCACCGACAACCGACCGGTCAGCACCACCCCGTCGGAGTTGGCCAGCGGCATCGCCGCGCCCAGCAGCGGATGACCCGTCGCGGCCAATCCTGCCGCCACCACGTTCCCTATACCGGAACCGGTGTTCTCGGGCCAGAACCGCTGGTGCTCGAAGGGGTAGGTGGGCAGGTCAACCCGGCGCCCGCCCGGCAGTACCGATCGCCAGTCGACCGGCACCCCGTGCACATGCAGCTGGGCCAGCGCCGTCATCACCGCCATGGGCTCGTCCCGCCCCTTACGCAGCACCGGCACCAGCACCGAGGGCAACTCGTGCCCATGTGCCTCCGGCTCGGTCGCGATGGTGTCCTGGGCCATGGCGGTCAGCACCCCGTCGGGGCCGAGCTCCAGATACGCCCGCACACCCTGCGCGCGCAGGGTGCGGATGCCGTCGGCGAAGCGGACCGCTCCACGCACCTGGTCCACCCAGTAGTCCGGCGAGCACAGCTGCTCGGCCGTGGCCGCCTGCCCGGTCAGGGTGGACACGATCGGAACCCTCGGCGCGCCATAGCCGAGCCTGCTCGCCAGCGTGCGGAAGTCCGCCAGCATCGGCTCCATCAACGGCGAATGGAACGCATGCGACACCCGCAACCGCTTCGCCCGCACCCCCCGCTCCGCCAGCGCCGCGGCGATGTCGAGAACCGGCTGCTCGGCCCCGGAGATCACCACCGACGCCGGGCCGTTCACCGCCGCGACCGACACCTCCTTCTCCCGCCCGGCCAACAGCTCGGCGACCTCCTCCTCAGAGGCCTGCACCGCCACCATCGCCCCACCGGAGGGGAGCGCCTGCATCAACCGCGCCCGGCCCGCCACCAACACACACGCATCGGCCAGCGACAACACCCCGGCCACATGCGCCGCGGTGATCTCCCCGATCGAATGACCCGCCAGCACATCCGGCCGCACCCCCCACGAGGACACCAGCCGGAACAACGCCGTCTCCACCGCGAACAGGGCCGGCTGCGCCCACCCCGTCTGATCCAGCAACCCCGCCTCGACCGACCCCGGCTCGGCGAACAGCACCTCGCGCAGCGAACCGTCCAGCATCGGGTCCAGCTTCGCGATCACCTCGTCCAACGCCTTCGCGAACACCGGGAACCGCTCATACAGCTCCCGGCCCATCCCCGCCCGCTGGCTGCCCTGACCGGTGAACAGGAAGGCGAGCTGCGGCTCCGTAGCCACCCCGCACACCACACCCGCACCTGGCAGATCCTCGATCACACCCCGCAGCCCGGCCAGCACACCCTCACGGCCATCGGCCAGCACCACCGCCCGATGCTCGAACGCCGACCGCGTCGTGGCCAGCGAGAACGCTGTATCGACCAGCGCCGTCTCACCGCGGTCCTTCATGTGCGAGACCAGCCGCTCGGCCTGCGTCCGCAACGCCTGACCTGTCTTCGCCGACACCAGCACCGGCAGCACACCCGCGGCAGGCACCTGGTCCTGCGGAGTGTCTTCTTCCGGCGTTTCCGGTCCTTGTTCAAGAATTATGTGCGCGTTGGTGCCGCTGATCCCGAACGACGACACCCCCGCCCGGCGCAGGCGACCGGTCTCCGGCCATTCCGCCGGCTCGGTCAGCAGCTTCACCGCACCGGCGGACCAGTCCACGTGCGAAGAGGGAGTATCGACATGTAGCGTCTTGGGCAGCACACCGTGCCGCATCGCCAGCACCATCTTGATCACACCGACCACACCCGCTGCCGCCTGCGCATGACCGAGGTTCGACTTGATCGCCCCCAGCAACAGCGGCCGACCCTCGTCCCGGTCCTGCCCATAGGTCGCCAGTAGCGCCTGCGCCTCGATCGGGTCACCCAGAACCGTGCCGGTCCCGTGCGCCTCCACCGCGTCCACCTCGGACGACGACAAACCGGCGCTGACCAGTGCCTGGCGGATCACCCGCCGCTGCGACGGGCCGTTCGGCGCCGTCAACCCATTGGACGCACCGTCCTGATTGATCGCCGAGCCACGCATCACCGCCAGCACCTGATGACCGTTGCGCCGGGCGTCCGACAACCGCTCCAGCACCAGCATGCCCACACCCTCGGACCAGCTCGTACCGTCCGCGGCGTCGGAGAACGCCTTGCACCGCCCATCGGGCGCCATCCCGCTGCCCTGTAGGCCGAACCCGACCAACACCATCGGCGACGTCATCACCGTGATACCGCCGGCCAGCGCGAGCGAGCACTCCCCCGACCGCAGCGCCTGCGCCGCAAGGTGCAATGTCACCAGCGACGACGAGCACGCGGTGTCCACCGACACCGCCGGGCCCTCCAACCCCAGCGTGTAGGACAGCCGGCCCGACAACACGCTGGCCGCCACACCGGTGACGCCATTGCCCTGCGCATCCGCCGGAGCCCTCATGATCAGGCTCATGTAGTCCTGGCCGTTGGTGCCCACGAACACACCGGTGGAGCTGCCCTTCAGCGAGACCGGGTCGATCCCGCCCCGCTCGATCGCCTCCCACGACGTCTCCAGCAGCAACCGCTGCTGCGGATCCATCGACAGCGCCTCACGCGGCGAGATCCCGAAGAACCCCGCATCAAACCCCGCCACATCCGTCAGGAACCCGCCCTCGCACCCGGCACCCACCGCTGACAACAACTCCGGATCCCAGCCCCGATCGGCCGGAACCCGCGAGATCGCGTCCTCACCCTCGATCAGCAACCGCCACAGATCCTCAGGAGAGTTGACCCCACCTGGAAAGCGGCACGCCATCGACACGATGGCGATCGGCTCCTGCCTGCCCGACTCCACCTCTTCGAGCCGTCGGCGGGTCTCGTGCAAATCGGTGGTGACCCACTTCAGGTACTCGACGAGCTTCCGGTCTTCGGACATGAGAGTGGCCCTTCACATTGTTCAGACGCGGGCTCGAATCACAGATCTTTCGAGCGGCCCAGTTCGTTGTCGATGAAGCTGAGAATCTCCTCGGTACTCGCCGATTCGAGCATGCCGGCGACAGCGATTTCACTAGTTTCCGTACCGCTCTCGCTCACCTTCAGCAGCAGGTGCCGCAGCCGGGTCGAGATGCCGTTCCGGGCGAGCTCGTCGAGTGTGTAGCCGGAAAGAGCGGTCTCGAACCGGTCGAGATCGGCCAGCAATGACAGCTCTACCGTGGTGTTCGCTCCGGGCGCGATTTCCGCCAAAAGGTGTTCGGCGAGGCTCACGGGGGTGGGGCAATCGAAGATGAGAGTGGCGGGCAGCCGCAGCCCGGTGGCGGCATTGAGCCGGTTGCGCAGCTCCACCGCGGTCAGGGAGTCGAAGCCCAGCTCACGGAACTCCCGCCGCGCCCGGACGGTCTCCGCCGAGGCGTGCCCCAGCACCGCCGCCGCCTGAGCGCGCACCAGCTCCACCACCAGCCGAACCTGCTCGGCCTCACCCAGCCCCGCCAGCCGCCGCACCAGCTCCGAATCCCCGCCCACCGGGATGGAGACCGCCGACCGGCGCCCCACCCGGACCAGGCCCCGCATCAGATGCGGCACCTCGGGGAACGTGCGCAGCACCGACAGATCCAGCCGCACCGCCACCACCGCCGCCCGGCCCGACGCGGTGGCCGCCTCGAACACCGCCAGCCCCTGCTCCGCCGACAGCGCCGGCATCCCCGCCCGCGCCATCCTGCGCAGGTCGACTGCGCCCAGCGTGCCGGTCATCCCGGTCTCCTGCTCCCACAGGCCCCAGGCCAGCGACAACCCCGGCAGTCCCGCAGCCCGACGCGCCTGGACCAATGTGTCCACAAACGCATTCGCCGCCGCGTAGTTGCCCTGCCCGGCGTTGCCCATCACCCCGGCGAACGAAGAGAACGCCACGAACCCGGCCAGGTCCAGGTCCCGGGTCAGCTCGTGCAGATGCCAGGCCGCGTCCACCTTCGGCCGCAGCACGCTGTCCAGCCGCTCAGGCGTCAGCGACGGAATCGTCCCGTCGGCCAGCACACCGGCGGTGTGGATCACCGCCGTCAGCGGATGTTCGGCCGGGACCTGCGTCAGCAGGGCCGCCACCGCGTCCCGGTCGGCCACGTCGCACGCCGCGATGGTGACCTCGACGCCGTGTGCGATCAGCTCGGCCCGCAACTCCACCGCGCCCGGAGCGTCCAGGCCCCGGCGGCTGGTCAGCAGCAGATGCCGCACACCCCGCTCGGCCACCACATGCCGCGCGAACAACGCCCCCAGACCACCGGTACCACCGGTGATCAACACCGTCCCCTCCGGATCCCAGACCCGGCCCGCCACATCGCCCAGGTCAGATCCCGGCGCCACCCGCGTCATCCGCGCCATCCGCACCGCACCCTCGCGTACCGCCGCCTGCGGCTCACCCGAGGCCAGCACCCCGAGCAGTGCATCGAGCAGGGCCGGCAGCGAGGACTCCTGATCATCCACGTCGACCAGCACAAATCGGCCCGGGTTCTCCGACTGAGCACTGCGAACAAGGCCCCACACCCCAGCGGCCGGAAGATCAGCCACCACCTCACCATCATCGGTCGCGACCGCGCCCCGGGTGACGAACACCAAGCGCGAATCGGCGTACCGCTCATCGGCCAGCCACCGCTGCAGCAGATCCAGCACGTGGGCGGTCAGCGCATGCGCCGACTCCACCACCCCGGCCGCCGGATCCGAGACCACCTCCGCGAGCACCACCGCCGGGACCGGACCCGCCTCGGCCAGCGCGGGCAGATCCACATGCACCGGTACCAAATGCCCGCCAGGCTCCCCGACCAGATCGCCGGCTACCCGCAACGCGGGGGCAAGACCCAGGGCGTCCAAGCCGAGCACCGCCACCGGTATCGACACCGGCGCCTGGTCGGCCTGCGGCAGGCCACCCGCGGCAGGCCACTCCACCCGGAACAGCGCGTCCTGCCTGGCCCCGCGAGGGTCGGAGCCGGCCAAGTGCTCGGCGGCCATCGGCCGCAGCACCACCGACCGGGCCGACACCACCGGTGCCCCGGCCGCATCCACCGCGCTCAGCGACAACGCATCGCCGCCCGTCCTGGCCAGCCGCACCCGCAGCACCGACGCCCCGCCCGCGTGCAGGCACACCCCACCCCATGACAACGGCAACCGGCCGCCCGCGGCATCGTCCAGCCCGGCGAAGGGCACCACGTGCAGCGCCGCGTCCAGCAGCGCCGGGTGCAACCCGAACGAAGCCGCATCACCGGCCTGCTCCGGCAAACTCAGCTCGACGAACACCTCGTCATCACGCCGCCAGGCCGCCCGCAACCCTTGGAACACCGGGCCGTACCCCAAGCCCTCCTCCGCCAGCTCTTCATACAGCCCCTCCAGCTCGATCGCAGCCGCGCCGACCGGAGGCCACACCGCCACATCGAACGGCTCGGCAGGCGAGGCACCCGTGGTGAGAGCGCCGGTCGCGTGCAGCACCCACGGCACATCATCGACCGCATCCGCCGACCGGGCATACACGTTCACCGTCCGGCGGCCCGACTCCTGAGAGGCGCCCACCCACACCTGCACCGCGACCGCCTCGCCCGCACCCAGCACCAGTGGCACATCCAGCGTCAGCTCCTCCACCAGCTCACAGCCGACCTGGTCACCCGCCCGCACGGCCAGCTCCACGAATGCGCTGCCTGGCACCACCACCGAG
Organism: Streptosporangium sp. NBC_01755; assembly: GCF_035917995.1. Taxonomy (NCBI): domain Bacteria; kingdom Bacillati; phylum Actinomycetota; class Actinomycetes; order Streptosporangiales; family Streptosporangiaceae; genus Streptosporangium; species Streptosporangium sp. NBC_01755. The sequence goes on along the minus strand of NZ_CP109131.1, from coordinate 6,606,388 downwards.
CCCGCCACCTGGTAATCGGCCAGCCACGGCTGCGCACTCACCGACAACCGACCCGTCAGCACCGCCCCGTCGGAATCGGCCAGCGGCATCGCCGCGCCCAGCAGCGGGTGATTCGTCGCGGCCAGACCCAGCACCCGAGCGTCCCCGCTCTGCTTGGCGTTCGGCCAGAACCGCTGGTGCTGGAAGGCGTAGGTCGGCAGGTCGACCTGACGCCCGCCCGGCAGCACCTGCCGCCAGTCCACCGCCACCCCACGGACGAACAGCTCTGCCGCCGAGACCAGCACCCGGTCCAGCCCGCCGTCGTCGCGGCGCAACGTCCCGGCGATCACGGCCTCCACCCCGGCCTCATCCACGCATTCGCCGATGCCGACCGTCAGCACCGGATGCGGGCTCACCTCGACAAACGCCCGATGCCGCTGCTCCAGCAACTGTCCGATCGCCGGGGCGAAGGCGACCGTGCGCCGCAGGTTGTCACACCAATACCCGCCGTCGAGTTCCGGCCCTTCCACCCACTGACCGGTCACCGTCGACAGCATCGGCACCCGCACCTGCTGCGGCGCCACCCCCGCCAGCACCTCAGCCAGCTCATCTCGAACCAGGTCGACCTGCGCCGAATGCGAGGCGTAGTCCACCGCGATCCGCCGGACCCGCACGTTTTCACCAGCAAGGCGCTCGACCAGCTCCTCAACGGCTTGGACCTCACCGGCCACCACCACCGAACTGGGGCCGTTGACCGCCGCCACCGAGATCCGCCCGTCCCAGGCCGCCACCTGCTCGCCCACCTGCTCGACCGGCAGCGCCACCGACGCCATCGCCCCGAGCCCGGCCAACCTGCGCGCGATCACCTGGCTGCGCAGCGCCACCACCCGCGCGCCGTCCTGCAACGACAAGCCGCCCGCCACCACCGCTGCGGCGATCTCCCCCTGGGAATGGCCCACCACCGCATCCGGCCGGCTCCCCAGCGACTCCCACACCGCCGCCAGCGACACCATCACCGCGAACGAGGTCGGCTGGACCACCTCCACCCGATCCAGAGACGGCGCCCCCTCCACCTGCCGGACCACATCCAGCAGCGACCACTCCACGAACGGCTCCAACGCCGCCGCACACTCGGCCATCCGCCCGGCGAACACCGCCGACTCCTCCAGCAGCCGCGCGCCCATCCCCGCCCACTGCGCCCCCTGGCCCGGGAACACCCACACCGACTTCCCCACGACATCGGCCACACCTTGAACCACACCCGCCGTGGGCTCACCGGAAGCCACCGCCGCCAGCCCCGCCAGCAGCCCCTCGTGGCCGCCGCCCACCACCACCGCACGGTGCTCGAACACCGACCGCGACACCACCAGCGACGACCCCACATCCACCGGCTCAAGCTCACCGGCCGCCCGTACGTGCGCCAGCAGTCGCCCGGCCTGCGCCCGTACCGCCTCCTCGGTCTTCGCCGACACCACCCACGGCACCACACCCGCGGCCGGAGCCCGGTCCTCCGCACCCGACCCGGCCGGCTCGGCCTCCGGTCCCTGCTCCAGGATCACGTGCGCGTTGGTACCGCTGATCCCGAACGACGACACACCCGCCCGGCGCGGACGACCCGTCTGCGGCCACTCAGCCGACTCGGTCAGCAACTCCACCGCGCCCGCCGACCAGTCCACATGCGACGACGGGACGTCCACGTGCAACGTCTTGGGCAACACCCCATGCCGGAGAGCCATGACCATCTTGATCACACCCGCCACACCCGCGGCCGCCTGGGTGTGGCCGAGGTTCGACTTGATCGACCCCAGCAGCAGCGGACGGTTCTCGTCCCGGTCCTGGCCGTACGTGGCCAGCAGAGCCTGCGCCTCGATCGGGTCACCCAGCGTCGTCCCCGTACCGTGCGCCTCGACCGCGTCCACCTCGGACACCGAGAGCCCGGCCCCGGCCAGCGCCTGGCGAATCACCCGCTGCTGCGACGGGCCGTTCGGCGCCGTCAACCCATTGGAGGCACCGTCCTGGTTCACCGCCGACCCACGGACGATCGCCAGCACCTGGTGACCGTTGCGGCGGGCGTCCGACAACCGCTCCAGCACCAGCATGCCCACACCCTCGGAATAGCTGGTGCCGTCCGCCGCGTCAGCGAAGGACTTGCACCGGCCATCGCCTGCCAGCCCACCCTGCGCGCTGAAGCCGATGAACACCGCCGGGGTGGCCATCACGGTCACCCCACCCGCAAGCGCCAGATCGCAATCACCCGAACGCAGCGCCTGCGCCGCCATGTGCATCGCCACCAGCGACGACGAACACGCCGTGTCCACCGTCACCGCCGGACCCTCCAGGCCCAGCGCGTACGAAATCCGGCCGGTCGCGACGCTTCCCGCCGAACCGGTGCTGATGAAGCCCATGGCCTCCAGCGGGAGTTCGGCGCTCACCCCGTAGTCGTGATACATCACACCGGCGAACACGCCGGTACGGCTGCCGCGCAACGAGGTCGGGTCCATGCCCGTCCGCTCGAAAGCCTCCCACGACGTCTCCAACAGCAGGCGCTGCTGCGGGTCCATCGCCAACGCCTCACGCGGCGAGATCCCGAAGAACCCCGGATCGAACTGCGTGGCGCTCTCCAGGAAGCCACCCTCGCGCACATAGTCCGGGCTGTACGACGCCCCCAGATCCCAGCCCCGCGACGTCGGGAACTCGGAGATCCCGTCCCCGCCCTCGGAGACCAGCCGCCACAGATCCTCCGGAGAGGCGACCTCACCTGGGAAACGGCACGCCATGCCCACGATCACGACCGGATCGTTCGTTACCGGCACCACCATCGCGGGAACCGTCACATCGGCGTCCTCGCCGAACAACTCGGCCAGCAGGAAGTCCGCCAGCACGGTCGGCGTCGGGTAGTCGAACACCAGCGTGGACGGCAACCGCAGCCCGGTGGCGGCGTTCAGCCGGTTGCGCAGCTCAACCGCGGTGAGAGAGTCGAAGCCCAGCTCGCGGAACTCCCGCCGCACCTCCACCGTCTCCGGCGAGACATGCCCCAGCACCATGGCCGCCTCGGTACGCACCAGGTCCACCAGGACCTCGGCACGCTCGGCCGCCCCCAGCGGAGCCAGCCGCTGCAGCAACGTCGCCGCCACCACCGAACCGGACGCCGCCGATCGGCGCCCACCCCGCACCAGACCCCGCAACAACGCCGGCACCTCACCGTAGGTGCGCATCGACGGCAGATCCAGCCGAACCGGAACCAGCACCGCGTGCTTCAACGCGGTAGCGGCCTCGAACAGCGCCAGGCCCTGCTCCACCGTCAACGGTGGCATGCCCGTCCGGGTGATCCGCTGCATATCGATATCGCCCAGCGTTCCGGTCAATCCGGTGTCCTGGGTCCAGGGCCCCCAGGCCAGCGACAGCGCGGGCAGCCCCTCGGCCCGGCGCGCCTGCGCCAAGGCGTCCAAGAACGTGTTCGCGGCCGCGTAGTTGCCCTGCCCAGCGGAGCCCATGACACCCGACAGGGACGAGTACGTGATGAACGCCGCGAGGTCCAGATTCCGGGTGAGCTCATGCAGATGCCAGATGGCGTCGACCTTCGGCCGCAGCACCGTCTCCAGCCGCTCCAACGTCAGCGACGGAATCGTGCCGTCGGCCAGCACACCGGCGGTGTGGATCACCGCGGTCAGCGGATGCCCGGCATCCACACCGGCCAGCAGGGCCGCCACCTGATCCCGATCCGCCATGTCACAGGCGGCGATGTCCACCTCGACCCCGTGCGCGATCAGCTCGGCCCGCAACTCCAGCGCACCCGGAGCATCCAGGCCCCGACGACTGGTCAGCAGCAGATGCCGCACCCCCCGCTCGGCCACCAGATGCCGGGCCAGACTGCCGCCCAGACCACCGGTGCCACCGGTGATCAGAACCGTCCCCTCGGGCTCCCACGACCGTTCGATCTCCTCCGCAGGTGCCACCCGCGCCAGGCGCGGAACCCGCACCCCGCCCTCGCGCACCGCCGCCTGCGGCTCACCCGAGACCAGCACCCCGGCCAGTACCGACGAGGACAACTCACCGTCGGCATCGACCAGCACGAACCGGCCCGGGTTCTCCCATTGGGCCGACCGGACCAGGCCCCACACCGCCGCGGCCGCCAGATCGGCGACCACATCGCCTTCCCGCGCCTCGACCGCACCCCGGGTGACGAACACCAGCCGCGACGTCTCGAACCGCTCATCGGCCAACCACCGCTGCAGCAGGCCCAGGACATCTGCGACCAGCGCGTGCGTCGACTCCACCACGTTCTCGGCATCGGCCGATCCCACGGCGACCATGACCACATCCGGCACCGAATCCAGCAGGGCCAGGTCCGAAAGGGCTTCTCCGGCGAGTTCGGCCACGTCCAGTTCGGCGTCGGATACCGGCGTCTGAACCGAGGGCGTCCACTCCAGCCCGAACAACGCGTCCCGCTCCACTCTCGGGCTGCTACCGGCGGCGGCGAGCTGGTCGGCTGAGACCGGGCGCAGCACCAGTGACCGCGCCGACACCACCGGCTCCCCGGCGAAGTCCACCGCGCTCAGCGATACCGCATCCTCGCCCACCTTGGCCAGCCGCACCCGCAGCAGCGCCGCCCCACCCGCGTGCAGGCACACCTCATCCCAGGAGAACGGCAACCGCGTACCCGCTGCGGCGTCCAGCCCGGCGAAGCTCACCGCGTGCAACGCCGCGTCCAGCAGAGCCGGATGCACCCCGAACGAACCCGCGTCCGACTGCGCCTGCTCCGGCAGCGCGACCTCGGCGAACACCGCGCCATCAGCACCCCGCCAGGCCGCCCGCAATCCCTGGAACACCGGGCCGTAGACAAGCAAACCTTCGGCCAGCCGGTCATAGAGGCCGTCCAGCGCGATCGTAGTCGCGCCGGCCGGGGGCCACACCGCCGTGTCGAACGGCACGGCGACCCGGCTGCCCGTGGCGAGCGTGCCGGCGGCATGCCGCACCCACGGCACCTCCTCGGCCGCGTCCGCCGACCGGGCGTAGATGCTCACGCTCCGTCGGCCGGTCTCCTCCGGCGCACCCACCGCGATCTGGATCACGACCGCGTCATCCTCGCCCAGCACCAGCGGCGCGGCCAGCGTCAGCTCCTCGACCACCTCGCAGCCGACCTGGTCACCCGCCCGCACCGCCAGCTCCACGAACCCGGTACCCGGGAAGAACACCATCCCGGCCACCACGTGATCGGCCAGCCAGGGGTGCGACGAGAGCGACAACCGCCCGGTCAGCAGCACCCCGTCCGAGTCGGCCAGACCCACCGCCGCACCCAGCAGCGGATGATCCGTCGCGGCCAGACCCAGCACCCGGGCATCACCGCTCTGCCTCTCGCTCGGCCAGAACCGCTGGTGCTGGAAGGCGTAGGTGGGCAGGTCGACCCGCCGGCCACCGGTCAGCACGCTCTGCCAGTCCACCGCCACGCCTCGGACGAACAGCTCCGCCGCCGAGACCAGCACCCGATCCAGCCCGCCGTCCTCACGCCGCAACGTCCCGGCGATCACCGTGACGGCGTTCGTCTCGTCCACACATTCCCCGATGCCGACCGTCAGCACCGGATGCGGGCTCACCTCCACGAACACCCGATACCGCTGCTCCAGCAACACCCCCACCGCCGGAGCGAAACCCACCGTACGCCGCAGATTCTCACACCAATACCCGGCCCCCAGCTCCGCACCCTCCACCCACTGACCCGTCACCGTCGACAGCATCGGCACCCGCACCGGCCCCGGCGCCACCCCCGCCAAGACCCCGGCCAGCTCCTCCCCGATCAGATCCACCTGCGCCGAATGCGAGGCATAGTCCACCGCGATCCGCCGCACCCGCACGTTCTCAGCGGCAAGGCGCTCGACCAGCTCCTCCACCGCCGCGACCTCACCGGCCACCACCACCGAGTTCGGACCGTTCACCGCAGCCACCGAGACCCGCCCGTCCCAAACCGCCACGTACTCACGCACCCGCTCGACCGGCAACGCCACCGACGCCATCGCCCCCAGCCCGGCCAACCGCTCGGCGATCAACCGGCTGCGCAACGCCACCACCCGCGCACCGTCCGACAACGACAGACCACCCGCCACCACCGCCGCCGCGATCTCCCCCTGCGAATGCCCCACCACCGCGTCCGGACGAACCCCCAGCGACTCCCACACCGCCGCCAACGACACCATCACCGCGAACGAGGTCGGCTGCACCACATCCACCCGATCCAGCCCCGGAGCGTCCTCGGTCTGCCGGACCACATCCAGCAACGACCAGTCCACGAACGGCTGCAACGCCGCCGCACACTCCGCCATCCGAGCCGCGAACACCGCCGACTCCTCCAGCAGAGCCGCCCCCATCCCCACCCACTGCGCCCCCTGACCAGGGAACACCCACACCGACTTCCCCTCCACATCGGCCACACCCGCAACCACGCGCGGCGCCGACTCACCCGCGCCCAGCGCATCGACACCCGCCAGCAGACCCTTGCGATCCCCGCCGACCACCACCGCGCGGTGCTCGAACACCGACCGCGACGACACCAGGGAGAAGCCCACATCCGCCAGACCCAACTCGCCACGCGTGTCCATAAACGCCGCCAGACGGCCTGCCTGAGCGCGCAACGCCTCAGCGGTCTTCGCCGACACCACCCACGGCACCACACCCGCGTCCGGACCTGCAGGCTCACCGGCCTCCGGTTCCACCGCCTGCGGCCCCTGCTCCAAGATCATGTGTGCGTTGGTGCCGCTGATCCCGAACGACGACACCCCCGCCCGGCGCGGGCGGCCCATATCCGGCCAGTCCCTGGTCTCGGTCAGCAGCTCCACCGCGCCCATGGACCAGTCCACATGCGAGGACGGCTCGTCCACGTGCAATGTCTGGGGCAGCACCCCGTGCCAGAGAGCCATGACCATCTTGATCACGCTCGCCACACCCGCCGCCGACTGCGCGTGACCGAGATTCGACTTGATCGATCCCAGCAGCAACGGCCGGCCCTCCGGCCGATCCTGACCGTACGTCGCCAGCAGCGCCTGCGCCTCGATCGGGTCACCCAGCGTCGTCCCCGTACCATGCGCCTCGACCACGTCCACCTCGGACGGCGACAAACCGGAGACAGCCAGCGCCTGACGAATCACCCGCCGCTGCGAGGGGCCGTTCGGCGCGGTCAACCCGTTGGACGCACCGTCCTGGTTGATCGCCGAACCACGTATCACCGCCAGCACCTGATGCCCGTTGCGCCGCGCGTCCGACAGCCGCTCCAGCATCACCAGGCCGACACCCTCGGACCATCCGATGCCGTCCGCCGAGTCGGAGAACGCCTTGCACCGGGCATCCGGCGCCAGCCCGCCCTGCTCACCGAACTCCGCGAACGCCGCGAGGGTCGTCATCACCGTCACACCACCGGCCAGGGCCAGTGAGCACTCCCCACTGCGCAGCGCCTGGGCCGCCATGTGGATGGTCACCAGCGACGACGAGCAGGCGGTGTCCACCGTGATCGCCGGCCCCTCCAACCCGAAGGTGTAGGAGATCCGGCCGGAGGCCACGCTACCCATCAGGCCGGTCATGATGTGACCGCGAGACTCCTCCCCGGGCGTGTAGCCCGATCCGGAGGCACCGATGAAGACGCCGGTGTCGCTGCCCCGCAACGAGTCCGGATCGACGCCGGCGCGTTCGAGGACCTCCCAGGCTGTCTCCAGCAGCAGGCGCTGCTGCGGATCCATCGCCAGCGCCTCGCGCGGCGAGATCCTGAAGAACTCCGCGTCGAACCCGGGTGCGTCGGAAACGAACCCGCCCTTCAGGCCCAGACCGCTATAGCTTTCCCAGCCGCGGTCGGCCGGCAGCGCGGTCATGACGTCCTGCCCCTCGACGACCAGCCGCCACAGGTCCTGTGGAGAGTTCACCCCGCCCGGGTAGCTGCAGGCCATCGAGACGATGACGATCGGGTCGTCCCCGACCGAGACCGCGGCCACCGGCAGGACGGCGTCGCCGTGCGCGCCGAGCACCTCGCCCAGCAGGTACTCACCGAGCACGGCGGGGGTGGGGTAGTCGAAGACGAGAGTGGAAGGCAGGCGCAGCCCGGTGGCCACGTTGAGCCGGTTGCGCAATTCGATCGCGGTCAGCGAGTCGAAGCCCAGCTCACGGAACTCCCGCCGGACGTCCACCGCCGCGGAGTCGGAGTGTCCAAGGACGGCGGCGGCCTGAGTGCGGACCAGATCGGTCATGAAGCGGGTCCGGTCGGCCTGCGTCAGCCCGGCCAGTTGCCGCACCAACGTTCCTTCGTCGGCCGCGTGCGCCACCGCTGCCGTACGGCGGGTGCCCCGCACCAGACCGCGCAGCAGCGGCGGCACCAGATGGGCGGGCATCGCCGGCAGGTTCAGCCGCACCGGGACCACCAGCGGCGCATCCGACCCCAGGGCCGCGTCGAACAGGGCCAGCCCCTGTTCGGTGGTGATCAGCGGTAGCCCGGCTGAGGTGATTCGCTGCACGTCGGCCTGCGACATACTGCCGGTCATCCCGGTCTCCTGCGCCCACAACCCCCAGGCCAGCGACAACCCCGGCAACCCCTGCGCCCGGCGCCGCGCCATCAACCCGTCCAGCCATACATTGGCCGCCGCATAGTTGCCCTGCCCGGCGTTGCCCATCACCCCGGCAAACGAAGAGAACACCACGAACCCGGCCAAGTCCAGGTCCCGGGTCAGCTCGTGCAGATGCCAGGCCGCGTCGACCTTCGGCCGCAGCACCGCGTCCAGCCGCTCCGGCGTCAGCGAGGTGATCGTGCCGTCGTCCAGCACACCCGCGGTGTGGATCACCGCGGTCAGCGGGTGCTCGGGATCGACCTGCGCCAGCAGCGCCGCCACCTGATCCCGGTCGGCCACATCACAGGCGGCGACCGTGACCTCGACGCCGTGGGCGATCAACTCGGCCCGCAACTCCACCACACCCGGAGCCTCCAGGCCCCGGCGGCTGGCCAGCAGCAGATGCCGCGTCCCATGCTCGGCCACCAGATGCCGGGCCAGCTCCGCACCCAGACCACCGGTGCCACCGGTGATCAGCACGGTGCCCTCCGGGTTCCAGACCCGGGGCATGGTCAGCACGATCTTGCCGGTGTGCCGGGCCTGGCTCATGAACCGGAACGCCTCCCGGCCCCGGCGCACATCCCACGCCGTGAACGGCAACGGCCGCAACTCACCCGCCTGGAACAGCTCCGTCAGCGCGCCCAGGATCTGCCGCAACCGCTCAGGCCCGGCATCCGCCACGTCGAACCAGTGATACACCAGCCCGGGGAACCGCTCCTGGTCACGGATGTCCAGCTTGCCCAACTCGATGAACCGGCCGCCCGGACGCAGCAGCCGCGCCGAGGCGTCGATGTACTCCCCGGTCAGCGAGTTGAGCACCACATCGATGCCCTGATCGCCGCACACCTGGGAGAACTGCTGCTCGAACTCCAGGCTCCGCGACGAGGCGATGTGATCATCGGGGATGCCCAGCGAACGCAGCACGTCCCACTTGGCCGGGCTGGCCGTGGCGAACACCTCGACCCCCAGGCGCTGGGCCAGCTGGATCGCCGCCATCCCGGTCCCGCCGGTGCCCGCGTGCACCAGCAGCCGCTCGCCCTCCCGCAGCCCGGCCAGGTCCATCAGCCCGTAGTAGGTCGTCAGGAACGCCACCGGAATCGTCGCGGCCTGCTCGAACGAGCAGTGATCGGGAATCTTCACCAGGATCATGGCCTCGGTGACGACCACCGGGCCGAACGCGCCATCGGCCAGACCCATCACCCGGTCCCCCGGACGCAGGTCCGCCACCTCCGGGCCGACCTCCAGCACCACCCCGGCGACCTCACTGCCCATCAGGCCGACCTTGTCCTGGAACCAGCCCAGCGCGTTCAACCCGTCCAGCAGATCCCGGAAGTTCACCCCCGCCGCCTGCACCGCCAGCCGTACCTGCCCCGCTCCCAGCGGCTCGGTCGCCTGCGGGAACGCGAGCAGCTCCAGCGCGTCCAAACTGCCCTTGGCCCGGCTGCCCAGCCGCCACGCCACCTCACCGGCCGGCGGCACCAAGCCCGCCCCCGACGCCAGAGACGCCAACCTCAGCGCCCGTACTCCACCCTCACGCACCGCCACCTGCGGCTCATCCAGCGCCGGCATCGCGAGCAGTACATCGCGCAAAGTCGCGAGTGAGGACTCCTGATCATCCAGGTCGACCAGGACGAACCGGCCCGGATTCTCCGACTGCGCCGACCTCACCAGACCCCACACCGCCGCGGCCGCCAGATCGGTGACCGCCTCGCCCTCGCCCGCGGACACCGCACCCCGCGTGACGACCACCAGCCGCGAATCATCACACCGCTCATCGGCCAGCCACCCCTGCAACAGACCCAGCACCCCGGCCGTCACCTCATGCGCCGAGATGGCCTCGTCCCCGGCCTGCCTGGTCCCGACCTCGGCCAGTACCACCTCCGGCACCGGCCCCGCCTCGGTCAGCGCCGACAGATCGTGATGAACCGCGACCGACTGGCCGACCGACGTCCACACTCCGGCAAAGCCCAGCGGGTCCGGCTCGAACCCCGCAAAACCGATCGCTGCCACCGGCACCGGATCGACCCTGGGGAGCTCCGACAGCGGAGTCCAGTCCAACCGGAACAACCCGTTCCCCGCCGTCGCCTGCCCCCCACCCGCGGCGGCGACTTGGTCAGGCGAGAACGGGCGCAGCACCAGCGACCTCGCCGACAGCACCGGCTCCCCGGCGACGTCCACCGCGACCAGCGACACCGAGTCGGCAGCGGTCCGGCTCAGCCGCACGCGCAACATCGCCGCCCCGGTGGCGTGCAGGCTCACCTCTCCCCAGGAGAACGGCAACCGGGTACCCACCTCGGTGTCGTCCAGCCCGGCGAACGTCGAGGCATGCAACGCCGCGTCCAGCAACGCCGGATGCACCCCGAACGCACCCGCACCCGACGCCGCCTGCTCGGGTAGCGCGACCTCGGCGAACACCTCGCCACCCTCGCCCCACCAGGCCGCCCGCAACCCCTGGAACACCGGGCCGTAGACGAGCGAACCTTCGGCCAGCCGGTCATAGAAACCGTCCAGCGCGATCGCGGTCGCGCCGACCGGCGGCCACACCGCCGTGTCGAACGGCACGACGGCCTGGCTACCGGTGGCAAGCGTGCCGGTGGCGTGCCGTACCCACGGCACATCGTCGGCCGCGTCCGCCGGACGGGCGTACACGTTCACGCTCCGGCGGCCCGACTCCTGGGCGGCGCCCACCCACACCTGCACCGCGACGGCGGCGGTCTCGCCCAGCACCAGCGGCGCGACCAGCGTCAGCTCCTCGACCACCTCGCAGCCGACCTGGTCACCCGCCCGCACCGCCAGCTCCAGGAACCCGGTACCCGGGAAGAACACCATCCCGGCCACCACGTGATCGGCCAGCCATGGATGCGACCGCAGGGACAACCGCCCGGTCAGCAGCACCCCGTCCGAGTCGGCCAGACCCACCGCCGCACCCAGCAGCGGATGATCCGTCGCGGCCAACCCCGCCGCGGCCACATTCCCCGCACCGGTACCCGTTCCCTTGGGCCAGAACTCCTGGTGCTGGAAGGCGTAGGTGGGCAGGTCGACCCGCCGGCCACCGGTCAGCACGCTCTGCCAGTCCACCGCCACGCCTCGAACGAACAGCTCCGCCGCCGAGACCAGCACCCGATCCAGCCCGCCGTCCTCACGCCGCAACGTCCCGGCAATCACAGCCTCCACCTCGGCCGCATCCACGCATTCCTGGACCCCGACCGTCAGCACCGGATGCGGACTCACCTCCACGAACACCCGATACCGCTGCTCCAGCAACACCCCCACCGCCGGAGCGAAACCCACCGTACGCCGCAGATTCTCACACCAATACCCGGCCCCCAGCTCCGCACCCTCCACCCACTGACCCGTCACCGTCGACAGCATCGGCACCCGCACCGGCCCCGGCGCCACCCCCGCCAGGACCCCGGCCAGCTCCTCCCCGATCAGATCCACCTGCGCCGAATGCGAGGCATAGTCCACCGCGATCCGCCGCACCCGCACGTTCTCAGCGGCAAGGCGCTCGACCAGCTCCTCCACCGCCGCGACCTCACCGGCCACCACCACCGAGTTCGGACCGTTCACCGCAGCCACCGAGACCCGCCCGTCCCAAACCGCCACGTACTCACGCACCCGCTCGACCGGCAACGCCACCGACGCCATCGCCCCCAGCCCGGCCAACCGCTCGGCGATCAACCGGCTGCGCAACGCCACCACCCGCGCACCGTCCGACAACGACAGACCACCCGCCACCACCGCCGCCGCGATCTCGCCCTGCGAATGCCCCACCACCGCGTCCGGACGAACCCCCAGCGACTCCCACACCGCCGCCAACGACACCATCACCGCGAACGAGGTCGGCTGCACCACATCCACCCGATCCAGCCCCGGAGCGTCCTCGGTCTGCCGGACCACATCCAGCAACGACCAGTCCACGAACGGCTGCAACGCCGCCGCACACTCCGCCATCCGAGCCGCGAACACCGCCGACTCCTCCAGCAGAGCCGCACCCATCCCCACCCACTGCGCCCCCTGACCAGGGAACACCCACACCGACTTCCCCACGACATCGGCCACACCCGCAACCACACCCGCCGTGGACTCACCCGAGGCGACCGCGCCCAGCCCCGCCAGCAGCTCCTCATGGCCACCGCCGATGACCACCGCCCGGTGCTCGAACACCGACCGCGACGACACCAGCGAGAACGCCGTATCCACCAGTGCCACCTCACGATGGCCCTCCACGTGCGAGACCAGCCGCTCGGCCTGTGCCCGCAACGCCCCCGCCGTATGGCCCGACACCAGCACCGGAACCACACCGCTCACCACATCAGCGGCCAATGCCTGTTCCTGCGGCGCGTCCTCTCCTTCCGGCGTTTCCGGTCCTTGTTCGAGGATCACGTGCGCGTTGGTGCCGCTGACCCCGAACGACGACACCCCCGCCCGGCGCGGACGACCGCTCTTCGGCCACTCGGCCGCCTCGGTCAGCAGCTCCACCGCACCCGCCGACCAGTCCACATGCGACGACGGCGCATCCACGTGCAGCGTCTTGGGCAGCACGCCATGCCGCATCGCCAGCACCATCTTGATCACACCCGCCACACCGGCCGCGGCCTGGGTATGACCGAGGTTCGACTTGATCGCCCCCAGCAACAGCGGCCGATCCTCGTCCCGGTCCTGCCCATAGGTCGCCAGCAGCGCCTGCGCCTCGATCGGGTCACCCAGAACCGTGCCGGTGCCGTGCGCCTCGACCGCGTCCACCTCGGACGACGACAACCCCGCGCCGGCCAGCGCCTGACGAATCACCCGCCGCTGCGAAGGACCGTTCGGCGCCGTCAGCCCATTGGACGCACCATCCTGGTTGATCGCCGATCCACGCACCACCGCCAGCACCTGGTGCCCGTTGCGGCGGGCGTCCGACAACCGCTCCAGCACCAGCATGCCCACACCCTCGGACCAACTGGTGCCGTCCGCGGTGTCGGAGAACGCCTTGCACCGCCCATCGGGCGCCATTCCGCCCTGCGCGCTGAAGCCGACGAACACCATCGGCGACGTCATCACCGTGATACCGCCGGCCAGCGCCAGCGAGCACTCCCCCGACCGCAGCGCCTGTACCGCAAGGTGCAATGTCACCAGCGACGAAGAGCACGCGGTGTCCACGGTCACCGCCGGGCCCTCCAGGCCCAGGGTGTAGGACAGGCGGCCCGACAGCACGCTGGCTCCCAGACCGGTGACGCCATGGCCCTGAACATCCACCTGGGTGCTCATGATCAGATTCATGTAGTCCTGGCCGTTGGTGCCCACGAACACCCCGGTGGAACTGCCCTTCAGCGAGACCGGGTCGATCCCGGCCCGCTCGAAAGCCTCCCACGACGTCTCCAGCAGCAGCCGCTGCTGCGGATCCATCGCCAACGCCTCACGCGGCGAGATCCCGAAGAACCCCGCGTCAAACCCCGCCACATCCGCCAGGAACCCACCCTGGGCCGCGCTACCACCCCCGCCATCGGATCCCAACCCTGACGACATCCCCAGATCCCAGCCCCGATCGGCCGGGACCGGCGAGATCGCATCCTCACCCTCAGCCAGCAATCGCCACAAATCTTCAGGAGAGCCAACTCCACCTGGAAAGCGGCATGACATCGACACGATGGCGATCGGCTCGCGCTTGCCCGACTCCACCTCTTCGAGCCGTCGACGGGTCTCGTACAGGTCGGTGGCGACCGACTTGAGGTAGTCAACGAGCTTCAGGTCTTCCGACATGGGAGAAGCCCTCCAGGGTATTCGCGTATGAGCCGGGACATCACAGGTCTTTGAGGCGGCCCAGTTCGTTTTCGATGAAGCCGAGGATGTCCTTGGTACTCGCAGAGTTGAGCACGTCGGCGACAGCGATTTCACTAGTTTCCGTGCTGCTCTCGCTCATCTTCGCCAGTAGCTGCCGCAGCCGGGTGACGATGCCGTTCCGGGCGAGCTCGTCGAGCGCGGTATCGGAAAGAGCGGTCTCGAACCGGTTGAGATCGGCCAGCAATGACAACTCCGTGGCCTTGTTCGCTCCGGGCGCGATTTCCTCCAGGAGGTATTCGGCGAGGCTCACGGGAGTGGGGTAGTCGAAGATGAGGGTGGCGGGCAGCCGCAGCCCCGTCGCCGCGTTCAGCCGGTTGCGCAGCTCCACAGTGGTCAGGGAGTCGAAGCCCAGCTCGCGGAACTCCCGTCCCGGCTGGATCGCGTCCACCGACTCGTGCCCCAGCACCATCGCCGCCTGAGTGCACACCAGTTCCATCACCAGCCGCACCTGCTCGGCCTGCTCCAGGCCCGCCAGCCGCCGCACCAGCTCCGCGTCCCCGCCCGCGAGAACGGAGACCGCCGACCGGCGCCCCGCACGCACCAGGCCCCGCATCAAATGCGGCACCTCGCCCATCGCCCGCAGCACCGACAGCTCCAGCCGCACCGGCACCACCATCGCCCGATCCGACCCCACCGCCGCCTCGAACGCCGCGAGCCCCTGCTCGGCCGACAACGCCGGCATACCCGTCCGGCTGATCCGCCGCATCTCGATCTCACCCAGCGTGCCGGTCATCCCCGCGTCCTGGGCCCAGGCACCCCACGCCAGCGACAACCCCGCCAGCCCCGCAGCCCGGCGCACCTGAGCCAGCGCGTCCAAGAACACGTTGGCCGCCGCGTAGTTACCCTGACCAGGCGCTCCCACCACACCCGCAAGCGAGGAGAACACCACGAACGCCGCCAGGTCCAGGCCCCGGGTCAGCTCGTGCAGATGCCAGGCCGCATCCACCTTCGGCCGCAACACCGCATGCAACCCCTCCGCCGACAGCGACGGAATCGTCCCGTCGGCCAGCACACCCGCGGTGTGGATCACCGCGGTCAGCGGATGTTCGGCCGGGACCTGCGTCAGCAGGGCCGCCACCGCGTCCCGGTCGGCCATGTCGCACGCCGCGATGGTGACCTCGACCCCGTGCGCGATCAACTCGGCCCGCAACTCCAGCGCACCCGGAGCGTCCAGACCCCGGCGGCTGGCCAGCAGCAGATGCCGCACACCCCGCTCGGCCACCACATGCCGCGCAAACAGCCCGCCCAGACCACCGGTACCACCGGTGATCAACACCGTCCCCTCCGGATCCCAGACCCGGCCCGCCACGTCGCCCAGGTCAGAGCCGGGCGCCATCCGCGCCAGGCGCGGCACCCGCACCTCGCCCCCGCGCACCGCCATCTGCGGCTCCTCGGACACCGACATCCCCAGCAGCCTTGACAGCGGGGATTCCAGATCCACATCGATCAGCAGGAGCCGGCCCGGATTCTCCGACTGGGCACTACGGACAAGACCCCACACCGCCGCGGCCGCCAGATCGGTGACCACCTCGCCGTCGCCCGCCGCGACCGCGCCCCGGGTCAGGAACACCAGCCGCGACTCGGCGAACCGCTCCTCGGCCAGCCAGCCCTGCAACAGGTCCAGCACCCGGGCGGTCAGCGCATGCGCCGACTCCACCACCTCTCCCACCGGATCCGAGACCGCCTCCACCATCACCACGGCCGGCACCGTGCCCGCCGCCAGCGACGACAGCTCCGCGTGCACCTCCACCGCAAGGCCACCCGGCTCCCCGGCCGCCCGCAACGCGGGAGCAACCCCCAACGCGTCCGCACCCAGCACCGCCACCGACACCCCACCGGGCTCCGGCAAAGCACCCGTGGGCGCCCACTCCACCCCGAACAACGACTCCCAGCCCACGCCGACACCACCGGAGAGCGCCAGCTGCTCGGCCGAGACCGGCCGCAACACCACCGAGCGCGCCGACAGCACCGGCTCCCCGGCCGCGTCCACCGCGCTCAGCGACACCGCATCCGGCCCCGTCCTGACCAACCGCACCCGCAACACCGAAGCACCACCCGCGTGCAGGCACACCTGCTCCCACGAAGACGGCACCAGGCCACCCTCCACCGGCTCCAACCCGGCGAAGGTCACCGCGTGCAGCGCCGCATCCAGCAGAGCCGGATGCACCCCGAACGCCTCCGAGTCCGACTGCGCCTGCTCGGGCAGCGCCACCTCGGCGAACACCTCACCGTCGACACCCCGCCAGGCCGCCCGCAACCCCTGGAACACCGGACCGTAAGCGAAACCGTCCTCGGCCAGCTCCTCGTACAACCCCTCCAGCTCGATCGCGGTCGCCCCGGCCGGCGGCCACACCGCCACCTCAAACGGCGCGGCTTGCGGAGCACCGGTCGCGAGCGTGCCGGTCGCGTACCGTACCCACGGCACATCATCAGCCGACCGGGCGTAGATGCTCACGCTCCGGTGGCCCGTCTCCTGCGGAGCCCCCACCGACACCTGCATCGCGACCGCGCCCCGCTCGCCCAGCACCAGCGGCGCGGCTAGCGTCAGCTCCTCGACCAGGTCGCAGCCGACCTGGTCACCCGCCCGCACCGCCAGCTCCAGGAACCCGGCCTCCGGGAAGACCACCGTTCCGGCCACCGCGTGATCGGCCAGCCACGGATGCGACCGCACCGACAACCGTCCCGTCAGCACGACCCCATCGGAATCGGCCAGCCCCACCGCGGCGCCCAACAGCGGATGCCCTGCCGTGGCCAGACCCGCCGCCGCCATGTTCCCCGCACCGGCACTGCCATCAGGCCAGAACCGTCGATGCTCGAAGGGATAGGTCGGCAGGTCGACCCGGCGCCCACCCGGCAGCACTGCCCGCCAGTCGACCGGCACCCCGTGCACATACAGCTCGGCCAGCGCCGCCAGGGACGCCCCGTGCTCGTCGCGGTCCTTGCGCAGCACCGGCACCAGCACCGTGTGCGACTCGTGCACATGTGCCTCCGGCTCGGTCGCGATGGTGTCCTGGGCCATGGCGGTGAGCACCCCGTCGGGGCCGAGCTCCAGATACGCCCGCACGCCCTGCGCCTGCAGGGTGCGGATGCCGTCGGCGAAGCGGACCGCTCCACGCACCTGATCCACCCAGTAGTCCGGCGAGCACAACTGCTCGGCCGTGGCCGCCTGCCCGGTCAGGGTGGACACGATCGGAACCCTCGGCGCGCCATAGCCGAGCCTGCTCGCCAGCGCACGGAAGTCCGCCAGCATCGGCTCCATCAACGGCGAATGGAACGCATGCGACACCCGCAACCGCTTCGTCCTGACCCCCCGCTTCTCCAGGGCGGCGGCGACCTCAAGGACCGGCTGCTCGACCCCGGAGATCACCACCGAGACCGGGCCGTTCACCGCCGCGACCGACACCTCTTTCTCCCGCCCGGCCAGCAGGGCGGCGACCTCCTCCTCAGAGGCCTGCACCGCCACCATCGCCCCACCGGAGGGGAGCGCCTGCATCAACCGCGCCCGGCCCGCCACCAACGCACACGCATCCGACAGGGACAACACCCCGGCCACATGCGCCGCGGTGATCTCCCCGATCGAATGCCCCGCCAGCACATCCGGCCGCACCCCCCACGAGGACACCAGCCGGAACAACGCCGTCTCCACCGCGAACAGGGCCGGCTGCGCCCACCCGGTCCGATCCAGCAACCCCGCCTGCGCCTGGTCACTGCCCGGCTCGGCGAACAGCACCTCGCGCAGCGAACCGTCCAGCAGCGGATCCAGCTCGCCGATCACCGCATCCAACGCCGCCGCGAACACCGGGAACCGCGCATACAGCTCCCGGCCCATCCCCGCCCGCTGGCTCCCCTGACCGGTGAACAGGAACGCGAGCCGCGGCTCCGCTCCCGCCGCTCCGTGCACCACACTCACGCTTGGCAGATCCTCGGCCAGCGCACCCAGCCCGGCCAGCACACCCTCACGATCAGCGGCCAGCACCACCGCCCGATGCTCGAACGCCGACCGCGTCGTGGCCAGCGAGAACGCCGCATCGGCCAGCCCCAGACCAGGCTCACCGTCCAGGACCGACACCAGCCGCCCGGCCTGCGCCCGCAACGCCTGACCCGTCTTCGCCGACACCAGCACCGGCACCACACCCGCGGCAGGCACCCGGTCCTGCGGAGTGTCTTCTTCCGCCGATGTTTCCGGCCCTTGTTCGAGGATCACGTGCGCGTTGGTGCCGCTGATCCCGAACGACGACACCCCCGCCCGGCGCGGACGGCCCGTCCGCGGCCACTCCACCTGCTCGGTCAGCAGCTCCACCGCACCCGCCGACCAGTCCACATGCGAGGACGGCGCATCCACATGCAGCGTCTTGGGCAGCACGCCGTGCCGCATCGCCAGCACCATCTTGATCACACCGGCCACACCCGCGGCGGCCTGGGTGTGACCGAGGTTCGACTTGATCGCGCCCAGCAGCAGCGGCCGGTCGGCTTCACGGTTCTGGCCGTAGGTCGCCAGCAGCGCCTGCGCCTCGATCGGGTCACCCAACCTGGTACCCGTACCGTGCGCCTCCACCGCATCCACCTCGGACGGCGACAACCCCGCACCGGCCAGCGCCTGACGAATCACCCGCTGCTGCGACGGACCGTTCGGCGCGGTCAACCCGTTCGACGCCCCGTCCTGGTTGATCGCCGACCCACGCATCACCGCCAGCACCTGATGACCGTTACGGCGGGCATCCGACAACCGCTCCAGCACCAGCACGCCCACACCCTCAGACCAGCCGGTACCGTCCGCACTGTCGGCGAACGCCTTGGATCGCCCGTCGGCTGCTATCCCGCCCTGCGCATTGAAGCCGATGAACCCCAACGGTGACGCCATCACCGTCGTACCGCCGGCCAGCGCCAGCGAGCACTCCCCCTGCCGCAGCGCCTGCGCCGCCAGGTGCATCGCCACCAGCGACGACGAACACGCGGTGTCCACCGTCATCGCCGGGCCCTCCAAGCCCAGCATGTAGGACAGGCGGCCCGACAAAACGCTGGCCGAGAGACCGGTGACGCCATGGCCTTGCACATCCGTCTGGGTACTTATGATCAGGCTCGTGTAGTCTTGGCTGTTGCTTCCCACGAACACGCCGGTGTGGCTGCCCTTGAGCGAGACCGGGTCGATCCCGGCCCGCTCGACCGCCTCCCACGCCCCCTCCAGCAGCAACCGCTGCTGCGGGTCCATCGCCAGCGCCTCACGCGGCGAGATCCCGAAGAACCCCGCGTCGAACCCCGCCACATCCGCCAGGAACCCACCCTGAACATCGAGGCCCGTCCCGGACAGCAACTCCGGATCCCAGCCCCGATCGGCCGGAACCGGCGAGATCGCGTCCCCGCCCTCGGACAGCAACCGCCACAGCTCTTCCGGCGAGTTCACCCCACCGGGGAACCGGCAGCTCATCCCCACGATCACGATCGGATCGTCCGCCGTCGACGCCCTCGGCCCGGCCACCACACCCGACCCGACGGCCTGGTCCTGCCGGCCCAGCAACTCCGACACCAGGAACCGCGCCAGCACGGTCGGCGTCGGATAGTCGAACACCAGCGTCGCAGGCAACCGCAACCCGACGGCGATGTTGAGCCGGTTGCGCAGGTCCACCGCGGTCAGGGAGTCGAAGCCCAGCTCACGGAACTCACGTCCGGGCTGGACGTCCTCCCCCGAGGCGTGACCCAGCACCACCGCCGCCTGAGCGCGCACCAGCTCCACCACCAGCCGAACCCGCTCGGCCTCCTCCAGCCCCGCCAGCCGCCGCACCAGCTCCGAATCCCCGCTTGCCGAGGTGGAGACCGCCAGGCGGCGGCCCGCACGCACCAGGCCCCGCATCAGATGCGGCAGCTCGGGGAACGTACGCAGGATCGAGAGATCCAGCCGCACCACCACCACCGGCGAGTGACCCGTCGTGGCAGCTGACTCGAACGCCGCGAGCCCCTGCTCGGCCGACAGCGCCGGCATCCCCGCTCGCGCCATCCGCTGCAGATCTATCGCCCCGAGGCTGCCGGTCATCCCGGTCTCCTGCGCCCACAAGCCCCACGCCAGCGACACTCCCGGCAGCCCTTCGGCCCGGCGCAGCTGGGCCAGCGCGTCGAGGAACGCGTTCGCCGCCGCGTAGTTGCCCTGACCCGCGTTGCCCATCACCCCCGCCATGGAGGAGAACACGACAAACGCCGCAAGGTCCCGGTCCTGGGTGAGTTCGTGCAGGTGCCAGGCCGCATCCACCTTCGGCCGCAGCACCGCATCCAGCCGCTCCGGCGTCAGCGACGGAATCGTGCCATCGGCCAGCACACCGGCGGTGTGGATCACCGCGGTCAGCGGATGCCCGGCGTCCACCCGAGCCAGCAGCGCCGCCACCTGGTCACGGTCGGCCCCATCGCAGGCCGCGATCTCGACCTCGACCCCGTGCGCGATCAGCTCGGCCCGCAACTCCAGCGCACCCGGAGCGTCCAGGCCCCGGCGGCTGGTCAGCAGCAGATGCCGCACACCCCGCTCGGCCACCACGTGCCGTGCGAACAGCGCGCCCAGACCACCGGTGCCACCGGTGATCAGCACCGTGCCCTCCGGGTCCCAGACCCGGCCCGGCGCGTCGCCAACGTCAGATCCTGGCGCTATCCGCGCCAGGCGCGGGACCAGAACGTCACCCTCGCGTACCGCCGCCTGCGGCTCACCCAAGGCCAGCACCCCCGGCAGTACACCGCGCAAGGCCGACAGCGAGGCCTGGTCCTGGTCCATGTCGACCAGCACGAACCGGCCCGGGTTCTCCGACTGCGCACTGCGGACCAGCCCCCACACCCCGGAAGCCGGAAGATCAGCCACCGTCTCGCCGTCACCCGACGCGACCGCGCCCCGGGTGACGAACACCAGACGCGAATCGGCGAACCGGTCATCGGCCAGCCACCGCTGCACCACATCCAGAACGCGAGCGACCAGCGCATGCGCCGACTCCACCACCCCGGCCACCGGATCCGAGACCACCTCCGCGAGCACCACCGCCGGCACCGGATCCGCCTCGGCCAGCGCGAGCAGATCCGCATGCACCGGCACCACGTCCCCGGCCACCCGCAACGCCACCGCGACACCCAGCGTGTCCCGGCCGAGTACCGCCACCGGCACCTGGTCGGCTTCCGGCAGACCGCCTACCGCAGCCCATTCCACCCGGAACAGCGTGTCCTGCCCGGCCCCGCGACCATCGGAGAGCGCCAGCTGCCCGGTGGAAATCGGCCGCAGCACCACCGACCGCGCCGACAGCACCGGCGCACCCGTCGCATCCGTCGCGTTCAGCGACACGGCATCGCCACCCACCCTGGCCAGCCGCACCCGCAGCACCGAAGCCCCGGCCGCGTGCAGGCACACCTCACCCCAGGAGAACGGCACCCGGACAGCCTCGGAATCGTCCAGCCCCGCAAACGGCACCACGTGCAGCACCGCGTCCAGCAGCGCCGGATGCAACCCGAACGAATCCGCCTCGCCGACCCGCTCGGGCAACCTCACCTCGGCGAAGATCTCACCATCGCGCCGCCAGGCCGCCCGCAACCCCTGGAATGCCGGACCGTACCCCAGCCCTCGGGTGGCCAGCTCGTCATAAAGGCCGTCCAGCTCGATCGCGGTCGCCCCGGCCGGGGGCCACACCTCCACCTCGAACGGCGCGGCTTGCGGAGCACCGGTCGCGAGCGTGCCGGTCGCGTGCCGCACCCACGGCACCTCATCGGTCGCGTCGGCCAACCGCGAGTACACGCTCACCGCCCGGCGGTCCGACTCCTCCGCGGCGCCCACCCACACCTGTACCGCGACCGCGTCACCCTCGCCCAGCACCAGCGGCGCGGTCAGCGTCAGCTCCTCCACCAGATCGCAACCGACCTGGTCACCGGCCCGCACCGCCAGCTCCACGAACGCCGCACCCGGCACCACCACCGAGCCCGCCACCACGTAATCGGCCAGCCACGAGTGCGACGCCGACGACAACCGCCCGGTCAGCACCACCCCGTCAGAGTCGGCCCGAGGCATCACCGCGCCCAGCAGCGGATGCCTCGTCGCGGCCAGGCCCAGCACCCGGGCATCACCGCTCTGCCTCTCGCTCGGCCAGAACCGCTGGCGCTGGAAGGCGTAGGTCGGCAGGTCAACCCGGCGCCCGCCCGGCAGCACCTGCCGCCAGTCCACCGCCACCCCACGGACGAACAGCTCCGCCGCCGAGACCAGCACCCGATCCAGGCCGCCGTCCTCACGGCGCAACGTCCCGGCGATCACAGCCTCCACCTCGGCCGCATCCACGCATTCCTGGACCCCGACCGTCAGCACCGGATGCGGACTCACCTCCACGAACACCCGATACCGCTGCTCCAGCAACACCCCCACCGCCGGAGCGAAACCCACCGTACGCCGCAGATTCTCACACCAATACCCGGCCCCCAGCTCCGCACCCTCCACCCACTGACCCGTCACCGTCGACAGCATCGGCACCCGCACCGGCCCCGGCGCCACCCCCGCCAAGACCCCGGCCAGCTCCTCCCCGATCAGATCCACCTGCGCCGAATGCGAGGCATAGTCCACCGCGATCCGCCGCACCCGCACGTTCTCAGCGGCAAGGCGCTCGACCAGCTCCTCCACCGCCGCGACCTCACCGGCCACCACCACCGAGTTCGGACCGTTCACCGCAGCCACCGAGACCCGCCCGTCCCAAACCGCCACGTACTCACGCACCCGCTCGACCGGCAACGCCACCGACGCCATCGCCCCCAGCCCGGCCAACCGCTCGGCGATCAACCGGCTGCGCAACGCCACCACCCGCGCACCGTCCGACAACGACAGACCACCCGCCACCACCGCCGCCGCGATCTCCCCCTGCGAATGCCCCACCACCGCGTCCGGACGAACCCCCAGCGACTCCCACACCGCCGCCAACGACACCATCACCGCGAACGAGGTCGGCTGCACCACATCCACCCGATCCAGCCCCGGAGCGTCCTCGGTCTGCCGGACCACATCCAGCAACGACCAGTCCACGAACGGCTGCAACGCCGCCGCACACTCCGCCATCCGAGCCGCGAACACCGCCGACTCCTCCAGCAGAGCCGCACCCATCCCCACCCACTGCGCCCCCTGACCAGGGAACACCCACACCGACTTCCCCTCCACATCGGCCACACCCGCAACCACGCGCGTCGCCGACTCACCGGAAGTCACCGCCGCCAGCCCCGCCAGCAGCTCCTCATGGCCACCGCCGACCACCACGGCCCGGTGCTCGAACACCGACCGCGACGACACCAGCGACGACCCCACATCCACCGGGTTCAGCTCACCGTGTGTGTCCATGAACGCCGCCAGACGGCGCGCCTGCGCCCGCAGCGCCTCCTCGGTCTTGCCCGACACCACCCACGGCACCACATCCGCAGCCGGAGCCTGGCCCTCGCCACCCGACTCCGTCTCAGGAGCCTCCGGACCCTGCTCAATGATCACGTGCGCGTTGGTGCCACTGATCCCGAACGACGACACCCCCGCCCGCCGCGGGCGACCGGCCTCCGGCCAGTCCCTGGCCTCGGTCAACAACTCCACCGCGCCCATGGACCAGTCCACGTGTGACGACGGGGCGTCCACGTGCAGCGTCTTGGGCAGCACGCCGTGTCGCATCGCCATGACCATCTTGATCACACCGGCCACACCCGCGGCGGCCTGGGTGTGCCCGAGGTTCGACTTGACCGAGCCCAGCAGCACCGGCCGGTCCTCGGGCCGGTCCTGGCCGTACGTCGCCAGCAGCGCCTGCGCCTCGATCGGGTCGCCCAGCGTCGTACCGGTGCCGTGCGCCTCGACCACGTCCACCTCGGACGGCGACAACCCCGCGCCGGCCAGCGCCTGACGGATCACCCGCTGCTGCGACGGGCCGTTCGGCGCGGTCAACCCGTTCGACGCACCGTCCTGGTTGATCGCCGATCCACGCACCACCGCGAGCACCTGGTGCCCGTTGCGGCGGGCGTCCGACAACCGCTCCAGCACCAGGACACCCACGCCCTCGGACCAGCTGGTGCCGTCCGCGGTGTCGGCGAACGCCTTGCACCGACCATCGGACGCCAACCCGCCCTGGGCGCTGAAGTCGATGAACACCCCCGGCGTGGCCATCACGGTCACCCCACCGGCCAGCGCCAGACTGCACTCGCCCGAGCGCAGCGCCTGCGCCGCCATGTGCATCGCCACCAGCGACGACGAACACGCGGTGTCCACCGTCACCGCCGGACCCTCCAGCCCCAGCGCGTAGGCGACACGGCCGGTGACGATGCTCCCGGAGTTACCGGTGCTGACGAAAGTCATCACATCCGGCGGGAACTGAGCGCTCGTCCCGTAGTCGTGGTAGATCACTCCGGCGAACACGCCGGTACGACTGCCGCGCAACGAGACCGGGTCGATGCCCGCTCGTTCGACCGCCTCCCAGGACGCCTCCAGCAGCAGCCGCTGCTGCGGGTCCATCGCCAGCGCCTCACGCGGCGAGATGCCGAAAAATCCCGGATCGAAGTCGGTCGCGTCGATGACGAAACCACCGTCGAAGTCCAGCTCGCCACGCGCCTGCCAGCCTCGGTCCCGTGGCAGTGGGGAGATGGCGTCCTGGCCCTCGGCGACCAGCCGCCACAGATCCTCTGGAGAGCTCACCCCTCCGGGGTAGCGGCAGGCCATCGAGACGATGGCGATCGGGTCGTCCACCACCGAGGTGGCGGCCACCGGGAGAATCGCGTCGCCGTGCACGCCGAGCACTTCACTGAGCAGGTACTCACCGAGCACGGTGGGGGTGGGGTAGTCGAAGACGAGAGTGGAGGGCAGGCGCAGCCCTGTGGCGGCGTTGAGCCGGTTGCGCAACTCGAGCGCGGTCAACGAGTCGAAGCCCAGCTCACGGAACTCCCGCCGGACGTCCACCGCTTCCAAGGAGGAATGCCCGAGGACGGCGGCGGCCTGAGCCCGGACCAGGTCGATCAGCATCTGGATCCGCTTGGGGTGGTCCAGGCCGGCCAGCTGCCGGGACAGTG
The DNA here is from genome assembly GCF_035917995.1 of Streptosporangium sp. NBC_01755. Taxonomy (NCBI): domain Bacteria; kingdom Bacillati; phylum Actinomycetota; class Actinomycetes; order Streptosporangiales; family Streptosporangiaceae; genus Streptosporangium; species Streptosporangium sp. NBC_01755. Next base: position 6,580,979 of record NZ_CP109131.1, on the reverse strand, counting down.
CCTCGCCCGCACCACCACCTCCGGCTGCCGACAGCGCGGCGGCCGTACGGCGAGTGCCCCGCACCAGCCCGCGCAGCAGCGGTGGCACCAGCTGGGCGGACATCGCCGGCAGGTTCAGCCGCACCGGGACCACCAGCGGTGAGTCCGAGCCGATGGCCGTGTCGAACAGGGCAAGCCCCTGCTCGGTGGTGATCGGCGGCAGCCCGGCGGCGGTCATCCGCTCCACGCTGGCCTGCGATAGTCCCCCGGTCATCCCGGTAGCCTGCGCCCACAAACCCCAGGTGAGCGACAGTCCCGGCAGTCCCTGCGCCTGCCGCTGGGCCATCAGCGCGTCCAGCCACGCGTTGGCCGCCGCGTAGTTGCCCTGCCCCGCGTTGCCCATCAGCCCGGCCAGCGAGGAGAACACCACGAACCCGGCCAGATCCATCTCCCGGGTCAGCTCGTGCAGATGCCAGGCCGCGTCGACCTTCGGCCGCAGCACCGCGTCCAGCCGCTCCGCCGTCAGCGAGGCGATCGTCCCGTCATCCACGATTCCAGCCGCGTGAATCACCGCGGTCAGCGGATGCTCGGCGTCGATCCCGGCCAGCAGACCCGCCACCGCATCCCGGTCGGCCATGTCGCAGGCGATGATGGTGATCCGGGCACCCCGATCGCTCAGCTCCCGGTGAAGTTCTGTCACACCGGGGGCGTCGGGGCCTCGGCGGCTGGTCAGCAGCAGATGCCGCACACCCCGCTCGGCCACCAGATGCCGGGCCAGCTCCGCACCCAGACCACCGGTGCCACCGGTGATCAGCACCGTGCCCTCCGGGTTCCAGACCCGGGGCATGGTCAGCACGATCTTGCCGGTGTGCCGGGCCTGACTCATGAACCGGAAGGCATCCCGGCCCCGGCGCACATCCCACGCCGTGAACGGCAACGGCCGCAACTCACCGGCCGCGAACAACCCCATCAACTCGGCCAGGATCTGCCGCAACCGCTCAGGCCCGGCATCCAGCATGTCAAACCAGTGATACACCAGCCCGGGGAACTGCTCCTGGCTGCGAATGTCGAGCTTGCCCATCTCGATGAACCGGCCGCCCGGACGCAGCAGCCGCGCCGAGGCGTCGATGAGCTCCCCGGTCAGCGAGTTGAGCACCACGTCGATGCCCCGCTCACCGCAGACCGCGCGGAACCGCTCCTCGAACTCCGGACTCCGGGAGGAGGCGATGTGATCGTCCGGGATGCCCAGCGAACGCAGCACGTCCCACTTGGCCGGGCTGGCCGTGGCGAACACCTCCACCCCCAGGCGCTGGGCCAGCTGGATCGCCGCCATGCCCACACCGCCGGTGCCGGCGTGCACCAGCAGCCGCTCGCCCTCCCGCAGCCCGGCCAGGTCCATCAGCCCGTAGTAGGCCGTCAGGAACGTCACCAGGATCGTCGCGGCCTGCTCGAACGAGACCCCGTCAGGGATCTTGGCCAGGACTTGGGCGCTGGTGACCACCGGGCCGAATGCGCCTTCGGTCAGACAGACCACCCGGTCCCCCGGGCGCAGGTCGTCGACCTCGGGGCCGACCTCCAGCACCACCCCGGCGGCCTCACCACCCATCAGGCCGACCTTGTCCTGGAACCAGCCCAGCGCGTTCAACCCGTCCAGCAGGTCACGGAAGTTCACCCCCGCCGCGTGCACCGCCACCCGCACCTGCCCCGCTCCCAACGGCTCAGCCGTCTCCGGGTAGGGAATGAGCTCCAGCGCGTCCAGGCTGCCCTTGGCCCGGCTGCCCAGCCGCCACCCCGTACCGGACGGAGGCAGCAGACCCGCCCCCGACACCAGCGACGCCAACCTCGGCGCCCACACCCTGCCCCCGCGCACCGCCACCTGCGGCTCACCCGAAGCCAGCACCCCACCCAGCGCACCGAGCCGCACCGACTCCTCGTCCACGTCCACGTCGACCAGCAGGAACCGGCCCGGATTCTCCGACTGGGCACTACGCACCAATCCCCACACCGCCGCGGCCGCCAGATCGGCGACCACCTCGCCATCACCCGCCGCGACCGCCCCCCGGGTGACGAACACCAGCCGCGACTCGGCGAACCGCTCCTCGGCCAACCAGCCCTGCAACAGTCCCAGAACCCCGGCCGTCACCTCATGCGCCGAAGCCACCACCTCCACCGCCGACCCGGCCGCGACCTCGGCCAGCACCACCCCCGGCACCGACCCCGCCTCCGCCAGCGCCGACAGATCACGATGAACCGCGACCGACTCCCACCTCCTCGCAAGACCCAGCGCGTCCGGCTCGAACGCCGCGAAGCCGACCATCGCCACCGGCACCGGGTCGGCCACGGTGACCTCGGAGAGCGTGGTCCACTCCAACCGGAACAGCCCATCGCGCTCCATCACCTGGCCACCACCCGCGGCGGCGATCTGACCGGGCAAGAACGGACGCAGCACCAGCGACCGCGCCGACAGCACCGGCTCCCCGGCCGCGTCCACCGCCGTCAGCGTGACCGAGTCGGCAGCGGTCCGAAGCAGCCGCACCCGCAACATCGCCGCACCTGCCGCCTGCAGGCTCACCTCACTCCAGGAGAACGGCAACCGGCCCCCCTCCACCGGCTCCAGCCCGACGAACGGCACCGCGTGCAACGCCGCGTCCAGCAACGCCGGGTGCACCCCGAACGCACCCGCACTCGACTGCGCCTGCTCGGGCAGGACGACCTCGGCGAACACCGCACCGTCGACACCCCGCCAGGCCGCCCGCAACCCCTGGAACACCGGACCGTAGGCGAACCCGCCCGCGGCCATTCCCTCGTACAACCCATCCGTCTCGATAGCGGTCGCGCCCTGCGGCGGCCACACCGCCGCGTCGAACGGCACCGCGGGAGACGTGCCGGTCGCGAGCACACCGGCAGCCAAAGTGCCGGTCGCGTGCCGCACCCACGGCACATCGTCCGCGGCCTGCGCCGACCGGGCGTACACGTTCACGCTCCGGCGGCCCGACTCCTGCGCGGCGCCCACCCACACCTGCACCGCGACGGCGTCGGTCTCGCCCAGCACCAGCGGCGCGGTCAGCGTCAGCTCCTCCACCACATCGCAGCCGACCTGGTCACCCGCCCGGATCGCCAGCTCCAGGAACCCGGTACCCGGGAAGATCACCGTCCCGGCCACCGCGTGATCGGCCAGCCACGGATGCGACCGCACCGACAGGCGGCCGGTCAGCAGCACACCGTCGGAGTCGGCCAGCCCCACCGCGGCGCCCAGCAGCGGATGACCGGCTGTCGCCAGCCCGGCCGCGGCCACGTTGCCCACCTGGGAACCTGCCCCCTCAGGCCAGTACCGCTGGTGCTCGAAGGCATAGGTCGGCAGATCGACCCGGCGCCCGCGCGGAAGCACCGTCTGCCAGTTCACCGGCACGCCGTGCACGTGCAGACGAGCCAGCGCCTCGGTAACGGCCTCCTGCTCGTCCCGGCCCCCGCGCAACACCGGCACCAGCACCACGTCCGAATCCGGCCCGGAGGCCGGTTCCACGTCCGAGCCGGACTTTGAGGCCTGATTCGCGGCACTCGGGCCCGAGTCCGCCATCAGCGTGTCCTGAGCCATGGCGGTCAGCACCCCGTCGGGGCCCAGCTCCAGATACGCCCGCACACCCTGCGCGCGCAGGGTGCGGATGCCGTCGGCGAAGCGGACCGCTCCACGCACCTGATCCACCCAGTAGTCCGGCGAGCACAACTGCTCGGCCGTGGCCGCCTGCCCGGTCAGGGTGGACACGATCGGAACCCTCGGCGCGCCATAGCCGAGCCTGCTCGCCAGCGCACGGAAGTCCGCCAGCATCGGCTCCATCAACGGCGAATGGAACGCATGCGACACCCGCAACCGCTTCGCCCGCACCCCCCGCTCCGCCAGCGCCGCGGCGACCTCAAGGACCGGCTGCTCGACCCCGGAGATCACCACCGAGACCGGGCCGTTCACCGCCGCGACCGACACCTCTTTCTCCCGCCCGGCCAGCAGGGCGGCGACCTCCTCCTCAGAGGCCTGCACCGCCACCATCGCCCCACCGGAGGGAGCGCCTGCATCAACCGCGCCCGGCCCGCCACCAACGCACACGCATCACTCAGGGACAACACCCCGGCCACATGCGCCGCGGTGATCTCCCCGATCGAATGCCCCGCCAGCACATCCGGCCGCACCCCCCACGAGGACACCAGCCGGAACAACGCCGTCTCCACCGCGAACAGGGCCGGCTGCGCCCACCCGGTCCGATCCAGCAACCCCGCCTGCGCCTGGTCACTGCCCGGCTCGGCGAACAGCACCTCGCGCAGCGAACCGTCCAGCAGCGGATCCAGCTCGCCGATCACCGCATCCAACGCCGCCGCGAACACCGGGAACCGCGCATACAGCTCCCGGCCCATCCCCGCCCGCTGGCTCCCCTGACCGGTGAACAGGAACGCGAGCCGCGGCTCCGCTCCCGCCGCTCCGTGCACCACACTCGCGCTTGGCAGATCCTCGGCCAGCGCACCCAGCCCGGCCAGCACACCCTCACGATCAGCGGCCAGCACCACCGCCCGATGCTCGAACACCGGACGGGTCGTGGCCAGCGAGAACGCCGTATCGGCGAGCGCCACCTCACGATGGCCCGCCACATGCGAGGCCAGCCGATCCGCCTGCTCCCGCAATACCCCTGCCGTACGGGCCGACACCAGCACCGGCAGCACACCCGCACCCGCGGCCGGCGCATCGTCCCGCGCCGCCGTTCCGGCCTCGATCCGCGGAGCCGCCGGCCCCTGTTCGAGGATGACGTGCGCGTTGGTACCGCTGATCCCGAACGACGACACCCCCGCCCGGCGCGGACGACCCGTCCGCGGCCACTCCACCTGCTCGGTCAGCAGCTCCACCGCACCCGAGGCCCAGTCCACATGCGAGGACGGGGTATCGACGTGCAACGTCTTGGGCAACACGCCGTGCCGCATCGCCAGCACCATCTTGATCACACCGGCCACGCCCGCGGCGGCCTGGGTGTGACCGAGGTTCGACTTGATCGCGCCCAGCAGCAGCGGCCGGTCGGCTTCACGGTTCTGGCCGTAGGTCGCCAGCAGCGCCTGCGCCTCGATCGGGTCACCCAACCTGGTACCCGTACCGTGCGCCTCCACCGCATCCACCTCGGACGGCGACAACCCCGCACCGGCCAGCGCCTGACGAATCACCCGCTGCTGCGACGGACCGTTCGGCGCGGTCAACCCGTTCGACGCCCCGTCCTGGTTGATCGCCGAGCTGCGCATCACCGCCAGCACCTGATGACCGTTACGGCGGGCATCCGACAACCGCTCCAGCACCAGCATGCCCAAGCCCTCAGACCAGGTGGTGCCGTCCGCGGTGTCGGCGAATGCCTTGCACCGCCCATCGGGCGCCAATCCCCCCTGCGCGCTGAAGCCGATGAACCCGATTGGGGTGGTCATCACCGTGGCACCGCCGGCCAGCGCCAGGCTGCACTCGCCCGAGCGCAGCGCCTGCGCCGCCATGTGCATCGCCACCAGCGACGACGAACACGCGGTGTCCACCGTCACCGCCGGACCCTCCAACCCCAGCGTGTAGGACAGGCGGCCCGACAAAACGCTGGCCGACATACCGGTGATGGCGTGGCCTTCCACGTCTGCCCGGGTGTTCATCATCAGGCTCATGTAGTCCTGGCCGTTGGTGCCCACGAACACGCCGGTGTGGCTGCCCTTGAGCGAGACCGGGTCGATCCCGGCCCGCTCGACCGCCTCCCACACCCCTTCCAGCAGCAGCCGCTGCTGCGGGTCCATCGCCAGCGCCTCACGCGGCGAGATCCCGAAGAACCCCGCGTCGAACCCCGCCACATCCGCCAGGAACCCACCCTGAACATCGAGGCCCGTCCCGGACAGCGTCTCCAGATTCCAGCCTCGATCGGCCGGGACCGGCGAGATCGCGTCCTCGCCCTCGGACAGCAACCGCCACAGCTCTTCCGGCGAGTTCACCCCACCGGGGAACCGGCAGCTCATCCCCACGATCACGATCGGGTCGTCCGCCGTCGACGCCCTCGGCCCGGCCACCACACCCGAGACCGCCGCCTGGTCCTGCCGGCCCAGCAGCTCCGACACCAGGAACCGCGCCAGCACGGTCGGCGTCGGATAGTCGAACACCAGCGTCGCAGGCAACCGCAACCCGGTGGCGATGTTGAGCCGGTTGCGCAGGTCCACCGCGGTCAGGGAGTCGAAGCCCAGCTCACGGAACTCGCGTCCGGGCTGGACGTCCTCCCCCGAGGCGTGCCCCAGCACCACCGCCGCCTGAGCGCGCACCAGCTCCACCACCAGCCGCACCTGCTCGGCCTCCTCCAGCCCCGCCAGCCGCCGCACCAGCTCCGAATCCCCGCCCGCGAGGACGGAGACCGCCGACCGGCGCCCCGCACGCACCAGGCCCCGCATCAGATGCGGCAGCTCGGGGACCGTACGCAGGACCGAGAGATCCAGCCGCGCCGCCACCACCGCCGCGTGATCCGATGCGGCCGCCAGCTCGAACATCGCGAGCCCCTGCTCGGCCGACAGCGCCGGCATCCCCGCTCGCGCCATCCGCTGCAGATCTATCGCCCCGAGGCTGCCGGTCATCCCGGTCTCCTGCGCCCACAAGCCCCACGCCAGCGACACTCCCGGCAGCCCTTCGGCCCGGCGCAGCTGGGCCAGCGCGTCGAGGAACGCGTTCGCCGCCGCGTAGTTGCCCTGACCCGCGTTGCCCATCACCCCCGCCATGGAGGAGAACACGACAAACGCCGCAAGGTCCCGGTCCTGGGTGAGTTCGTGCAGGTGCCAGGCCGCGTCCGCCTTCGGCCGCAGCACCGCATCCAGCCGCTCCGGCGTCAGCGACGGAATCGTGCCATCGGCCAGCACACCGGCGGTGTGGATCACCGCGGTCAGCGGATGCCCGGCGTCCACCCGAGCCAGCAGCGCCGCCACCTGGTCACGGTCGGCCCCATCGCAGGCCGCGATCTCGACCTCGACCCCGTGCGCGATCAGCTCGGCCCGCAACTCCAGCGCACCCGGAGCGTCCAGGCCCCGGCGGCTGGTCAGCAGCAGATGCCGCACACCCCGCTCGGCCACCACGTGCCGCGCGAACAGCGCGCCCAGACCACCGGTACCACCGGTGATCAACACTGTCCCCTCCGGATCCCAGGCCCGATCCTCATCCAGACCAGAGCCGGAGCGAGCCTCGAGGTCAACGCCGTGCTCAGAGCCGGGCGTCACCCGCGCCAGGCGCGGCACCCGCACCTCGCCCCCGCGCACCGCCACCTGCGGCTCACCTGACGCCAGCAGCCCCGGCAGCACATCGAGCAAGGAGAGCAGCGAGGACTCCTGCCCGTCCACATCGACCAGCACGAACCGGCCCGGGTTCTCCGACTGAGCGCTGCGGACAAGCCCTCGCGCCGCCGCCACGACCGGGTCCGGCACCGCTTCATCCTCCACACCGGCACCGGTCGCCACCGCGCCCCGGGTGAGGAACACCAGCCGCGAGTCGGCGAACCGCTCCTCGGCCAGCCACCCCTGCAACAGATCCAGCACGCGGACGGTCAGCGCATGCGCCGACTCCACCACCCCGCCCACCGGATCCGAGACCACCTCCACCAGCACCACCGCCGGCACCGCACCCGCCTCAGCCAGCGACGACAGCTCCGCGTGCACCGGCACCGCAAGACCGCCTGCTTCCCCGGCCGCCCGCCATACGGGGGCAACCCCCAACGCGTCCGCACCCAGCACCGCCACCGGCATCGACGGCACCTGGGCGGCCTCCGGCATACCGCTCACGGGCACCCATTCCACCCGGAACAACGCGTCCTGACCGACCCCGCGACCATCGGAGACCGCCAGCCGCTCGGCCGGGACCGGCCGCAGCACCACCGAGCGCACCGACAGCACCGGCTCCCCGGCCGCGTCCACCGCGCTCAGCGACACCGCGTCCGGCCCTGTCCTGGTCAGCCGCACCCGCAACACCGACGCACCACCCGCGTGCAGGCACACCTGCTCCCACGAGAACGGCAACCGGCCGCCCTCCACCGGCTCCAGCCCGGCGAAGGCCACCGCGTGCAGCGCCGCGTCCAGCAGAGCCGGATGCAGCCCGAACGAAACCGCCCCACCGATCTGCTCCGGCAACCTCAGCTCGGCGAACACCTCACCGTCGCGTCGCCAGGCCGCCCGCAGTCCTTGGAACGCCGGGCCGTAGGCGAAGCCGTCCTCGGCCAGCTCCTCGTACAGCCCCTCCAGCTCGATCGCGGTCGCCCCGGCCGGCGGCCATGTCGCCGCGTCGAACGGCACGACCTCCGCCACCCCGGTCGCCAACGTGCCGGTCGCGTGCCGCGCCCACGGCACCTCCTCGGCCACGTCCGCCGGACGGGCGTACACGCTCAAGGTTCGGCGGCCGGTCTCCTCCGGCGCACCCACCGCGATCTGGATCACGACCGCGTCATCCTCGCCCAGCACCAGCGGCGCGGCCAGCGTCAGCTCCTCGACCACCTCGCAGCCGACCTGGTCACCCGCCCGCACCGCCAGCTCCACGAACGCCGCACCCGGCACCACCACCGAGCCCGCCACCACGTAATCGGCCAGCCACGGCTGCGACGAGAGCGACAAGCGGCCCGTCAGCACCACCCCGTCCGAGTCGGCCAGACCCACCACCGCACCCAGCAGCGGATGATCCGTCGCGGCCAGACCCAGCACCCGGGCATCACCGCTCTGTTTGGCGTTCGGCCAGAACCGCTGGTGCTGGAAGGCGTAGGTGGGCAGGTCGACCCGCCGGCCACCGGTCAGCACGCTCTGCCAGTCCACCGCCACGCCACGGACGAACAGCTCCGCCGCCGAGACCAGCACCCGATCCAGGCCGCCGTCCTCACGGCGCAACGTCCCGGCGATCACAGCCTCCACCTCGGCCGCATCCACGCATTCCTGGACCCCGACCGTCAGCACCGGATGCGGACTCACCTCCACGAACACCCGATACCGCTGCTCCAGCAACACCCCCACCGCCGGAGCGAAACCCACCGTACGCCGCAGATTCTCACACCAATACCCGGCCCCCAGCTCCGCACCCTCCACCCACTGACCCGTCACCGTCGACAGCATCGGCACCCGCACCGGCCCCGGCGCCACCCCCGCCAGGACCCCGGCCAGCTCCTCCCCGATCAGATCCACCTGCGCCGAATGCGAGGCATAGTCCACCGCGATCCGCCGCACCCGCACGTTCTCAGCGGCAAGGCGCTCGACCAGCTCCTCCACCGCCGCGACCTCACCGGCCACCACCACCGAGTTCGGACCGTTCACCGCAGCCACCGAGACCCGCCCGTCCCAAACCGCCACGTACTCACGCACCCGCTCGACCGGCAACGCCACCGACGCCATCGCCCCCAGCCCGGCCAACCGCTCGGCGATCAACCGGCTGCGCAACGCCACCACCCGCGCACCGTCCGACAACGACAGACCACCCGCCACCACCGCCGCCGCGATCTCGCCCTGCGAATGCCCCACCACCGCGTCCGGACGAACCCCCAGCGACTCCCACACCGCCGCCAACGACACCATCACCGCGAACGAGGTCGGCTGCACCACATCCACCCGATCCAGCCCCGGAGCGTCCTCGGTCTGCCGGACCACATCCAGCAACGACCAGTCCACGAACGGCTGCAACGCCGCCGCACACTCCGCCATCCGAGCCGCGAACACCGCCGACTCCTCCAGCAGAGCCGCACCCATCCCCACCCACTGCGCCCCCTGACCAGGGAACACCCACACCGACTTCCCCACGACATCGGCCACGCCCTGGACCACACCGGGCACCGACTCGCCCGCGCCCAGCGCACCGACACCCGCCAGCAGACCCTCACGATCGCGCCCGACCAGCACCGCCCGGTGCTCGAACACCGACCGCGACGACACCAGCGAGAACGCCACATCGGTCAGCCCAAGACCAGGCTCACCCTCCAGATACGACACCAGCCGCCCGGCCTGCGCCCGCAACGCCTCACCCGTACGACCCGACACCACCACCGGAACCACCGGCGATTCCGTCCCGGCGCCGGGCAGCGCATCGGGGCCCTGCGGAGAAGCCACCACCGCGACCTCGGGCCCCTGCTCAATGATCACATGCGCGTTGGTGCCGCTGATCCCGAACGACGACACCCCCGCCCGGCGCGGACGACCGGTCTGCGGCCACTCGACCTGCCCGGTCAGCAGCTCCACCGCGCCCGAGGCCCAGTCCACATGCGAGGACGGCGTGTCCACGTGCAACGTCCGGGGCAGCACACCGTGCCGCATCGCCATGATCATCTTGATCACACCGGCCGCACCGGCCGCCGCCTGGGTGTGACCGAGGTTCGACTTGATCGACCCCAGCAGCAACGGCCGATCCTCATCGCGGTCCTGACCGTAGGTGGCCAGCAGCGCCTGCGCCTCGATCGGGTCACCCAGCGTCGTACCGGTCCCGTGCCCCTCGACCGCATCCACCTCGGCCGGCGACAACCTCGCACCGGCCAGCGCCTGACGGATCACCCGCTGCTGCGACGGACCGTTCGGCGCCGTCAACCCGTTCGACGCACCGTCCTGGTTCACCGCCGAACCACGGACGATCGCCAGCACTTCATGACCGTTGCGGCGGGCGTCCGACAACCGCTCCAGCACCAGCATGCCCACACCCTCGGAATAGCTGGTGCCGTCCGCGGTGTCAGCGAAGGACTTGCACCGGCCATCGGGCGACAGCCCTCCCTGAGTGCTGAAGTCGATGAACGCCACCGGGGTGGCCATCACGGTCGCGCCACCCGCAAGCGCCAGATCGCAGTCACCCGAACGCAGCGCCTGCGCCGCCATGTGCAGCGCCACCAGCGACGACGAACACGCGGTGTCCACCGTCACCGCCGGACCCTCCAGGCCCAGCGCGTACGAAATGCGGCCGGTCGCGACGCTTCCCGCCGTACCGGTACCAATGAAGCCCATGGCCTCCGGCGGGAACTCGGCGCTCATCCCGTAGTCGTGGTAGAAGATGCCGGCGAACACACCGGTACGGCTGCCGCGCAACGAGACCGGGTCCATGCCCGTCCGTTCGAAAGCCTCCCACGACGTCTCCAGCAGCAGGCGCTGCTGCGGGTCCATCGCCAGCGCCTCACGCGGCGAGATCCCGAAGAACCCCGGATCGAACTGCGTGGCGCTCTCCAGGAAGCCACCCTCGCGCACATAGCTGGTACCCCGGCTCTCCGGATCCGGGTTGTACAGCGCCCCCAGATCCCAGCCGCGCGTGGTCGGGAACTCGGAGATCGCATCCCCGTCCTCGGAGACCAGCCGCCATAGATCCTCCGGAGAGTCGACCTCACCCGGGAAGTGGCAGGCCATGCCCACGATCACGATCGGGTCGTCGCTCAGCGGCATGACGGGCGCCGGAATGATCGCGTCGGCGTGCTCGCCGAGCAACTCGGCCAGCAGGAAGTCCGCCAGCACGGTCGGTGTCGGGTAGTCGAACACCAGCGTGGACGGCAACCGCAGCCCGGTCGCGGCGTTCAGCCGGTTGCGCAACTCGACCGCGGTAAGACTGTCGAAGCCCAGCTCGCGGAACTCCCGCCGCACCTCCACCGTCTCCGGCGAGACATGCCCCAGCACCATGGCCACCTCGATGCGCACCAGGTCCACCAGGACCTCGGCACGCTCGGCCGCCCCCAGCGGAGCCAGCCGCTGCAGCAACGTCGCCGCCACCACCGAACCGGACGCCGCCGACCGCCGACCGCCCCGCACCAGACCCCGCAACAGCGGCGAGACCTCACCCTGCGCGCGCAGCACCGCCAGCTCCAGCCGGAGCGGGATCACCACCGGCCGGGCCACCCGACCGGCGGCGTCGAACAGCGCCAGCCCCTGCTCCACCGACAGCGGCGGCATGCCCGTCCGGGTGATCCGCCGCATGTCGGCGTCGCTCAGCGTTCCGGTCATTCCGGTGTCCTGGGTCCAGGCACCCCAGGACAGCGACAATGCGGGCAGCCCCTCGGCCCGGCGCGCCTGCGCCAAGGCATTGAGGAATGTGTTCGCAGCCGCGTAGTTCCCCTGCCCGGGTGCTCCCATGACACCCGACAGCGATGAGTACGTGATGAACGCCGCGAGGTCCAGATCCCGGGTCAGCTCGTGCAGATGCCAGGCGGCGTCGACCTTGGGCCGCAGGACCCTGCCCAGCCGCTCCAGACTCAGCGACGGGATCGTCGCGTCCTCCAGCACACCGGCGGTGTGGATCACCGCGGTCAGCGGATGCCCGGCATCCACACCGGCCAGCAGGGCCGCCACCTGATCCCGATCCGCCATGTCACAGGCGGCGATGTCCACCTCGACCCCGTGCGCGATCAGCTCGGCCCGCAACTCCAGCGCACCCGGAGCATCCAGGCCCCGGCGACTGGTCAGCAGCAGATGCCGCACCCCCCGCTCGGCCACCAGATGCCGGGCCAGACTGCCGCCCAAGCCGCCGGTGCCACCGGTGATCAGAACCGTCCCCTCGGGCTCCCACGACCGTTCGGCCTCCTCGGCCGGTGTCACCCGCGCCAGGCGCGGAACCCGCACCCCGCCCTCGCGCACCGCCGCCTGCGGCTCACCCGAGACCAGCATCCCGGCCAGTACCGACGAGGACAACTCACCGTCGGCATCGACCAGCACGAACCGGCCCGGGTTCTCCCATTGGGCCGACCGGACCAGGCCCCACACCGCCGCGGCCGCCAGATCGGCGACCACATCGCCTTCCCGCGCCTCGACCGCACCCCGGGTGACGAACACCAGCCGCGACGTCTCGAACCGCTCATCGGCCAACCACCGCTGCAGCAGGCCCAGGACATCTGCGACCAGCGCGTGCGTCGACTCCACCACGTTCTCGGCATCGGCCGATCCCACGGCGACCATGACCACATCCGGCACCGAATCCAGCGAGGCGAGCTCTCCGGTCAGCTCGACCACACTCGCATCGGTCTTCGAGTCCAGCACCTCCGGCAGCGAGATCCAGTCCAGCCCGAACAGGGAATCCCGCTCCACTCCACGGCTGCCGCCGGCGCCGACAAGCTGGTCGGGCGTGAAGGGACGCACGATCAGCGACCTCGCCGACAGCACCGGCTCCCCCGCCAGGTCCACCGCCGTCAGGGAGACCGAGTCGGTACCCGTCCTGGTCAGCCGCACCCGCAGCAGTGCCGCCCCACTCGCGTGCAGGCACACCTCTCCCCAGGAGAACGGCAGCCAACCACCCTCGACCACGTCCAAGCCGGCGAAGCTCACCGCGTGCAACGCCGCGTCCAGCAGAGCCGGATGCACTCCGAACGAACCCGCGTTCGACGCCGCCTGCTCGGGCAGCGCGACCTCGGCGAAGATCTCTCCATCGCGCTGCCATGCGGCCTGCAGCCCCTGGAACACCGGACCGTACCCCAGCCCTCGGGTGGCCAGCTCGTCGTAGATGCCGTCCAGCGCGATCGCGGTCGCGCCGGCCGGGGGCCACACCGCCGTGTCGAACGGCGCGACGGTCCGGCTGCCCGTGGCGAGCGTGCCGGTGGCGTGCCGCACCCACGGCACATCGTCACCGGCCTGCGCCGGCCGGGAATAGACGTTCACCGCACGTCGGCCGGTCTCCTCCGGCGCACCCACCGCGATCTGGACCACGACCGCGTCATCCTCGCCCAGCACCAGCGGCGCGGCCAGCGTCAGCTCCTCGACCACCTCGCAGCCGACCTGGTCACCCGCCCGCACCGCCAGCTCCAGGAACCCGGTACCCGGGAAGAACACCATCCCGGCCACCACGTGATCGGCCAGCCAGGGGTGCGACGAGAGCGACAACCGCCCGGTCAGCAGCACCCCGTCCGAGTCGGCCAGACCCACCGCCGCACCCAGCAGCGGATGATCCGTCGCGGCCAACCCCGCCGCGGCCACATTCCCCGCACCGGTACCCGCACTGCCATCAGGCCAGAACCACCGGTGCTGGAAGGCGTAGGTGGGCAGGTCGACCCGCCGGCCACCGGTCAGCACGCTCTGCCAGTCCACCGCCACGCCTCGGACGAACAGCTCGGCCGCCGAGACCAGCACCCGATCCAGGCCGCCGTCCTCACGGCGCAACGTCCCGGCGATCACAGCCTCCACCTCGGCCGCATCCACGCATTCCTGGACCCCGACCGTCAGCACCGGATGCGGACTCACCTCCACGAACACCCGATACCGCTGCTCCAGCAACACCCCCACCGCCGGAGCGAAACCCACCGTACGCCGCAGATTCTCACACCAATACCCGGCCCCCAGCTCCGCACCCTCCACCCACTGACCCGTCACCGTCGACAGCATCGGCACCCGCACCGACCTCGGCGCCACCCCCGCCAGGACCCCGGCCAGCTCCTCCCCGATCAGATCCACCTGCGCCGAATGCGAGGCATAGTCCACCGCGATCCGCCGCACCCGCACGTTCTCAGCGGCAAGGCGCTCGACCAGCTCCTCCACCGCCGCGACCTCACCGGCCACCACCACCGAGTTCGGACCGTTCACCGCAGCCACCGAGACCCGCCCGTCCCAAACCGCCACGTACTCACGCACCCGCTCGACCGGCAACGCCACCGACGCCATCGCCCCCAGCCCGGCCAACCGCTCGGCGATCAACCGGCTGCGCAACGCCACCACCCGCGCACCGTCCGACAACGACAGACCACCCGCCACCACCGCCGCCGCGATCTCGCCCTGCGAATGCCCCACCACCGCGTCCGGACGAACCCCCAGCGACTCCCACACCGCCGCCAACGACACCATCACCGCGAACGAGGTCGGCTGCACCACATCCACCCGATCCAGCCCCGGAGCGTCCTCGGTCTGCCGGACCACATCCAGCAACGACCAGTCCACGAACGGCTGCAACGCCGCCGCACACTCCGCCATCCGAGCCGCGAACACCGCCGACTCCTCCAGCAGAGCCGCACCCATCCCCACCCACTGCGCCCCCTGACCAGGGAACACCCACACCGACTTCCCCACGACATCGGCCACACCCGCAACCACGCGCGGCGCCGACTCGCCCGCGCCCAGCGCATCGACACCCGCCAGCAGACCCTCACGATCGCGCCCGACCAGCACCGCCCGGTGCTCGAACACCGACCGCGACGACACCAGCGAGAACGCCACATCGGTCAGCCCAAGACCAGGCTCACCCTCCAGATACGACACCAGCCGCCCGGCCTGCGCCCGCAACGCCTCACCCGTACGACCCGACACCACCACCGGAACCACCGGCGATTCCGTCCCGGCGCCGGGCAGCGCATCGGGGCCCTGCGGAGAAGCCACCACCGCGACCTCGGGCCCCTGCTCAATGATCACATGCGCGTTGGTGCCGCTGATCCCGAACGACGACACCCCCGCCCGGCGCGGACGACCGGTCTGCGGCCACTCGACCTGCCCGGTCAGCAGCTCCACCGCGCCCGAGGCCCAGTCCACATGCGAGGACGGCGTGTCCACGTGCAACGTCCGGGGCAGCACACCGTGCCGCATCGCCATGATCATCTTGATCACACCGGCCGCACCGGCCGCCGCCTGGGTGTGACCGAGGTTCGACTTGATCGACCCCAGCAGCAACGGCCGATCCTCATCGCGGTCCTGACCGTAGGTGGCCAGCAGCGCCTGCGCCTCGATCGGGTCACCCAGCGTCGTACCGGTCCCGTGCCCCTCGACCGCATCCACCTCGGCCGGCGACAACCTCGCACCGGCCAGCGCCTGACGAATGACGCGCTGCTGCGACGGACCGTTCGGCGCCGTCAACCCGTTCGACGCACCGTCCTGGTTCACCGCCGAACCACGGACGATCGCCAGCACTTCATGACCGTTGCGGCGGGCGTCCGACAACCGCTCCAGCACCAGCATGCCCACACCCTCGGACCAGCCCGCGCCGTCGGCCGCGTCCGAGTAGGACTTGCACCGCCCGTCGCCGGCCAGGCCGCCCTGCCCGGTGAAGTCGATGAACGGGCTCGGCGTGGCCATCACGGTCACGCCGCCGGCCAGGGCCAGCGAGCAGTCACCGCCGCGCAGCGCCTGCGCGGCCAGATGCAGCGCCACCAGCGACGACGAGCACGCGGTGTCCACCGTCACCGCCGGACCCTCCAGGCCCAGCGTGTACGAAATGCGGCCGGTCGCGACGCTTCCCGCGGTACCGGTACCCATGAAGCCCAGCACGTCCGCCGGGAACGGCAGGCTGGTCGCGTAGTCGTGGTACATGACGCCGGCGAAGACGCCGGTACGGCTGCCGCGCAGCGAGGTCGGGTCGATCCCGGCCCGCTCGACCGCCTCCCAGGTGGTCTCCAGCAGCAGGCGCTGCTGCGGGTCCATCGCCAGCGCCTCACGCGGCGAGATCCCGAAGAACCCGGGATCGAACTCCCCGGCCTCGTGCAGGAAGCCACCCGCTTCCACATAGTTGACGGCTCGGCCCTCGGTGCTCCCCTCAAGGGAGCCACGGCTCCAGCCGCGCGTCGTCGGGAAGGGGGAGATCGCATCCCCGCCTTCACTGACCAGCCGCCACAGATCCTCCGGCGAGGTGACCCCACCCGGGTAACGGCAGGCCATGCCCACGATCACGATCGGGTCGTCCGCGACCGGTACCACCGACGCGGGGATGACCACGTCGGCGTCCTCACCGAGCAGCTCGGCCAGCAGGAACTCCGCCAGCATGGCCGGCGTCGGGTAGTCGAACACCAGCGTGGCCGGCAGCCGCAATCCGCTCACCCCGTTCAGCCGGTTGCGCAGCTCGACCGCGGTGAGGGAGTCGAAGCCCAGCTCACGGAACTCCCGCCGTACCTCCACCGTCTCCGGCGACGCGTGCCCGAGCACGACCGCCACCTCGGTCCGCACCAGATCCAGCAGGACCTCGACGCGCTCGGCCAGGCCCAGCGGGGCCAGCCGCTGCAGCAACGTCGCGGCCACCACCGAACCGGACGCCGCCGACCGGCGCCCACCCCGCACCAGACCGCGCAACAGCGCCGGCACATCACCCTGCATCCGCAGCGACGGCAGGTGCAGCCGGACCGGAACCAGCACCGCGTGCTCAAGCGCGGTGGCGGCCTCGAACAGGGCCAGGCCCTGCTCCAGTGACAGCGCCGGCATCCCCGCCCGCGCCATCCTGCGCATGTCGGTGTCGTCCAGCGTGCTGGTCATCCCGACGTCCTGGGTCCAGGCTCCCCAGGCCAGCGACAGCGCGGGCAGTCCCGCGGCCCGCCGGTGCTGGGCCAGCGCGTCCAGGAAGACGTTGGCAGCGGCGTAGTTGCCCTGCCCGGCGTTGCCCATCACCCCGGCCAGCGAGGAGAACACCACGAACGCCGCCAGGTCCAGGCCCCGGGTCAGCTCGTGCAGGTGCCACGCGGCGTCCACCTTCGGCCGCAACACCGTGTCCAGCCGCTCCGATGTCAGTGACAGGATCGTCCCGTCGTCCAGCACACCGGCGGTGTGGATCACGGCGGTCAGCGGATGCTCGGCCGGCACCTCTGCCAGCAGTTCCACCACCGCGTCCCGGTCCGCCACATCGCAGGCCACTATCCCGACCTCGACGCCGTGCGCGATCAGCTCCGCCCGCAGCTCCATCGCGCCGGGGGCGTCCAAACCCCGGCGGCCGGCCAGCAGCAGGTGCCGCACTCCACGCTCGGCCACCACGTGCCGCGCGAACTGCGCGCCCAGCCCACCGGTCCCACCGGTGATCAGTACCGTGCCATCCAGGTTCCACGGCCGTCCGGCCTCATCGGCCGGTGCCACCCGCGCCAGGCGCGGAACCCGCACTCCGCCCTCGCGCACCGCCGCCTGCGGCTCACCCGAGACCAGCACCCCGGCCAGTACCGACGAGGACAACTCACCGTCGGCATCGACCAGCACGAACCGGCCCGGTTCCTCCCACTGGGCCGACCGCACCAGTCCCCACACCGCGGCGGCCGCCAGGTCCGCGACGGCCTCGCTCTCGCTCGTCGCGACGGCGCCCCTGGTCACGAAGACCAGCCGGGAGCGGCGGCAGCGATCGTCGGCCAGCCACGCCTGCAGCAGGCCCAGCGCCGCGGTGGTCAACTCGTGAACCCCGGTGACCACGTCGCCCTGCTCCGCGGAGCCGACCGTGACGGTCACCGTCTCCGGCACCGTCTCCAGCGCCGCCAGCGCCGCCTCCGGATCCGATGCCAGATCCAGGGTCGGCTCGACCGGGTCGAGCCCGGTGCCGGCCTCCGCCGGTGTCTCGGGCAACGCCGTCCAGGTCAGCTGGAACAGCGAGTCCCGGTACGGGTCGCGGCCGCTACCGGCGGCCAGCTGGTCGGCTGCGACCGGCCGCAGCACCAGCGAGCGCGCCGACAGCACCGGCTCCCCTGCGCCGTCCACCGCGATCACCGAGACCGCGTCGCCACCGGTCCTGGCCAGCCGCACCCGCAGCATCGACGCGCCACCGGCGTGCAGGCACACCTCACCCCACGAGAACGGCATCCGGCCGCCCTCGGCATCGTCCAGCCCCACAAAGGTCACCGCGTGCAGCGCCGCGTCCAGCAAGGCCGGATGCACCCCGAACGCACCCGCACTCGACTGCGCCTGCTCGGGCAGGACGACCTCGGCGTACACCGCACCGTCCGCACCCCGCCAGGCCGCTCCCAGCCCCTGGAACACCGGCCCGTAGTGGAACCCGCCTGCGGCGAACTGCTCGTACAGGCCGTCCAGCTGGATGGCCGTCGCATCACGCGGCGGCCACACCGCCGCGTCGAAGCCGGCCGCGGTGTCGGCGAGTGCGCGAGACCGACCATCGGCCACGGCCAGCACACCGGTGGCGTGCCGTACCCACGGCTCCTCGTCGGCGGCCTCGGCCGGGCGGGCGTAGACGCTCAGGTTGCGGCGGCCGGACTCCGCCGCCGCGCCCACCCACACCTGTACGGCGACGGCGTCCCGCTCGCCGAGCACCAGCGGCGCGGTCAGGGTCAGCTCCTCCACCAGGTCGCAGCCGACCTGGTCACCGGCCCGTACGGCCAGCTCCAGGAACCCGGTACCCGGGAAGATCACCATGCCGGACACCGCGTGATCGGCCAGCCACGGATGTGACCGCAACGACAACCTTCCGGTGAGCAGCACTCCGGCCGAGTCGGCCAGCCCGACCGCGGCGCCCAGCAGCGGATGCCCGGCGGAGGCCAGACCCGCGGCCGCCACGTTCCCCAGCCGGGAGCCGGCCTCGTCGGGCCAGAAACGCCGGCGCTGGAACGCGTACGTCGGCAGATCGACCCGGTGCCCGCCCCGGAGCACCGCCTGCCAGTCCACCGGTACTCCACGCACGTGCAGCCGCGCCAGCGCCTCCATGATCGCGCTGTGCTCGTCCCGGTCCCCGCGCAGCACCGGCACCAGTACCGCATCGGTGCCGGAGAGCTGGGCCGGTGAGTCGTGCGCGGTGAGCTCGGCCAGGGTGTCCTGGGCCATCGCGGTGAGCACTCCGTCCGGCCCGAGCTCCAGGTAGGCCGTGGCCCCCTGCCGGTGCAGCGTCCGTACCCCGTCGGCGAAGCGCACCGCGCTCCGCACCTGCTCCACCCAGTAGTCGGGCGAGCACAGCTGCTCGGCCGTGGCCATCTCACCGGTCACCGTGGACACGATCGGAATCCGCGGCGCGCTGAAGGTCAGCGTCCGGGCCAGGGCACGGAAGTCCTCCAGCATCGGGTCCATCAACGGCGAGTGGAACGCGTGCGACACCCGCAACCGCCGCGTCTTGACCCCACGCTCCTCCAGCGCGGCCACGATCTCAAGAACGGCCTGCTCATCCCCAGAGATCACCACGGACGCCGGGCCGTTGACGGCCGCGACCGACACCGTACGGTCGGCCAGCAGCTCGGCGACCTCCTCCTCGGAGGCCCGCACCGCCACCATGGCCCCGCCCGGCGGCAGCGCCTGCATCAACCGGCCGCGCGCCGCCACCAGCGCGCACGCGTCCGACAGGGACAGCACCCCGGCCACGTGCGCCGCGGTGATCTCCCCGATCGAGTGCCCCGCCATGACCTCCGGCCGGACCCCCCATGACTCGACCAGCCGGAACAGCGCCGTCTCCACCGCGAACAGCGCCGGCTGCGCCCAGCCGGTCTGGTCGAGTGACTCCGCCTCGGCCGTACCCGGCTCGGCGAACAGCACCTCGCGCAACGACCCGTCAAGCATCGGGTCCAGCTCGGCGATCACCTCGTCCAACGCCGCCGCGAACACCGGGAACCTGTCGTACAGCTCCCGGCCCATTCCCGCCCGCTGGCTGCCCTGACCGGTGAACAGCACCGCCGGCTTCGATTCGGCCGCGGCCTGCCCCTGCAGCACGCCCGCACCCGGCCGGCCTTCGGCCAGTGCCCGCAGACCGGCCCCCACACCGGCATGGTCGGCGGCCACCACGGCCGCCCGATACTCGAACGCCGAGCGCGTGGTGGCCGTCGAGAACGCCACATCGGCCAGTCGCAGACCGGGCTCGCCGTCCAGGTACGCCGCGAGCCTCCCGGCCTGCGCCCGCAACGCCTCCGCCGACCGGCCGGAGACCAGGACCGGCACGGCAGCGTCCGACGCGGGTGGGCGGCTCTCGAACTCCTGGCCCTCGGACTCCGCGTCCTGCGTTTCGACCCACTCGATGATCATGTGGGCGTTGGTGCCGCTGATCCCGAAGGACGACACCGCCGCCCGGCGAGGGTGATCGGCCTGCGGCCACTCGGCCGGCTCGGTCAGCAGCTCTATCGCGCCCGAGGCCCAGTCCACGTGCGAGGACGGCTCGTCCACGTGCAGCGTCCTGGGCAGCACCCCGTGTCGCATCGCCATGACCATCTTGATCACACCGGCCACGCCGGAGGCCGCCTGGGTGTGACCGATGTTCGACTTCAGCGATCCGAGCAGCAGCGGCCGGTCCTCCGGCCGGTCCTGCCCGTACGTCGCCAGCAGCGCCTGCGCCTCGATCGGGTCGCCCAGCGCCGTGCCCGTGCCGTGCCCCTCCACCACGTCCACCTCGGCGGGGGTCAAGCCCGCGCCGGCCAGGGCCTGACGGATCACCCGCTGCTGCGAAGGACCGTTAGGCGCGGTCAACCCGTTGGACGCACCGTCCTGGTTCACCGCGGAACCCCGCAGGACGGCCAGGACCTGGTGGCCGTTGCGCCGCGCGTCGGACAGGCGCTCCAGGACCACCACGCCCACGCCCTCGGCCCAGCTGGTGCCATCGGCGGCATCCGAGTAGGACTTGCACCGCCCATTGGCGGCCAGCCCGCCCTGAGCACTGAACTCCATGATCCCCATCGGCGTGGCCACCACGGTCACACCACCGGCCAGCGCCAGCGAGCAGTCACCCGCGCGCAGCGCCTGCGCCGCCAGGTGCATCGCCACCAGCGACGACGAGCACGCGGTGTCCACCGTCACCGCCGGGCCCTCCAGACCCAGCGTGTAGGACAGCCGGCCCGAGGTCACGCTCCCCGCCTGGCCCGTCACCATGAAGCCACGGGCCTCGTCCGACGGGATGTAGCCGGAACCGCCGGCGCCGACGTAGACACCCGTGTCGCTGCCCCGCAGCGACAGCGGATCGATTCCGGCGCGCTCGAACGCCTCCCAGGTGGTTTCCAGCAGAACGCGCTGCTGCGGATCCATCCCCAGGGCCTCACGTGGCGAGATTCCGAAGAACCCGGCGTCGAACTCCGCGGCGTCGGACATGAAGCCGCCCTGGAAGTCCAGGTCGCCGTTCACCTGCCAGCCCCGGTCGACCGGCAGCGGGGAGATGGCGTCGCGTCCCTCGGTGACGAGCTGCCACAGATCCTCGGGAGAGTGCACCTCGCCCGGATAGCGGCATGCCATCGACACGATCACGATCGGGTCGTCTGCCACCGACGCGATCGCCGTCGGCACAATGACGTCACCGTGCTCACCCAGCAGCTCGGCCAGCAGGAACTCCGCCAGCACCACGGGGGTCGGGTAGTCGAACACCAGGGTGGCGGGCAGCCGCAGCCCGGTCGCGACGTTCAGCCGGTTGCGCAGCTCAACCGCGGTGAGGGAGTCGAAGCCCAGCTCGCGGAACTCCCGCCGCACCTCCACCATCTGGGGGGAGTCGTGTCCCAGCGCCGTGGCGGCCTGGGCCCGGACCAGCTCGATCAGCAGCCGGCTGCGGTCGGCGGGGGCCAGCCCGGCCAGCTGCCGCAGCAACGCCCCGTCCGCACCCGACACCGGGGCCGCCGCCGTACGGCGCGTGCCCCGCACCAGCGAGCGCAACAGCGGCGGCACCTCACCGAACGCCCGCAACGCCGGCAGGTTGAGCCGAACCGGTGCGACCACCGGCGTGTCGCAGCCCAGGACCGCGTCGAACAGCGCCAGGCCCTCGGCGAAGGAGAACAGGTGGAATCCCGCGGCCGTCAGCCGGCGAAGGTCCGTCTCGGAGAGCTCTCCGGCCATACCGGCATCCGCTGCCCACGGCCCCCACACCAGGGACAGGCCCGGCATGCCCTGGGCCCGGCGGTGCTGGGCCAGCGCGTCCAGGTAGGCGTTGGCCGCCGCGTAACCGCCCAGCCCCGCACCGCCGGCCAGCCCGGCCATCGAGGAGTACACGACGAAGGCGGCCAGATCGAGATCCCGGGTCAGCTCATGCAGGTGCCAGGCGCCGTCGGCCTTGGGGCCGAACACGTTGGCCAGCCGCTGCGCGTCCAGCGACGGGATCATGCCGTCGTCACGGACGCCCGCGGTGTGGATGACCGCGGTGAGCGGGTGCTCCGCCGGCACGCCGGCGAGCAGCTCCGCCACCTGGTCCCGGTCGGCCAGGTCGCAGGCGGCGATGGTGATCTCGACCCCGTGCGCGATCAGCTCGGCCTGCAACTCCACCGCACCCGGAGCGTCCAGCCCCCTCCTGCCGGCCAGCAGCAGGTGCCGGACCCCGTGCTCGGCCACCAGATGCCGGGCCAGGCTGCTCCCCAGACCACCCGTACCACCCGTGATCAGAACGGTGCCGTCGAGATCCAGCCGCCGCGCGCCGTCTCCGCCTGGCGTCAGGCGGACCAGCCGGGGAACGCGGGCCACGTGTTCGCGAATCGCCACCTGGGGCTCGCCGCAGGCCAGCGCCTCGGGCAGCGCCGACAGCCCGCTCTCCCGCTCGTCCACGTCGACCAGCACGAAGCGGCCGGGATT
This sequence comes from Streptosporangium sp. NBC_01755, assembly GCF_035917995.1. Lineage (NCBI taxonomy): Bacteria > Bacillati > Actinomycetota > Actinomycetes > Streptosporangiales > Streptosporangiaceae > Streptosporangium > Streptosporangium sp. NBC_01755. Next base: position 6,557,870 of record NZ_CP109131.1, on the reverse strand, counting down.
CTCGGTTTGCGCGACGCGTACCAGCCCCCAGACCGCGGCCGCCGCCGGATCCGTGACCGTCTCGTCTTCCCCGCCGGCGACCGCGCCCCGGGTGACCAGCACCAACCTCGACTCGGTGAACCGGTCATCGGCCAGCCACTGCTTCAGCAGCTCCAGCACCCGGCCGGTCAGCTCCTGTGCCGCCTGCGCCCCGCCCGCCTCGACGGGCGAGCCGATCTCGACGGCCACGACGTCCGGCACCCGGTCCAGCGAGACGCGACCGCCCGCGGGCTCGGCCTGACCCGGCTCGGCCCAGCGCAGGTCGCCCAGTCCCGGCCGGCCCGGCTCGGACCGGTCCAGCTCGACACAGTCCAGCCCGGCCACCGCGTCCAGCGGGGAGACGATCGTGGGCGCGACCACCCACTCCAGCGCGAACAACGCGTCCCGCTCCAGCCCCTGGCCGCCAGAGGCGAGCATCTGGTCCGCGGACACCGGCCGGAACACCAGCGACTCCGCCGTCAGCACCGGCGCGCCCTCGGCGTCCACCGCCGCCAGCGACACCGAACCGCTTCCGGTCTTGACCAGCCGCACCCGCAACGCCGAAGCGCCATTGGCGTGCAGGCAGACGCCGCCCCAGGAGAACAGCAGCCGCCCCTGGCCCGGCTCCGTCAAATTCATGAACGAGGCCGGCTGCAACGCCGCGTCCAGCAGTGCGGGGTGCAGGCCGAACAGGCCGGCGCCGCCGACCTCCTCGGGCACCTCGACCTCGGCGAAGATCTCCCCGTCACGCTGCCAGGCCGCCCGCAACCCCTTGAAGGTGGGCCCGTAGACCACGCCCCCCTCGGCCAGGTCGTCGTACAGCCCGTCCAATGCGATGGGCGTCGCGCCCACGGGCGGCCAGGTGGCCGTGTCGAACCGCGCCGTACGCGCTCCGACCCCCAGCACTCCGGCCGCGTGCCGCACCCAGGGCTGGTCCGGCGCGTCGGCGAGCCGCGCGTAGATCGCGAGATTCCTGCGGCCTGTCTCGTCGGATGCGCTCACCACCACCTGGACGGCGACGGCGCCGTCCGGGGCGAGCACCAGCGGGGCGGCCAGGGTGAGCTCCTCCACCCGGTCGCAGCCGACCTGATCCGCCGCCCGGATCGCCAGCTCCAGGAACCCGGTGCCGGCGAACAGCGCCGTGTCGGCCACCGCGTGATCGGCGAGCCAGGGGTGCAGGCGCACCGACATCAGGCCGGTGAGCAGTGCGCCGTCGGAGTCGGCGAGCCCGACAGCGGCGCCCAGCAGCGGATGCCCCGCCGCGGCGAGGCCAAGCCCTCGGGCATCGGCGATCCGCACTCCGCTCGGCCAGTAACGCCGGTGCTGGAAGGCGTAGGTGGGCAGGTCGACCTGGCGGCCCCCTCCCAGCACCGCCTGCCAGTCCACCGCCACACCGCGGACGAACAGCTCGGCCGCCGAGACCAGTACCCGGTCCAGCCCGCCTTCGTCACGGCGCAACGTCCCGGCGACCACCGCGGTGACCCCCGCCTCGTCCACCGCCTGCTCGATCCCCAACGTCAGCAACGGGTGCGGACCGACCTCGATGAACGCCCGATACCGCTCCTCCAGCAACAGCCCCACGGCCGGCGCGAACTCCACCGTGCGCCGCACGTTCTCGTACCAGTAGCCGGCGTCCAGCTCCGTGCCGTCGAGCCATTGCCCGGTCGCGGTCGACAGCATCGGCACCCGCGCCGCACGCGGCGCCACCTCCGCCAGGTCCACCAGCAGATCGTCACGGAACCGCTCGACCTGAGGCGAATGCGCGGCGAAGTCCGCACCGGCCAACTGCCAGCGCATGATGCCCTCGGCCGACAACCGCCGCTCCAGCACCCGCATGGCCTCCCCGTCGCCGGCGACGGTGACCACCCGGGGCCCGTTGACCGCGGCGATCGAGATCCGATCCAGCAGATCACCCTCGGCCAGCGCCGCACGCACCTGCTCCACCGGCGCCATCACCGACAGCATCATCCCGTGCCCGGACAGCCGCTCCCCGATCAACCGGCTGCGCAACGCCACCACCCGCGCACCGTCCGACAGCGACAGACCACCCGCCACCACCGCGGCCGCGATCTCCCCCTGCGAATGGCCCACCACCGCGTCCGGGCGAACCCCCAGCGACTCCCACACCGCCGCCAAAGACACCATCACCGCGAACGAGGTCGGCTGCACCACATCCACCCGATCCAGCCCCGGAGCATCCTCGGTCTGCCGGACCACATCCAGCAACGACCAGTCCACGAACGGCTGCAACGCCGCCGCACACTCCGCCATCCGAGCCGCGAACACCGCCGACTCCTCCAGCAGAGCCGCACCCATCCCCACCCACTGCGCTCCCTGACCAGGGAACACGAAAACCGTCCTGCCCTCGACATCCGCCGCACCCTGGACCACACCGGGCGCCGACTCGTCCGAGCCGATCACGGCCAACCCCGCCAGCAGACCCTCGCGATCCCCGCCGACCACCACGGCCCGGTGCTCGAACACCGACCGCGACGACACCAGTGAGAAGCCCACATCCGCCGGCCCCAGCTCGCCCCGGGCCTGCACATGCGCCGTCAATCGCCCGGCCTGTGCCCGCACCGCGTCAGCCGTACGGGCCGAGATCACCCAGGGCAGCACACCGCCTGCCGGACCGGCAGGCTCATCGGCCGCCGGTTCCACGGCCTCCGGCCCCTGCTCCAGGATCATGTGTGCGTTGGTGCCGCTGATCCCGAACGACGACACACCCGCCCGGCGCGGACGACCGGTCCGCGGCCACTCGGTCGGCTCGGTCAGCAGCTCCACCGCGCCCGAGGCCCAGTCCACGTGCGACGACGGCTCGTCCACGTGCAGCGTCCTGGGCAGGATGCCATGCCGGAGAGCCATGACCATCTTGATCACACCGGCCACGCCCGCGGCGGCCTGGGTGTGACCGATGTTCGACTTCACCGAACCCAGCAACAGCGGCCGCTCCTCCGGCCGGTCCTTGCCGTACGTGGCCAGCAGGGCCTGCGCCTCGATCGGGTCACCCAGCGTGGTGCCGGTGCCGTGCGCCTCGACCGCGTCCACCTCAGCAGGGGACAGCCCGGCGACGGCCAGTGCCTTGCGGATCACCCGCCGCTGCGAGGGGCCGTTCGGCGCGGTCAACCCGTTGGACGCGCCATCCTGGTTGATCGCCGACCCGCGAACGAGCGCGAGCACCTGGTGGCCGTTGCGCCGCGCGTCCGACAGCCGCTCCAGCATCACCAGGCCGACACCCTCGGACCATCCGATGCCGTCCGCCGCGTCGGAGAACGCCTTGCACCGGGCATCCGGCGCCAGCCCGCCCTGCTCACCGAGTTCCCCGAACGCCGCGAGGGTCGATATGACGGTGACGCCGCCGGCCACCGCGAGCGAGCACTCCCCGTTACGCAGGGCCTGAGCCGCCATGTGGATGGTCACCAGCGACGACGAGCACGCGGTGTCCACCGTCACCGCCGGACCCTCCAGGCCCAGGGTGTACGAGATCCGGCCGGAGGCCACGCTGGCCAGCTGCCCGGTCATGATGTGACCGCGAGACTCCTCCCCGGGCATGTAGCCCGAGCCGACGGAGCCGATGAACACGCCGGTGTCGCTGCCTCGCAACGAGTCCGGATCGATGCCGGCGCCTTCGAGGACCTCCCAGGCGGCCTCCAGCAGCAGCCGCTGCTGCGGGTCCATCGCCAGCGCCTCACGCGGCGAGATCCTGAAGAACTCCGAGTCGAACTCGGGCGCGTCGAAGACGAACCCGCCCTTCAGGTCGAGGTCGCCATGGACCTGCCAGCCTCGGTCGGTCGGCAGCGGGGTGATGGCGTCCTGCCCCTCGATGACCAGCCGCCACAGATCCTCCGGGGAGTTCACCCCTCCGGGGTAGCGGCAGGCCATCGAGACGATGGCGATCGGGTCGTCCCCGACCGAGACCGCGGCCACCGGCAGGATGGCGTCGCCGTGCGCGCCGAGCACCTCGCTCAGCAGGTACTCGCCGAGTGCGGTGGGGGTGGGGTAGTCGAAGATGAGGGTGGAGGGCAGGCGCAGCCCGGTGGCGGCGTTGAGCCGGTTGCGCAGCTCGATCGCGGTCAGCGAGTCGAAGCCCAGCTCGCGGAACTCCCGGCGAACCTGCACCGCCTCCAGCGAGGGGTGCCCGAGGACGGCGGCGGCCTGAGCCCGGACCAGATCGACCACGAACCGGTCCCGCTCGGCCTGCGTCAGCCCGGCCAACTGCCGCAACAGCGCACCCTCGCCGGGGGCGGACACCGACGCCGCCGTACGGCGGGTGCCCCGCACCAGACCGCGCAGCAGCGGCGGGACCTGCTCTTGCGGCAGTGCAGGCGGGTTCAGCCGTACCGGGACCACCAGCGGTGAGTCCGAGTCGAGGGCGGCGTCGAGCAGCGCCAGTCCCTGTTCGGTGGTGATCGGCGGCAGCCCGGCGGCGGCCATCCGCTGCACATCGGCCTGCGACATGTCCCCGGTCATCCCGGTGGCCTGCGCCCACAAACCCCAGGCCAGCGACAGCCCCGGCAGCCCCTGTGCCTGCCGCCGCGCCATCAGCGCGTCCAGCCAGGCGTTGGCCGCCGCGTAGTTGCCCTGCCCCGCGTTGCCCATCAGCCCGGCCAGTGAGGAGAACACCACGAACCCGGCCAGATCAAGATCTGCGGTGAGCTCGTGCAGATGCCAGGCGGCGTCGACCTTCGGCCGCAGCACCGCGTCCAGCCGCTCCGGCGTCAGCGAGGCGATCGTCCCGTCATCGAGGAGCCCGGCCGTGTGGATCACCGCGGTCAGCGGATGCTCGGTGTCGACCCCGGCCAGCAGGCCGGCCACCGCATCCCGGTCGGCCATGTCGCAGGCGGCGACGGTGACCTCGACGCCGTGCGCGATCAGCTCGGCCTGCAACTCCACCGCGCCCGGCGCGTCCAGGCCCCGGCGGCTGGCCAGCAGCAGATGCCGCGTCCCACGCTCGGCCACCAGATGCCGGGCCACCTCCGCACCCAGACCACCGGTGCCACCGGTGATCAGCACCGTGCCCTCCGGGTTCCAGACCCGGGGCATGGTCAGCACGATCTTGCCGGTGTGCCGGGCCTGACTCATGAACCGGAAGGCATCCCGGCCCCGGCGCACATCCCACGCCGTGAACGGCAACGGCCGCAACTCACCCGCCTGGAACAGCTCCATCAACTCGGCCAGGATCTGCCGCAACCGCTCAGGCCCGGCGTCCAGCACGTCGAACCAGTGATACACCAGCCCGGGGAACCGCTCCTGGTCACGGATGTCCAGCTTGCCCATCTCGACGAACCGGCCACCCGGACGCAGCAGCCGCGCCGAGGCGTCGATGAACTCCCCGGTCAGCGAGTTGAGCACCACGTCGATGCCCCGCTCACCGCAGACCGCGCGGAACCGCTCCTCGAACTCCAGGGTGCGCGACGAGGCGATGTGATCATCGGGGATGCTCAGCGAACGCAGCACGTCCCACTTGGCCGGGCTGGCCGTGGCGAACACCTCGACCCCCAGGCGCTGGGCCAGCTGAATCGCCGCCATCCCGGTCCCGCCGGTGCCGGCGTGCACCAGCAGTCGCTCGCCCTCCCGCAGTCCGGCCAGGTCCATCAGCCCGTAGTAGGTCGTCAGGAACGCCACCGGAATCGTCGCGGCCTGCTCGAACGAGACCCCGTCAGGAATCTTGGTCACCCCACCGGCACCGGTGATCACCACCGGGCCGAAGCCACCCTCGGTCAGACCGACCACCCGGTCGCCCGGACGCAGGTCGTCGACCTCGGGGCCGACCTCCAGCACCACCCCGGCGGCCTCACCACCCATCAGCCCGACCTTGTCCTGGAACCAGCCCAGCGCGTTCAACCCGTCCAGCAGGTCACGGAAGTTCACCCCCGCCGCACGCACCGCCACCCGCACCTGCCCCGCTCCCAACGGCTCGGCCACCTCCGGGAACGCGAGCAACTCCAGCGCCTCCAGACTGCCCTTGGCCCGGCTGCCCAACCGCCACGCCACCTCACCGGCCGGCGGCAGCAGACCCGCCCCCGACACCAGCGACGCCAACCTCGGCGCCCGCACCCCACCGTCACGCACCGCCACCTGCGGCTCACCCGACGTCGGCAGACCGGCCAGAATCCCCGGCAATGCCGACAGCGAGGACTCCTGCCCGTCCACGTCGACCAGCACGAACCGGCCCGGATTCTCCGACTGCGCGCTACGCACCAACCCCCACACCCCGGCCGCACCCAGATCAGTGACCGACTCACCCTCACCGGCAGCCACCGCACCCCGCGTCACCACCACCAGCCGCGAACCAGCACACCGCTCATCGGCCAGCCACCCCTGCAACAGACCCAGCACCCCGGCCGTCACCTCATGCGCCGAGACCACCGCATCCCCGGCCGACCCGGCCGCGACCTCGGCCAGCACCACCTCCGGCACCGGCCCCGCCTCGCCCAACACCGACAGATCCCGATGAACCATCACCGACTGCCCGGCCGCCCCCCACACCGCCGCAAACCCCAAGGCATCCGGCTCGAACCCCGAGAAACCGACCACCGCCACCGGCACCGGACCAGCCACCGGAACCTCGGAAAGAACGGTCCAATCCAGCCGGAACAGCCCATCCCGCTCCGTCACCTGACCACCACCACCGGCGGCGAGCTGCTCAGGGCTGAACGGGCGCAGCACCAGCGAACGCGCCGACAGCACCGGCTCCCCGGCGGCGTCCACCGCCGTCAGCGACACAGCGTCGTCGCCCGTCCGGAACAGTCGCACGCGCAGCATCGCCGCCCCGGTGGCCTGCAGGCTCATCCGCCCCCAGGAGAACGGCAACCGGCCACCCTCCACCGGCTCCAGCCCGACGAAGGTCACCGCGTGCAGCGCCGCGTCCAGCAGAGCCGGGTGCACCCCGAACGCGCCCGCGCTCGACTGCGCCTGCTCGGGCAGCGCGACCTCGGCGAACACCTCACCGTCGGCGCCGCGCCAGGCCGCCCGCAGCCCCCGGAACACCGGGCCGTATTCGAACCCGCCCGCGGCCAGTCCCTCGTACACCCCGTCCAGCCCGATCACGGTCGTGCCGACCGGCGGCCACACCGCCGCATCGAACGGCTCGGCATTGGGAGCACCGGTGGCCGGAGTGCCGACGGCCAGCGTGCCGGTGGCGTGCCGCACCCACGGCACGTCATCGGCGGCCTGCGCCGAGCGGGCGTAGATGTTCACGCTCCGGTGGCCCGTCTCCTCTGCGGCGCCCACCCACACCTGCACCGCGACGGCGTCGGTTTCGCCCAGCACCAGCGGCGCGGTCAGGGTCAGCTCCTCCACCAGGTCACACCCGGCCTGGTCACCCGCCCGCACCGCCAGCTCCAGGAACCCGGTACCCGGGAAGATCACCGTTCCGGCCACCGCGTGATCGGCCAGCCACGGATGCGACGAGAGCGACACGCGGCCGGTCAGCAGCACCCCATTGGAATCGGCCAGGCCCACGGCGGCGCCCAGCAGCGGATGACCCGCCACCGCCAACCCCGCCGCGGCCACATTCCCAACCTGGGAACCCGCCCTCGCGGGCCAATACCACTGGCGCTGGAAGGCATACGTCGGCAGGTCAACCCGGCGCCCGCCCGGCAGCACCTGCCGCCAGTCCACCGCCACCCCACGGACGAACAGCTCCGCCGCCGAGACCAGCACCCGATCCAGGCCGCCGTCCTCACGGCGCAACGTCCCGGCGATCACAGCCTCCACCTCGGCCGCATCCACGCATTCCTGGACCCCGACCGTCAGCACCGGATGCGGACTCACCTCCACGAACACCCGATACCGCTGCTCCAGCAACACCCCCACCGCCGGAGCGAAACCCACCGTACGCCGCAGATTCTCACACCAATACCCGGCCCCCAGCTCCGCACCCTCCACCCACTGACCCGTCACCGTCGACAGCATCGGCACCCGCACCGGCCCCGGCGCCACCCCCGCCAAGACCCCGGCCAGCTCCTCCCCGATCAGATCCACCTGCGCCGAATGCGAGGCATAGTCCACCGCGATCCGCCGCACCCGCACGTTCTCAGCGGCAAGGCGCTCGACCAGCTCCTCCACCGCCGCGACCTCACCGGCCACCACCACCGAGTTCGGACCGTTCACCGCAGCCACCGAGACCCGCCCGTCCCAAACCGCCACGTACTCACGCACCCGCTCGACCGGCAACGCCACCGACGCCATCGCCCCCAGCCCGGCCAACCGCTCGGCGATCAACCGGCTGCGCAACGCCACCACCCGCGCACCGTCCGACAACGACAGACCACCCGCCACCACCGCCGCCGCGATCTCCCCCTGCGAATGCCCCACCACCGCGTCCGGACGAACCCCCAGCGACTCCCACACCGCCGCCAACGACACCATCACCGCGAACGAGGTCGGCTGCACCACATCCACCCGATCCAGCCCCGGAGCGTCCTCGGTCTGCCGGACCACATCCAGCAACGACCAGTCCACGAACGGCTGCAACGCCGCCGCACACTCCGCCATCCGAGCCGCGAACACCGCCGACTCCTCCAGCAGAGCCGCCCCCATCCCCACCCACTGCGCCCCCTGACCAGGGAACACCCACACCGACTTCCCCACGACATCGGCCACACCCGCAACCACGCGCGTCGCCGACTCACCGGAAGTCACCGCCGCCAGCCCCGCCAGCAGCTCCTCATGGCCACCGCCGACCACCACGGCCCGGTGCTCGAACACCGACCGCGACGACACCAGCGACGACCCCACATCCACCAGGCCCAGTTCGCCGGCCGCCTCCACCTGCGCGCCCAGACGGCGCGCCTGCTCGCGCAACGCCTCAGAGGTCTTCGCCGACACCACCCACGGCACCACACCAGCGGCCGGGCCGGCAGGCTCACCGGCCTCCGGTTCCACCGCCTGCGGCCCCTGCTCCAAGATCACGTGGGCATTGGTGCCGCTGATCCCGAACGACGACACCCCCGCCCGGCGCGGACGATCGGCCTCCGGCCACTCAGCCGGCTCGGTCAGCAGCTCCACCGCACCCGCCGACCAGTCCACATGCGACGACGGCGCGTCCACGTGCAGCGTCCGGGGCAGCACCCCGTGCCGCATCGCCATGACCATCTTGATCACACCGGCCACACCCGCCGCGGCCTGCGCGTGACCGATGTTCGACTTGATCGACCCCAGCAGCAGCGGTCGATCCTCGTCGCGGTCCTGGCCGTAGGTGGCCAGCAGCGCCTGCGCCTCGATCGGGTCACCCAGCGTCGTACCGGTCCCGTGCCCCTCCACCACGTCGACATCCGCGAAAGACAGTCCTGCCCCGGCCAGCGCCTGGCGGATCACCCGCTGCTGCGAGGGACCGTTCGGCGCGGTCAGACCGTTGGACGCACCGTCCTGGTTCACCGCCGACCCACGCACCACCGCCAGCACCTCATGGCCGTTGCGGCGCGCGTCCGACAGCCGCTCCAGCACCAGCATGCCCACGCCCTCGGACCAGTTCACCCCGTCGGCCGCATCCGAATAGGACTTGCAGCGGCCATCACCGGACAACCCGCCCTGCGCACTGAAATCGATGAACGGCCCCGGGTTCGCCATCACCGTCACACCGCCGGCCAACGCCAGCGAGCAGTCACCTCCGCGCAGCGCCTGCGCGGCCAGATGCATCGCCACCAGCGACGACGAACACGCCGTGTCCACCGTCACCGCCGGACCCTCCAACCCGAAGGTGTAGGACAGGCGGCCGGTCGCCACACTTCCGGCAGTACCGGTACCGACGAACCCCATCACCTCCGGCGGGAACGACACACTGGTCGCGTAGTCGTGGTACATGACCCCGGCGAACACCCCGGTACGGCTACCCCGCAACGAGACCGGGTCGATCCCGACCCGCTCGATCGCCTCCCATGACGTCTCCAGCAGCAGCCGCTGCTGCGGATCCATCGCCAACGCCTCATGCGGCGAGATGCCGAAGAACCCCGGGTCGAACTCCCCGGCCTCGTGCAGGAACCCGCCCTCACGCACATAGCTGGTCCCGCGATTCTCCCGATCCGGGTTGTAGAAGGCCGCCGGATCCCAACCTCGCGTGGTGGGGAACGGCGAGATCGCGTCCGCGCCCTCGGTGACCAGCCGCCACAGGTCCTCCGGGGAGGTGACCCCGCCCGGATAGCGGCACGCCATGCCCACGATCACGATGGGGTCGTCGGCCACCGGCCGGACCTCGCCGGGAACCACCACATCGGCGTACTCGCCGAGCAGCTCGGCCAGCAGGAACTCCGCCAGCATGGCCGGCGTCGGGTAGTCGAACACCAGCGTGGCCGGCAACCGCAGCCCGGTCGTACCGTTCAGCCGGTTGCGCAACTCCACCGAGGTCAACGAGTCGAATCCCAGCTCGCGGAACTCCCGCTGCACCTCCACCGTCTCCGGTGAGAGATGCCCCAGCACCATGGCCACCTCGGTACGCACCAGGTCCACCAGGACCTCGGCGCGCTCGGCCGCCGCGAGCGGAGCCAGCCGCTGAAGCAGCGTGCTGGCCGTCGCCGACTTCCCGACGGCAGACCGGCGCCTTCCGCGTACCAGCTTGCGCAGCAGCGGCGGAATCTCGCCCTGTGCGCGCAGCACCGGCATATCCAGCCGGACCGGGGCCACGACCGGTTCGCTGGAACGGATCGCCGCCTCGAACAAGGCGATGCCCTGTTCCGGTGCGAGTGGCGGCGTACCGGCACGGGCCAACCGCTCCATGTCGCCATCGCCCAAGGTGCCGGTCATCCCGCTGTCCTGAGCCCACGCACCCCAGACGAGCGACACCCCGGGCAACCCCATGGCCCGGCGCTGCTGGACCAGCGCGTCGAGGAACGAGTTGGCCGCGGCGTAGTTGCCCTGACCTGGAGCTCCGAGCACGCCTGCCACCGACGAGAACATGATGAAGTCGGCCAGGTCCTCGTCACGAGTGAGCTCGTGCAGATGCCAGGCGGCGTCGACCTTCGGCCGCAGCACGGTGTCCAGCCGCTCCGGCGTCAGCGACGGGATCGTCCCGTCGTCCAGCACACCCGCGGTGTGGATCACCGCGGTCAGCGGGTGCTCGGCGTCCACCCCGGCCAGCAGGGCCGCCACCGCATCACGATCGGTCACATCACAGGCGGCGACCGTGACCTCGACCCCGTGCGCGATCAGCTCGGCCCGCAACTCCACCGCGCCCGGCGCGTCCAGGCCCCGGCGGCCGGCCAGCAGCAGATGCCGCACCCCACGCTCGGCCACCACGTGCCGCGCGAACAGCGCGCCCAGACCACCGGTGCCGCCGGTGATCAGCACCGTGCCCTCCGGGTTCCACAGCCGGGGCATGGTCAGCACGATCTTGCCGATGTGCCGGGCCTGGCCCATGAACCGGAAGGCATCCCGGCTCCGCCGCACATCCCACACCGTGACCGGCAACGGCCGCAACTCACCGGCCGCGAACAGCTCCATCAACTCGGCCAGGATCTGCCGCAGCCGCTCAGGCCCGGCGTCCATCAGATCGAACCACCGGTACACCAGTTCCGGGAACTGGACCTGCTCACGGATGTCCAGCTTGCCCATCTCAATGAACCGGCCGCCCGGACGCAGCAGCCGCGCCGAGGCGTCGATGAGCTGCCCGGTCAGCGAGTTGAGGACCACATCGATCCCCCGCTCACCGCACACCTCCCGGAACCGCTCCTCGAACTCCAGGCTCCGGGAGGAGGCGATGTGATCGTCCGGGATGCCCAGCGAACGCAGCACCTCCCACTTGGCCGGATGCGCCGTGGCGAACACCTCCACCCCCAGCCGCTGGGCCAGCTGGATCGCCGCCATGCCCACACCGCCGGTGCCGGCGTGCACCAGCAGCCGCTCGCCCTCCCGCAACCCGGCCAGGTCCATCAGCCCGTAGCAGGCCGTCAGGAACACCACCGGAATCGTCGCGGCCTGCTCGAAGGAGACCCCGTCAGGGATCTTGGTCAACCCGCCGGCGCCGGTGACCACCACCGGGCCGAACGCGCCCTCGGTCAGACCGACCACCCAGTCGCCCGGGCGCAGGTCGTCGACCTCGGGGCCGACCTCCAGCACCACGCCGGCGGCCTCACTGCCCATCAGGCCGACCTTGTCCTGGAACCAGCCCAGCGCGTTCAGCCCGTCCAGCAGATCCCGGAAGTTCACCCCCGCGGCACGCACCGCCATCCGTACCTGCCCGGCCTCCAGCGGCTCGGCCATCCCCGAAGAGGGGAGCAGCTCCAACGCGTCCAGGGTGCCCTTGGCCCGGCTGCCCAGCTGCCACCCCGTACCGGACGGAGGCAGCAGACCCGCCCCCGACGCCAGCGACGCCAACCGCGGCACCTGCACTCCACCGTCACGCACCGCCACCTGCGGCTCGCCCGAAGCCAGCACCGCGGGCAGCATCCCCGGCAAGGCCGGCAGCGACGCCTGGTGTTCATCCACGTCGACCAGCACGAACCGGCCCGGATTCTCCGACTGGGCACTGCGCACCAGTCCGCAGGCCGCAGCGGCCGGCAGATCCGACACCACTTCACCGTCTCCGGCCGCGACCGCACCCCGCGTCACGAACACCAACCGTGAATCGCGATACCGCTCATCGGCCAGCCACTGCTGCAGCACGGCCAGAACGCGCGCGTTCAGCTCGTGTGTCGCGTCCACCACCGCACCGACCTGGTCGGAGACCAGTTCGGTCACCACGACACCCGGTGCCTGGCCCGTATCCCCGAACACCGATGGATCCGCGAGGTCGAACGTGTCGATGCCGACCACCGCCACCGTCGGCGGCGAGGAGTCTGCCGTCGGCGCCACCCGTGCCGACGGCAACGCCGTCCACTCCAGCCTGAACAGGGAGTCCCGCTCGCCCTTACGGCCGCCTTCGCCGGTGGCCGCCGTGATCGGGCGCAGTACGAGTGACCGCGCCGTCAGCACCGGTTCACCCGCTACATCGGCCACCACCAGCGAGACGGCATCGCCCTCGGTCCTGGCCAGTCGGACCCGCAGCGCCGGCGCGCCACCGGCGTGCAGACACACCTCACCCCAGGAGAACGGCAACCGGCCGCCCTCGGCATCGTCCAGCCCCGCGAACGTCACCACGTGCAACGCCGCGTCCAGCAGGGCCGGGTGCACGCCGAACGAACCGGCGTCCGACTCGAGCTGACTCGGCAGGCTCACCTCGGCGAAGATCTCATCATCACGCCGCCAGGCCGCCCGCAAGCCCTGAAACAGCGGCCCGTAGCTCAGCCCGCCCTCAGCGAGCTGGTTGTACAGCCCGTCCAGCTCGATCGCGGACGCGCCCTGCGGCGGCCAGACCTCGGTATCGAGGCGCTCGGCGGTCTGACCGCCGACGGCGAGGACGCCGACCGCGTGCCGTGCCCACGGCTCGTCGTCGGTGGCCTCAGCCGGCCGGGTATAGATGCTCAGGTCGCGTCTGCCCGACTCCTCCGCGCCCACCCACACCTGCACCGCGACGGCGTCGGTTTCGCCCAGTACGAGCGGCGCCGCCAGGGTGAGCTCCTCCACCAGGTCGCAGCCGACCTGGTCGCCGGCCCGGATGGCCAGCTCCAGGAACGCGGTGCCGGGAAACAGCACTCTCCCGCCCACGACGTGATCGGCCAGCCACGCTTGCGACCGCAACGACAGCTGGCCGGTCAGCAGTACGCCGTCTGAGGCGGCGAGCGCCACAGCGGCGCCCAGCAAAGGATGCCCTGCCGCGGCCAGCCCCAGGTTTCGAGCGTCACCCATTCGCCGTTCGCGGGGCCAGTACAACTCGTGCTGGAACGGGTAGGTGGGCAGGTCGACCCGGCGTCCGCGCGGGAGCACCGCCTGCCAGTCGACCGGCACCCCGTGCACGTGCAGCTCGGCCAGCGCCGTCATGGATGCCGTCTGCTCGTCGCGGTCCTTACGCAGTACCGGCACGAGCACGGCATCCGACTCGTGCACATCCGCGTCGGCGGCGAGGGTGCCGGCGGCCATCGCGGTCAGCACGCCGTCGGGGCCGAGCTCCAGGTAGGCCCGTACGCCCTGGTGGTGCAGCGTGCGGACGCCGTCGGCGAAGCGGACCGTGCCGCGGACCTGGTCCACCCAGTAGTCCGGCGAGCACAGCTGCTCGTCGGTGGCGGGTTCCCCGGTCAGGTTCGAGACCACCGGAATTTCCGGCGGGCTGTAGGTCAGCGTCCGGGCCAGGGTGCGGAAGTCCTCCAACATCGGGTCCATCAGCGGCGAATGGAAGGCGTGCGACACCCGCAACCGCTTCGTTCTGATGCCCCGCTCCTCCAGGGCGGCGGCGATGTCGAGGACCGGCTGCTCAGCCCCGGCGATCACCACCGAGGCCGGGCCGTTCACCGCCGCGACCGACACCTCCTTCTCCCGCCCGGCCAGCAGGGCGGCGACCTCCTCCTCCGAGGCCTGCACCGCCACCATCGCCCCACCCGCGGGGAGCGCCTGCATCAACCGCGCCCGGCCCGCCACCAACGCACACGCATCGGCCAGCGACAGCACCCCGGCCACGTGCGCCGCGGTGATCTCCCCGATCGAATGACCGGCCAGCACCTCCGGCACCACGCCCCATGACTCGACCAGCCGGAACAGCGCCGTCTCCACCGCGAACAACGCCGGCTGCGCCCAGCCGGTCTGGTCGAGCAACCCGGCCTGCGCACTGCCCGGCTCGGCGAACAGCACCTCACGCACCGACCCGTCAAGCATCGGGTCCAGCTCGCCGATCACCTCGTCCAACGCCGCCGCGAACACCGGGAACCGCGCATACAGCTCCCGGCCCATCCCCGCCCGCTGACTCCCCTGACCGGTGAACAGCACCGCGAGCTGCGGCTCCGCCCCGGCCACCCCGCGTACCACACCCGCACCCGGCAGGTCCTCGGCCAGCGCACCCAGCCCCGCCAGCACACCCTCACGGCCATCGGCCAGCACCACGGCCCGATGCTCGAACGCCGACCGCGTCGTCGCCAGCGAGAACGCGGCATCGGCCAGCCCCAGACCAGGCTCACCGTCCAGGAACGACATCATTCGCCCGGCCTGCGCTCGGAGTGCCCCCGCCGTACGGCCCGAGACCAGCACCGGCACCACACCCGCGGCCGCATCTGACGGCGCCCGCTCCTCCGCACCCGGCTCAGCGTCAGGGGCTCCCGGGCCTTGTTCGATGATGACGTGCGCGTTGGTGCCGCTGAAACCGAACGACGACACCCCGGCCCGCCACGGCCGATCCACCTGAGGCCAGGGCCTGGCCTCGGTCAGCAGCTCCACCGCGCCCACCGACCAGTCCACGTGCGAGGACGGCTCGTCCACGTGCAGCGTCCTGGGCAGCACCCCGTGTCGCATCGCCATGACCATCTTGATCACACCGGCCACACCGGCGGCGGCCTGGGTGTGACCGATGTTCGACTTCACCGAGCCGAGCAGCAGCGGCCGGTCCTCCGGCCGGTCCTGCCCGTACGTCGCCAGCAGGGCCTGCGCCTCGATCGGGTCACCCAGCGTCGTCCCCGTGCCGTGCGCCTCGACCACGTCCACGTTCGCGGGGGTCAGGCCCGCACCGGCCAGGGCCTGGCGGATCACCCGCTGCTGAGAAGGGCCGTTCGGCGCGGTCAACCCGTTGGACGCACCGTCCTGGTTCACCGCCGAGCCGCGCAGGACGGCCAGGATCTGGTGGCCATTGCGGCGGGCGTCCGACAACCGCTCCAGCACCAACATGCCTATGCCTTCGGACCAGTTCGTGCCGTCCGCCGCGTCGGCGAACGCCTTGCATCGTCCGTCGGCCGCGAGCCCGCCCTGGGCGCTGAAGTCAATGAACATTCCGGGCGTGGCCATCACGGTCACGCCTCCCGCGAGGGCCAGACCGCACTCGCCCGAGCGCAGCGCCTGCGCCGCCAGATGCAACGCCACCAGAGAGGAAGAACAGGCGGTGTCCACCGTGACCGCAGGGCCCTCCAAGCCCAGCGCGTAGGCGATACGCCCGGTGGCGATGCTTCCGGCGGTCCCGGTGCTGACGAAGCTCCTCACTTCCAGTGGGAACTCGGCACTCGGACCGTAGTCGTGGTAGATGACACCGGCGAACACGCCCGTGTGGCTGCCACGCAGCGAGACCGGGTCAATCCCGGCCCGCTCGATCGCCTCCCACGACACCTCAAGCAGCAGCCGCTGCTGCGGGTCCATCGCCAAAGCCTCATTCGGCGAGATCCCGAAGAACCCGGGGTCGAACTCCCCGGCCTCGTGCAGGAAGCCACCCTCACGCACATAGCTGGTGCCCCGGCGCTCCCGATCCGGGTTGTACACCATCCCAAGATCCCAGCCACGCGACGTCGGGAACTCACCGATCCCATCACCGCCCTCGGCCACCAACCGCCACAAGTCTTCAGGAGAGTTGACATCACCCGGAAAGCGGCACGCCATCGACACAATCGCAATCGGATCATGCCTGCCCGACTCAACCTCTTGGAGTCGCCGACGGGTCTCACGCAAATCAGCGGCGACCGACTTGAGATATTCAACGAGCTTGCGGTCTTCCGGCATCGGGGCGGCCCTCCGAAGTGTTCCGAGGCGAGCCGGGATCACAGGTCTTTCAGGTAGCCCAGTTCGCTTTCGATGATGCCGAGGATGTCTTCGGCACTCGCTGATTCGAGCATGTCTACGACAGCGATTTCACTAGTTCCTGGGTCACTCTCGCTCACCTTCCCCAGCAGCTGCCGGAGCCGTGTCGCGATACCGTTCCGAGTGATTTCGTCGAGCGCGTCCTCGGAAAGTGCGGCCTCGAATCGGTCGAGGTCGGCCAGCAACGACGGCTTCGCGGCTGTGGGTTCCCCGGGAGCGATTTCCGCGAGGAGTTGTTCGGCGAGGACAGCGGGGGTGGGGTAGTCGAAGATGAGGGTGGCCGGCAGGCGCAGCCCGGTGGCGGCGTTGAGCCGGTTGCGCAGCTCGATCGCGGTCAGCGAGTCGAAGCCCAGCTCGCGGAATTCGCGCCGTACTTCCACCGCCGCGGAGTCGGAGTGTCCGAGGACGGCGGCGGCCTGGGTGCGAACAAGGTCGGACAGCATGCGGATCCGCTTGGGGTGGGCCAGGCCGGCCAGCTGCCGGGACAGTGCCTCGCCCGCGCCACCACCTCCGGCTGCCGACAGCGCGGCGGCCGTACGGCGGGTGCCGCGCACCAGCCCGCGGAACAGCGGCGGCACCTGCTCTTGCGGCAGTGCGGGCGGGTTCAGCTGGACCGGGATCACCAGCGGTGAGTCCGAGCCGAGGGCGGCGTCGAGCAGCGCCAGTCCCTGTTCGGTGGTGATCGGCGGCAGCCCGGCGGCGGCCATCCGCTGCACATCGGCCTGCGACATGTCCCCGGTCATCCCGGTGGCCTGCGCCCACAAACCCCAGGCCAGCGACAGCCCCGGCAGCCCCTGTGCCTGCCGCCGCGCCATCAGCGCGTCCAGCCAGGCGTTGGCCGCCGCGTAGTTGCCCTGACCGCCGCCGCCCATCAGCCCGGCCAGCGAGGAGAACACCACGAACCCGGCCAGATCCAGGCCCTGGGTCAGCTCGTGTAGATACCAGGCCGCGTCGACCTTCGGCCGCAGCACCGCGTCCAGCCGCTCCGGCGTCAGCGAGGTGATCGTGCCGTCGTCCAGCACACCCGCGGTGTGGATCACCGCGGTCAGCGGGTGCTCGGGATCGACCTGCGCCAGCAGCGCCGCCACCTGATCCCGGTCGGCCACATCACAGGCGGCGACCGTGACCTCGACCCCATGGGCGATCAGCTCGGCCCGCAACTCCACCGCACCCGGAGCCTCCAGGCCCCTGCGTCCGGCCAGCAGCAGATGCCGCGTCCCACGCTCGGCCACCAGATGCCGGGCCACCTCCGCACCCAGACCACCGGTGCCACCGGTGATCAGCACCGTGCCCTCCGGGTTCCAGACCCGGGGCATGGTCAGCACGATCTTGCCGGTGTGCCGGGCCTGACTCATGAACCGGAAGGCATCCCGGCCCCGGCGCACATCCCACGCCGTGAACGGCAACGGCCGCAACTCACCGGCCGCGAACAGCTCCATCAACTCGGCCAGGATCTGCCGCAACCGCTCAGGCTCGGCGTCCAGCACGTCGAACCAGTGATACACCAGCCCGGGGAACCGCTCCTGGTCACGGATGTCCAGCTTGCCCATCTCGACGAACCGGCCACCCGGACGCAGCAGCCGCGCCGAGGCGTCGATGAACTCCCCGGTCAGCGAGTTGAGCACCACGTCGATGCCCCGCTCACCACACACCGCGCGGAACCGCTCCTCGAACTCCAGGGTGCGCGACGAGGCGATGTGATCGTCCGGGATGCCCAGCGAACGCAGCACGTCCCACTTGGCCGGGCTGGCCGTGGCGAACACCTCGACCCCCAGCCGCTGGGCCAGCTGAATCGCCGCCATGCCCACACCGCCGGTGCCGGCGTGCACCAGCAGCCGCTCGCCCTCCCGCAGCCCGGCCAGGTCCATCAGCCCGTAGTAGGCCGTCAGGAACACCACCGGAATCGTCGCGGCCTGCTCGAACGAGACCCCGTCAGGAATCTTGGCCAGGGCTCGGGCGTGAGTGACCGTCACCGGGCCGAACGAGCCTTCGGCCAGACCGACCACCCGGTCGCCCGGACGCAGGTCGTCGACCTCGGGGCCGACCTCCAGCACCACCCCGGCGGCCTCACCACCCATCAGCCCGACCTTGTCCTGGAACCAGCCCAGCGCGTTCAACCCGTCCAGCAGATCCCGGAAGTTCACCCCCGCCGCACGCACCGCCACCCGCACCTGCCCCGCTCCCAACGGCTCGGCCACCTCCGGGAACGCGAGCAACTCCAGCGCCTCCAGACTGCCCTTGGCCCGGCTGCCCAACCGCCACGCCACCTCACCGGCCGGCGGCAGCAGACCCGCCCCCGACACCAGCGACGCCAACCTCGGCGCCCGCACCCCACCGTCACGCACCGCCACCTGCGGCTCACCCGACGTCGGCAGACCGGCCAGAATCCCCGGCAATGCCGACAGCGAGGACTCCTGCCCGTCCACGTCGACCAGCACGAACCGGCCCGGATTCTCCGACTGCGCGCTACGCACCAACCCCCACACCCCGGCCGCACCCAGATCAGTGACCGACTCACCCTCACCGGCAGCCACCGCACCCCGCGTCACCACCACCAGCCGCGAACCAGCACACCGCTCATCGGCCAGCCACCCCTGCAACAGACCCAGCACCCCGGCCGTCACCTCATGCGCCGAGACCACCGCATCCCCGGCCGACCCGGCCGCGACCTCGGCCAGCACCACCTCCGGCACCGGCCCCGCCTCGCCCAACACCGACAGATCCCGATGAACCATCACCGACTGCCCGGCCGCCCCCCACACCGCCGCAAACCCCAAGGCATCCGGCTCGAACCCCGAGAAACCGACCACCGCCACCGGCACCGGACCAGCCACCGGAACCTCGGAAAGCACGGTCCAATCCAGCCGGAACAGCCCATCCCGCTCCGCACCACGACCGCCGCCGACGGCGAGCTGGTCGGTCGCGATCGGCCGCAGCACCAGCGAACGCGCCGACAGCACCGGCTCCCCGGCGGGATCCACCGCGATCAGCGACACGGAATCGTCACCCGTCTTGGCCAGGCGCACCCGCAGAACCGACGCACCACCCGCGCGCAGGCTCACCTGCCCCCAAGAGAACGGCAACCGGCCCCCCTCCACCGGCTCCAGCCCGACGAACGGCACCGCGTGCAGCGCCGCGTCCAGCAACGCCGGATGCAGCCCGAACGAACCGGCGTCACCGACCTGCTCAGGCAGCGCGACCTCGGCGAACACCTCACCGTCGGCGCCGTACCAGGCGGCGCGCAGATTCCGGAAGACCGGGCCGTATCCGAACCCGCCCGCGGCCAGTTCCTCGTACAACCCGTCCAGCTTGATAGCGGTCGCGCCGGCCGGGGGCCACACTGCCGCGTCGAACGGCGCGGCGTCCGCAGAACCGATGGTGGGGGTGCCTGTCGCGAAGGTGCCGGTGGCGTGCCGTACCCACGGCACGTCGTTCGCGGCCTCGGCCGACCGGGCGTAAACGTTCACGCTCCGGTGGCCCGTCTCCTGTGCGGCGCCCACCCACACCTGCACCGCGACGGCGTCGGTCTCGCCCAGCACCAGCGGCGCGGTCAGGGTCAGCTCCTCCACCAGGTCGCAACCGGCCTGGTCACCCGCCCGGATCGCCAGCTCCAGGAACCCGGTACCCGGGAAGATCACCGTCCCGGCCACCGCGTGATCGGCCAGCCACGGATGCGACCGCACCGACAGGCGCCCGGTCAGCAGCACACCGTCGGAGTCGGCCAGGCCCACGGCGGCGCCCAGCAGCGGGTGGCCGGCTGTCGCCAGCCCGGCCGCAGCCACATTGCCCACGCGAGATGCCGGCCCCTTGGGCCAGAACCGCTGATGCTGGAAGGCATACGTCGGCAGGTCGACCCGGCGAGCGCCGGGGAGGACGGCCTGCCAATCCACTGCCACCCCGTGCACGTGCAGCTCGGCAAGCGCCGTCATGGACGCGATCCGCTCGTCGCGGTCCTTACGCAGCACCGGCACCAGCACAGCGTCCGACTCGTGCGTGTCCGCATCAGACTCGGCCGCGAGCGTGTCGGCGGCCATCGCGGTCAACACGCCGTCGGGGCCGAGCTCCAGGTAGGCCCGTACGCCCTGCGCGCGCAGGGTGCGGATGCCGTCGGCGAAGCGGACCGCTCCACGCACCTGGTCCACCCAGTAGTCCGGCGAGCACAACTGCTCGGCCGTGGCCGCCTGCCCGGTCAGGGTGGACACGATCGGAACCCTCGGCGCGCCATAGCCGAGCCTGCTCGCCAGCGTGCGGAAGTCCGCCAGCATCGGCTCCATCAACGGCGAATGGAACGCATGCGACACCCGCAACCGCTTCGTCCTGACCCCCCGCCCCTCCAGGGCGGCGGCGACCTCAAGGACCGGCTGCTCGGCCCCGGAGATCACCACCGAGACCGGGCCGTTCACCGCCGCGATCGACACCTGGTCCTCGTACCCGGCCAGCAGGGCGGTGACCTCCTCCTCAGAGGCCTGCACCGCCACCATCGCCCCACCGGAGGGGAGCGCCTGCATCAACCGCGCCCGGCCCGCCACCAACGCACACGCATCCGACAGGGACAACACCCCGGCCACGTGCGCCGCGGTGATCTCCCCGATCGAATGCCCCGCCAGCACCTCCGGCCGCACCCCCCACGAGGACACCAGCCGGAACAACGCCGTCTCCACCGCGAACAGGGCCGGCTGCGCCCACCCCGTCTGATCCAGCAACCCCGCCTCGACCGACCCCGGCTCGGCGAACAGCACCTCGCGCAGCGAACCGTCCAGCATCGGGTCCAGCTCGGCGATCACCGCATCCAACGCCGCCGCGAACACCGGGAACCGCGCATACAGCTCCCGGCCCATCCCCGCCCGCTGACTGCCCTGACCGGTGAACAGGAACGCGAGCCGCGGCTCCGCTCCCGCCGCTCCGTGCACCACACTCGCGCTTGGCAGATCCTCGGCCAGCGCACCCAGCCCGGCCAGCACACCTTCACGATCAGCGGCCAGCACCACCGCCCGATGCTCGAACGCCGACCGCGTCGTGGCCAGCGAGAACGCCGCATCGGCCAGCCCCAGATCAGGCTCGCCAGCCATGTACGACGCCAGGCGCTCAGCCTGCGCCCGCAATGCCTGATCGGTCCGCCCCGACACCAGCACCGGCACCGGCACGTCCTGATCCGCTACAGGCGCCGGGCCCTCGGCCGCCACATCCGGAGTTTCCGCGTCCTGCTCCACTGGGCCCTGCTCGATGATCACGTGCGCGTTGGTGCCGCTGATCCCGAACGACGACACCGCCGCCCGGCGCGAACGACCGGTCTCCGGCCACTCCACCGGCTCGGTCAGCAACTTCACCGCACCAGAGGCCCAGTCCACATGCGACGACGGCTCGTCCACATGCAACGTCCGGGGCAGCACCCCGTGCCGCATCGCCATGACCATCTTGATCACACCGGCGACGCCCGCCGCCGCCTGCGTGTGACCGATGTTCGACTTGATCGACCCCAGCAGCAACGGCCGACCCTCCGGCCGCTCCTGACCGTACGTCGCCAGCAGGGCCTGCGCCTCGATCGGGTCGCCCAGCGTCGTCCCGGTCCCGTGACCCTCCACCACGTCCACCTCGGCCGGAGACAACCCGGCACCGGCCAGCGCCTGGCGGATCATCCGCTGCTGGGACGGGCCGTTCGGCGCGGTCAAACCGTTCGACGCACCGTCCTGGTTGATCGCCGAGCTGCGCACGACCGCCAGCACCTGGTGGCCGTTGCGGCGCGCGTCCGACAACCGCTCCAGCACCAGCACGCCCACACCTTCGGACCAGCTCACCCCGTCGGCCGCATCCGAGTAGGACTTGCACCGGCCGTCGCCGGCCAGCCCGCCCTGGGCGCTGAAGTCGATGAACGCTCCCGGGGTTGCCATCACGGTCACACCACCGGCCAGCGCCAGCGAGCAGTCACCCCCGCGCAGCGCCTGCGCCGCAAGATGCGTCGCCACCAGCGACGACGAGCACGCGGTGTCCACGGTCACCGCCGGGCCCTCCAGCCCGAACAGGTAGGAGATCCGGCCGGACAGCACACTTCCGGCGGTGCCGGTCCCCATGAAGCTCATCACGTCCGGAGGGAACTCCAGACGACTCGATGTGTAGTCATGGTGCATCACCCCGGCGAACACGCCGGTACGACTGCCGCGCAGCGAGACCGGGTCCATCCCCGCCCGCTCGATCGCCTCCCACGACACCTCAAGCAGCAACCGCTGCTGCGGATCCATCGCCAGCGCCTCACGCGGCGAGATCCCGAAGAACCCCGGATCGAACTCCCCCGCCTCGTGCAGGAACCCCCCCTCACGCACATAACTGTTCCCCCGGCGCTCCCGATCCGGGTTGTACAACCCGTCGAGATCCCAACCGCGGGTCGTCGGGAACTCGCTGATCCCGTCTCCGCCCTCGGCCACCAGCCGCCATAGATCCTCGGCGGAACTCACCCCGCCCGGATAGCGGCACGCCATCCCCACGATCACGATCGGGTCGTCGGCCACCGGCGGCAGCACCGGCGGTGCCGTGTCCACGACATCCGCCTGCGCACCCATCAGCTCGTCAAGCAGGTGTTTGGCCAGCACGGTCGGCGTGGGGTAGTCGAACACCAGCGTGGCCGACAGGCGCAGCCCTGTCGCGGCATTCAGCCGGTTGCGCAACTCGATCGCGGTGAGGCTGTCGAAACCCAGCTCGCGAAACTCCCGCCGCACCTCCACCGTGTCCGGCGTGGCGTGCCCCAGTACCAGCGCCACCTCGATCCGCACCACATCCAGCAGGACCTCGAGGCGTTCTGCGGCACCCAGCGGAGCCAATCGCTGCGGCAGTTTGCTCCGTACCTGCGGGGCGGCGGCCGTCGAGCGGCGTACGGCGGGAACCAGCCCGGTCAGCATCGGCGGCAGCTCCTCATGCGCCCGCAACGCCGGCATGTTCAACCGGACCGCAGCCACTGCCGACTCACTGGACGCCACGGCCGCGTCGAACAACGCCATGCCCTGTGCGGGCGAGATCGGCAGCAGGCCGCTCATGCTCAGCCGCTGAACGTCCACCTGCGACAACCGGCTGGTCATCCCGACGTCCTGCGACCACGGGCCCCATGCCAGCGACAGCGCCGGCAATCCCGCGGCCCTCCGGTGCTGGACCAGCGCGTCCAGGAACGCGTTGGCCGCCGCGTAGTTGCCCTGCCCGGGCCCGCCGAACGTGCCCGCCACCGACGAGAACACAATGAACTCGGCCAGGTCCTCGTCACGGGTGAGCTCGTGCAGATTCCAGGCGGCATCCACCTTGGGACGCAACACTTCGCCCAAACGCTCGGGTGTCAGCGAGGCGATCGTCCCATCGTCCAGCACACCGGCGGTGTGGACCACCGCGGTCAGCGGATGCCCGGCGTCCACCTGCGCCAGCAGCGCCGCCACCGCGTCCCGGTCGGCCACGTCACACGCGACGATGCTCACCTGCGCGCCCTGCGCGGCCAGGTCCGTCCGCAGCTCCGCCGCACCGGGAGCATCCAGACCCCGGCGGCTCACCAGCAGCAGGTGCCGTACCTCATGCTCGGTCACCAGATGCCGGGCCAACTGCGAGCCCAGGCCGCCGGTCCCACCGGTGATCAACACCGTGCCCTCAGGGTTCCAGGCCCGTGCACCGTGCTCATCCGGTGACAGCCGGGCGAGGCGGGGAACCCGTGCTTCGTAATCGCGCACCGCCACCTGTTGTTCACCGCAGGCCAGCAGGACGGGCAGCGCCGACAGGGCCGTCTCCTGCTCCTCCACATCGGCCAGCAGGAAGCGGCCCGGATTTTCCGCCTCGGCGCTACGGACCAGTCCCCACACGGTGGCCGCAGCCGGATTCGACACAGCCTCGCCGGCACCGGTCGCGACCGCGCCCCGGGTGACGAACACCAGGCGCGAGTCGCTGAACCGCTCATCGGCCAGCCACTGCTGCAGCAGGCTCAGCACACGCGTGGTCAGCGCGTGCGCCGACTCCACCACGTCCGCGGAGTCAGCCACGTCGACCTCAACGGTCACCAGTTCAGGCGCCCTGCCGAACGGCAGCTCCAGCGAATCGAGGTCGCCGGTGAGCTCGGCCACCTCCAACCCGATCACGGCGTCCACCGGGGAGACCGTCATCGGCACGGCGATCCAATCCAACTGGAACAGCGCGTCCCGCTCCACCCCACGGTCTTGGGAAGCCGCCGCAAGCTGGTCGACCGAGACCGGACGCAGTACCAAGGAGCGCGCCGACAGCACCGGCGCCCCGGCGGCGTCCACCGCGGTCAGCGACACCGAATCGACACCGATCGTGGCCAGCCGCACGCGCAACGCCGACGCGCCTCCGGCCTGCAGGCTCACAGTGCTCCAGGAGAACGGCAACCTGCCGCCCCCCGCCGACTCCAGCCCGGTGAACGGCACCGAGTGCAGCGCAGAGTCGAGCAACGCTGGATGCATATTGAACAAACCGGCGTCAGCGACCTGCTCCGGCAGAGCGACCTCGGCGAACACCTCGCCACCCCCGCCCCGCCAGGCCGCTTTCAGACCCTGGAACACCGGCCCATAGCCGAGCCCGCCCTCGGCAAGCCGGTCGTACAGCCCGTCCAGCTCGATCGCGGTCGCGCCCTGCGGCGGCCACACCGTGGCGTCGAACCCGGCGACCGGGCCACCGGCCTCGGTGGCAGGGCCGGTGGTCATCAGCATGCCGACGGCGTGCCGTATCCACGGTGTGTGATCCTCAGCCTCGGCCGGGCGGGCGTAGATGTTGAGCAGGCGCCTGCCTGAATCGTCCCGGGCACCCACCGACACCTGCACCGCGACAGCGTCATCCGCACCCAGCACCAGCGGCGCGGCCAGCGTCAGCTCCTCGACCAGGTCGCAGCCGACCTGGTCACCGGCCCGGATCGCCAGCTCCAGGAACCCGGTGCCGGGGAACACCACCATCCCGCCCACGACATGGTCGGCCAGCCACGGATGCGACCGCACGGACAACCGGCCGGTCAGCAGCACACCGTCGGAGTCGGCCAGGTTAACGGAAGCGCTCAGCAGCGGATGCTCCGCCGCGGCCAAGCCCAGAGTGCGGGCATCCCCGATCCGCTTGCCGGCCGGCCAGAACAGCTGACGCTGGAAGGCGTAGGTCGGCAGCTCCACCAGCCGCCCACCCGGCAACACCGCACGCCAGTCGAGCGCTACCCCGTGCACATGCAACTCGGCCAGCGCCGCCATGACCGCCGCCTGCTCATCACGGCCCCTGCGCAGCACCGGCACCAGCACCGCATCCGCCCCCGAGACCGCATCCGCGATGAGCTGATCCGAGTCGACGGCGAGGGTGTCGGCCGCCATCGCGGTCAGCACACCGTCCGGCCCCAGCTCCAGATACGCCCGCACACCCTGCGCGTGCAGCGTCCGGATGCCGTCGGCGAAGCGGACCGCTCCACGCACCTGGTCGACCCAGTAGTCCGGCGAGCACAGCTGCTCGGCCGTGGCCGCCTGCCCGGTCAGGGTGGACACGATCGGAACCCTCGGCGCGCCGTAGGTGAGCCTGCTCGCCAGCGTGCGGAAGTCCGCCAGCATCGGCTCCATCAACGGCGAGTGGAACGCATGCGACACCCGCAACCGCTTCGTCCTGACCCCCCGCTTCTCCAGGGCGGCGGCCACCTCCAGCACCGCCTCCTCCACCCCGGAGATCACCACCGAGGCCGGGCCGTTCACCGCCGCGACCGACACCTCCTTCTCCCGCCCGGCCAACAGGGCGGCGACCTCCTCCTCAGAGGCCTGCACCGCCACCATCGCCCCACCGGAGGGAAGCGCCTGCATCAACCGCGCCCGGCCCGCCACCAACGCACACGCATCACTCAGGGACAACACCCCGGCCACATGCGCCGCGGTGATCTCCCCGATCGAATGCCCCGCCAGCACCTCCGGCCGCACCCCCCACGAGGACACCAGCCGGAACAACGCCGTCTCCACCGCGAACAGGGCCGGCTGCGCCCACCCCGTCTGATCCAGCAACCCCGCCTCCGCCTGCGCACTGCCCGGCTCGGCGAACAGCACCTCGCGCACCGACCCGTCAAGCAGCGGATCCAGCTTCGCGATCACCTCGTCCAACGCCTTCGCGAACACCGGGAACCGCGCATACAGCTCCCGGCCCATCCCCGCCCGCTGACTCCCCTGACCGGTGAACAACACCGCCAGCCGCGGCTCCGCCCCGGCCACCCCGCGCACCACACCCGCACCCGGACCGTCTTCGGCCAGCGCACCCAGCCCGGCCAGCACACCCTCACGATCGGCGGCCAGCACCACCGCCCGATGCTCGAACGCCGACCGCGTCGTGGCCAGCGAGAACGCCGCATCGGCCAGCCCCAGACCAGGCTCACCGTCCAGGAACGACACCAGCCGCCCGGCCTGCGCCCGCAACGCCTCCACCGACCGGCCCGACACCAGCACCGGCACCACACCGGCAACCGGTGCGTGGTCCTGCGGAGCGTCCTCGTCCGCGGCTTCCGGAGATTCCACCGCTTGTTCGATGATCACGTGCGCGTTGGTGCCACTGATCCCGAACGACGACACCCCCGCCCGCCACGGCCGATCCACCCGCGGCCACTCCACCTGCTCGGTCAGCAACTCCACCGCACCCGAGGCCCAGTCCACATGCGACGACGGCGCATCCACATGCAACGTCCTGGGCAACACCCCATGCCGCATCGCCATGACCATCTTGATCACACCGGCGACGCCCGCCGCCGCCTGCGTGTGACCGATGTTCGACTTGATCGACCCCAGCAGCAACGGCCGACCCTCCGGCCGACCCTGACCGTACGTCGCCAGCAACGCCTGCGCCTCGATCGGGTCACCCAGCGTCGTCCCCGTCCCATGCGCCTCCACCACATCCACCTCGGACGGGTTCAAACCCGCACCGGCCAGAGCCTGACGAATCACCCGCTGCTGCGACGGACCATTCGGCGCGGTCAGACCATTCGACGCCCCATCCTGATTAATCGCCGACCCACGCAGAACCGCGAGTACCCGGTGGCCACTGCGCCGAACGTCCGACAACCGCTCCAGCACCACCACACCGATACCCTCGGCCCAACTCGTACCGTCCGCCGCCTCGGCGAACGCCTTACACCGCGCATCAGGAGCCAGCCCACCCTGCTGACTGAAATCAATGAACGCCCCCGGCGACGCCATCACCGTCACACCACCGGCCAACGCCAGACTGCACTCACCCGAACGCAGCGCCTGCGCCGCCAGATGCATCGCCACCAGCGACGACGAACACGCCGTGTCCACCGTCATCGCCGGACCCTCCAAGCCCAGCGCGTAGGAGACCCGACCCGACAACACACTCCCCGCATTACCGGTGCCGAAGAAACTCATCACATCCGGCGGGAACTCCACACTCGACGCATAGTCGTGATACGACACCCCGGCGAACACGCCGGTACGACTGCCGCGCAGCGAAACCGGATCCATCCCCGCCCGCTCGATCGCCTCCCACGTGGCCTCCAACAGCAACCGCTGCTGCGGATCCATCGCCAGCGCCTCACGCGGCGAGATCCCGAAGAACCCCGGATCAAACTCCCCCGCCTCGTGCAGGAACCCCCCCTCACGCACATAACTGTTCCCCCGGCGCTCCCGATCCGGGTTGTACAACCCGTCGAGATCCCAACCGCGGGTCGTCGGGAACTCGCTGATCCCGTCTCCGCCCTCGGCCACCAGCCGCCACAAATCCTCGGCGGAACCCACCCCGCCCGGATAGCGGCACGCCATCCCCACGATCACGATCGGGTCGTCCGCCACAGGCACAACGGACGTGGGGACGATCACATCGGCCTGCCGGCCGAGCAGCTCACCCAGCAGGAACTCCGCCAGCACCACCGGCGTCGGATAATCGAACACCAACGTCGACGGCAACCGCAACCCCGTCACACCGTTCAACCGGTTGCGCAACTCCACCGCGGTCAGCGAGTCAAACCCCAGCTCGCGGAACTCCCGCCGCACCTCCACCAGCTGCGGCGAAGCATGCCCCAACACCGTGGCCACCTCACCCCGAACCAACTCCACCACAAACCGCATCCGATCGGCCTGCCCCAGACCGGCCAACCGCCCCACCAACACCCCATCACCCACCGACGACACCGACACCGCCGACCGGCGAACCCCACGCACCAGCCCGCGCAGCAGATGCGGCACCTCACCACTCCCCCGCACCGCCGACACGTCAAACCGCGCCGCCACAACCACCGCAGCACCCACCACACCCGCCGCCTCGAACAACGCCAAACCCTGCTCAGGCGACAACGGCACCATCCCCGCCCGCGCCATCCGCCGCATATCCGCCTGGCTCAGCGCCCCGGTCATCCCGGCGTCCTGCGCCCAGGCACCCCACGCCAGCGACAACCCCGCCAGCCCCTGCGCCCGCCGCACCTGCGCCAACACGTCCAAGAACGCGTTCGCCGCCGCGTAGTTACCCTGACCCGCCCCACCGAACGTCCCCGCCACCGACGAGAACACCACGAACGCCGCCAGATCCAGACCCCGGGTCAGCTCATGCAGATACCAGGCCGCATCCACCTTCGGCCGCAACACCACATCCAGCCGCTCCGCCGACAACGACGGAATCGTCCCGTCGTCCAGCACACCCGCGGTATGAATC
This sequence comes from Streptosporangium sp. NBC_01755, assembly GCF_035917995.1. NCBI lineage: Bacteria > Bacillati > Actinomycetota > Actinomycetes > Streptosporangiales > Streptosporangiaceae > Streptosporangium > Streptosporangium sp. NBC_01755. Next base: position 6,528,632 of record NZ_CP109131.1, on the reverse strand, counting down.
ACCGCCGTCAACGGATGATCGGCCGGGACCCGAGCCAGCAGCGCCGCCACCTGATCCCGATCGGCCACATCACACGCCGCGATCTCCACCTCGACCCCGTGCGCGATCAGCTCCGCCTGCAACGCCACCGCCCCCGGCGCATCCGCTCCCCGCCGGCTGACCAGCAGCAGACGCCGCACCCCACGCTCGGCCACCACATGCCGCGCGAACAACCCGCCCAGACCACCGGTACCACCAGTGATCAACACCGTGCCCTCGGGATCCCACGAGCGGGCACCGTCCTCGTCCAGGTCATCGCCGACACCCGAACCCGGCGTCACCCGCGCCAGGCGCGGCACCCACATCTCACCGCCGCGCACCGCCACCTGCGGCTCACCCGACGCCAGCCCCCAGGCCAACATCCCCGGCAGCGCCGACAGTGAAGACTCCCGCCCGTCCACGTCCACCAGCACGAACCGGCCCGGGTTCTCCAGCTGCGCACTGCGCACCAGACCCCACACCCCGGCGGCCGGCAGATCGGTGACCGCGTCCCCTTCCCGCGCCTCAATCGCACCACTGGTGAGAACCACCAAGCGGGAGTCGACGAACCGGTCATCGGCCAGCCATCGCTGCACCACATCCAGCACCCGGGCGGCCAGCTCATGCGCCGACTCCACCACTCCGCACGCCGGGTCCGAGATCGCCTCGGCCACTATCACGCCGGGTACCGGATCCGCCAGGACCGACAGATCCGCGTGAACCTGAGTCGGCTGACCGACCGTCTCCCAGGCGGCGGCGACCCCTAGGAGGTCGAGACCGAGCACCGCCACCGGCACCGCATCGGCCGTCGAAAGCTCCGTCAGCGGCGACCACTCCACCTCGAACAGCGGGTCCCCCCCCGCCCCGCGACCGCCGGAGGCGACCGCGAGCTGATCGGCGGAGACCGGCCGCAGCACCAGCGAACGTGCCGACAGCACCGGCTCCCCGGTGGCGTCCACCGCGCTCACCGAAACCGAATCGTCGCCCGTCTTGGCCAGCCGCACCCGCAGCACCGACGCACCACCCGCGTGCAGGCAGACTCCACCCCAGGAGAACGGCAACCGCCCGCCCTCGGCACCGTCCAGCCCGGCGAACGACACCGCATGCAACGCCGCATCCAACAGCGCCGGATGCAACCCGAACGAACCCGCGCTCGACGCGGCCTGCTCAGGCAGAACGACCTCCGCGAACACCTCACCACTCTCACCCCGCCAGGCAGCCCGCAACCCCTGGAACACCGGCCCATAGCTCAGCCCGTCCCCGGCAAGCCACTCGTACAACCCGTCCAGCTCGATCGCGATCGCGCCCTGCGGCGGCCACACCGCGGTGTCGAACTCCACACTCCGGCCACCGGCCCCCGCGTACCGGCCATCCACCGCCAAAATCCCCGCGGCGTGCTCCACCCACGGCTCATCCTCAGCCGCCTCCGCCGGCCGCGCGTAGATGTTCACACCACGACGACCCGACTCCGCGGCGGCAGCCACCCACACCTGCACCGCCAACGCGTCCCGCTCACCCAGCACCAGCGGCGCGGCCAGCGTCAGCTCCTCCACCACATCACAGCCGACCTGATCACCCGCCCGGATCGCCAACTCCAGGAACGCCGTACCCGGCACCACCACCGAACCCATCACCGCGTAATCGGCCAGCCACGGATGCGACCGCAGCGACAACCGGCCGGTCAGCAACACCCCATCGGAACCGGCCAGCCCCACCGCCGCGCCCAGCAACGGATGCCCCGCAGCCGCCAGGCCCGCCGCCGCCACATTCCTCGCACGATCACCGGCGCCCTGGGGCCAGTACCACTGGTGTTGGAAGGCGTAGGTCGGCAGCTCCACCAGCCGCCCACCCGGCAACACCGCACGCCAGTCGAGCGCTACCCCGTGCACATGCAACTCGGCCAGCGCCGCCATGACCGCCGCCTGCTCATCACGGCCCCTGCGCAGCACCGGCACCAGCACCGCATCTGGATCCGCGTACGCATCCGCCCCAAGCGAACGAGCGTCCGAACCCCGCGAGTCCGAGTCGGCGAGCGCGGTGAGGGTGTCGGCGGCCATCGCGGTCAGCACACCGTCCGGCCCCAGCTCCAGATACGCCCGCACACCCTGCGCGTGCAGCGTCCGGACGCCGTCGGCGAAGCGGACCGCTCCACGCACCTGATCCACCCAGTAGTCCGGCGAACACAACTGCTCCGCCGTGGCCACCTCGCCGGTCACGTTCGACACCACCGCGATACGCGGCGCACTGTAGGTCAACCCGCCCGCCAGCGTGCGGAAGTCCGCCAGCATCGGCTCCATCAACGGCGAGTGGAACGCATGCGACACCCGCAACCACTTCGTCCTGACCCCCCGCTTCTCCAGGGCGGCGGCCACCTCCAGCACCGCCTCCTCCACCCCGGAGATCACCACCGAGGCCGGGCCGTTCACCGCCGCGACCGACACCTCCTTCTCCCGCCCGGCCAACAGCTTGACGACCTCCTCCTCAGAGGCCTGCACCGCCACCATCGCCCCACCGGAGGGGAGCGCCTGCATCAACCGCGCCCGGCCCGCCACCAGCGCACACGCATCACTCAGGGACAACACCCCGGCCACGTGCGCCGCGGTGATCTCCCCGATCGAATGCCCCGCCAGCACCTCCGGCCGCACCCCCCACGAGGACACCAGCCGGAACAACGCCGTCTCCACCGCGAACAGGGCCGGCTGCGCCCACCCCGTCTGATCCAGCAACCCCGCCTCCGCCTGCGCACTGCCCGGCTCGGCGAACAGCACCTCGCGCACCGAACAGCCCACCCGCTCGGCCGACTCGCCACCCGGCCGCCCGGCCGGCTCCCCGTCCAACTGCTCCAGCACCGCATCCAACGCCTTCGCGAACACCGGGAACCGCGCATACAGCTCCCGGCCCATCCCCGCCCGCTGACTCCCCTGACCGGTGAACAACACCGCCAGCCGCGGCTCCGCCCCGGCCACCCCGCGCACCACACCCGCACCCGAACCGTCCTCGGCCAGCGCACCCAGCCCGGCCAGCACACCCTCACGATCGGCGGCCAGCACCACCGCCCGATGCTCGAACGCCGACCGCGTCGTGGCCAGCGAGAACGCCGCATCGGCCAGCCCCAGACCAGGCTCACCGTCCAGGAACGACACCAGCCGCCCGCCCTGCGCCCGCAACGCCTCCACCGACCGGCCCGACACCAGCACCGGCACCACACCGGCAACCGGTGCGTGGTCCTGCGGAGCGTCCTCGTCCGCGGCTTCCGGAGATTCCACCGCTTGTTCGATGATCACGTGCGCGTTGGTGCCACTGATCCCGAACGACGACACCCCCGCCCGCCACGGCCGATCCACCCGCGGCCACTCCACCTGCTCGGTCAGCAACTCCACCGCACCCGAGGCCCAGTCCACATGCGACGACGGCGCATCCACATGCAACGTCCTGGGCAACACCCCATGCCGCATCGCCATGACCATCTTGATCACACCGGCGACGCCCGCCGCCGCCTGCGTGTGACCGATGTTCGACTTGATCGACCCCAGCAGCAACGGCCGACCCTCCGGCCGACCCTGACCGTACGTCGCCAGCAACGCCTGCGCCTCGATCGGGTCACCCAGCGTCGTCCCCGTCCCATGCGCCTCCACCACATCCACCTCGGACGGGTTCAAACCCGCACCGGCCAGAGCCTGACGAATCACCCGCTGCTGCGACGGACCATTCGGCGCGGTCAGACCATTCGACGCCCCATCCTGATTAATCGCCGACCCACGCAGAACCGCGAGTACCCGGTGGCCACTGCGCCGAGCGTCCGACAACCGCTCCAGCACCACCACACCGATACCCTCGGCCCAACTCGTACCGTCCGCCGCCTCGGCGAACGCCTTACACCGCGCATCAGGAGCCAGCCCACCCTGCTGACTGAAATCAATGAACGCCCCCGGCGACGCCATCACCGTCACACCACCGGCCAACGCCAGACTGCACTCACCCGAACGCAGCGCCTGCGCCGCCAGATGCATCGCCACCAGCGACGACGAACACGCCGTGTCCACCGTCATCGCCGGACCCTCCAAGCCCAGCGCGTAGGAGACCCGACCCGACAACACACTCCCCGCATTACCGGTGCCGAAGAAACTCATCACATCCGGCGGGAACTCCACACTCGACGCATAGTCGTGATACGACACCCCGGCGAACACGCCGGTACGACTGCCGCGCAGCGAAACCGGATCCATCCCCGCCCGCTCGATCGCCTCCCACGTGGCCTCCAACAGCAACCGCTGCTGCGGATCCATCGCCAGCGCCTCACGCGGCGAGATCCCGAAGAACCCCGGATCAAACTCCCCCGCCTCGTGCAGGAACCCCCCCTCACGCACATAACTGTTCCCCCGGCGCTCCCGATCCGGGTTGTACAACCCGTCGAGATCCCAACCGCGGGTCGTCGGGAACTCGCTGATCCCGTCTCCGCCCTCGGCCACCAGCCGCCACAAATCCTCGGCGGAACCCACCCCGCCCGGATAGCGGCACGCCATCCCCACGATCACGATCGGGTCGTCCGCCACAGGCACAACGGACGTGGGGACGATCACATCGGCCTGCCGGCCGAGCAGCTCACCCAGCAGGAACTCCGCCAGCACCACCGGCGTCGGATAATCGAACACCAACGTCGACGGCAACCGCAACCCCGTCACACCGTTCAACCGGTTGCGCAACTCCACCGCGGTCAGCGAGTCAAACCCCAGCTCGCGGAACTCCCGCCGCACCTCCACCAGCTGCGGCGAAGCATGCCCCAACACCGTGGCCACCTCACCCCGAACCAACTCCACCACAAACCGCATCCGATCGGCCTGCCCCAGACCGGCCAACCGCCCCACCAACACCCCATCACCCACCGACGACACCGACACCGCCGACCGGCGAACCCCACGCACCAGCCCGCGCAGCAGATGCGGCACCTCACCACTCCCCCGCACCGCCGACACGTCAAACCGCGCCGCCACAACCACCGCAGCACCCACCACACCCGCCGCCTCGAACAACGCCAAACCCTGCTCAGGCGACAACGGCACCATCCCCGCCCGCGCCATCCGCCGCATATCCGCCTGGCTCAGCGCCCCGGTCATCCCGGCGTCCTGCGCCCAGGCACCCCACGCCAGCGACAACCCCGCCAGCCCCTGCGCCCGCCGCACCTGCGCCAACACGTCCAAGAACGCGTTCGCCGCCGCGTAGTTACCCTGACCCGCCCCACCGAACGTCCCCGCCACCGACGAGAACACCACGAACGCCGCCAGATCCAGACCCCGGGTCAGCTCATGCAGATACCAGGCCGCATCCACCTTCGGCCGCAACACCACATCCAGCCGCTCCGCCGACAACGACGGAATCGTCCCGTCGTCCAGCACACCCGCGGTATGAATCACCGCCGTCAACGGATGATCGGCCGGGACCCGAGCCAGCAGCGCCGCCACCTGATCCCGATCGGCCACATCACACGCCGCGATCTCCACCTCGACCCCGTGCGCGATCAGCTCCGCCTGCAACGCCACCGCCCCCGGCGCATCCGCTCCCCGCCGGCTGACCAGCAGCAGACGCCGCACCCCACGCTCGGCCACCACATGCCGCGCGAACAACCCGCCCAGACCACCGGTACCACCAGTGATCAACACCGTGCCCTCGGGATCCCACGAGCGGGCACCGTCCTCGTCCAGGTCATCGCCGACACCCGAACCCGGCGTCACCCGCGCCAGGCGCGGCACCCACATCTCACCGCCGCGCACCGCCACCTGCGGCTCACCCGACGCCAGAACCGCGGACAGCCCGTCGGACAAAGTCGCGAGCGAAGACCCCTGATCATCCACGTCGACCAGCACAAACCGGCCCGGATTCTCCGACTGAGCACTGCGGACAAGCCCTCGTACCGCCGCCACGACCGGGTCCGGCGCCGCTGCACCGTCCGCACTGACACCGGCCACAACCCCGCGCCGGGTGACGAACACCAGGCGCGAATCGGCGAACCGGTCATCTGCCAGCCATCCCTGCAGCAAGCCCAGAACATGCGAGGTCAACTCGTGCACCGACTCCACGACCCCGCCGTCTCGGCCAGAGACCACTTCCGCCACCACCACACCCGGCACCGGACCCGCCTCCACCAGCGACAGCAGATCCGCATAAACCGGCGCCGAATCCCCGCCCGAACCCCCAGCCGCCCGCAGCGTCCCAGCGACACCCAACGTGTCCAGGCCGAGCACCGCCACCGGGAGCGGATCGGCGGTCGGGAGATCTGTCAGCGGCGTCCACTCCAAGCCGAACAGCGCGTCCCGCTCCACCCCTCGGCCGCTTCCCGCAGCGGCGAACAGCTCGGCTGCGACCGGCCGCAGCACCAGTGAACGTGCCGACAGCACCGGCTCCCCAGCCGCGTCCACCGCCGTCACCGAGACCGCATCAGCGTCGGTCCTGGCCAGCCGCACCCGCAGCACCGACGCACCACTCGCGTGCAGGCAGACTCCACCCCAGGAGAACGGCAACCGCCCGCCCTCGGCACCGTCCAGCCCGGCGAACGACACCGCATGCAACGCCGCATCCAACAGCGCCGGATGCAACCCGAACGAACCCGCGCTCGACGCGGCCTGCTCAGGCAGAACGACCTCGGCGAACACCGCGCCGTCAGCACCCCGCCAGGCAGCCCGCAGCCCCTGGAACACCGGCCCGTAGTGGAACCCGCCCGCGGCGAACCGGTCGTACAACCCGTCCAGCTCAATGACGGAAGCCCCCTGCGGCGGCCACACCACCGTCTCGAACCGCTCAGCGACGCGGCCTCCGGCCGTCAGCACACCGGTCGCGTGCTCAACCCATGGCTCCTCATCGGCGGCCTCGGTCGTCCGGGCATAGATGCTCACACCACGACGGCCCGACCCGTCCGCCGCCCCCACCCACACCTGCACCGCGACCGCATCCCGCTCACCCAGCACCAGCGGCGTGGTCAAGGTCAGCTCCTCGACCACATCACATCCGGCCTGATCACCCGCCCGCACCGCCAGCTCCACGAACGCCGAACCCGGCACCAGTACCGAACCCATCACCACGTAATCGGCCAGCCACGGATGCGACCACAGCGACAACCGGCCGGTCAGCAACACCCCATCGGAGCCGGCCAGCCCGACCGCGGCCCCCAGCAACGGATGGCCCGTAGCCGCCAACCCGGCAGCCGCCACATTCCCCACCCGCGAACCCGCACCATCAGGCCAGAAACGCTGACGCTGGAACGCATAGGTCGGCAACTCCACCCGGCGCCCACCCGCAAGCACCGACTCCCAATGCACCACCACCCCGCACACATGCAGCTGAGCCAACGCCGACACGACCGACCACTGCTCGTCCCGGTCCCTGCGCAGCACCGGCACCACCACCGCGTCAGACCCCGCCACCAGGTCCGCGACGGGCTGCTCCTCGGCGGCAAGGGTGTCCTGAGCCATGGCGGTCAGCACCCCGTCGGGGCCGAGCTCGAAGTACGCCCGCACGCCCTGGCCGTGCAGCGTGCGGATGCCGTCGGCGAAGCGTACGGCCTGGCGAACCTGCTCCACCCAGTAATCCGGCGAGCACAACTGCTCCGCCGTGGCCGGCCCACCGGTCACCGTGGACACGATCGCAACGCGCGGCGCGTTGTAGGTCAACGTCCGAGCCACAGCGCGGAAGTCCGCCAGCATCGGCTCCATCAACGGCGAATGGAACGCATGCGACACCCGCAACCGCCGGGTCCTGATCCCCCGCTCCTCCAGCACCGCGACGATACCGAGAACCGGCTCCTCCACCCCGGAGATCACCACCGAGGACGGGCCGTTCACCGCCGCGATCGACACCTCACCCTCACGGCCCTCCAGCAGAGCGGCGACCTCCTCCTCCGAGGCCTGCGCCGCCACCATCGCCCCACCCGCGGGCAACGCCTGCATCAACCGGCCCCGAGCGGCCACCAACGCGCACGCATCGGCAAGCGACAACACCCCCGCCACATGCGCCGCCGCCAACTCCCCCACCGAATGCCCCGCCAGCACATCCGGCTTGACACCCCACGAGGACACCAGGCGGAACAACGCCACCTCAAGCGCGAACAGCGCCGACTGCGCCCACCCCGTCTGGTCCAGCAACCCCGCCTCAGCCGTACCCGGCTCGGCGAACAGCACCTCACGCACCGAACAGCCCACCCGCTCGGCCGACTCGCCACCCGGCCGCCCGGCCGGCTCCCCGTCCAACTGCTCCAGCACCGCGTCCAACGCCTCGGCGAACACCGGGAACCGCTCATACAGCTCCCGGCCCATCCCCGCCCGCTGGCTTCCCTGACCGGTGAACAGGAATGCGATCTTGTCTCGCCGCCCGCTCTGCCCCAGCAGGGCGCCCGCACCCGACCGGCCCTCGGCCACGGCCCGCAGCCCGGCCACGACATCCTCGCGAGCACCGGCCAGCACCGCCGCCCGGTGCTCGAAGACCGATCGCGTCGTGACAAGGGAGAAGGCCATGTCGGCCAGATCCAGATCAGGTTCGGCGTCCAGGTATGACACCAGCCGCTCGGCCTGCGCCCGCAGCGCCTCCGCCGTACGACCCGAAATCAGCATCGGGGGCACACCTGCGGTCGCCGCCGGGCCCTGGTCCTCCGCCCTCGCCTCGACTGGTGTGTTCTCCGGTGCCTGCTCGATGATCACGTGGGCGTTGGTGCCGCTGAGCCCGAACGACGACACCCCGGCCCGCCACGGCCGATCCACCCGAGGCCAGGCCCTGGCCTCGGTCAGCAGCTCCACCGCACCCGAGGCCCAGTCCACATGCGACGACGGCGCATCCACATGCAACGTCTTGGGCAACACCTCATGCCGCATCGCCATGACCATCTTGATCACACCCGCCACACCGGCGGCCGCCTGGGTGTGACCGATGTTCGACTTCACCGACCCCAGCAGCAACGGCCGATCCTCCGGCCGATCCTGCCCATAGGTCGCCAGCAACGCCTGCGCCTCGATCGGGTCACCCAGCGTCGTACCGGTGCCGTGCCCCTCGACCACGTCCACATCAGCGGGGTTCAGCCCGGCGCTGCCCAGCGCCTGGCGAATCACTCGCTGCTGCGACGGACCATTCGGCGCGGTGAAGCCATTCGACGCGCCGTCCTGGTTCACCGCCGACCCGCGCAGAACCGCGAGTACCTGATGGCCGTTGCGCTGAGCGTCCGACAACCTCTCCAGCACCAGCATGCCCACGCCCTCGGCCCACCCCGTGCCGTCCGCCGCGTCGGCGAACGCCTTGCACCGGCCGTCAGCCGCCAGCCCACCCTGCCGGGTGAACTCCACGAACGCGCCAGGGGTGCTCATCACGGTCACCCCACCCGCCAGCGCCAGCGAGCAGTCGCCGCTGCGCAGCGCCTGCGTCGCCAGGTGCAACGCCACCAGGGATGACGAGCACGCGGTGTCCACCGTCACCGCCGGACCCTCCAGGCCCAGCGTGTACGAAAGCCGACCGGAGGCCGCGCCCGCGCCCATCCCGGTCCCGACGTTGCCCTCGAGATCGGCCAGCGAGTTCACCATCAGGTAGGAGTAGTCCTGACCGCTCATCCCGACGAAGACCCCGGTACGGCTGCCGCGCAGCCGGGCGGCGTCGATCCCGGCCCGCTCGACGGCCTCCCACGACACCTCCAGCAGCAGCCGCTGCTGCGGATCCATCGCCAGCGCCTCACGCGGCGAGATCCCGAAGAACCCAGGGTCGAAGTCCGCGACGTCGCGGATGAAGGCTCCCTTGTCGGTGTCGCTTCGAGGCCGGCCGTCCGAATCATGACCCGACAGCATGTCGAGATCCCAGTCGCGATCGGACGGGAAGCCCGAGATGGCGTCACCACCTTCGACGATCAGCCGCCACAGATCCTCAGGGGAGGACACCCCGCCGGGGAACCGGCAGCTCATCGCCACGATGGCGATCGGCTCGGTTGTGACCGCGACCAGCTTCTGGTACTGACGCCGTAGCCGTTCGGCCTCCTTCATGGAGGTCCGGAGCGCCTGTACGACCTTCTCACTGGGCGTATCCATCACAGCCTCCGTACATCGGGCGGGGTCGGGAAACGTACGGCCGACGTCACCGGTACCAGGACACCCACCGCCGCCACGTCGATCGCGTCAGTCACCACATCCCTCTCCGCGCACACCGGCACCCGGTGCTCTCGCCTGGTGGGGCGTCCCCGCCAGGAAGGGGAGGCCGTAGCATGGGTCTCCGCATGGTTGAAGAGGATGACTGACGGTATGCACGACGAGGCTCCCGTTAAGAGGAAGGTCGTCGAGCATGCCATTCATTCGGTGAAGTTAGGCCGATGGCGACTCGGCAAACTCCTAGTCTTTAGAGGGCCTGGCGAGCCGGCCGCGCCCACGGGCCGGGGCCCCGGGAAAACTAGTGATCCCCCTAACATCGCCGCGATACCGTGCGGGCACGCCGATGTGCAGGACACAGAGACGTTCACGGCGACGACGGATCCGCACCGGAGCAGACACCCGCGTGTCACCGGCTGTTCGGCAGCCGGGCTCCCGCGATGGAGGTGTGTGTGATGGGCGAGGGCCGCAAGCCACTGCTGTTTGTCAGCAACGCGGGGGTCGGTGTCTTCAATCCCCTGTGCGTGATCGCCGCCGAGCTGGCCCGGCGTGGTACGGAGGATCTATGGTTCGCGACGGACGAGTCCCGCAGGGCCGAGGTCGAGAAGATCGACGAGGGAAGCGGCGTGCGATTCGCCTCGCTCGGCGAGACCGATCCAGAGCAGTCCCCCAGTGACTGGGACGACGAGATGTACCGGCAGGTCACCCAGCGGTCCCGGTGGAAGGCGCACCGCGCGGTGGTACGGCGCGGGTTCTCCCCGGAGAGCGGAAAGCAGAAGTATCTGGCACTCGACGCCCTGGTCGAAGAGCTCAACCCAGCCCTCATGATCTTCGATAGCCTACACTCCGTCGCGCTCCTGGTAGCGCTCAAGAGGAAGATCCCATTCGCCCTCAGCTCGCCTTTCATGCCGAGCAATCTGCTTATTCCGCGTGGGTTCCCCATGCTGCACACCGGCCTGCCGTTGAATATGTCGTTTCCGCAACGGGTCCGCAACACCGTGTTCAAGCTCCGGGCCGGGATGATGTTCCTGCACCCAAAGATGCTGAGGCGCGTTCTTGAAGGCGCCTCAAAGGTGAGACAAGGTCTGCTGCCACGGGAGATTCTCGGTCTATCGGCGAAAGTCGATCACGCCGATCTCGTCCTGTGCTACACGGTCTTCGGGCTGGAGTATCCCTTTCCCGTTCCGGATAAGTTCCACCTGGTCGGCGCCATGATCCCGCCGTTGCCGGAGGCGCCGGACGACGACGACCTGTCCGGTTGGCTCGACGCCAACCCCTCCGTGGTCTACATCGGACTCGGCACCATCACACGGCTGACCCGCCACGAAGTACACGCGCTGGTGGAGGTCGCCCGCCGGTTGGACGGCAGGCATGCCGTGCTGTGGAAGCTGCCGACCGGGCAGCAACACCTGCTGCCCCCCAGGGACGAGCTGCCACCGAACCTCAGGATCGAGAGCTGGGTCCCCTCGCAACTCGACGTGCTGGCCCATCCCAGCGTCAAGCTCTTCTTCAACCACGGCGGCGGCAACGCGTTCCACGAGGGCCTGTACTTCGGCAAGCCGCAGGTCATCCGGCCGCTCTGGGTCGACTGCTATGACCAGGCGGTGCGCGGCGTGGACAGCGGGGTCAGCCTCACGGTGAACGATCCGCAGACCATCGACGTCGATGATGTGATCGACAAGATCACCCAAGTGCTGGGCAACCCTGCCTTCCGTGAGCGCGCCGAATTCTTCGCCAAGGTGCAGCATGAGGCGGGAGGCGTCCGAGCAGCCGCCGATCTGATCCTGGGCAACCCGGCGCTGAAATGATCTGACAGGTACTGCCGAAGGACGTGGCGACAGCATGGAAACGCACAATGGCGATCCGATATCCATCGAGTTCCCGAGGCGGCGACGCGGGCAGCTCTCTCCCCCGGACGAGTACGCCTCACTCCGGGAGCAGTCGGGACTGGTCAAGTCGGCGCTGCCCAACGGCAGCACCGTGTGGCTGGTCACTCGACATGATGACGTGCGCACTGTGCTCACCGATCCCCGGATCAGTGCCAGCCCCTTGCACGAGGGCTTTCCGACGATCGGGCGCAACGGGACGGTGCCGCCGCCCGACCAGATTCCCGGCTGGTTCGTCGCGTACGACCCGCCGGAGCACACCCGCTTCCGCAAGGCTCTGATCCCTGAATTCACCGTACGGCGGATCGCTGAGCTTCGCCCGGCCGTCCAGCGGGTCGTCGACACCTGCATCGACGACATGCTCGCCACCGGCACCACCGCCGACCTGGTGTCCGCGTTCGCGCTGCCGGTGCCGTCGCTGATCATCTGTGAGTTGCTCGGCGTGCCGCGTACGGACCGCGAGCTTTTCGAGTCGAGGACGCGCATCCTGGTGACCTTCACGTCGACCGACGATGAACGCGAGTCCGCGACCAGGGACCTGCTGCTGTACATCTCCAAGCTGATCGCCATGAAGCAGCGGTTCCCCGGCAGGGACCTGACCAGCCGGCTGTTGTCCGCCGGGGTGCTGACCCCCAAGGAGATCTCCGGCGTCGCCCTGCTGCTGCTGATCGCCGGGCACGAGACGACGGCGAACAACATCGCGCTCGGCGTGGTCATGCTGCTGCTGAACCGGCAGTGGGTCGGCGCGCCGGGGGTGGTGGAGGAAGTGCTGCGCTACCTGTCCGTCGCTGACCGGGTGGCTCTCCGCGTGGCCATTGAGGACATCGAGATCGGCGGGCACGTCATCAAGGCCGGCGAGGGCATCGTGCCGCTCGGCGCCGCGGCGAACCACGACCATGCCACGTTCGAGCGGGCCGACGAGTTCGATCCGAGCCGTTCGGCCCGCCACCACGTCGCGTTCGGGTACGGCGTGCACCAGTGTCTCGGGCAGAACCTCGTCAGGGTCGAGATGGAGGCCGTCTTCACGTCCCTATTCCAGCGGATTCCGACCCTTCAGCTCGATCTCGCGGTCGAGGACCTGCCGTTCAAGTACGACGGTGTGCTGTTCGGGCTGCATGCGCTGCCGGTCCGTTGGTGACGGAGCGGCAGGCCCCGGCCGGTCACCTGTCAGACCCGGTCTTTCAAAAATGAGGAATGTCATGCGTGTCAATGTGAACGCCCAGCGCTGCATCGGTGCCGGCCAGTGCGTGCTCATCGCGCCGGAGGTCTTCGACCAGAGCGACGAGGGAACCGTCATCGTTCTGGTCGAAGACCTGGACGATTCGGCTCAGGCCGTTATGCGGGAGGCCGTCGTGGCCTGCCCGTCCAGGTCCATCTCGCTGGCCGAAAGCTGAGAACCGCACCGAGCGGGTAACCGCGAGCTGACCGCACGAATCCGACCCGGCCGGGTGGACGCACACCCGGCCGGGTCAATTGGCGTTCCGGACCGTCCCACTACCTCGGGTCCCGCCGTCATGGTCCCGCGCCCACGAAACGGGACCATGACGGCGGAACGTCCGGCGGGACGGCGAGACCATGACAGCGGGACGTCCGGCGGGACGGCGCGGCTCATTGGAGCCCGCCGTCGAGGGCCGCCCGCACCAGCTCGTCGAGCCCCATCGAGTCGAGCGCGTCATCGGCGTCCTCATCCGTCTCGGTGGACGTCGCCTCCGGGTCGCCGGCCAGGTGCAGCAGCGCGTCCAGCACGCCGATCTCCCTCAGCTTGGCCATGGAGAGCGAGGCGAACATCGCCCGCACCCGCGACTCCTCCTCATCGACGCCCGAGGCCGCGCCCGTCTCCGGCAGGAGCTGCGCGATCACGTGACCGGCGAGGGCCTCCGGAGTCGGGTAGTCGAAGATGAGCGTGGAGGGCAGCTTCAGCCCCGTCAAGGCCGTGAGCCGGTTACGCAGCTCGATCGCGCTGAGGGAGTCGAACCCGAGGTCCCGGAACGCCTGATCGGCGCCGATCGCCTCGCGACCGGAGTGCCCGAGAACCATGGCGATCTGGCCGCGCAGCAGGTCGAGCAGCACGCCAAGCCGTTCGGAGCCGGCAAGGCCGGCCAGCCTGTCCCGCAGGGCGGACGCCGACTGCGCGGCCTCCTGCCCCGAGCCTGCCGACTCGACCAGCTCATGATATCCCGGCAGCTCACGCAGCAGCCGGCTGGGCCGGCCCGCCGTGTAGGAGCGGACGAACCGCTCGTGCTCGATGTCGGCGACCACGGCGACCGGTTCGCCTCCGGCGACGAGGCCGCTCAACGCGGCGACCGCCAGCTCGGGGTCCATCGGGCGCACGCCCATCCGCCGGGACGCCTCCTGCGCCGCGGCCACCTCCGCCATACCGCCGCCGGCCCAGGCCCCCCACGCCACCGCCGTGGCCGCCAGCCCGCGCTCGCGCCGCCGCTCGGCCAGGCCGTCCAGCACCGCGTTGGCGGCGGCGTAGTTGCCCTGGCCGGGGCTGCCGAGCGTCCCCGCCGCGGACGAGAACAGCACGAACACCGGCAGATCCAGGTCTCGCGTCAGCTCGTCCAGCACGACCGCCGGTGCCACCTTGGCGCGGAACACCGTCTCGAACCGCTCCCGGGTCAAGCCGTCCACCACGCCGTCGTCGACCACGCCCGCGGCGTGCACCACACCGGTCAGCGGGAACTCGGCCGGGATGCCGGCCAGTACGGCGGCCAGTGCGTCCGGGTCGGCCGCGTCGCAGGCCGCGACGGTCACCTGGGCGCCCAGCCTCGCCACCTCGTCGCGCAACTCGGCGGCGCCGGGGGCCTCCATCCCCCGCCGGCTGACCAGCACCAGGTGCTCCGCACCATGCCGGGCCAGCCAGCGGGCCAGATGTCCACCGAGCGCGCCGGTGCCGCCGGTGATCAGTACGGTTCCGGACGGCGTCCACTCGTCGGGCCCGTCGGCCTGGCCGACGGGGTCCTGCACCAGCCGCCGGGCGTACGTGCCGGAGGCCCGGATGGCGATCTGGTCCTCGCCGTCCAGCCCGGCCAGCACGCTCGCCAGCCGCCGCGCCGCTTCCCGGTCGAAACCGTCCGGCAGATCGATCAGGCCGCCCCACCGCTGCGGGTGCTCCAGCGCGGCGACTCGGCCGAGCCCCCAGATGGCGGCCTGCGCCGGATCGCGCAGGACGTCGCCGGGATCGGCCGCGACCGCGCCTCGGGTGAGGCACCACAGCGGCGCGTCGATGCCTGCATCGCCCAGCGCCTGGATCAGCAGGGTCGTCAGGGCGAGCCCGCAGGGAAGCCCGGTGTCCCCGATGCCTCCACTGTTCACGGTGTCCCCGGTGTCCCCGGTGTCCCCGGTGTCCCCGGTGTCCCCGGTGTCCCCGGTGTCCCCGGTGTCCCCGGTGTCCCCAGACTCCCCGGTGTTCCCGGACTCCCGCAATGCCAGGAACGAGACCACTCCGGCGAACGGCCGGGCGCCGGCGTGCGCGCCCAGCCACTCGGCCAGCGCGGCCCGATCCCGGGTTACGGCGGCGAGGTCGGCCACCTCCATGCGGACCACGTCGGCACCGAGCGTGTCGATCACCGAGCCCGTCCAGGCGTCCGCGCGCAGTTCCTCGGGGAGCACCACCAGCCAGGGGCCGGCCGGGCCGGCCTGTGAGGTCCGGCCGAGCGCGACCGCGTCGTCACCGGTGAGGGGCTTCCAGACGATCCGGTACCGCCAGGCGTCCACGGTGGATCTCCGGCGCCGCTCCCGCCGCCACGACGACAGCGCCGGCAGCACCTTGGTCAGCGCCTCATCGTCCACGTCGAGCCGCGACGCCAGCGCCTTGGCGTCCTCCTCCTCGACGGCCGCCCAGAATTCGGCGTCCACCGGGTCCACCGCGCCGCCCGGGTCCGCCGCGCGGGTCCGGCCCGGGTGGCCCGCGTCGGGCCAGAACCGCTCGTGCTGGAACGCGTACGTCGGCAGGTCCACCGGCCGGGCGCCGGTACCGGCGAAGAGCGAGGCCCAGTCGGGGCTCATCCCGTGTACGTGCAGCCGGGCGAGTGCGGTGACGAGGGCCCGGTGCTCGTCGCGGTCCCTGCGCAGCAGGGGGACCAGCTCCACCTCGGCCTCCGCGGGGATGGTGTCACGGACCATCGCGGTCAGGGTCCCGTCCGGGCCGATCTCGATGTAGCGGGTCACCCCCGCCTCGTGCGCCGCCCGAATCCCGTCGGCGAACCGTACCGCGCTCCGTACGTGCGCCACCCAGTAGTCCGGGGAGCACAGCTCGGCCGTGACGACGCCGCCGGTCACGTTCGAGATCACCGGGATTCGCGGTGCGGAGTAGGAGATGCCTTCGGCGACCGTCCGGAAGTCCGCCAGCATCGGCTCCATCAGCGGCGAGTGGAACGCGTGCGAGACCCGCAGCCGCCTCGTCCGGCGCCCGCTCTCCGCCAGCGCGCCCGCCACGTCGAGCACCGCCTGCTCCGCCCCGGCTATCACCACGGACTCCGGGCCGTTGACCGCGGCGACGGAGACCAGGTGCTCGTGTCCGGACAGCGCCCGCAGCACCTCCTCCTCGCCGGCCTGGACGGCGACCATCGCGCCGCCGGCCGGAAGCCGCTGCATGAGCGCGCCCCTGGCCGCCACCAGCGCGCAGGCGTCCCCGAGTGACAGCACGCCCGCGACGTGCGCCGCGGCCAATTCGCCGACCGAGTGTCCGATCAGCAGGTCAGGGGTGAGATCCCAGGACTCCAGCAGGCGGAACAGGGCCACCTCGACCGCGAACAGCGCCGGCTGGGTCCACCCGGTCCCATCGAGCAGCCCGGCCTCGGGGGTGCCCGCCGGGGCGAACAGGATCTCCCGCAGCGGGCGGTCCAGCCTGGCGTCCAGATGCGCCAGTACGGCGTCGAGCGCATCGGCGAAGACCGGGAACCGGTCGTAAAGCTCGCGGCCCATCTCCGCCCGCTGGCTGCCCTGGCCGGTGAACAGGAACGCCGTCTTGCCCGGTCGCCCGATCCGGCCATCGATCACGTGCGGAGCCGGGTCTCCGTCCGCCACCGCCGTCAGGCCGTCCACCAGCTCCGCACGGCTACCGGCCAGGACGGCGAGCCGCTGCCGGAAGCTCGACCGGCTGGTGGCCAGGGAGTACGCGAGGTCGGCCAGGCCGAGATCGGGGTGTTCGACGAGGTGATCGAGCAGGCGTAGCGCCTGTGCCCGTACCGCGGCCGGAGTCTTGGCCGACAGCGGGACCGGCAGGAGGCCGGGAACCGCCGCGACGGGCATCCCGCGAAGCCCCATGGCGGACCCTGGCGGCTCGGCGGACTTGGACGACCCGGTGAAGTCGGCGGGAGGCGCCTCCTCAATGATCACATGTGAGTTCGTGCCGGTGGCTCCGAAGGACGAGATCCCGGCCCGGCGCGGGCGTCCGGAGTCCGGCCACGGCCTGGCCTCGGTCAGCAGCTCCAGCGCGCCCGCCGACCAGTCCACGTGCGACGACGGCGCGTCCAGGTGCAGCGTCCTCGGCGCCACCCCGTTCCTGATGGCCATGACCATCTTGATCAGTCCGGCGACTCCGGCCGCCGCCTGAGTGTGCCCGATGTTGGACTTGATCGACCCGAGCAGCACCGGCCGTTCACGGTTCTGACCGTAGGTCTCCAGCAGGGCCTGCGCCTCGATCGGGTCGCCCAGCCTGGTGCCGGTGCCGTGCGCCTCCACCACGTCCACGTCGGACGGGGCCAGCCCGGCACCGGCCAGGGCACGGTGGATCACCTTCCGCTGTGACGGGCCGCTCGGCGCGGTGAATCCGTTGGACGCGCCGTCCTGGTTGACGGCCGAACCGCGCAGGATCGCCAGCACGCGATGGCCGTTGCGCCGGGCATCCGACAGCCGTTCGACGACGAGCATGCCGACGCCCTCCGCCCAGCCCGTGCCGTCGGCGGCGTCGGAGAACGCCTTGCACCGGCCGTCCGGGGACAGTGCCCCCATCTCGCCGAACTCGACGAAGCCCACCGGGGTGGACATCACGGCGACCCCACCGGCGAGAGCCAGCGAGCACTCCCCGGACCGCAGCGCCTGCGCGGCCAGGTGCAACGCCACCAGCGACGAGGAGCAGGCGGTGTCCGCGGTCACCGAGGGTCCCACCAGGCCGAAGGTGTAGGACAGCCGGCCGGAGATCACGCTGGCCGCCTGGGCCGTCTGCGCGTGGCCGTGATGATCGCGGGGTGGCTGGTAGTCACCACCGGTGGCGCCGACATAGACGCCCACATCACTGCCCCGCAGGCCGGCGGGCTCGATGCCCGCCCGTTCGAACGCCTCCCAGGCGGCTTCGAGCACCAGTCGCTGCTGCGGGTCCATCACCATCGCCTCACGGGGCGAGATGCCGAAGAAACCCGGGTCGAAGTCGGCGACGTCGTAGAGGAAACCGCCTCCGGCCGCCGTGCTGCGGCCACGCCCGTCGGCGTCCCCACCGGACAGAGCGGCCAGGTCCCAGCCCCGGTCGGCGGGGAACGCGCCGACCGCGTCCACCTCGCCGGTGACCAGCCGCCACAGGTCCTCCGGTGAGCGGACGCCACCCGGATACCGGCAGCTCATGCCGACGATGACGATCGGGTCGTCCGAGAGCGCGGCCGGCACGGGTGCTCGGCTCTCCTCGCCGAGGCTCTCCTCGCCGAGCACCCGGCCCGCCAGGTGTTCGGCGAGTTCCACCGGTGTCGGGTGGTCGAAGACGAGCGTGGCGGGCAGGGTCAGCCCGGTCGCGGCGTTGAGCTGGTTACGCAGGTCGACCGCGGTGAGAGAGTCGAACCCGAAGTCCCGGAAGGCCCGGTCGGCCTCGATCGCGGCGCCGTCCGTGTGCCCGAGGACCGCGGCGGCCCTGGTCACCACCAGTTCGAGGACGAGGCCGGCGCGCTCGGCCGCCGGCACCCCGAGAAGACGGTCCCGGAGCGCGGCCGCCACGGTGGGTTCGCCGTCGTGGGCGCCGCCGCCCGCCGCCTCGATCGCCCGCCGGGCCTGGGGAAGCTCGTCCAGCAGCGGGGTCGGCCGCGACGCGAGGAAGGCCGGGGCGAACCGGTCCCACGCCACGTCGGCGACCGTCACCGCGCTCTCGCCGTTCGCGACGACCCGGCCCAGCGCGCTGAGTGCGAGCTCCGGCGCCAGGGCGGGCAGCCCGTTCACCCGCAGGTGCAGGTCCATTCCCCTGTCTGTGGTCACGCCGCTGTCCGCCCATGCCGACCAGGACACGGTGGTTCCCACCACGCCTCGGGCGCGGCGCGCTTCGACCAGTGCGTCCCGGACCGCCTCCGCGGCGGCGGCGACCCCTCGGCCGGCGACCCCCCAGACGCCGGAGAGCGAGCAGAACAGAACGAACGCGTCCAGCTCCCGGTCTTCCAGCAGGGAGTCCAGGTGCACCGCCCCGGCGGCGTAGGCCGCGGCGGTCGCGGCCATGTCCGCCGGCTCGGCCCCTTCCAGGGGGGCGGCCTCGGCCGGTTCCTCGGCGTAGATGACCGCGTCCGGCGGGAACTCCGCCAGCAGGGCGGCCACGGCCTCCCGATCCGCCAGGTCGCAGTGCCTGATCGTCACCCGGGGATCCGCGCCGGCGGGCTCCACCCGATCGGCGGCCCCCAGCGGCTCCGCGGGCTCCGTCAAGGCGGGGCGCCCGGCCAGCACGACTCGGTCGGCGCCCGTGTCGGCCAGCCAGCGGGCGATGCGCTCGCCGGAGACTCCCGTGTCCCCGGCGACCAGTACCGTGCCACGAGGCCGCCACGACCGGTCGGCGTCCCCGGCCGGGGACGGGACGAGCCGGCGGCCGAACACTCCGGAGGCGCGCACGGCGACCTCGCTCTCGCCGTCCGGGCCGCCGGCCAGCATGCCGGCGAACCGGGCGACGGCCCGCCGGTCGAGCGGTTCGGGCAGGTCGATCATGCCGCCCCAGCGTCGGGGGTGCTCCAGCGCCGCCACCCGGCCGAGGCCCCAGACCGCGGCCTGACCCGGGCTCGGCGGCGAGTCGGATCGGCCCACCGACACCGCGCCTCGGGTGACGCACCACAGCGGCGCGTCGACACCCGCGTCGCCCAGCGCCCGCACCAGCGCGGCCGTCAACGCCACCTCGGGCAGGCCGTCTTCGGGCAGGCCGGCACCGCCCGTCCCGGCGAGCGCCAGCAGGGAGATCACACCCGCCGGCGCCCGGCCGTCGGCGTCCGGGCCGCCGAGCAGCTCGACGAGCTGTGCGGCCAGCCTCGCGTGGTCGGTGTGCGTGACGTCGAGACGCATCAGAGCATCGGGGCCCGCCAGGGCGGCGCCCACGGCGTCGAGCGCCTCCGCCCACGCCCCCTCCTCCGACCGGCCGGCCGGGACGGCCACCAGCCACCTCCCGGATGGGACGGCGGACGGCACGGCGGCCAGGGGCTTCCACACCACCCGGTAGCTCCAGGAGTCCAGCAGGGTGTGCTCGCGGCGCGAGCGGCGCCAGGATGACAGCGCGGGCAGCACCGTGGACAGCGAGTCCGCCTCCAGATCCAGCGTGGCCGCCACGGACGTCAGGTCCGCACGCTCGATCGCGGCCCAGAACTCGGCGTCCACCGGGTCCCCCGCCGAGGCGACGGCCGGGGCGACGGCCTCGGGCCAGTACCTCCGGCGCTGGAAGGCGTACGTGGGCAGGTCGACGCGGCGCGCGCCGCATCCGGTGAAGAGGGACCGCCAGTCCACCGGCAGCCCGTGGACGTGCAGCCGGGCCAGCGCGTCCACGACCGACGCCTCCTCGCCGCGGTCCTTACGCAGCACCGGCACGACCAGGGTGCCGGCCTCGGTGCCGTCGGCCGCCAGGCAGTGCTGGGTCAGCGCGGACAGCACGCCGTCCGGGCCGAGCTCGACGAACGTGCTCACGCCGGAACCGCGCAGGGTGCGCACGCAGTCGGCGAAGCGGACCGCCTGCCGAGCGTGGTCGACCCAGTAGTCGGGTGAGCAGAGCCACTCGGCGGCGACCGGTTCGCCCGTCAGGCCGGAGACGAGCGGGATGGCCGGCGGTGAGAACCCGAGCCCTCGTACGGCCCGGCGGAACTCCTCCAGCATGGGGTCCATCAGCGGCGAGTGGAACGCGTGGCTGACGGCCAGCCGGGTGGTCTTGCGGCCCTCGGCCGCGAACCGGGCGGCGACCTCGGTGACCGGCCCCTCCACCCCGGCGATCACCACCGCCGACGGTCCGTTGACCGCGGCGATCGACACCTCGTGCTCGTGCCCGGCGAGTATCGGGAGAACCTCGTCCTCGGTGGCCTGTACGGAGACCATCGCGCCCCCGGCCGGTAGCACCTGCATCAGGCGCCCCCTGGCGGCGACCAGGGTGCACGCGTCCGCCAGCGTCAGCACACCGGCGACGTGCGCCGCGGCGATCTCACCGATCGAGTGCCCGGCCACCAGGTCCGGGCGCAGCCCCCACGACTCCGCCAGGCGGAACAGAGCCACCTCGATCGCGAACAGCGCGGGCTGCGTCCACTGGGTCTGGTCAAGCCGTTCGGCCTCGGGCGAGCCCGCCTCGGCGAACAGGATCGTCCGCAACGGGCGGTCCAGCTCGATGTCGAGCTGCGCGAGCACCGCATCCAGTGCCTGCGCGAACACCGGGAACCTGGCGTACAACTCCCGGCCCATGCCGGGGCGCTGGGAGCCCTGACCGGCGAACAGCATCGCCGACCTGCCCGCGACGGCGGTGGCCTCGCCACGCGCGATCTCCGACACTCCGTCGGCGGTGGCCAGCAGCACCGCGCGGTGCCGGAACATCGACCGGCTCGCCAGCGAGTAGCCGACGTCCACCGGATCGAGGTCGCGGTCGGCGGCAGGTACCCGATCGAGCTGGGCCCGCAGCGCCTCCCGGGTCCGGCCGGAGACGACCCACGGCACGACCGCGGGAACCTTCCGCTCGTCAGGCCGCTCGGCCGGCTGTCCTTCGCCCTGCTCGTCGAGGGACCGCTCGCCGGGGGACCGCTCACCGGGGAACCCCTCGCCGGGGAACCGCTCATCGGGGGACCGCTCGTCCAGGGGCGCCTGCTCCAGGATGACGTGGGCGTTGGTGCCGCTGATCCCGAAGGCGGAGACGCCGGCCCGCAACGGTCGCTCCTTCCGCGTCCACCGCTGAGGCTCGGTCAGCAGCTCGACGGCCCCGGACGACCAGTTCACGTGCGACGTCGGCACCTCGACGTGCAACGTCTTGGGCAGCATGCCGTGCCGCATGGCCAGCACCATCTTGATCACACCGGCGACACCCGCCGCCGCCTGCGTGTGGCCGAGGTTGGACTTGATCGCCCCCAGCAGGAGCGGGTGGTCCCGCTCCTGGCCGTACGTCGCCAGCAGGGCCTGTGCCTCGATCGGGTCGCCCAGCGCCGTGCCGGTGCCGTGCGCCTCGGCCGCGTCGACCTCTGCCGGGGACAGCCCCGCCGCGGCCAGTGCCTGCCGGATCACCCGCTGCTGCGACGGGCCGTTCGGCGCGGTCAACCCGTTCGACGCCCCGTCCTGGTTCACCGCCGACCCGCGTACGACGGCGAGGATCGGATGACCGCCCCGCCGCGCGTCCGACAGGCGTTTCAGCACGAGCACGCCGACGCCTTCCGACCAGCCGGTGCCGTCAGCCGAATCGGAGAACGCCTTGCACCGCCCGTCGGGGGCCAGACCGCCCTGGACGCTGAACTCGACGAACGAGTCCGGGGTCGACATCACCGAGACACCGCCCACCAGTGCCAGCGAGCACTCCCCGCCGCGCAGGGCCTGCGCGGCCCAGTGAAGGGCGACCAGGGAGGACGAGCACGCGGTGTCGACGGTGATCGCGGGCCCCTCCAGCCCCAGCGTGTAGGACAGCCGCCCTGACATGACGCTCGCCGTGGTGCCGGTGGCCACGTGCCCCTGCACGTCCGCGCCGGAACTCTTGAGCAGGCCGACGTAGTCCTGGCCGTTGGTGCCCACGAAGACGCCGCCGTCGCTGCCCCGCAGGTCGAGGGGATCGATGCCGGCCCGCTCCAGCGCCTCCCAGGACGCCTCCAGCACCAGGCGCTGCTGCGGATCCATCGCCAGCGCCTCACGCGGTGAGATGCCGAAGAACTCGGCGTCGAACTCGGTCGCGTCCCGCAGGAAGCCGCCGAGGCTCGTGGCCGACATCCCTCCGGCGAGCGCCTCCAGGTCCCATCCCCGATCATCGGGGAACGAGGAGACGCCCTCCCTTCCGTCCACCAGCAGCCGCCACAGCTCCTCGGGGGAGCTCACCCCGCCGGGGAACCGGCAGCTCATGCCGACGATCACGATGGGGTCGTCGGCGGCGTGTGCCGTCACGGCCCGCGACCCGGGCCGCGACTCCTCGTGCGGCATCGAGCCGAGCAGTTCGGCCAGCAGGAAATCCGCCAGCGCGCTGGGGGTGGGATAGTCGTACACCAGCGTCGCGGGCAGGGTCAGCCCCGTCGTCGCCGCCAGCGCGTTGCGCAGTTCGACCGTGGTCAGCGAGTCGAACCCCAGATCCTTGAACGGGCGGTCCGGCGCGACGCCGTCCGTGTCGGCGTGGCCGAGTACCGCGGCCACCCGGCCGCGCAGCAGGTCCAGTACGGCCCGGCTCCGCTCGGCGGCGGGCAGGTCGGCCAGCCGCCGCCGGAACGCCCGCTCCGTCGTGACGGCCCCGTCCGCCCCGGTGCCGATGGCTCCGCCCTCGGTCGCCCCGGCGGCCGCGATCACCTCAGGCAGGTCGCTCACCAGCGGATGGCGCCGGATCGCGGCGAAGGCGGCGACGAAGCGAGGCCAGTCGACGTCGACGACGGTCAGCGTCGTGTCCTCGTGCTCGATCGCCTGCCGCAGCGCACGGATCGCCAGGTCCGGAGGCATCATCTCCAGGCCGACCCGGCGCATCCGGTTCTCCACCACGGCGTCGTCCGCCGCCATGCCGGCCCCGGCCCACGGGCCCCAGGCGATCGACGTCGCCGGGAGGCCCAGCCCGCGCCGGTGCTCCGCCAGCGCGTCGAGCACGGCGTTGGCGGCCGCGTAGTTGGCCTGGCCCGCGGCGCCGAAGGTCGCGGCCGTGGACGAGAACAGCACGAACGCCGGCAGGTCCAGCCGCTCGGTCAGTTCGTGCAGGTTGAGTGCGGCGACGGCCTTCGCCCGCAGGACCGAGGAGAGGTGCTCCGGCGTCATTCCGTCCAGCATTCCGTCGTCGACCACTCCCGCCGCGTGGAAGACCGCGGCCAGCGGCCGTTCCTGCGGGATCCCGGCCAGCACGGCGGCCAGGGCGTCGCGATCGGCGACGTCGCAGGCCACGACGCTGACCTGGGCGCCGAGGCCGGCCAGCTCGTCCCGCAGTTCGGTCGCGCCCGGGGCGTCCGGTCCGCGGCGGCCGACCAGCAGGACGTGCGCGGCACCGGCGCCGGCCGCCCAGCGGGCGAGGTGGGTCCCCAGTCCTCCCGTGCCTCCCGTGATCAGTACGGTGCCCGCGGCGATCCGCGCGGCGCCCGGTGAGGCGGCCTCCCGCCCGGCGAGCTCCTCGCCGAGCGGAGCGCGCACCAGCCGTCGGCCGAACACCCCGGAGCGACGTACGGCGAGCTGGTCCTCGCCGTGCCCCTGAGCATCGGACAGCACGCCGACCAGGCGGGAGACGGTGACGGGGTCGAGGGTCTCCGGCAGGTCCACCAGCCCGCCCCACAGCCTCGGCTGCTCCATCGCCGCGGTCCGGCCGAGACCCCACACGGCGGCCTGCACCGGCCTGGACACCTGTTCCGAACGCCCCACCGACACCGCGCCACGGGTCACACACCACAGGGGGACGTCGGCCCCGGCGTCACCGAGCGCCTGCGCCAGCGCGACCGTCAGCGCGAGACCGGCCGGAACCCCTGGATACCCGGCGAGGTCGTGCTCGTCCAGTGCCAGCAGCGACACGACCGCGGCGGGCCTGGAACCGTCGGAACACAGCTTTCGCAGGCGCGCGGCCAGTTCCGCCCGGTCGGTGTCGCCGACCTCGATCCGGTCGGTCTCCGCGCCCAGCGCGCCCGCCAGCGAGGTCACCCACTCATCACCCGCCGGCCGCGCCGGGACCACCACGAGCAACCGGCCCCGTACCCGCGCGGAGGGCGTGGCCGTCGAGGTGGGCGCCGACTCGGACAGCGGCTTCCAGACGGTCCGATACCGCCAGCCGTCCACGGCGGAGCGCTCCCGGCGGTCACGGCGCCACGAGGACAGCGCCGGGAGCAACGCCTCCAGCGCGTCGCCGTCGACGTCCAGCCCCTCCGACAGCGCCGCCACGTCGCCGCGCTCGACGGCGTCCCAGAAGCCGGCGTCCGCCGTACCGCCGGGCGCGCGTGTGCCGGACGCCACGGTGTCCGGCCAGAACCGCCGGTGCTGGAAGGCGTAGGTCGGCAGGTCGACCGTCTCGGCGCCGGTGCCGGTGAAGAACCCTCGCCAGTCCACGGCGAAGCCATGGACGTGCAGCCGGGCCATCGCGGTGGTGATGGCCTGCTCCTCGGCACGATCCCGGCGCGACACCGGGATCGGATGCGTGCCGGGCCGGTCGGTGAGGCAGTCGGCGGCGAGGGCCGTGAGAACGGCGTCGGGCCCGAGTTCGAGGAAGGTGGCGACACCCTGCTCGGCCAGCCACCGCACGCCGTCCGCGAAGCGGACCGGCCGGCGGATGTGCGCCACCCAGTATTCGGGGGAGCAGAGCTGCTCCGCGGTCGCCGCCTCACCCGTCACGTTCGAGACGACCGGAATCTCCGGGGGCGCGTACGACAGGCCTCGCGCGACCCGGCCGAAGTCGTCGAGCATGGCGTCCATTCGCGGGGAGTGGAACGCGTGGGAGACCTGGAGCCGCCTGGTCCTGCGTCCTTCGGCGGTGAACCGCGCCGCGATCTTCAGGACGACTTCCTCCTCGCCGGCGACGACCAGCGACGCCGGGCCGTTGACCGCCGCGATCGAGACCTGCTGCTCGCTCCCGGCCAGCAGCGGGAGCACCTCCTCCTCGCCGGCCTCCAGCGCGACCATCGCCCCACCGGCGGGCAACGCCTGCATCAGGCGGGCACGGGCCGCCACCAGGGTGCACGCGTCCGGCAGTGACAGCACTCCGGCGACGTGCGCCGCGGTGATCTCCCCGATCGAGTGCCCCGTGAGGTAGTCAGGCCTGACTCCCCAGGACTCCAGCAGGCGGAACAGGGCCACCTCGAAGGCGAACAGCGCCGGCTGGGTGTAGCCGGTCTCGTCCAGCAGGGCGGCCTCCGCCGTACCCGCCGGGGCGAACAGCACCTCGCGCAGCGGGCGATCCAGATCCGCGTCCAGGTGGGACAGCGCCTCGTCGAGCGCGTCCGCGAACGCCGGGAAGCGGTCGTACAGCTCCCGGCCCATCTCCGCGCGCTGGCCGCCCTGGCCGGTGAACATGAAGGCCAGGGAACCGCGGGCGGCGCCGTCGTTTCGGGGGCCGTGGACGACGGCCCCCGAAACGACGGCGCCGTCCAGCGGCTCTTCGGCCAGCGCCCGCAACCCGTCGATGATCTCCTGGCGCTCCCGCCCGATCAGCGCCGCGCGTTGGTCAAGGTGCGACCGCGAGGTCGCCAGGGAGAAGGCGACGTCTGTGGGGTGGAGACCGGGCGACTCCTCCAGCAGGGACAGCAGCCGCCCCGCCTGGTAGCGCAGGGCCTGCTCGTTCTTGCCCGACACCAGCACGGGGACGACGACGGGCTCGGCCTCCCGGACCCGGGCGGCGGTGGGCGGCGCCTCTTCGAGCACCGCGTGGGCGTTGGTGCCGCTGAGTCCGAACGACGACACCGCGGCCCGGCGCGGGTGCCCGGCGCGCACCCATTCCCTCGGCTCGGTGAGCAGCTCGATGGCGCCGCTGGACCAGTCCACGTGCGAGGACGGCTCGTCCACGTGCAGCGTCCTGGGCAGCAGGCCGTGCCGCATCGCCATGACCATCTTGATCACGCCGGCCACACCGGACGCCATCTGGGTGTGCCCGATATTGGACTTGACCGACCCCAGCAGCAGCGGACGGTCCGCGTCCCGGTCCTGGCCGTAGGTCGCGAGCAGCGCGTGCGCCTCGATCGGGTCGCCCAGCGCCGTCCCGGTCCCGTGGCCCTCGACGACGTCGACCTCCGTCGGCGACACCCCGGCGTTGGCCAGCGCCTGCGTGATCACCCGCTGCTGCGACGGGCCGTTGGGCGCGGTGAGTCCGTTGGAGGCGCCGTCCTGGTTGATCGCCGACCCGCGGATGACCGCGAGAATCGGGTGCCCGTTGCGCTCGGCGTCGGACAGCCGCTCCACCAGCAGCAGGCCGACGCCCTCGGCCAGGCACATCCCGTCCGCCGAGTCGGAGTACGCCTTGCACCGGCCGTCGGGGGCCATGGCCCGCTGCCGGCTGAACCCGATGAAGGCATCGGGGGTGGACATCACGGTCACCCCACCGGCCAGTGCCAGTGAGCTCTCGCCGTCACGCAGCGACCGGCAGGCCATGTGCAGCGCCACCAGCGACGACGAGCACGCCGTGTCCATCGTGACGGCCGGGCCCTCCAGCCCGAACAGGTACGACACCCGGCCGGACAGCACGCTCGGCACGGTGCCGGTGACCAGGTGACCTTCCAGGCCCTCCCCCTGCCCGGTCATCGCCGCGCTGTAGTCCGCGTAGCTGGAACCGATGAAGGTGCCGGTCAGGCTGCCCCGCAGCGCCGAGGGGGCGATCCCGGCCCGCTCGACGGCCTCCCACGCCGTCTCCAGCACCAGCCGGTGCTGCGGATCCATCGCCAGCGCCTCACGCGGCGAGATCCCGAAGAAGTCGGCGTCGAACTCCATCGCGTCGTGGAGGAAGCCGCCCTGTGTCGAGTACGTCTTGCCGGTGCGCTCCGGGTCCGGGTGGTAAAGCCCCTCGGCGTCCCAGCCACGGTTGCCGGGGAACTCGGAGACGGCGTCGACGCCGTCGAGCACGATCTGCCACAGCTGCTCCGGCGACCGGACCCCGCCCGGGTAGCGGCAGGCCATCCCGATGATCGCGATCGGCTCGTCCGAGGCGCCCCGCGCCGGGCCGGCCACGGCCACCGGTCCGGCCTGCGTCCCGGCGATCTCGGCGCGCAGGAACTCCGCCAGCGCCTCCAGGTTCGGGTGGTCGAACACCAGCGTGCTGGGCAGCGTCAGGCCCGTCGCATTGGCCAGCCGGTTGCGCAGATCGACCGCGGTCACCGAGTCGAAGCCCATGTCGCGGAACGCCTGCCGCCCGGCGACGGCGTCGGCTGAGGCGTGGCCCAGCGCGGTCGCCGCCTGGGCCCGCACCAGCTCCAGCAGCAGGCGGTCCCGTTCGGACGCCGGCAGCCCGCGCAGCCGGGTGACGAATTCCCCATCGCTCGCGGCGACGGCCGGCCGCTCGGCGGTTTCGGCCAGCCGCCGTACGGCGGGCACCTCGCTGAACAGCCGGCTCGGCCGTACGGAGGTGAAGACCGGGAAGTACCGCTCCCAGTCGATGTCGGCGATCGCCAGCACGGTCTCCTCGCCGGCCAGCACCTGCCGGAACCCTTCGAGCGCCAGGGCCGGCTCCATGAACACGAGCCCGCTGCGCCGGATCTGCTCGGGATCGACCCGCCCGAGCTCGCGGTCGTCCGACCAGATGCCCCAGGAGATCGACGTGGCCGGCAGTCCCCGGGCACGCCGGTTCTCCGCCAGCGCGCCGAGGAAGGCGTTGCCCGCCACGTACGCCGCGTGCCGCCCGCTGCCCCACATCCCCGCCGTCGAGGAGAACAGCACGAAGGCGTCGAGTTCGTCCGTGTCCAGCAGCTCGTCCAGGTGCCGGGCGCCGGTGACCTTGGCCCGCACCACCTCGGCGAACGCCTCGACGGTGGTGTCCTGCAGGGTGTGCAGCTCGATGGAGGCGGCGGCGTGCACCACCGCACGGACGACGTGGCCCTCCGCCCGCAACCGTGCGAGCAGGTCGGCGACGGAGTCGCGATCGGACACGTCACACGCCATCATCGTGGCGGCCGTGCCGAGCTCGGCCAGCTCCGCCAGCAGCTCGGCCGCGCCGGGAGCGTCCATGCCACGGCGGCTGGTCAGCACCACGTGCTCGGCCCCCTCGGCCGCGAGCCAGCGGGCCAGGTGCGGGGCGAGCGTTCCGGTGCCGCCGGTCACCAGGGTGGTCCCGCGCAGCGTCCAGCTGCGCGCCGGCTCCCGGTCCGCCGCCGATACCGGCGCCGGCACCACCCGTCGGGTGAACAGGCCGGCGGGCCGGATCGCGAGCTGGTCCTCGCCGCCGCCGCCGGCCAGGACGCTCGCCAGGCGCCGCGCCGCGCGCTGGTCGAGCGTCCCAGGCAGGTCGACCAGGCCGCCCCATCGTCGCGGGTGCTCCAGCGCGGCCGTCCAGCCCACGCCGTGGACCTGCGCCTGGATGGGGTTGGTCACCGGATCCGACCTGCCGGTTGAGACCGCACCGCGGGTGAGACACCACAGCGGCGCGTCGATGTCCACGTCGCCCAGGGCCTGCACGAGCGCGACGGTCAGTGCCAGGCCGGTGGCCAGCTCCGGGTATCGATCGGTGGGCTGTTCGGCCAGGGCCAGCAGGGACACCACGCCGGAGACGTGCTCCCCCTCGTCGAGCGAGGCGTCCGGCCCGGCGCCCGGTGCCCCGGCATCGCCCGGCGCACCGGCCGGCACGCCGGTCAGCGCGCGCGCCAGCAGAACGCGATCCGTGCACGACTCGTCGAGCACGACCCTGCGGACCCGCGCGCCGTGCGCGGTCAGCGCGTCGGCGACGTCATCCCCGGCGAGACCCTCTGTGGTGACGAGCAGCCACGTGCCCGACAGGGGGGTGGAGGCGAGGCCGGTCACCGGCCGCCACGCGACGCGGTAGCGCCAGGAGTCCACGGTGGACCGGGCCCGTTGCCGGCGACGCCAGGAGGACAGCGCGGGTACCACCGCGGCCAGTGCCCCCGTGCCCACGTCCAGCCCCGAAGCCAGCGAGTCAAGGTCCTCCTGCTCCACCGCCGCCCAGAAGCGCTCGTCCGCCGGGTCCGCCGCGCCGGTCGTCCGCGCCTCGGCGCGCTGTATCCAGAACCGCTTCCGCTGGAAGGCGTACGTCGGCAGCTCCACCCGGCGGGCGCCCGTGCCGTCGAAGGCCGCCTGCCAGTCGATCGGCACGCCGCGCACGAACACCTCCGCCAGGGAGGTCAGGAAGCGCTCCGCGCCGCCCTGGTCGCGGCGCAGAGTCCCGGCGACCACTGTGCCCGCCGCGGTCCCAGCTGCCTCCTCGGCCGTCTCCTGGATCGCGCCGGTCAGCACCGGGTGCGGGCCGACCTCAATGAACGCCCGGTACCCGGCGTCCAGCAGGCACCGCACAGCGGGTTCGAACCGGACGGCCTGCCGCAGGTTGCGGTACCAGTAGTCCGCGTCCAGCTCCGTGCCGTCCAGCCAGTCCTCGGTCACCGTGGACAGGAACGGCACCTCGGCCCGCTCCGGCCGGATCGCCGACAGGGCCTGCGGCAGCTCCTCCTGGAGCCGCTCGACATGGGCCGAGTGCGACGCGTAGTCGACCGCGACCCGCCGGGTCCGCACGCCCTCCTCGGTCAACCGCCGCGACAGCTCATCGAGCGCGTCGGGGTCGCCGCACACCACAACCGAACGCGGCCCGTTGACCGCCGCGATCGAGATCCGCTCGCCCCAGGGGCGCAGCCTCTCCTCGATGTCCGGCACCGGAAGCGAGACCGACATCATCCCTCCGGCGCCGGCCAGCCGCCGCGCGATGGCCTGGCTGCGCACCGCCACCACCTGGGCGGCATCGTCCAGAGACAGCGCGCCCGCCACGCAGGCGGCGGCGATCTCACCCTGGGAGTGCCCGATCACCGCGTCGGGCTCCACCCCATGGGCACGCCACATCGCCGCCAGCGAGACCATCACCGCGAACGACACCGGCTGCACGACGTCCACCCGGTCCAGCGACGGCGCGCCCTCCGCCTGGCGCAGCACGTCGATCAGCGACCAGTCGACATGCCGGCTCAAGGCCAGGCCGCACTCGGCGATACGCTCGGCGAACACGGGGGACTGCTCCAGCAGCAGGGCGCCCATACCGGCCCACTGCGCGCCCTGCCCCGGGAACACGAAGACCGTCTTGCCCTCGACGTCCGCCACTCCCTGGGTCGCGCCCGGCGCGGGCTCGCCCGCGGCCACCGCCCGCACCGCGGCGGAGAGCGCGTCGCGGTCACCGCCCACCACGACCGCGCGGTGCTCGAACGCCGACCTCGACGTCACCAGCGAGAAGCCCACGGCGGCCGGATCGAGCTCACCGAGGTCGGCCACGTGCGAGGCCAGCCGCCGCGCCTGTGCGCGCAGCGCCTCCGCCGTCCTGCCCGACACCACCCACGGCACCGCACCGGCACCCGCCCCCGCACCGGCACCGGCACCGGGAACGGGAACGGGAACGGGAACGGGAACGGAAGCGGCGGCATCGGCGTTGGGGCCTGCGGTCGCGCTGGAATCCGGATGGGCACCGGGACCGGCGAGCACGACGTCGCCGGCCGGTTCCTCCGCGTCCGGCGCCTGTTCGAGGATCGCGTGGGCGTTCGTGCCGCTGATCCCGAAGGAGGACACCGCCCCCCGGCGCGGCCGTCCGGTCTCCGGCCACGGCATGGCCTCGGTCAGCGGCTCGACCGCGCCCGCCGTCCAGTCCACGTGGGACGACGGCGTGCCCATGTGCAACGTCTTGGGCAGCACCCCATGCCGCATCGCCATGACCATCTTGATCACACTGGCCACGCCCGCCGCGGACTGTGTGTGGCCGATGTTCGACTTGATCGACCCGAGCAGCAGCGGGTGCTCCCGGTCCTGCCCGTACGTGGCGAGGAGGGCTTGGACCTCGATGGGGTCGCCCAGGCCCGTACCCGTGCCGTGCGCGTCGATCGCGTCGACCTCGGCCGGGGACAGCCGCGCGCCTACCAGGGCCTTCCGGATCACCCGCTGCTGGGAGGGGCCGTTGGGCGCGGTCAGCCCGTTGGACGCACCGTCCTGGTTCACCGCCGAACCGCGCACCACCGCAAGGATCGGGTGGCCGTTGCGCCGCGCGTCGGACAGCCGCTCCACCAGGAGCAGGCCGGCCCCTTCCGCCAGGCTCATCCCGTCGGCCGCGTCGGAGAACGCCTTGCACCGGCCGTCGGCGGCCAGGGCCCGCTGGCGGCTGAACGCCACGAAGGCGGCCGGGGTGGTCATCACCGTCACGCCGCCCGCCAGGGCGAGCGAGCTCTCGCCGTTACGCAGCGACTGGCAGGCCAGGTGCAGCGCCACCAGCGACGACGAGCATGCCGTGTCGACCGTGACCGCCGGCCCCTCCAGGCCGAGTACGTACGACAGCCGGCCGGACAGCACGCTCGGGATGGTGCCGGTGACCTGGTATCCCTCGGCATCGGCGGCGTCCGAGCCGTACTCCTGGTAGCTGGAGCCGATGAACGTGCCGGTCGAGTGGCCGCGCAGCGCCAAGGGATCGATCCCGGCCCGCTCGATGGCCTCCCACGCGGTCTCCAGCAGCAGCCGCTGCTGCGGGTCCATGGTCAGCGCCTCGCGCGGTGAGATCCCGAAGAACCCGGGGTCGAAGTCGCCGGCGTCGTGCAGGAACCCCCCTTCGACCGAGTACGTCGTGCCGGAGTGATCGGGGTCGGGGTCGTAGAGCCCTTCCGCGTCCCAGCCCCGGTCGGCGGGGAATCCGGAGATCGCGTCGACCCCGTCGGCCATCAGTTCCCACAGCTGTTCGGGAGAGCCGACGCCACCGGGGAACCGGCAGGCCATCCCGATGATCGCGATCGGTTCGTCGGCGTGGACGGCGACCGGAACCCCGGCGGCGTCCGCACCCACCGCGTCCGCCGAGCCCACGACCCGCGACCGCAGGAACTCCACCAGTGCCGCCGGGTTCGGGTGATCGAACACCAGCGTGCTCGGCAACGCCAGGCCGGTCACCGCGACAAGCCGCTTTCTCAGCTCCACCGCGGTCAGCGAGTCGAAACCCAGCTCGCGGAAGGCACGCCGCTCGGAGACCGACTCGGCCGAGGCGTGCCCCAGCACGGCCGCCACCTCGGCGCGTACCAGATCCAGCAGCCTGCGCCGCTGCTCCTTCCCGGCCAGGTGCCGCAGCCGCGCGACGAATTCGGGGTCGCCGGAGGCCCCTGCCCCGTCCTCGCTCTCGTGCTGTGCCCTGACCTCCGCGAGCTCGCTGAACAGGTGGCTGGGCCGGGTCGAGGTGAAGATCGGATAGAACCGGTCCCAGTCGACGTCGGCGACCGTCACCACCGCGTCCCGGCCGCCGGCCGCCCGGCTCAGCTCGCCGATCGCGAGATCGGGCGGCAGGAAGGCCAACCCGCGCCTGAGCAGGTAGTCGGCCATGTTCTCCGCCGTGGCCATGCCGGCTTCGGCCCACGCGCCCCAGGCCACCGACGTCGTGGCGAGACCGCGCGCACGCCGGTGCTCGGCCAGCGCGTCGAGGTAGGCGTTGGCCGCCGCGTAGGCGCCCTGCCCCGCGCTGCCCCACACCCCGGCGATCGAGGAGAACAGTACGAAGAAGTCGAGCTCGCGATCTCCGAGCAGGTCGTCCAGGTTGGCGGCGCCGGCCACCTTCGCCGTCATCACCTCGGCGAAGGTGACGGCGTCCGCCTGCTCAAGGGGCGCGACGGCCTCCCCCACCCCGGCCGCGTGGACGATCCCGGTGAGCGGGTGCTCGGCCGGGATCGTGGCCAGCACGGCGGCCAGCGCGTCGCGATCGGCCACGTCGCAGGCGACGACGCTCACCTCGGCACCCAGCGCGAGCAGCTCGTCGCGCAGCTCCGACGCCCCGGGGGCGTCCATGCCGCGCCGGCTGGTCAGCACGAGGTGCGTGACGCCGCCGCGTACCAGCCACCGCGCGGTGGCCGCGCCCAGGGCGCCGGTCCCACCGGTGATCAGTACCGTCCCGCCGGGACTCAACGCGGTACCGCCGGACGAGCCGACCGAATCGGGCGCGGCCGGGTGACGCCGCAGCCGCCGGCCGAACACGCCCGACGTCCGCACCGCCACCTGGTCCTCGCCGTCCAGGCCCGCCAGCACGCTCGCCAACCCCTGGGCGGCGCGCCCTTCGACGACCTCGGGCAGGTCGACCAGGCCGCCCCACCGCTTCGAATGCTCCAGGGCCGCGACCCGGCCCATACCCCATACCTGCGCCTGGACCGGACGTGTCACTCGATCGCCGGGAGTCGCGGACACGGCGCCACGGGTGACGCACCACAGCGGCGCGTCGATCTCCGCGTCGCCGAGCGCCCGCAGGAGCGCGATCGTGAGCACGAGACCGCCCGGCACCGCCCCACCGTCCGCGACGGGCGCCTCCGTCAGTGCGAGCATCGACACCACACCGGAGATCTCGTCCATCTCCCGGAGCCGGACCGCGAGCGACGTGTGGTCGGCGTCCGTCCCCTCCAGCACGAGCCGCTCCACTCGCGCCCCGTGACCGTTCAACGCGGCGATCACGTCGCCGTCCGAGATCCCGTCGGCGGTCACGACCAGCCAGGTGCCCGCCAGCACGGCGAGAGGGGGCGTACGGCGGGGCTTCCACTCCACCCGGTAGCGCCAGGAGTCGAGCGTCGACGCCTCGCTCCGGCTCCGTCGCCACGACGACAAGGCCGGGAGCAGGGTGTCCAGCGAGGAGGAGTGCTCGTCGCGCAGGCCGAGGATCGCGGCCACGTCCCCGGCGTCGCCGCGCCCGACCGCGTCCCAGAGCCGCGCGTCCGCCGGATCGGCGACCGCGTCGTTCACGGCCGGCGGCGGCTCCGGCCAGAACGACTCATGCTGGAACGCGTACGTCGGCAGGTCCACCCGGCGGGCCCCGCGGAGCAGGGGCGGCCAGTCGACGCGTACGCCGTTCACCTGCAGCTCGGCCAGCGCGGTCATGAGGGCGGCGCTCTCGTCGCGGTCGCCGCGCAGCACGGGCAGCAGCAGCGCATCCGCCGCCTCGGGAAGGGCGTCCTGGGCCATCGCGGTCAGCACGCCGTCCGGCCCGATCTCCAGGAACGCGGTCATGCCCGCCTCGTGCAGCTCCCGCACGCCGTCGCAGAACCGGACCGCCTCCCGAACGTGCCGCACCCAGTAGGCCGGTGAGCACAGTTCGTCCGTGACGAACCCGCCGGTCACGTTCGAGATCATCGGGATCCGCGGGGGCGCGTAAGACACCGTCTCGGCGACCGCCTGGAACTCCGCGAGCATCGGCTCCATCAGCGGAGAATGGAAGGCGTGCGACACCCGCAGCCGCTTGGTCCTGCGCTCCCGGGCCGCCCACCCGGCGGCGATCTCCAGCACCGCGGCCTCGACCCCGGCGATCACCACTGATGCCGGGCCGTTGACCGCCGCGACGGAAACCTCGCCCTCGCGCCCGGCCAGCGACTCCAGGACCTCCTCCTCGCCGGCCTGGATCGCCGCCATCGCACCGCCGGCCGGGAGCGCCTGCATCAACCGGCCCCGCGCGGCCACCAGCGCGCAGGCGTCCTCCAGCGTCAGCACCCCGGCGACGTGCGCCGCGGCGAGCTCCCCGATCGAGTGCCCCGCCAGCGCGGCCGGGCGCACGCCCCACGACTCCACCAGCCGGTACAGCGCGACCTCAAGGGCGAACAGCGCCGGCTGCGTGTACTCCGTACGGTCGAGCAGCTCAGCGTCGAAGAACAGTACCTCCCGCAGCGTGCGGTCCAGGTGAGAGACCATCTGGGGGGCCAGCCCCGCGAGCACGCCTTCAAGCGCCTCGGCGAACACCGGGAATCGCTCGTAGGTCTCCAGGCCCATGCCCACTCGCTGAGCACCCTGGCCGGTGAACAGGAACGCCACCTTCTGGTCGTACTTGGCCTGGCCGCGTACGACTCCCGGCGCGGCCCGGCCGCCGGCCAGCGCGCGCAACCCGGCCAGCGCTCCGGCATGGTCCTCGGCCAGTACGGCGGCCCGGTGCTCGAAGGGGGAACGGGTGGTCACCAGCGAGAACGCGACGTCGGCCAGGGGCTCCTCGGGACGGCCTTCCAGGTGGGACAGCAGCCGCGCGGCCTGCTCCCGCACCGCCTGCTCCGTCCTGCCCGAGACCGGCAGCGGCAGCGGCAGACCCGCCATCGGCGGCCTGACGTCCGAGGGGGCCTCCCCCCCGGCCGACGGAGTCCGCTCGACGGTGTCCTGCTCGATGATGAGGTGGGCATTGGTGCCGCTGAAGCCGAACGACGACACGGCGGCCCGGCGCGGGTGACCCGTCTCCGGCCACTCTCGCGCCTCGGTCAGCAGCTCCACCGCACCCGCGGTCCAGTCCACGTGCGAGGACGGCGCGTCGACGTGCAGGGTCTTGGGCACGATGCCGTGCCGCATGCCCATGATCATCTTGATCACGCCCGCGACGCCCGCCGCCGCCTGGGTGTGACCGATGTTCGACTTGATCGACCCGAGCAGCAGCGGGCGGTCCTCCGGCCGGTCCTGACCGTAGGTGGCCAGCAGCGCCTGCGCCTCGATCGGATCGCCCAGGGTGGTCCCGGTCCCGTGCCCCTCCACCACGTCCACCTCGGCCGGGGACAGACGCGCTCCGGCCAGGGCCTGGCGGATCACCCTCCGCTGGGAGGGGCCGTTCGGCGCGGTCAGCCCGTTGGACGCACCGTCCTGGTTGATCGCCGAGCCCCGCAGCACCGCCAGCACGTCGTGACCGTTGCGCCGGGCGTCCGACAGGCGCTCCAGCACCAGCACCCCGACACCCTCGGCCCAGCTGACACCGTCCGCGCCGTCCGAGAACGACTTGCACCGCCCGTCCGCGGACAGCCCCCGCTGCCGGGAGAACTCCACGAACGCTCCGGGGGTGGCCATCACGGTCACACCGCCGGCCAGCGCGAGCGTACATTCCCCCGAGAGCAGCGCCTGTGCCGCCAGATGCACCGCGACCAGCGAGGACGAGCACGCCGTGTCGACCGTTACGGCCGGGCCCTCCAGTCCCAGCGTGTAGGACACCCGGCCGGAGACGACGCTCGCGGCGGTCCCGGTGCCCCGGAAGCCCTCGAACTCACCCGCGCCCAGGATCCCGCTGTAGTCGGTGTACATCACCCCGGCGAACACGCCCGTCCGGCTGCCCCGGAGCGTGACCGGGTCGATTCCGGCCCGCTCGACCGCCTCCCAGGAGGTCTCCAGCAGAAGTCGCTGCTGCGTGTCCGTCGCCAGGGCCTCCCGCGGGCTCATCCCGAAGAAGTCCGCGTCGAACTCCGCCG
Source organism: Streptosporangium sp. NBC_01755 (assembly GCF_035917995.1). Lineage (NCBI taxonomy): Bacteria > Bacillati > Actinomycetota > Actinomycetes > Streptosporangiales > Streptosporangiaceae > Streptosporangium > Streptosporangium sp. NBC_01755. The sequence goes on along the minus strand of NZ_CP109131.1, from coordinate 6,491,456 downwards.
CGTCGTGCAGGAAACCGCCCTGTCTGGTGTACGAGCTGCCCGCGTGGTCGGCGTCCGGATGGTAGAGCGCGTCCAGGTCCCAGCCACGATTGGCCGGGAATCCGGTGATCGCGTCACGGCCCTCGGCCACCAGCCGCCACAGGTCCTCCGGTGAGGCGACACCACCCGGGTAACGGCAGCTCATCCCGACGATCACGATCGGGTCGTCGGTGACCGGCGCGATCGTGGCCGGAACGGCCACGTCGTCCTGCCCACCCAGTATCTCGTCCAGCAGGAACTCCGCCAGTACGGCGGGCGTGGGATGGTCGAACACCAACGTCGCCGGCAACCGCAACCCCGTCGCCACGTTCAGCCGGTTGCGCAGTTCCACCGCGGTGAGGCTGTCGAAGCCCAGCTCGCGGAACTCCCGCCGGACGTCCACCGTTTTCGGCGAGGCGTGCCCCAGCACCAGCGCCACCTCGGCCCGCACCAGGTCCACCAAGACCTCGACACGATCGGCGCGCTCCAGGCCGGCCAGCCGCCGGAGCAGTGTGCCGTCACCGGCCGCGGCCATCGACGCCGCCGACCGGCGCAGGTCTCGCACCAGCCCGCGCAGCAGATGCGGCACCTCACCCTGTGCCCGCACCGCCGCCAGGTCGAGCCGGACCGGGGCCACGGCCGGCTCACCCGAGCGGACGGCCGCCTCGAACAGCGCGACCCCCTGCTCCGGAGTGATCGCCGGCATCCCGGCGCGAGTCAACCGGCGCGTCTGAGCGTCGTCCAGCCCACCGGTCATCCCGGCGTCCTGCGCCCAGGCACCCCACGCCAGCGACAACCCCGCCAGCCCCTGCGCCCGCCGCACCTGCGCCAACACGTCCAAGAACGCGTTCGCCGCCGCGTAGTTACCCTGACCCGCCCCACCGAACGTCCCCGCCACCGACGAGAACACCACGAACGCCGCCAGATCCAGACCCCGGGTCAGCTCATGCAGATACCAGGCCGCATCCACCTTCGGCCGCAACACCACATCCAGCCGCTCCGCCGACAACGACGGAATCGTCCCGTCGTCCAGCACACCCGCGGTATGAATCACCGCCGTCAACGGATGATCGGCCGGGACCCGAGCCAGCAGCGCCGCCACCTGATCCCGATCGGCCACATCACACGCCGCGATCTCCACCTCGACCCCGTGCGCGATCAGCTCCGCCTGCAACGCCACCGCCCCCGGCGCATCCGCTCCCCGCCGGCTGACCAGCAGCAGACGCCGCACCCCACGCTCGGCCACCACATGCCGCGCGAACAACCCGCCCAGACCACCGGTACCACCAGTGATCAACACCGTGCCCTCGGGATCCCACGAGCGGGCACCGTCCTCGTCCAGGTCATCGCCGACACCCGAACCCGGCGTCACCCGCGCCAGGCGCGGCACCCACATCTCACCGCCGCGCACCGCCACCTGCGGCTCACCCGACGCCAGAACCGCGGACAGCCCGTCGGACAAAGTCGCGAGCGAAGACCCCTGATCATCCACGTCGACCAGCACGAACCGGCCCGGATTCTCCAACTGCGCCGACCGCGCCAGACCCCACACCGCCGCAGCCGCCAGATCAGCCACCACCTCGCCGTCACCGGCCGCCACCGCACCTCTGGTCACCAACACCAGACGCGAATCACGACACCGGTCGTCGGCCAGCCACGCCTGCACCACATCCAGAACGCGAGCGGTCAGCTCATGTGCCGACTCCACCACCCCGCCCGCCGGATCCGAGACCACCTCCGCCAGCACCACACCCGGCACCGGACCCGCCTCCACCAGCGACGGCAGATCCGCATGGACCTGCACCAGATCCCCACCCGGCCGCCACGCCGCAGCGAGGCCCAACGCCCCTCGACCCAGCACCGCCACCGGCACCCCGTCGATCACCGCATGCTCCGGCACCGCCGTCCACTCCACGCGGAACAGCGCATCCCGCCCCGGCACCCGGCCACCGGCGGCCGGCAGGTCATCGGCCGAGAACGAACGCAGCGCCAGCGACCGCGCCGACAGCACCGGCTCCCCCGCCGCATCCACCGCCACCAGCGACACCCTGTCAGCGCCCGTCCTGGCCAGCCGCACCCGCAGCACCGAGGCGCCACCGGCGTGCAGGCACACCTCACCCCAGGAGAACGGCAACCGGCCGCCCTCGGCATCGTCCAGCCCGGCGAAGGTCACCGCGTGCAGCGCCGCGTCCAGCAACGCCGGATGCAACCCGAACGACCCCGCGTCAACCACCTGCCCGGGCAAGGCAACCTCCGCGAACACCTCACCGTCCGCACCCCGCCACGCCGCCCGCAACCCCCGAAACACCGGCCCGTAGCCCAGCCCGCCCTCGGCCAGCCGGTCGTACAACCCGTCCAGCTCGATCACCGACGCGTCCCGCGGCGGCCACACCGCCGTATCGAACACCGCCGTACCGAACACCGCCGTATCGAAGTGCGTGCCGGCCCCGCCCACCCCGGCGGTGTGAGCACGGCTCGCCAGCACACCGCCGGCATGCCGTACCCACACATCATGATCGTCGGCCTCCGTCGGCCGAGCGTGAATGCTCAGCTCCCGGCGGCCCGCCCCGTCCGCGGGTCCCACCCGCACCTGCACCGCGACGGCGTCGTCCCCGCCCAGCACCAGCGGCGCGGTCAAGGTCAGCTCCTCCACCACGTCACAGCCGACCTGATCACCCGCCCGCACCGCCAGCTCAAGGAACCCGGTGCCGGGGAACACCGCCATCCCGCCCACCAGGTGATCGGCCAGCCACGGATGCGACCCCAGCGACAACCTCCCGATCAGCAGCGCCTCATCGGAGTCGGCCAACCCCACGGCGGCCCCCAGCAGCGGGTGCCGGGCGGCCCTCAGGCCCGCCGCCGTCACGTCTCCCACCCGCGAGCCCGCGCCATCAGGCCAGAACCGCTCGCGCTGGAAGGCGTATGTGGGCAGCTCCGCCCGGCGGGCGCCGGGGAACACCGCACGCCAGTCCACCGACACCCCGCGCCCGTGCAGAGCGGTCAGCGCCGACATCACCGCGCGCTGCTCGTCCCGGTCCCTGCGCAGCGCCGGCACCAGCACCTCGTCCGGCTCCCACCCGGAGTTCTGGGCGCGTGGCTGCGAATCCGACGCCGAGTCGGTGTCGCGCGGGTCCGGTTCGGCGGCCAGGGTGTCCTGGGCCATCGCGGTCAACACCCCGTCCGGGCCCAGCTCCAGATAGGCCCGGACGCCCTGGACGCGCAGGGTGCGCACCCCGTCGGCGAACCGGACCGCGCCACGCACCTGGTCCACCCAGTAGTCCGGCGAGCACAACTGCTCGGCCGTGGCCGTCTCTCCGGTCACGTTCGACACCACCGGAACCCGCGGCGGGTTGTAGGTCAGCGTGCCGGCCAGGACCCGGAAGTCCGCCAGCATCGGATCCATCAGCGGCGAATGGAACGCGTGCGACACCCGCAACCGGCGGGTCTTGACCCCCCGCTCCTCCAGGACGGCGGCGATGTCGAGGACCGGCTGCTCGGCCCCGGAGATCACCACCGAGGCCGGGCCGTTCACCGCAGCGACCGACACCTCGCCCCCGCGCCCGGCCAGCAACGGCTCGACGTCCTCCTCCGAGGCCTGCACCGCCACCATCGCCCCACCGGACGGCAACGCCTGCATCAACCGCGCCCGGCCGGCCACCAACGCACACGCATCGCTCAGGGACAGCACCCCGGCCACATGCGCCGCGGTGATCTCCCCGATCGAATGACCGGCCAGCACCTCCGGACGAACCCCCCACGAGGACACCAACCGGAACAGCGCCGTCTCCACCGCGAACAACGCCGGCTGCGCCCACCCCGTCCGATCCAGCAACCCCGCCTCGACCGAACCCGGCTCGGCGAAGATCACCTCCCGCACCGAACGCCCCACCCACTCGGGCAGGCGCCCGTCAAGCAGCGGATCCAGCTCCGCGATCACCTCGTCCAACGCCTTCGCGAACACCGGGAACCGCGCATGCAGCTCCCGGCCCATCCCCGCCCGCTGACTGCCCTGCCCCGTGAACAACACCGCCGACTTGGCCTGCCTGCCGCGGCCCTTGATCACTCCGGCGGCGGCGGCACCGTCCGCCAGCGCCGTCAACCCCGCGCGCAGCTCGGCGCGATCGGCGGCGAGAACCCCCGCCCGATACTCGAACGCCGACCGCGTCGTGGCCAGTGAGAACGCCACGTCGACCACGGCCGTCTCGGGCACGCCGTCCATGTGCGTGAGAAGGCTCGCCGCCTGAGCGCGCAGCGCCTCCTCCGTCCGGCCCGACACCAGCACCGGCACCACGCCCGCGTCCGAGGGCGCCCGGCCCGCGTCCGAGGGCGCCTGATCCTCCGCGGAAGCGTCCGCCTCGGCCGGCGGCGCCGCCTCCAGCACCACGTGGGCGTTGGTGCCGCTGACCCCGAACGACGACACCCCCGCCCGGCGCGGCCGCCCGGTCTCCGGCCAGGCCCGCTGCTCGGTCAGCAGCTCCAGCACGCCCGCGGACCAGTCCACCCGCGACGACGGCGCGTCCACGTGCAACGTCTTCGGCAGCACCCCGTGCCGCATCGCCATGACCATCTTGATCACACCGGCCACGCCCGCCGCCGCCTGCGTGTGACCGATGTTCGACTTCACCGAACCCAGCAGCAAGGGCCGCTCCCGGTCCTCGCCGAACGTGGAGATCAACGCTTCGATCTCGATCGGGTCGCCCAGCGTCGTACCCGTCCCGTGCCCCTCCACCACGTCGATGTCCGCCGTCGACAGCCGCGCACCGGCCAAGGCCTCACGGATCACCCGCCGCTGCGACGGACCGTTCGGCGCGGTCAGGCCGTTCGACGCCCCATCCTGGTTCACCGCCGAGCCACGGATGACCGCCAGCACCTGGTGCCCGTTACGCTGCGCGTCCGACAGGCGCTCCAGCACCAGCACGCCCACGCCCTCCGACCAGCCCGTGCCGTCGGCGCTGTCGGCGTACGCCTTGCATCGCCCATCGGGCGACAAGCCACCCTGGCGGTTGAACTCGATGAAGGTGCTGGGCGTCGACATGACCGTCACTCCGCCCGCGAGCGCCAGGGTGCACTCGGCCATCCGCAGTGAGTGAGCGGCCCAGTGCAGCGCGACCAGGGATGACGAGCAGGCCGTGTCCACCGTCACCGCCGGGCCGACCAGGCCGAGCGTGTATGACAGCCGACCGGACATCACGCTGTTCGCCGTGCCCGTGAGCCCGAAGGCGTCGATGTCGCGCGGCAGGCTGTCGCGGTAGTCCGGTGACATCGCGCCGACGAACACCCCGGTCTGACTGCCCCGTAGCGTGATCGGGTCGATGCCCGCTCGCTCGACGGCCTCCCAGGAGGCTTCGAGCAGCAGCCGCTGCTGCGGATCCATGCCCAGCGCCTCCCGGGGGGAGATGCCGAAGAAGCCGGCGTCGAAGTCCGCCGCGTCACGCAGGAACCCACCGGACAACGACTGCGGGACGGCGCCGCCGTACTCGTCCCGAAGCCTGTCAAGGTCCCAGCCACGATCGGCGGGCGGCCCGGATACCGGATCACCACCCTCCGCGAGCAGGCGCCACAGGTCCTCCGGTGAGGACACGCCGCCCGGGTACCGGCAGGTCATCCCGACGATCGCGATCGGCTCCAGGTGCTGTTCTTCAAGGTCGTGGACGCGTTGCCGGGTGCGCCGCAGATCCGCGGTCGCCCGCTTGAGGTATTCCCGGAGTTTCGCTTCGTTGTCCATATCAGCTCAACCCTTTTTCGACGACCAGCACGAACTCATCAACTCGTCGGGCCTCGAATGCTTCGCAATCGAGTTCGGCGATCACAGCGCCCCCATGTGCACCTCGCCGGCGGTCGCTAACCGGCGCCGGTGAGGTGCACGGATCCGCGCCACGCCGGAAGGTACGGGCAGGGGGGCAGGGAGTCAGGGGGTTTGGCACCTTCACCGACACCGCGCGCCACGCCATCCGGCCTCATACCACCTACCGCCGCGTCGAGTTCACAGGCTCCATCCACATCGGCCCAGTTTCGGCCCGGCGCTCCCTGAAAATCATTAGTAACTGCGGTCGCGGCACCGCCGTCCTGGCCGGTCACCTTCTTGGTGACGGCTCAGCGGCGCGTCCCGGCGCGCCTACGCCCCGGCGTGTGTGGAGGCCGTACGACCGCCCGTTCCCGAGCCGTACGACACCGCCCGTTCCCGAGCCGTACACCCGCCCGTTCCCGAACGGCCCGTGACTCTGGGGAAATGACCAGCCCGCGGGATCTTACGCTCGCGCAATGGCCGGTCAACTTCACATCACATCAGAGTTGTCAGAGTACGTTCACGAGATGTCGGCGCGGGAGGACGAGATCCTACGTTCCCTTCGTGAGGAGACCGCGGCCCTGCCCGCGGGCAGGGCGATGCAGGTCATGGCCGAGGAGGGGCAACTGCTGGCGCTGTTGGCCCGGCTCACCTGCGCGCGGACCGTGCTGGAGGTCGGCACCTTCACCGGCTACAGCACGCTCTGCCTGGCCCGCGCGGTCGCTCCCGGAGGCCGCGTCATCACCTGTGACATCACCGAGCGGTGGCCCAGCTTCGGAGTGCCCTACTGGCGCCGGGCCGGCGTGCTCGACCGGATCGACCTGCGGGTCGGCGACGCGTCGGACACCCTTGCCACGCTGCTGCTCGACGAGGGGCCGGGGTCGGTCGACTTCGTGTTCATCGACGCCGACAAAACAAACTATCCGAAGTACTACGAGGCCGGCCTCGCGCTGCTCAAGGACAATGGGCTGATCGTGGTGGACAACACCCTGTTCTTCGGCAAGGTCGCCGACCCGGCGGCACAGGACGCGGACACCGACGCCATCCGCAGGTTCAACACCTTCCTCCGGGAGGACCCTCGGGTGGACATCTCACTGCTGCCGATGGCGGACGGCATCACCCTGGTGCGCAAGAAGTGCCCGGCGGAACCGCCCTGCTAGTACTCCGTTCCGCAAAGGAGGGCGCGACGCGCGGCCGAAAACCTGAGGCCGCCCTGACAGCCTCCCGGCCTCCTGGGCCGGGGAGGGTCTGTCTTCCGATGAGGAACGTCGCACTAGGCGACGGGCGAAGGGCTGAGGACATTGGAAGGCGAAGGCCTGAGGTCCCGCGCGATGAGGTCCATCGTGGTGGGCGGGTCCTGCGGGGTCGGGACGAGATGGAGCCGTTGCAGGCCGCTGACGCCGGGGGCGGGCAGCCTCCCGAGGCATGGGCAGGTCTCGCCGGTGAATCCGCTGAACCGGTAGGCGATCTCCATCATCCGGTTGCGGTCGGTGCGGCGGAAGTCGGCCACCAGATGCGCGCCGGCGAGCGCGGCCTGGTCGGCCAGCCAGCGCAGGATCACCGTGCCCGCGCCGAAGGACACGACCCGGCACGACGTGGCGAGCAGCTTCAGGTGCCACACATGCGTGCCCAACTCCAGCAGAACGACCCCGACCGCGCCGTGCGGTCCGAAACGGTCGCTCAACGAGGTGACCAGGACGCGGTGCCGGGGGTCGTCGAGCAGCCGGACCAGCATCTCCTGTGAGTAGTGCACGCCGGTGGCGTTCATCTGGCTGGTGCGCAGGGTCAGTTCCTCGACCCGGGCGACGTGCTCCACGGTCGCGTGCTCGATGTGCATCACCAGGCCGAGCGAGCGGATGAACTTCTCATCCGAACCGGTGAAGCCGGACTTCGCGGTCTGCCGCCGGAAACCGGCCTGGTACATCTGCCGCCGGCGCCGGGCGTCCTCGGTCACCGTCTCCGGGCTGAACTCCGGCAGCCCGGCCAGCTCGGTGACCTGATCGGCGGAGTAGCACCGTACGTCGGGAAGGTGGAACGCCACCTCGGCCCGTTCCGCGGCCTGGTCGTCCACGAACGCGATCGTGCCGTGGGCGAACTTCAGCTCCTCCGCGATGTGCCGGATCGCGCCGGACTTGGGCGACCAACTGATGTGGGGCAGCACGAAGTACTCCGCGATGCCCAGTTTCTCAAGCTTCGCCCAGGCATGGTCATGATCGTTCTTGCTCGCGACGGACTGCAGGATGCCTCGGGAGTCGAGCACCCGGATGAGTTCACGGGTGGACTCCGGCAGGCGTACCTCGTCGTCCTCCAGCAAGGTTCCCTGCCACAGCGTGTTGTCCAGATCCCACACCAGGCATTTCACCATCGTGGTCTTGTCGGGCACCTGTTCTCCTCGTCTCGGTCAGCGCGACTGCGCGACGGCGTGCTGGGCGAGAATGAGCTGGCAGATCTCAGTGCTGCCCTCGATGAGTTCCATGAGCTTCGCGTCCCGGTAGGCCCGCGCCACCACGTGGCCGTCCTGCGCCCCCGCCGACGCCAGCACCTGTACGGCCGCCGCCGCACCGCGTGCGGCCTCGGTCGAGCTGACGTACTTGGCCAGGACCGTGGCGATCACCATCTCCGGCGACCCCGCGTCCCAGCAACGGCTCGCGTGCTCGCAGACCCGTGTCGCCGCCTGCTCGGCCGCCATGAGCTCGGCGAGGTATCGGGCCACGAGCTGGTGCTCGGCCAGTGGCCGGCCGCCCTGCCGACGGGTTCCCGCGTGCGAGCCTGCCGCCGAAAGGCAGGCACGCAGGATCCCGACGCAGCCCCAGGCCACCGATATCCGGCCGTAGGCCAGAGCCGTGGTGACCAGCAGTTGGAGCTGCTGTCCGCCGCCGCCGAGCACGGCGCTCGCGGGCAGCCGGACGGCGTCGAGGCTGACGTCGGCGTGCCCGGCGGCCCGGCAGCCGCTCGGGTTGGGCACCGGCCGTATGGTGACTCCCGGAGCGTCGGCGGGCACGACGACGGCGGCGCCGCCGTCGCCGTATCGTCCGAAGACGACGATCGAATCGGCGTAGCGGGCCACGGTGGTCCACGCCTTCTGCCCGTCGACCACCACCGTGTCGCCGTCGGCACGTATTTTGGTGGCCATCGCCGTCACATCGCTGCCGGCGTCACGTTCGCTGAAGGCGACGGCGGCCAGCTCGCCACTGGTCAGCCTTGGGAGGTACTCCTGCCGCTGGCGGGCGTCACCAAGCCGCTGGATCGTCCATGCCGCCATTCCCTGTGACGTCATCACGCTACGCAGGGAACTGCACAGGCTGCCCACGTGTGCGGTGAAGGCGCCGTTGTCCGAGCTCTTCCCGCCGATGCCGCCGTATGCGAGTGGTACCTCGGCGCAGAGCAGGCCCAGCTTGCCAAGGGTCCGGAGCGTCTCCACGGGGAGGAGACCTTCGAGGTCCCATGCCGCTGCCTGATCCCCGACCAGGTGGGTGACCCCTTCACGCGCCTCGGCTAACCACTCAGGCATGGTCCGCCACCGGTGCGTCCAGCAGCCGCAGGACGAGGGAGGTCATCCGCTCGACGGTGCGGAAGTTGTCCAGCTTCAGGTCCTCCCCGAGGATGGCGACGCCGTACCTCTGCTCCAGGTGGACGACCAGCTCCATGGCGAACATCGAGTTGACGAGCCCGGAGTCGAACAGATCCTTGTCGACGGCGACATCCGTTTTGATCCGCTCTTCGAGGAAGTCACGGATCTGCTGCTGGACGGTGTCGAGGGTCGGCTGAAGCATCTCTTCTGGTTTCGTGTTCACGAGAGCACCTTCTTGTAATCGTAGAAGCCCTTACCTGACTTGCGTCCGAGGTGCCCCGCGGACACCTTCTCCAGCAGCAGCTCACAGGGCTGGAAACTCGCGTTGCCGGTGCGCTCCCAGAGCATTCGCAGCGCGTCGACCAGATTATCCAGTCCGATCAGGTCGGCTGTGCGCAGCGGCCCGGTGGGATGTCCGAGACAGCCTCGCATCAGGTCGTCCACCGAATCGACGGTGGTCACGCCGGCCTCGACGATCCGCGCCGCCTCGTTGATCATCGGGTGGAGGAGCCTGCTCGTGACGAACCCCGGAGCATCCTGAACGACGATCCCGCGGCGCCCCATCCGCGTCAGCAGATCGGTGACCGCGGTCATCGTCTCATCGCTCGTCAGGGCGCCTCTGATCACCTCCACCATCGTGATCAGGTAGGCGGGGTTCATGAAATGAATGCCGACCAGCTCGTGCGGGCGGCCGGTGAATCTCCCCAGCTCCCCGATCGGGATGCCCGAGGTGTTGGAGACCAGCGGTGTTCCGGTCCTGACCAGCCTCGACGCCTCGCCCAGCACTTTCGCCTTGATCTCGGCGTCCTCGATGATCGCCTCGATGACCGCGGTGGCGTCGGCGACGGCCGCAAGCTCCATGGTCGTCGTCAGGTCGGCCACCGGGCCCTTCGCCGGTACCGTGCCCATGAGCCGCGCGTGCCGGAGCTGGAGGTCGACGCGGTGCCGGGCGTCGGCGAGCTTGTCCTCCGACACGTCGACGAGCACGACCGGGATGCCGTGGCCGATCGCCACGACCGCGATCCCGGTGCCCATTACCCCGGCCCCAAGAACCCCCAGACGGACATCTTTCACTTCATTCACCCCTGAGCCTCACATAACGGTTCGGGTTGGCCTTTCCCTATGCTTCACGGGCCACTTCTCCTCCGTACACCGGACACCCGTACACCGGACATGAGAAGCTCCGGTGAGCTCACCAACTCGATGCGAGGATGAGGTCTCCGAAGTCCCGCTCGCGCGAGGCGTGCTGGAGGTCGGACTCCACCATCATGTGCATGAGCTGCTCGAAGCCGACGCTCGGCTCCCAGCCGAGCTCGACTCTGGCGCGGCTTGGATCGGCGCAGAGGGTCTCCACCTCGGCGGGACGCACCAGCGCCGGATCGATGACGACGTGGTCCCGCCAGTCCAGTCCGACGTACTCGAAGGCCATCTGTACGGCGTCGCGCACCGAGTGCATGCAGCCGGTGCCCACGACGTAGTCGGTGGGCTCGTCCTGCTGCAGCATGAGATGCATCGCCCGGACGTAGTCGCCGGCGAATCCCCAGTCACGGACCGCGTCGAGATTTCCGAGACACAGCTTGTCCTGCAGGCCGAGCTTGATCTGGGCGACACCGAGGGAGATCTTCCGGGTCACGAACTCCGTACCCCGGCGCGGCGACTCGTGGTTGAACAGAATGCCGGAGACACCGTACATGTCGAACGACTCGCGATAGTTCCGGGTGATGAAATGGCCGTATGTCTTCGCGACCCCGTAGGGGCTGCGCGGGTGAAAGATCGTCGTCTCGTGTTGCGGACTCTCCACGACCTTGCCGAACATCTCCGAAGACGACGCCTGGTAGAAGCGGATCTGACCACTACTGCCGTCACGGGACTTGTCCAGCCCGCATACCAGGCGAATCGCCTCCAGCATCCGGAGCACGCCCATGCCATTGACCTCGGTGGTCAACTCGGCCTGATCCCAGGACATCGGGACGAAGGAGATGGCCGCGAGGTTGTACACCTCATCGGGCTGAACCTTGTCCACTGCGGTAACCAGGCTCCCCTCGTCCAACAGATCGCCATTGACGAATGACAGATCGCTGACAAGGCGGCTGACGCGGGATTTCCGGGGATTCGCCTGTCCTCTGATCAACCCCCAAACCTGGTATCCCAGGGACAGTAGATGCTCAGCCAGATAAGAGCCGTCTTGGCCGGTGATACCGGTGATCAGCGCGCGCCTGGACATGCACTTTCCTTTCAGCACCGTGGACAGGTTCCGACCGGACACCATCGCGACCGCGAAGACGCCGACGGCGTGCCCACAGCGGGAATCGAGTCCGTTGAACCGGCAGATCGCCGGCCCACGACCGAGCAGAGAATCTGTCGGGGTGTCAGATGATCGACAGTGGCAGTGGCCTGCCACCAGAGTCAAGGAGACCGAAAAACGCCAAGGAATTGTAGAGACTTCGGGGAACTGGAGGGCTCCCCTCGAACCCTCGACCGGAATCATCCGCGGGAGCGTGACCGGCGCCCGGGCCATCCGCATGACGGGATCGGCGGCCCGGGACTGAAAGCGCTACTCCTCGACCCAGCCGTGCGTCTGAGCGAGGCCGACGAGGCACTTGCGGACGCCCAGGAGTTGCTCCGCCGTCATCGTCGGCACGGCCGCGAGCATGGCCTCTGTGATCTCCTGCGTCAGTTCCCTGACGGACAGCACGTCACAGAAGCCGACGTCGTTGCCCTGACGGTCGGGGGTGGGGGCGGCCGGTTCCGATGACACCGCCGGCGCGATCGACGCGGGTGCCGGGGCGGGTCTCGGCACGGCGGACGAGAGCAGTGGGACCTTCGGTGGGCCGGGCCTGTCGAGCACGCGGACCTGGGACGCCTTCAGCCCCTTGCCGCCGTTCTCGACCCTGAATTCGACCCTCGTGTCGATCGAGATGAGACGCTTGTCACTGTCCAGGTCGTTGACATGCATGAAAACGTCTTCGCCACCTGAGTCAGGGGCGATAAAACCGAACCCACGAAATTCATCGAAACTGACGAGTTTGCCCGTTACCACCACACCACACCTCACCAGAGCCACGGTTCCCGAATTGGGGAGTACTGCCCGGAGAACCATTCGTCACAACCACCGGAATCCGCTCGCGGCTCAGCCGAGGAGCGCCACAGCGGCTATCTGACGTATGAGTCCCCGCACGTTTCTAAAGCTGGCCGACTATATTTACTCGGCTATTTTGGTACGTCCGGACCACTGGAAGATCGGAAGGCTCTCTCCGTCGACCGTCAGAAACTCACCGTTGTGTACGAAATGCTCGTATCCCGCGCCGAAGAGAATTTTCACCTTCTCCTCCGGCTCGACCGAACTTCGAACGTGACCGCGACCGGAAAAACGCTCCGGCCCACCGGAGAGCACAATTTTTGCACTGGTCACGATGACACCTCCCTTTACCATTACGGTTCCTTTGAAGAACACGATCGGGATCGGCGGCGATGATCGGTGAAACCGGCCGGGAAAACCCAATCGAGGTCACCCTGGAATCGCTGTACCAGAATATATGAACATCACGGAACGGTTGGCTCAATGGCTTTTCACACCGGCGTCGCCGGCCGCTCCGAGTACCGGTCCTCCCACTGGTCTCCGGGATCCGATGACACGGTCATCCAGATCACCACGCGACCGTGGGCCGATTACCTGAACTTATTTCACGTAGTCGGGCAGAATCCGGGGCGGCCAGGAGCCGAGCCGGAAGATACCCATGGAGTACGCCTTGGAGACCAGAGCCGGGCGGTTGGTGGCCTTCAGCTTTCGCAGCAGCATCGTCACGTGATATTCCACACCGCCGCGGCTGAGGTACAGCATCGACGCGAGTTGCACTGTCGACACACCCGCCGCCACCCCTTCGAGTACGCGCGCCTCCATGCTGCTCAGCAGCCTCTTTCGCCCGGTCAGCAGGTCATCACGCTGCTCCCGGTCGGGCCGTACCAGCACCATGATGCTCTCGACGTGGCCGGCCTCGCCGTGCAGCGCGATTCCGGTCAACTCACCGCCGAGCACGGTCTGATCCGGCCGTACGGCGATCACCCGCTCTTCGAAGCGGGCGCGCTGGTGGTCCGTCAGATGGGTGAACTGCTGTCCCAGCTTGTCGCGGACGCTCAGATGGAGCAGCTCGCAGAACGCCAGCCCTCGAATGTCCGCCAGGGAGCGTCCGAACTGCCGGGTGAACTCGAGATTCGCCTCGATAATCCTGGTCGCATGGTCGAGATTCGCCACGCAAATCCCTGACTGGTCGAAAAAAGAACGGTATTGATCTATTCTGTCAGCGGGCCGACCGACCAACAGAAGCCCGTGTTCCTCATCGACCAGGGCGGTGCCGATATCAATACTCACCTGGTGACCATTCCTCTCCTCCAGCAGACGAGACGATGACCCGATAACTACAGAGTAACGACCGAATCCACTTATTTACATGATATTAACCCGCCCGAAAGTCGGTCAACATAAGTCCAGCACGAACAGTAAAAGACTGTGGTATGTGAGGCGTCTGGTTCGGACCTTGCGGTGCGATGGCCCGGTCTCGTTCGGTACCGAACTCCCCTGCGCCCGCCCCGGGCAATATAGTTCACATCCTGCACTAATAATGTGCCGTGCGGCTGGGCACCCTGGGCCGGGTCGGCAGGCGGCGCCGCGCCGGACAGCTGAAATTGCACATCGCGATCCAGCTCACCTCGGGCCGGCGAACCGCGACGCCCGTCGTTGACCGGCACCTCGACGTGGGTTTCTGCCGACCGAATTAAAGCGATGACCTTTATGCCGACTCCGAGCCCCTCGACCGCCCGGTCGGCGGAGGCCTCGCCGGACGGCGGCGGGAACCGGTGCCCCGGCCGGGAGACCGTCATCGGGGGTGGTCGACGGCGATTCACCGGACGCCCGGCTGTGCCGATCCGCCGAGCAGGATCCGGCGGCGTGGCCGTCGTACGACCTATTCGTCCGCGTTCCGCGCGCCCAGTTCTTCGACGAGCGCCGCCCGGCCGCTCACCCCGAGCTTGCGATAGGTGCTCGTCAGGCTCTTTTCTATGGCGCGCCGGGTCACCCCGAGAGAGTCGGCGATCCGCTGGTTCGTCCAGCCCCGCAGCACGAAGGCGACAACCGTCTCCTCAGCCTTGGTCAGCTCACCGCGTTCCGGCGCGAACAGCCGCAGCGCCGGGCCGTTCAGTTCCGAGTCCCTGTCGCCCTCGGCCCAGGACACGCCACATTCCCGGGCGACCCGCATGCCCTCGGAGATGAACTCCTCCGCATCGTCGGAACCTGTTTCGGCGAGCCTTCTGCCGAGAAGCGTGAGCGTCCGGGACAGCTCGATCCGATCCTCAGAACGGCGAAGCACGTCGACGGCCTGCCGGAGGAGATCGATGCCCTCCTCACCCGGGGCGATCATGCCACGCAGCCGCAGCGCGCGGCCGTACGCCGAGGGTGCGCCCCATGCCCGTGCGAAGGCATGTTCCTCGTCGGCCAGCTCGGCCGCCGCCTGCACCCTCCCGAGCCGGTGGTTCACCGCCGCGGCCCACACACGCCAGGGGTACAACGCCGCATTCGTCCATCCGCAGCGCGACAGCTGCCTGCCACTATCGAGGAACCTGTCCAGTGCGGCAGGCAGATCGCCGCGCACCACGTCCAGCATCCCCCGCACCATGCGATGCGCGACGACCACCCGGAGGTCACCGCTCTCCGGGCTGATACGGATCACCCGCTCGCCCAGCTCGACGTCCCGTGTCTCGAGCGCGATCATGGCGAGCGTCCAGACGGACAGTGTCCTGGCCTCCGGCCAGGCCGAGTCGGCATTGTCGACCACGCTCAGCGCGATGCTCTTCGCCTGGGCCATATGCCCGGACGCGCGAAGGATCATGCTCCGCTCCGCGTTGACCAGTGCGGTGACCCCGTCGAGGGCCTGGCGCTGAGCCTGTTCTCGCATCGCCTCCAGCCACGGGGTCACCGAGGCCGCCGTATCGGCGAGGACCAGGGCCTGGACCAGCAGCGGGAGAGTGGTGTAGGCGTGCCCGGCGCGCGGCGGCTCTCGCTCCAGGATCCGGGTGACCAGGGCGGAGATCTCACCGGCCGTGACGCCGCCGGTCATGGTCGCCGCGTACGTGAGCACGGCCAGCAGCTCCCGTCCGGAGCCGGTGGAGACCGGCACCGCCGCGCCGAACCCCCGCAACCGGTCGGCCGCCGCGCCGAGATGCGCGGCGTCCTGGATCCGGAGACAGCGGGTACGGGCTTCCAGCCGCAGGCCGAGGTCTCCCTGCGCGTGCGCCGATCCCCGGCCGTGGAACTGCCCCGCCACGTCCTGGACGAGCGCGCTCAACGACTGGTTGACCACGCCAAGCGCGGGCGGGATCCACAGCACCGCCTCCGCGCGCTCCGTTACCGAGGTGAGCATCGGCACGGCCTGCGCGATGTGAGTGACCGAGAACGCGAGGTCGAATCCCCGCTCGGCGGCGGCCAGGTCGACCAGGAGCCGGCCCCGAGCCTCACTGTCAGGCGGCCTGTGCAGCAGCGCGTGCCGGATATAACGGGCCGCCTCCCTCACGGCACCGCGTTCGAGCGCGGCGCCGGCGGCCGCACGCAGGACGCCGATCTCCCAGGCATCGTACCCGGAGGTGACCTGCAGGAGCTGGTCGGCGACGTGCTCGGCCGGGTGCCCGACGGTGTGCAGCAGTGACGCCGCCCGGCGGTGCATCAAAGCTCGCGTGTCGGTGCTCATCTCCGATTCGATGGCGTACCGTACGCTCTGGTGGACGAATCGCGGAGACTCGCCGTCGGCGAGCAGGCCGAGATGGTCCAGGGTCTGCATCGCGGACTTGTAGTCGATGCTGTCCAGGCCGGCGAGCTCGCTGATCAGCTCTGGCTCCGCCAGGTCTCCGAGCACGACCATCGCCTGCGCGAGATCCCGGACGACCACGGGCTGGATGCCGAGGCAGAACATCCGCCGGTCGCGCAGGAACGGCTGGCTCGCGGCGTGAATCTCACCGGCCTGTGCCGCGACCGGCTGGAAGCCGGCCGTGCGTAACCTGTGCAGCATCTCGGCCAGTGAAGCGGGGTTCCCACCGGACACCTCATGACAGGCCCGGGCGAATTCGGGGTCGCAGGACTCCCTGAACTCCGCGCCGATCAACTGGCGTACTCCCCCGACGGACAGCGGCATCGGGTGCAGCGTGCGAGCCCCCGAGGTGGCGATCTCCCTGAGCAGCGTATGGTCGGAGGCCTCGCATTCCTCGGAGAAAGCCCCGGCGACCAGAACCCGCGCGCCGTCCAGCCGCCTGGCGAGGTACGCCAGCCAGCGCAGGGACGCCGCGTCCGCCCACTGGAGGTCGTCGACCGCGATCAGCAGGGCCTTGTCCTCGCTGAGGTTGGTGATCAGCGAGTTCAGCCCCTGCAGAATCGTCTCTTGTCTGAGCGACCGATTCAGCCCGATGGAACACGAGTCGCCGAAGAGCATCCCCCGCACCAGGCTCGCCGCGCCCTGGAACCAGGTCGCCCAGTGAGCCTTCTCCACTCCGGCCAGGAGCGGCTCGAACAACTGCTGGGCGATGCCGAACGTGAAGTCCTGTTCGAGGAGCGTGCCGCTGGCGCGCAGGACCCGCACGTGCGGGGCGGCCGCGTCGACCAGGGTACGCAGCAGTGCCGACTTGCCGACGCCGGGCGGGCCGATGATCGCCATCATGGATCCGTTGCCGGCCACGGCCGCGCGGACCGCCTGCTCCGCCCGGGCCAGTTCCTTTTCTCGTTCCAGCAGCATGGCTCAGTCCCCCATGTTTCGGGGTGCCGGGATCGAGGCCAGGAGCGAGGCGAGCTCGTTACGGTTGGTGACGGCGAGCTTGCGATAGATCGCGGTCAGCCGCAGCTCCACGGTTCGGACGCTCACCGACAGGATGCTTGCGATGTAGGTGTTCGAGTGGCCTGCGGCGATCAGCCCCGCGACCCGTTCCTCCTGGCTGGTCAGCAGGTACCTCGTTTCGACAGCCTTCGTGGCAGGGCGCCGGGACCGCTCGGTGAGCCCACCGGGAGGCATGTCGATCTTCTTCATTGCTGCCTCCGTCAGACTCGGTGTCCCGGCGTGTTTCCTCGCCACCGCCGACGCCGCGACCAGCTCGGCCGACGCCATCGCGTAGCAGTCGCGCGACACCGAGTCTCGCAGAACCCGCACGGCGTGTTCGAGTTCACTCATCGCCTCGGCACCGTTCAGCACGCGTGACGCGCACAGATGCGCCATCCCCAGTGCGCTGGGGGCGCCCCACTCCCGGGCCCGCTCCACCGCCTCCATCGCCAGCCGCCTGGCGGCCTCGGCATTCCCGCACGCGCTGTGCGCCGCGGCGCCCACCGATCGCCACGGCAGCACCGCGGGATTCGTCCAGCCCCTGGCCAGCAGTACACGCCCGGACTCGTTGATGTCGCGCAGCGCGGTCTTTGGGTCGGCCAGTTCCATGCGCACTCTGGCACGCATGTACAGCAGCACCGCCCAGGCCGCGCCCTGGTCCGCTCCCGAGGGAAACTCAAAAGCCAGCGACTGCTCGGCTTTTTCCACGGACCCGCCGGCGAGATGCAGGTACGCCTCCATCGCGACGAGGAAGGGAACCAGTCGTGGATGCCACGAGGTGAGCGGCAACTCCGCCCGTGCCGCCTCGAAGTCACACGCCGCCTGCCCGAGGTTGCCCCGCCGTATCTCGCATCGGCCGCGATGGATCAGCGCCAGCGCGGCCGGTGCCCGTGCGCCGCAGCGTCGGGCGTCGGCCAGGACCTCGTCCAGCCCGATCACCGCCTCGGCGACCTCGTCGGCCAGGAGTAGCGCCTTGGCCGCGTGGATCCTCGGGCCGAACGGCTGGTCCTCGCCCCTGACCTGGAAGGCCGTCCTGGCCAGTTCCCGCACCCGGGGCAGGCGCTTACCCCGGATGGCCAGCATCCAGGCCGCGATGCCCGCCCGCACAGGATCTCCCGGCTGGTCGGACGGGTCCGGGAACGAGTGCACGGGCAGTGCCGAGTCGTCGATCGTGCAGTCGTTCTCCGCGAGCCAGCCGATGGCCGCCAGCGACCCGAGGTCCGCTCCACCCGCCTCTCGCCGCGCGTAGGCCGTCGCGACCGCGCGGTACGTGGCGGACGCGTCGCCTCTTGAGGCGAGCAGATCGGCCGCCCGGACGAGTTCCACAACCGGCACCTCGGTTCCGCTGTTCAGCAGCACCTGCTGCAGTCGCCGGTCGCTCGTCTCCGAGCTGCGGTCCACCTCCATCATCGCGAGCTCGATGAGCAGCCGTTGCCGCTGCTCGTCCCTCACCGGTTCCCGGAGCGCTCGGCCGAGCAGGGCCGCGGCGCCCTCGTGATCCCCGTCGAGACGGCGCTGCGTGGCCACCCGGCTCAGGAGGCTCACCACCCACTCGGCACCGACCGGCCGGGTGTTGAGCAGCAACCGGGCCAGCCGTTCCTCTGGAATCGCCGCCCGGTAGCCGAGCTGGACGGCGCGCATCGCCAGTGCCTGCCGCTCCCCGACCTCCATCCCGGCCAGCGCCTTGTCGGCGACGAGAGGGCCGGCCGGCCGCGGCTCTTTCCCGTCGGTCACCAGACCCAGTCGTACGAGGACGGACAGTGCCTGTTCGGAGGACATCGTCCTCAGCGGCGCCAGGGATGTGAGCAGGTCGAAATCGAGGCCGTCCCCGCAGACCGCCATCACGAGAAGTAGCGCGAGCGCGTCCGCGGGCAGACGGGAGATGACCGTCGCCACCCGGTCGCCGCTCACCTCTGCGGCCCGCTCCAGCAGGACCGGGACGTACCGCGCGACAGGCGGCAGGGAGGCGCCCACGAAATGATCCAGTACGGCGAGCAGGGCCGCCGGGCTGCCCCCCGTGGCCTCGGTGGCCGCGGCCACGAATGCTCCGTCGACGTGCCCGGCGTACCGGGAGACGATCACCTGCCAGACTCCGTGCTCGCGCAGCGGCGGCACATGGATCACGCTGCGGGGCACCGATCCGGGCTCGGTGACCGGTCCGACCGCACAGCCTTCGCCGGGAGCACCGGCCTGAACCAGGAGTATCGGGGCGTATCGCAGCCGGTGCGTCATGGCCGCCAGCCATGCCTTCGATCCCTCGTCCGCCCACCGGGCATCGTCCAGGGCGATCAGCAACGGGCGGTTTCTGGCGAGCGCCACGAACTCCCCGCACAGCGCCGGAATCAAGGTCGCGGCCGGCTGCTCCTCCGCCCACAACCGCCGCGCGAAGGCCGGATATCCGGCGCCGGCCAATCCGGCGGTGATCTGCGAGAGCACACTGTAGCGGAGATCGGCCTCGGCGGGCGAGCAGCGGGCGAGGACGGCCAGCAAGCCGGCCTCCCTGGCGCGGGCGACGACCACCCTGAGCAGGGCGCTCCTTCCCATACCCGGCTCTCCGAGCACGGTCACCACACCCGGCCGGCCGCGCCGGAGCACGGTCACCTGCTTGCCCAGCAGGCTTATCTGCCTCTCCCGGTCGGCCAGGAACTCCGGTGCGTCGTCCCTCCAGCGAGCGCCTCGCTCGGTGACACCCGCCGACCACGTGCGTGTCGGCCCGTGCGGCCCCTCCGCTAACACCGTGTGCTCGACACCGGTTCGCCCACGGTCGACGAGACCGTTTCGGAACCCCTGCCGGAGCCTGCCATGGCACGAGAACAGACCGAAGCCCTCCGGCGAAGGTTCGGAGCCTCGACCACGGGCGCATCAGCGCCATGGAGGGGCACAAGAACTCCGCCGTTCAGCCCAACCGATCCGACCGTGACCTTGGCTTCGACCCTGTGTCCGGTATCGCTGAACATTTCGCACCTCGAATCGACGACGCACGTGCCTGATCTCAAGCACTCCGATCGCCCACTGAGGAGACCTTAATCACCACCATGTTGGTTTACAAGCGTTTACCTTGGATTTGCCTGTGATTGTCTTTATTTACCTGTGTTCGATGGTCTGTCCGCTTCTCCTAGCGGCGACCGGGAACACGGGGACGGCGTCTCCGGGAAGCGGACGCCTCCCGGAGGACGAGCAGGAGGGACAGAGGGGGCGCAGGGGGAGGCAGGGGCACCCCGGGCGACCCCACGCCGGGTCGGCACGGCAGGGTGCCGACGACCTGGCTTACAGGGGGATGTTGGTGTGGCGGCCTCGGCGTGCCGGAGCGGCGGCCAGCGCCTCGCCGAGCCGCAGCCGGGTGTGCGCCGGGTCGATCACCTCGTCGACGACGCCGATGCTCACCGCCCTGGCCACACCCCCCGCGATCTTCTCGTGCTCCGCGGCCAGGCTGGACAGCAGTTCCTCGCGCTCGTCCGGTGCCGCAGCGGCGAGCTTCTTGCGGTGCAGGATCTCCACCGCCGCCTTCGCACCCATGATCGCCACCTCGGCCTCCGGCCACGCGAATACGGTGGTGGCACCGAGAGACCGGGAGTTCATCGCGATGTAGGCGCCACCGTAGGACTTGCGCGTGACCAGCGTGAACCGTGGAACGCTGGCCTCGGCGAACGCGTGCAGCAGCTTCGCTCCTCGGCGGACCACGCCCTCCCACTCCTGCCCGACGCCGGGCAGGTAGCCGGGGACGTCGACCAGCACGAGCAGGGGCACGCCGAACGAGTCGCACATCCGGACGAACCTGGAGGTCTTATCCGAAGACAGCGAGTCGAGGCAACCGCCTTTGCGCAGCGGATTGTTCGCGATCACCCCTACCGTCCGCCCGGCGAGCCGGCCGAACCCGATCACCATGTTCGGCGCCCACCTGGGCTGCAACTCGACGAATCCCGACTCTCCGTTCTCCTCGTCCAGGATCGCCTTGACCAGCGGGCGCACATCGTACGCGCGCCGGGGTGAGTCGGGGAGCAGGTGGCGCAGCGGCATTTCCTCGCGCACCGAATCCAGGTCGACGAATCCCGGCTTCGCCAGCAGCGTGACGAGCTGACGGGCGCGGGCGAAGGCCGCCTCCTCGGAGTCCGTGCCGATGTGAGCCACCCCGGACTTCCGGCTGTGCGCGTCCGGCCCGCCGAGGCTCTCCATGTCGATCTGCTCGCCGGTGACCGATCGGACGATGTCCGGACCGGTGATGAAGACGCGGGCGGCATCAGACATGATCACGATGTCGGTCAGCGCCGGACCATAGGCCGCGCCGCCCGCCGCGGGACCGAGCACGACGGACAGTTGCGGGATCTCGCCCGAGGCACGGACCATCGCGGCGAACATCTCCCCGATCTCGTGCATCGCCGACACGCCTTCGTGGAGCTTCGCGCCGCCGGAGTGCCACACACCGATCACCGGGCAACGTTCGCGCACCGCGAGATCAATGGCGTCGGCGATCAGCGGGCACTCGTCGACCCCGATCGCGCCGCCCTTCAGCGTGGCGTCGGTGCAGTAGACCACCACTCTCACACCGTTGACCCGTCCATAGGCGACCACCACCCCCACGCCTTCGCGCCGGTGGATGATCTCAAGCGAGTCTGGATCCAACAGCCGAGACATCCGAACCGTCGGGTCGCGATGGTCAAGGGACGACTCATCTCGGTCCGCCACAGCCACTGAGGGAAATGTCATCGCTCACCTCTGCGAATCGCCCGTTGTCCGAACCGTAAGTGAACAGCGGCGGCGCCGGGAAAACCCCTAGTCTTGGCCGCCCGATCCCGGAACGGCCGGTGCCCGCACGTCCCCTCCTCGCATGCGCCGCGGCCCCCCCGATCGGCCTGCGAACGCCTCGCGTCAGCGCAGCCGGCGCAGCCCTTCGTGCACGCGCGCGATCACCTCGATGGACGGCTGACCGTCGACCTCGGCGGGGGAATGCACCCTGAGCAGGTTCCAGCCGATCGCGTCACTGATCAGGACGATGGCCACCCCGAGCGGCGCCCTGATGCGCCCCGCGATCTCGATCACGGCCATGGGCTCCTGGCACATGTCGCAGATCCAGCGATACTCCGGAGACAGCGCGGGATTGTCGACGCTCAGCATGCCCGTCGGCGTCACCGAGATCAGCGAGTCCATGCGCAGCAGACCATCACCGCTCGTACGCCCCCCGGTGAGCACGTACGGCCGTGGTCCGACCGGCCGCGAGTCCTGCTGGTACGGCGCGGGGTACGGTGGCGGCCAGTCCGGGGCCGGTATCGGTGCGGGGCTGACACGAGGCACCGTATCCGGGGAGATCCCGACGTGGTGATCGTCGACATCGGCCCAGAACTCCTCCGGGTCGTCGTGCGCTTCTTCCCGGCCGACGTCGACGACGGCCGCCTCGACATCCCGTGTGTCGTCGTCCGCCTCGACATCCTGAGTGTCGTCGTCCTCCTCTTCCACTTCTTCCACGGGCTTGGGCAGAAACTGGTTCTCGGCCCAGAGCCTGTAGTCACCCCAGCCGCCGAAGGCGGAAGAATGGTACTTCGGTTTGTCGGCGTCTCGCCGTCGTCGCCTCCTGCTGATGGACATCGCGGGGATCTCACCTACTCTCGAAAGATCATCTGGCATCGAGATCGTGCGATGATTGAAGATGAGCACCCCCCTGAGATCATCGCCATCCGTCACCCCCCGCGATTTCGTCGCGCGGCCGTCGCCCCTGCGGGGTCTGCTGATTGTCCTCACCGAATTCCTAGGTGTTTGCTTAGTATTCTGCGAATTCCCCAGCAGGGGGAAGTGCCTTGTATAACGACTGTCGTCGCACCGGCGGCCCCGGTAGATGACACGGCGAGTCAACTTCTGATCACACATCGGTCAAGCCGGCCCGGCCCGCGCGTCATCTGACCGTCGGCGTGATCCGGCCCGCTCTGCCCAGCGTTTCCAGTGCCCACCCCAGATCCGCTCGGCCACTCACATCCAGCTTGCGAAAGACGCTGGTGAGATGGGTCTCGACAGTGCGCAGCGTGATGCGCAGGGTCTGGGCGATCTCCTGGTTGGTCGCGCCGGTCGCCGCGAGTTCCGCGACGCGCCTCTCTCCCGTGGTCAGTACGTTCTTGACTCCACCGGTCCCCCGGTACATCCGGCCGCCCGCGGCGACGAGCCGGCCGCGGGCCTTCTCGGCCAGCCCGCGAAATCCGCACCGCACCGACAAATGCACGGCGCGGCGAAAATGCCCGCGGGCACCCTCGCGATCGTCCATCCGCAGCAGCGCCTCGCCGAGCATGCTTTCGGCCCGGACCAGATACCAGCGCGCCTGGGTCCCCGTCAGTGTCTCCACCGCCTCGGTGAGCGTCTCCACCCCATCGCTCCCCTCGGCGGCCGCCCCCCTCGCCAGCAGGGCGAGCCCTCGGGCGGACGCGTTCCCCCAGGCCTCGGCGAGTTCCTCACCGTGCTCGGCGAACTCCCCCGCCTCGTTCCCGCGGCCCAGGTCGGCAAGGAGACAGGCCGCCTCCAGCCACCACGGCACGAACATCGGATTCCTGATGCCGACCTCGGCGAGCAGCGCGCCACAGTCGGTCAGGGACGACAGCGCTCCTCCGTGGTCACCTCGCGACGCCGCCAGGTACGACCTCGTCATCAGCACCCGTGGATAGTCGGGGAGAGAATCCTCCACCGCCGACGAGGTCATCTGGCCGAGCACGGAAGCGGCTTGGCCGAGGTCGCCCCGCCAGGCGAGCACCGCCGACAGAGCCGTCCGCGGCGCCGTGGCGCTTCTCGACCACGGCTGCCCATCCGCCAGTTTCATGGCCCTGATCGCGTCCACCAGCGCCCCGTCGAGGTTACCCGCCTCGCCCAGGATCCACGACCGCCTGGACAGGGCCATCACCTGGCCCCAGGTGTCCCCGTGCTCCGCGCCACGCGAGATCATCCGGTCCACGACCTGCACCGCTTCCTCAACCTCGTCAGCGAGCGAGAGTACGTACGCGGCGGCACCGAATGCCCGGTCCCAGGAGGTTTCATCTGGACCGCTGAGCGCCTGGCGGGCCAGCGCCAGGCAGGTCCGGGACGAGGAACCGGACATAGCGGAGATCATGGATCGCCCGGCAAGCAGTTCGCGTTCGCCCTCGACGGGCACCTCCGGTGTCCGCATCGTCATCGCCCATTCGAAGATCATCTTGGCGGTGGACCTGTGGTTCCATCCGATCAGCAGCAGCGCCGACTCGACCGGCACCCGCAGTTCGTGGTCCTCGGTGTCCACGCCGTCGAGTTCCGCCAGGATGCCGTTCAATATCGAGACCGCCTCCGGTTCCCTTCCCAAGGGCGGTGCGACCCTGGCCAGCTGGATCGCCAGGCGCGCTCTCCCCCGTACGTCGCCGGTCTCCCGCAGGCCATCACAGAGCATCGCGTACGCTCTCGCCGGATCGTCATGTCCGATCAGTCGCGTGAGGTCGGCCTGCGCGTCGATGTCGGCGGGATCGGCCACGACCATCCGGCCCAGGTAGCGCGCCGCCACCTCCGGTGCCCCGTTCAGCTCGGCACGGCGTGCCCCCTCCCGGAGCACATCCCGCATCCAGGTTTCGGGAAGCCCGGGCAGCAGCGCCAGTTGCGCACTGATCTCCTCGGCCGGCCGGCCTCCGTCGTTGAGCAGCCTGGCGGCCAGCTCCCGCCGCCGGTCGAGCGTGGCGGCCGGCCTGCCGCTCAACACCGCGGCGCGAACATGATCCTCGTTCAGCTCGGCCAGGCCGACGTCGATGATCCTCTCATCGCGCAGGATGTCGACCGCGGCGGCTACCAGCGGCTCGGAGACCCCGGACAGCATGCCCACCAGTTCCGCGTCGGGGTTCCCCAGCACCGCGAAGGCCTCCACGACGCCGCGCACGTACTCGGGCTGCCGGTCGAGCGTCGCCAGCAGATGTCCGACGTAGAGCTCGGCTCCGAATTCGGCGGCCCTGAACTCGCCCCGGGCGTCAGGTGGCACGCCCTCCTTGCTCAGGCGCTTGAACAGCCGCGCGAGCAGTGCCGGATTGCCCCGGCAAGCACTGCTGCACACGCGGACGAACGGCTCTTTCGGTACGGCGTCCCAGTACCGCCGGGCCATCCTTCCCGCGTCCTCCTCGGACAGCGGCCAAAGGTCGACGATGCGGTGCCCACGCGCGGCGACACCGGGAACCGCCCGCCGCCCGTTCGACAGGCCGGAGCGATGCTGGGCGAGCAGGACGAACAATGGCAGATGGTGCCCGCGGTTCATCAGGAAGTCCAGCCAGGTCAACGACTCTTCGTCGCACCACTGCGCGTCGTCGAACATGACGGCCACCGGCCCCGACATGGTCGCCTCGCTGACACGCCGGAACAACCGGTGTGACAGCGGCACGGTGCTGCCTTCCAGGTGGAACAGCGCTCCACCGAACAGGCTTTCCGCGGCGCGCCAGGGCAGGCGGGCCCCGGCGGGTGAGCAGGAGCCGCGCATGGTCATCACTCCGACACGCCGGGCATACCGCTCAAGGGCGTTCAGCAAGGCGGTCTTGCCCGAGCCGGCGGGCCCCCGCACCAGCATCAGACGTGCCCCGCCCTCCGCGGCCTTGTCCAGCCCGGACACCAGCGTGCGGAACTCCACCTCCCGGCCCACCGGCGTGACCTCGCCGTAGAAGATCCGTCCCGCCATGGGTCACCATCCCGCTCCATCAAGTCACCGCGTGGCATATGGGTCAGGCGCGGGGAACGTGCTTCGGGGGTCGGCCGGCCCGAAACCCGAGCCTGGCTCCCATCAGCTCGCATCCGAGATTTAATGGACGGGCGAGTAGTCTTTGAACCAGAAGTTCTCCCATTCGGGCATCGACATGCCACCTCCGGATGGATGCCCGGCCACCCGCCGACCCGGCACAGCCACGCCTCCGACGTTACCTTCCCGAATCTTGTTCGGTAAAGCCCTATTTGCTGGGAGTTCATCCGGATTCCGCCGACGTGGCCCACCCGGGAGACGACCGCCGGCTCCGGCCCTGGAGGCCGGAGCCGACGAGGGCCACGGTCGGCGGCGGCACCGCCGTGATCGCCAGGACAACCGGCAGCGGCACCGCTGACCGGAACACGGCGGCACCGTCTGCCCCATCAGGCGCGGCTTTCTCCCCCGCTCAGGTAGGCGGTGCCCTGACCACCCGGGCAGTGGAGTATCCGGCCGGTCATGACCGTTCCCGCTTTCCCGCGAGTGCGACGGCGATTTCGATGAGCTGGTCTTCCTGCCCGCCGACGAGCTTGCGGCGCCCGGCCTCGATGAGGATCTCGGCGCCGGAGACGCCGTACTTCCTGGCCTGGCGGTCGGCGTGCTTGAGGAAGCTTGAGTAGACGCCGGCGTAGCCCATGGTGAGCGAGAGCCGGTTGAGCAGGCACTCGTCATCCATGATCGGACGGACCACGTCCTCGGCCGCGTCGATGATCTTCAGGGTGTCGATGCCGGTGCGGATGCCGAGCTTCTCCGCGACGGCGACGAACCCCTCGACCGGGGTGTTGCCAGCGCCCGCGCCGAACCTGCGGGTCGAGCCGTCGATCTGGAGGGCTCCCGCGCGTACGGCGAGCACGGAGTTGGCGACGCCGAGGCCGAGGTTCTCGTGGCCATGGAAGCCGACCTGGGCGTCCGATCCGAGTTCGGCCACCAGGGCGGAGATCCGGTCGGCCGTCTGCTCCATGATCAGCGCGCCGGCGGAGTCGACGACGTACACGCACTGGCAGCCGGCGTCGGCCATGATCCGCGCCTGCCCGGCGAGCACCTCGGGCGGCTGGCTGTGCGCCATCATCAGGAAACCGACGGTCTCCAGGCCGAGATCCCTGGCCAGCCCGAAGTGCTGCACGGAGATGTCGGCCTCGGTGCAGTGGGTGGCGATCCGGCAGATGCTCGCGCCGTTCGCGGCTGCCTCGCGGATGTCGTCCTGGACGCCCAGGCCGGGCAGCATGAGGAAAGCGATCTTGGCCTGCTTAGCGGTCTGGACCGCGGCCTTGATCAGCTCCTGCTCGGGCGTGTGACTGAACCCGTAGTTGAACGACGAGCCGCCGAGGCCGTCGCCGTGGGTGACCTCGATGACCGGCACGCCCGCGTCGTCGAGGGCGCCCACGATGGAGCGGACGTGCTCGACGGTGAACTGGTGCTGCTTGGCGTGGGAGCCGTCGCGCAGCGACGAGTCGGTGACTCTGATGTCGAGGTCGGTGTTGTAGGGCATGGATGGATCTCCTTGTGACGAGGAGGGGTTAGGAGGGCAGGCGCGCGGAGACGATGCGCTGCGCGAAGCCCTCGCCGACCTTGGTGGCGGCGGCCGTCATGATGTCGAGGTTCCCGGAGTACGGCGGCAGGAAGTCCCCCGCCCCCTCGACCTCGATGAAGACCGCCACCCGGGCGAGGCCGCCGCTCACCGGCGTGGGGTCGTCGAACTGCGGCTCGGCGCGCAGCCGGTAGCCGGGCACGTACGACGCGACACTGGCGATCATGTCCGCGATCGAGGCGGCGACCGCGTCCCGGTCGGCCTCCTCGTGGATCGCGCAGAACACCGTGTCCTGCATGAGCATCGGCGGCTCGGCCGGGTTCAGGATGATGATCGCCTTGCCGCGCGCGGCGCCGCCGATCGTCTCGATGCCACGGCTGGTGGTCTTGGTGAACTCGTCGATGTTCGCCCGCGTGCCGGGGCCCGCCGATGGAGAGGCGACGCTGGCGACGATCTCGGCGTAGGAGACCTCGGTGACCCGGGAGACGGCGTGCACGATCGGGATGGTGGCCTGCCCACCGCAGGTGATCAGGCTGACGTTGGGCGCGTCGAGGTGCGCGCCGAGGTTGACCGCCGGCACCACCGCCGGACCGAGCGCGGCCGGGGTCAGGTCGACGGCCTGGATGCCGAGTGCGGCGTACTTCGGCGCGTTCTCCCGGTGCACGTACGCCGAAGTGGCCTCGAAGACGAGGTCTGGGCGCTCGCCCTGGGCGAGCAACGGGTCGACCCCCTCGGCGGAGACGGCCAGGCCGTGCGCTTCCGCCCGTTTCAGGCCGGGGCTGTCCGGGTCGACGCCGATCATCCATCGAGGCTCGATCAGCTCGGATCTGAGCAACTTGTACATCAGGTCGGCCCCGATGTTGCCCGAACCGACGATCGCTGCGGTCGCCTTGGTCACTGTCTCACCCTCATTCGAATCGAGCGGTCACGGAGCCGAGTCCGGCGAACTCGGCGCGGAAGGTGTCGCCGGGGCGCACGTCGACGGCGCGGGTGCAGGACCCGGGCAGGATGACGTGCCCCGCCTCGAGCTTCACCCCGAACCCGGCGACCTTCCTGGCCAGCCAGGCCACGGCGGTGGTCGGGTTGCCCAGAACCGCGCCGGTGTCACCGCGTGCCACCTCGGTGTCACCCGAGTAGAGAACGGCCTCGATGGCGGCCAGGTCCAGCTCCGCCGGGCTCACCCGGGCGGCACCGAGCAGCACCCCCGCCGAGGACGCGTTGTCCGCGATCGTGTCCGCCAGGCCGATCTTCCAGTCCCTGATCCGGCTGTCGATGAGCTCGATGCTCGGCACGATGTACTCCGTCGCGGCGAGCACGTCCTCCTCGGTGCACCCCTCACCGGGCAGGCTCGATCCGAGCACGTACCCGATCTCGACCTCGATCCTCGGGTAGCAGTACGCGGAGGTCGTGATGGGGGTGTCCTCCGACAGCACCATGTCGTCGAGCAGGTGCCCGTAGTCGGGCTCGTCGACGCCCATCATCTGCTGCATCACCAGAGAGGACAGGCCCACCTTGTGCCCGCGCACCCGGGCGCCCGCGACGAGCCGCCGGCCTATGTTGATGAGCTGGATCTCGTACGCGTCGATGACGTCGATGTCCGGGAAGGACTCCGTCAGCGGCGCGATCGGCTCCCTGTCCCGCTCCGCCGCCCACAACCGGTCGGCCGCGGACACGCGTTGTGCCGGTTCCAGCATCCACATCCTCCTGAGATCACGCCGCGCCGCACCCGGATCGGCGGGGCGCCCGCAATCAAAGATTCCAGTCGCGGGACACCGGCGGCGGTGTGCCTCCCGCTCAGTGGGAGCGACGTCGACGAATCGGGTGGTCGGCGGGGTCACCGCCTACGTGAAGACCTCAGGGGAGTCGGCGAGGGTGTCCGGGCAGGCCCCGCGAAAGCACGGCCACCGCGAGCGACCGGCGCCGCGTCCGGTACGAGGTGTCATCGCGGGTGTGCCTCCAGTTCGACGATCCGGGAATAGGCGCCGTCGTTCGCGGACCGCACCACCACGCGCAGCGCGCTTGCGGTGACCGGCTCGAAAGTCCGGCGCACCAGGCCTTCGGTGTTGCCGCGGATCTCGGCGACCGTGCGCCACTCGTCGCCGACCGGCAACTGCACGTCGGCATCACGGATGCCCCGGTTCTTCGCGAGGTACGCCGCGGAGTCGATGGTGTACAGGTCGACCCGCCCTACCGGCGCCGACGCGGCGAAGTCGACGGTCAGCGTGTCGGGAAACGTGCCCTGAGTCGCGTCGTTCCATCCGTTCCCCCGACCCCACCGGTCCGAGCTGCGATCCCCGTCGATCACGCCCTCGGGCTGGATCGCGCGCCCGTCAGCCCCGCTTCGGCGGGCGCGTGTGCATGGGCGACGCGATGCGGTTCCACAGGTTGATCTGCGCCACCTGGGCGACCAGGTACGCGGCCTCCTCCGGCTTGAACGCGGCGGCCACCGCGCCCCAGACCTCATCCGACACGCCGTCGGGCCGCTCCGTGACAGCCTCGGCGTAGGCCAGCGCGACTCGCTCGGCATCGGTGTACAGCTCCGACTCCCGCCACGCGGACAGCTGGTAGATCCGATCCTGCTTCTCGCCGAGTCGCAGCGCCTCGTGGACGTGCATGTCGATGCAGAAGAGGCAGCCGTTGATCTGCGAGCTACGGATCTTGACGAGCTCGCGGATCGCGGGATCCAGCGGCCCCTTCGAGATCACCTGCTCGGCCTGGATGAACGTCTTGTACATTTCGGGCGCCACCTCGGCGATGTTCAAGCGTGACATCGTGCTCCCACCTTTCTCGGTCTCTCTCCCGGTTCTCACCAGGGAGACGAGATGGCACCCGCCGCTGTGACGGCTTTTGCCAGAAAGATTCCCGAAGAGTCAGCGCGCCGGGTCGATATACGAGAGCTTGTCCGGATTGAGCACCCGCCGGATCGCCAGGATCCGGCCGTCGGCCGCGACGTCGAAGGTGTCGACCAGGACGATCCGCTTGTCTCGGTACGCCACCAGCGCGAGCTCCCCGCCCACCTCGCGGGGAACGAGCGGGAAGAGCCCCCATCGCCCGGCCACCCGGGACAGCACCGTGGCGATCCGCTCACCACCGGAAATGACCTTGCGCGCGGCGAAGACCTTGCCGCCGCCGTCGGTGACGTACACCGCGTCGGGATGCAGGAGCTCGACCAGGGCCTTCAGGTCGCTCGCCTCGTACGCGGCGCGGAACGCCGCGAGCACCCGCTCGCGCTCCGGGCGACTCGCGCGTGGCTGCTGCTTCGTCGCGGCCACCCGGCGCCGCGCCCGCGAGGCGAGTTGACGGCCGGCGGCGGGAGTGACGCCGAGCACCCGGGCGATGCGATCGAAGGGCACCTCGAAGACGTCATGCAGCACGAACGCGACTCGCTCGGGCGGCGTGAGCCGATCCATGACGACGAGCATCGCCATGCTCACCGACTCGTCGACGAGCACCGGCTCGGCGGCGTCCGGACCGGTCAGCAACGGCTCAGGCAGCCACGGACCGACGTACGTCTCACGCCGCACCCGGGCCGACCGGAGGATGTCGTAGGACCTGCGGGCGGCGACCGTCACCAGCCAGGCCCGCGGATTCTCCACCCCGGACAGGTCGGCACCGGCCGCGCGCAGCCAGACGTCCTGCGCCACGTCCTCGGCGTCACCGACACTGCCGAGCAGCCGATAGGCCGCCCCGAACACCGCCGGCCGATGCTCGGCCCACTCTTCCTCGGTCACACGCAGACGCTACAAGCAGCGTCGGACGAACTCGGCGAGTGGCCTAGGACGGACCGCTGACCCGCGTATCCGTCGCTTCCTGCGCCGTTGTTCCCGAGCCCGGGACAGTCGCCCGGAGTGGTTCATCTGCGGCCTCGTCGGGTGAGCGCGTTGCCGGCCGCGCCTATCGCGAAGCCGAAGACGATCATTAAGACGTAGCTGTAGATCTCGTAGCCTTCGGGGGCGAGGAACCGGAGGAAGCCCATGAAATGGATCCAGCCGAACCACTCGTGCAGAAGACCGCTCCCGCCGCCGGCGACAAGGATGAAGCAGAGCAGACCCGACAGGGTCGCCAGGGGGGACTTCGGGTTGGTGGAGGTCATGGCTCCACGGTAGGCAGGTGATGCCCGGCGCGGAATCAGGCTTAGGAGGGTAGTGCGGTGACCAAAGTCGGCCGCCGGCGGTCAAGGGGACGTACTTAAGTATCCATCGGACGCGGAGCCCGAGCGGCGGGTTCGGAGCAGGGCGGCGATGAGGACGGCGCCGAGGGCGAGGAGGGCGGCGGCGACGGTGAGCGCGGCCACTGTCAAGACCGACAGGCCCAGCCCGCATCCCAGGCTCGTGACGAGCATGCCCGGCAACACGCCCGCCGCGTACGAGTCACCCGCCACCACGCCGGACAGCAGCAGCAGCCCAGCCGAGCCGATCAGGAATGACAGGACCAGCGTCCAGCGCACTCCGACCCTCGTCATCGCGCGGGTGGACAACCGCATGCCCAACAGGATTCCGGCGCCGTAGGGCAGGTAGGCGACGCCGGCCTGAAGCGGACCGTATCCGAGCACGGTCTGCAGGTGGATCATCAGCAGGAAGGCCATCGCGTACATGGCCACGGAGAACAGCAGGGTCGCGCCGTTGGCGACGGCACGCGTCCGATCGGACAGAAACGACATCGGCACCAGCGGCTCGGCCGTCCGTGGCTCCACCACGAGGAACCCGGCGGCCAGGACGGCGGCCAGGAGCAGGGCCGCGATGGCGCCCCAGATGCCCAGTGCTCTGGTGCGTTCCTCGGTGCCGGGGAACAACAGGGTGATCACGGACAGTGCGGCGGGGCTGGCCATGGCCGCGCCCGCGCCCTGGGTGAACCGCCCGGCCACGAGCTGCCAGGGCTGCTGGGCGAGCCCGCAGGCGAGACTCGCCATGCCGAACAGCGCCACCCCGATGAGGAAGACGCGGCGCCGTCCCAGCAGGTCGGCCACGCGGCCGGCAACAACAGCCCGCCAAAGGCCAGGAAGTACGCGTTGACGACCCAGGCCAGCCCCGGGCCGCTGAAACCCAGGTCGTCGCGGAGGCTGGGGAGGGCGACGCTCACCACGGTGTCGTCCAGGACCAGCATGAACTGCACGAAGCACAGCACGACCAGCGCCGCCCGGCGGCGGCCGGTGACCGCGGGAGACACCGGCGTCATGACAGGCGTCCCGTCGGCGAGGGCGGCACATTCGTTCGGCGGTGAGGAAAAGGATTGATCAGCACTCGACGACGCTATGCGCCGGCGAAACTGGCCACAATCCGCGATGGGGCCACACAATATCGTCATGAGGACACACCCTTCGCCCGTGAGGACCTCGCCGATGACGCGCGACTGCGGGCCGAGGCGGTGGTGCTGGACCTGTTGCACCCTTTGCCGACCCTGCCGATCGATGTCCCGCTTCCCGTGGACGAACGCGTACGCGCCGTGGCCGACGCCCTGCTCGCCGACCCCTCCGACTCCCGGAGCCTTGACGCCCACGCACGCTCCCTCGGGGTGAGCCGACGCACCCTGACCCGGCTGTTCGTCCGCGACACGGGCATGAGCTTCGACCGCTGGCGCACCCACATGCGGCTGCGGGCCGCCCTGCCTCTCCTCGCCGAAGGCCGGACGGTGTCGCAAGCCGCGCACGCCGTGGGGTACGCGACCCCGAGCGCTTTCCTCGCGGCGTTCCGTCGTACCGTCGGCACCTCACCCGGGCGCTACCTCAGCGGAGACGCCGTGACGGAGGCGGTCTATCGAAAGCAGATCCGCCCGGTCCTGCTCGGCGGCGCGGAGGCGATGGACCGGATCTTCACGTGACGGGAGCGATAGTCACTCAGTTGATCACTCAGAATGCAGAAAGGGTGTCTCCCTTTCGGGTGACACCCTTGCCGACCAGCTGAAACCTGGTCGGGACGACAGGATTTGAACCTGCGACCCCTTGACCCCCAGTCAAGTGCGCTACCAAGCTGCGCTACGTCCCGGTTGTCCGCGCCCTCTCGGGGTGGACGTCATAACCTTAGCGCAGATCGGGCAGGCTTCGCACACGGCGACGCCCGCGTGGGCAGGCGATCGGGTGAAAGGCGAGGGGTACGTGGGACGCAAGGCGTTGATCGACCAGGAGGAGCTGCGGCGGCTGGCCGGGCGGGGGTTGTCGAACGCGGAGCTGGCGGCGCGGTTTGGGGTGAGCGAGTCCGGGATCCTGCAGGCGAAACGGGCCGCCGGGCTCTCGAAGCCGATGCTCGATCACTCCCGGGCCATCCCGTGGAAGCTGGACCGCACACACAACCAGTCGGGGCCCGCGACGAACCTGCGGAACCTGTCGGCCGTGGCCCAGGGTCGGGCGATCCCCGCCGAGAAGCTGAACACGGCGCTGCGCTGGGCCGGGCGGCTGGTCTCCGCCGGGCTGGACATCTCGTACGAGTCCGGCAGGGGGTTCACCGAGGTTCCCGCCTCCGCGGAGGACTGGCTGGCCGCCAGGGTGCTGGCCGAGGCCCGCAGGGCTCTCGATCCCGCCGAGGAGCAAGGCGAACGGCCTGAATGAGGGGCAGCCCTCATCTCCGAGCCTGGGGCCGGCCACCGGCCCGCATCCCGGTAGATCGGGGATCGGAGATCGGAGATGGAGGCCGAAGATCGGATCCGGGGCCCCTGCCACGGGAATTCCCCCGCGGCCGCCGGAGCCGGGAACCGCATTCGAAAACGTGGCAAAAGAACGTCTAACACCCAACATGGCCTGCTAAAACATCAAATCCAGACCGAGTAGCGGGACGACCATAAAAGTCGGCAGCCGGTTTCGAGGCCTGACCCCAGGGCAGCGCACGGGGACAAACGCCTACACAACCGGAGGCAGACATGTCCACCGTGATCTGGGTGGCCGTCGTCGTGGTCGCGGTGGTGGCGATCGTCGCAGTCGGCTATCTCGTACTGCAGCAGCAACGCCGGCACCGACTTCGTGACCGCTTCGGCCCCGAATACGAACGTACCCTGCAGGAGCGTGACAGCAGGCGCGACGCCGAGCAGGAGCTCAGAGCCCGCGAGCAGCGCTTCAGCTCCCTCGACATCCGCACTCTGGACGCTCAGACACGTGAGATCTACGCGAAGAAGTGGATGGAGGTCCAGGAGCGTTTTGTGGACGCTCCCGGCTTCGCGGTGACAGAGGCCGATCATCTGGTGACCTCCGTGATGGCCGAGCGGGGCTACCCGACCGAGGACTTCGAGCAGCGGCTCTCCGACCTGTCCGTCGCGCACGGCCGCACTCTCGACCACTACCGGCAGGCCCACGAGATCAGCACCAGGGCCGCTCACAAGGAGGCCTCCACCGAGGAGCTCCGGCAGGCCATGGTGCACTACCGCGCCCTGTTCGAGGAGCTGCTCGCGGCTCCCGGGAGCAAGGTCAACGGTGAGCGGAATCCCCGGCACGCTGCCCCCTCCGACCGGAGGCAGGCCGATCTCGCCGACCGCGACCTCCATCACCGTGATCCCCGGCAGACGGGTGCCGCAGCCCCCGAGACCACAGACGGCAACGAGCGAGCCCACCGACGCGATCCCCAAGGACGGTGACCCGACGTGAACAATCGATTCAACCCGGACAACGACCGGCTGGTCCACAAGGCCGACGAGAACGACCCGAACGCACCCCGGCACACCGAGGACGTGGCGCCCGGGTTCCAGGAGCCACACCACGGTGACGCCTCGCGCGGCACCCCGGTGCCCCCCGGCCTCCCCGGCCTCCCCGGGAGCGCCGCGGACGACCTGCGGGGCGACGTGCTGGGAGAGGGCACGGACTCCTGCTCGACCTGATCAACACCAGGATCGGCGGGATCAGTGGGACCGCCTTCCTGCTCCTCGGACTCCTGCTCCTCGCTCTGCACCAGGCCGGGATCGGCTCGGCCGGCCCTCGGACCACCACCGGGGGCGGAGGCTGGCGCCGCAGGCGCTGACCTTTCGGAGGTACGGCTGTCGAACGGGAAGGGGCCCGTCCACATGGACGGGCCCCTTCCCGTTCGAACCTCGAAAAACGGCTCGGAGCGTCAGCCGTCGAGCTCGTGTCGCCCGCGTCCTCAACCTCTGCGGTCAGTACGGCTAGACCTTGAACGACATGGTGATGAACGTACCCGCGGCCCCGGTCTCGAACTTGATGTCGGAGCTGACCATCCGGGCCACCCACAGGCCCATACCGCTGGTCGCGTGAGGCCCGGGGGGCGTCTCCCCCGGAGCCGGCCCCGGGTCCCAGCGACCCTCGTCGTGGATCTCCACGACGAGGGTCCGGCCGACGATCCACATCCGCAGCACGGCCTTGGCGCTGGTGTGGCCGTGGGTGACGGCGTTGGTGGCCACCTCGTTCAGCGCCACCAGGAAATCGGCGAGTCCCTCCTGCGACATGCCGCTCCGCACCGCCTGGGCGGCGGCGAAGTCGCGCACGTCGGGAAGGTCGGGAAGGCAGAAGGCGAGTTCGGCGACGGCGGCCCTCGCGGGGGATGTCCGGGAACGGGCGCCACTCGCCGTGAAGCGTGCCGGACGAACACCGTCCTCGTTCACCCGAGATCCGCCTCCCCTGCCCGGCTTCGCTGTCGTCCTCAGCGTCCGGGATTCAATCAAACGCACCTGACGCCACATCCGTTGTCGCCGACTGAGGTGCCCGGTACCGGACTGTGTATTCAGCATTCGGCGACAAGTTCCGCACGGAGCTGGTCGAGCACCTTCCGCAGGATACGGGAGACGTGCATCTGGGAGATCCCGAATTCCGCGGCGATCTCGGCCTGGGTCATGTTGCCGAAGAAGCGCAGCAGCAGGATGTTCTTCTCGCGCACCGGCAGCTTGTCGATCAGTGGCTTGACCGCCTCGCGGTCCACGAGTGTGCCCAGCGCGTCGTCCTCCTCGGGGATGACGTCGCCCAGTGCCGCTGCGTCGTCGTCGGCGCCGAGAGGGGCGTCCAGCGAGAGCGCGCTGTAGGCGGCGGAGGCATCGAGGGTGAGCAGGACATCCTCTTCGGAGATGCGCATCCTCACAGCCAGCTCGGCGACCGTGGGGACACGGCCGAACTCCTGGCTGAGGTCGGCGACCAGGCGGTTCAGCTCGGCCCTGCGCTCCTGGTAGACGCGGGGGACGCGGATGGCCCAGGTGCGGTCGCGGAAGTGGCGCTTGACCTCACCGGTCATGGTGACCACGGCGTAGCCGCGGAAGGGGTGCCCGAGGGTCGGGTCGAAGCCGTTGATGGCCTTCATCAGCCCCACGTACGCGGCCTGCAGGAGATCCTCCAGCGGTTCGCCGCGGTAACGGTAGCGGCGAGCGATCTCCATGGCGAGGTGGCGGTGCATCTCGACGATGCGCTCGCGCAGGCGCTCGGCGCGGTGCTCGGAGACCTCAGGCAGGGACATCTCGGCAAGGAGGTCCTCGGCGGTCGTGTCGGTGATCTCGAGTGCCTGAACAGACATTGCTGCTCCCTGGTATTACCGTCGAGCGAGCCGACCACGGAGCAACATCCGGGCAGACGGCATCGCCTCGACCAATTTTCAAGGCGGGCCCTCTGCTGGACCTCTGGTTCCACCATTCCCCTGAATCCGGGAGTATTACTCGCCTCCAGGTAACAGTAAGGTTGCTAATCGAATGGTGCGAGGAGGCTCTGGGTGACGGTGTCGGAGAACGGTGAGAGATCTGCAGCCCTGACTCTCACGTCGGCGCTCGTCAGTGGGATCAACGTGATCCGGGTGACGGGCCTGCTGGACGCGACGACGCGGGACCAGTTCGCCGACTACCTGGCGGCGGAGACGAGCGAGCACGGCCTGGACATGGCACTGGATCTGGGTGGGGTGACCTTCATGGACTCGCGGGCGTTGGGGCTGATCGTCCATCAGTGGCAGGCCAGCACCACCGCCGACGCCAAGTTCGCCCTCATCGGAGTGGAGTACGCCAAGACCAAGGTGATGTGGATCACCGGTCTGGCCCAGCGGCTGCCTCTGTACGACACGATCGACGACGCGATCGCCGCCTGCGGCTAGGGCGGCCCGCGCGCCGGACGCGTTCCAGACGCGCGGGCAGGGCCGGGTGGCCCGTCTGATCACCCTGACGGCATCACGTCGTCGACCAGCCCCCAGGACAGAGCGGTCGGCGCGTCGAGGCGCTCACCGGTCATGGCGAGGTAGAGGGTGCGCCAGCGGCCGACACGCCGGGGGATGCCGACGGTGCCGCCCGCGCCGGGGATCAGCCCCATGCCGATTTCCGGCAGGCGGAAGGTGGCCCCGGGATCGGCGATCACGGTTCCGGCGAAGGCCGGAAGCTCGATCCCGGCGCCGACGCAGCTACCGTGCACGCGCACCTCGACCCGGTCCGCGAGCTCGTGGATGAACCTCCCGGCACCGCCGCGGGTGCGGACCAGATGGGCGGTGACAAGATCAGGAGTGGTGCCGAACTCGTCGAGGTCGCCGCCGGAGCAGAAGGACGGCCCGGCACCGTCGATCACCACCCGGGTAACGGTGTCGTCGAGCACCGCTAGGCGCATGGCCTCGACCAGGGCGTCACGAACCTCACGCCCGTAGGCGTTCCGCCGCTCCGGTCTGTTCAACGTGATCAGCAGGTGGTCGTCGACCCGGTCGACCAGCACCGGTGGTGCCGGCGCCGCGGGCACCGGCCGGCGACGGCGGCCATCGAGCCAGCGACGGAACTCGGGGCCACCGAGCAGAGTCGAGTAGGCAAGGGATTCGACGTCCAACGCGGTGGTGACCTCCAGCGCCTCCGTCATCCTGAGAACGGCGCCGAAAACCACGGAGGCCTGCGGATTGCGCAGCGCCGCGCCGTGCACGGCCATGAGCCGCTCCTCGGGATCGGGAACGGCGACGCACTCGTACCCGGCCGGCACGGCCGGCCCGACAAGGGTCAGATCCAGTGCGCGCGTCAGATCAACCGCCTGTTCGGGCAGCGGCTTTCCGGCGATCCCGATCAGCAGCCGGTCGCAGGCGCGTGCGCGCGTCACCGCCCGGCCCAGCGTCGCCGCGTCGGCGCCGCCGTCCAGTTCCACCCCCACGATCGGCTCGCACACCCCTGCGGACATGTCGAGCAACGGTCCGTCGGCGGCGCCGTCCGCCAGTTCGGCGACAGAGACACGCAGAAGATCAGCCACCCACTCCCCCACTCCGTCGACGGATCATCGGTTTCCCTCGTTGCGCTGGTGCTCGTCGACCAGCAACCTGGCCAGGTCCGCGACCTTCACCTGGTGATGCTGGGAGATGCGACGCAGCTCGTCGAAGGCGGCCTCGGCCGAGCAGCCGCTGGACTTCATGATGATGCCCTTGGCCTGGTCGATGATCGCCCGGCCCGCCAGGGCCTCCTGCATCTGGGCGGCATCGGTACGGACCTCGTCGTAGTCCCACATGTTGGCGAGCGCCACCCCCACCTGCTCGGCGAGCATGTCGGCCAGCGGTGGGACGTTCCTGGCGGCGAAGACGCCGGGCCGTACGCCGTACAGGCCGAGGACCAGGACGGCGTGCTCGACGGTGATCGGCATCACCAGAACCGAGCGGACACCGCAGCGGACCGCCATGCCGACGTACGCCGGCCAGCGCGACTCGTGCAGGACGTCCTGGACGACCACGTGACGTCCGGTGGCACGGGCCTCGATCGAAGGCCCCTCACCGAACTCCCCCTCGCTGTCGAGGAGCACGATGAGCTCGCTGTGCGAGGCTGAGACGACCATGCGTTCCTGGCGCCAGAGTTCGGCGGACCCGCCCGCGCAACCGGGCACACCACCTGCGAGGGTGGCTGTGAGCCCGCGCAGCACGCCCTCGCTCGACGTTTCCTCGCTGACCCTGCCGAGGACCGCGAGATCCCGAGCCAGAACGGGAGTGACCATGTCCATCTCAACTCCCCTTCCCTGTGTCGCTAACTTAACCACTATCCGACCACGCATCGATTCGACCTACCTGGTGGCGTACCGTCTACGACGGGACCAGCCCACTCCGGCCCCGGACGAGGACGAGCATTGACCGACGCCATTGGCCTTCAGAGCCTGGAGCAGGCGCTGAGCGCGCTGAGCGCCAGGGTCTCCTCCCTGCGCGAGGCGAAGTCCGCCTACCCCGCCGACCCCCGGTCCACGCTTGACGCGGCGCTCGCGGAGCTCGACACCGCCCGCGAGCTGCTGGAGACCTCCGTGCGCGAGCTGCGCAAGGCGCCCAAGCGGTCGGGTCAGCGGGAGAACGGGGCTCAGCGGGAACTCAAACTACTGCGGCAGGTGTTCCGTACCTTCCCCGTCCCCGTGGTGGTGCTGGACACCTCGGGGGTGGTGCGGCGGGTCAGCGCCGAGACATCCCGGATGCTCGGCAGCCCGGCGGGATATCTGATCGGCCGCTCGTTCCCGCTGTTCGTCGACGTCTCTCGCCGGGCGGCGTTCCGCTCGCACCTGACGGCGGTCCAGCAGGGCGGTCAGACCGCGACGTTCCAGACGCGGCTGGCCCACCAGGGCCGCGCGCACACGGTGCAACTGGCCGTCACCCGGCTGACGATGCCGGGCGAGCCGCAGGAGATGGTCGCGGTCGTGATCCTACCGCTGGAGGCGCAGGTGGCGGGGCCGCCCCAGGGCCCCGCCGACCGGTCGGACGCCACCCTGGTCATGGCCGCGGCGCGCCGGCAGGAGCTGCTGGCCAGGATGACCCGCCTGCTGCTCGATGAGGAGAGCCTGCGCCAGCCGGTGACCGTCACCAGGGCCGCGCGGCTGCTGGCCTCCGAGTCGGCCGACTGGGTGATCGCCGACGTGGTCCGTGACGACGTGCCCGTCCGGGCCTGCGTGCTCGGCCCGAGCGACAAGCCGGTGACCCAGCTGGTCCGCCTCGCCGAACAGATGAACCCGCTGACCGCACCGGCCGTCGCGCACGTGCTGACCGGCGGCTCGGGCATGGTGCACGAGATGCTGGAGGACGAGGGGCTGCTCGGTGACGTCCCCGGCGGGCCGTCCCTGCTGCGGGTGATGGGCGCCGCCTCGGTGCTGATCGTGCCGATCGGCGGCGCGGACGGCGTGCTGGGCGCCCTGACCCTGGTCCGCCTGCGCGACCGTGAGCCGTTCTCACTGGCCGATCTGGGGTTGCTGGAGGAGATCGGCGTCCATCTGGGGCTCGCGCTGCGCGCCCGGCGTAGCTTCCAGACCCGCTCGCGGGCCGCCGACGCGCTGCGCACCAGCGTGGTGCCCCGAAGCCTGCCGGACATCCCCGGATTCGAGGCCGCCGCCATCTACAACGCGGGCTCCAGCCCGGTCGGCGCCGAGTTCTACGACGTCTTCCCCACGGACGAGGGATGGGGCTTCGCCCTCGGCGGCGCCGTGGGCAAGGGCGAGGAGGCCGCGTCGGTCAGCGCCATGGTCCGCAACGGCCTGCGCGTGCTCAGCGTCTGGGAGTCCGACCCGGGTGAGGTGATGCGCAAGCTGAACCAGGCCCTGATCGCCCAGCACAACGGCATGTTCGTGATGGCCGTGACCGGCTTCATCCGGGCACGCAAGATCAGGCTGGCCAGCGCGGGACACCACCCCGCCGCACTGTTGCAGCCCGACGGCGGGGTGCGGTTCACCGCGGGAGGCGGCGTACCGCTGGGCATCGCCCCCGAGGCCGAGATGTTCACCGAGGAGCTCACGCCGGCCTCCGGCCAGACCCTGGTCTTCTACTCCGACGGTCTGGTCGCCTCACAGAACGAGCTCGGCGAGTCCTACGGCGAGACCAGGCTGGCCGACGTGCTGGCACGCTGCGTGACGCAGTCTCCCTCCGAGATCGTCAAAACGGTGGAGGAGGATCGGCACGTGTTCTCCGGCGGGAGGGTTTGGGATGAGATCGTGATACTCGCCCTGCGTGTCGTATAGCTTGGCCAACTCGGCGTGGCCTGCCGGTCTCGCCGAGCGCAGCTGTGCGACCGCCTCGACATCCACAACGATCGATGGATGCGTGATCCAACCGCACCGTCCCGGGCACCAGGGCCGAGGAGTCACGGCAGAGCAGGAGGTGCTGAAACCGCGGGTTTGGCTCCGACGGAGATCGGGGTATGGTTAGGGCAATGCAGACGTGTGCCTAAGACGCAGGCACCCCTGAAGGAATCACAGGCTTTTCATGCCTATCTCCTCCCAGAGGTGTGCCGTGAACATTGCATTCGTCTCCTCCGAGGTTCTCTCCTCCACCCAGGACGAGTCCGACCTTGCCGCTCAGCGCGCTCACCTGATGGCCGTCGCCCGTGAACTCGGCAGGGAGCACAAGGTCACGATCTACGCCCGGAGAAACTCCGACCTGGACAAGGCCAAAGTTCGCGTGTCGCAGGGCGTCACGCTTGAGCACCTGACCGCCGGGCCGGCGCAGGATCTTCCTGAGGATGGCGTGCTGCCCTACCTTTCCGACCTTGGCGACCAGCTGATGCACCGCTGGGGGCAGAACCGCCCTGACGTCATCCACGCGCA
This sequence comes from Streptosporangium sp. NBC_01755, assembly GCF_035917995.1. Lineage (NCBI taxonomy): Bacteria > Bacillati > Actinomycetota > Actinomycetes > Streptosporangiales > Streptosporangiaceae > Streptosporangium > Streptosporangium sp. NBC_01755. The sequence goes on along the minus strand of NZ_CP109131.1, from coordinate 6,449,581 downwards.
CTCCTGGACCGGCGGGCTGGCCGCCATCGCCGGTGCGAACGGCCTGAACGTGCCGTTCACCCAGACGTTCACCAGCGAGCAGCCCCGCGACGCCAAGAGGGTGCGGCTGCAGCGGGCCATCGGGCGCCGGGCCAGCGCGGTGATCGCCGGGTGCGGCGACGAGGAGAGCTCGCTGATCCGGCTGGGTGTGCCGCGCCGCAACATCTCGGTCATCCCGTGCGGTGTCGACGTCGAGCGGTTCCGCCGTCAGGGTCCGGCCTCCGCCCGCGGTACCCGCCCCCGCCTGCTGCACGTCGGACCGCTCACCGCGGAAAAGGGCGTGCACACCGCGATCCGCGCCCTGGAGGGCATCCCCGACGCCGAGCTGATCATCGCCGGTGGCCCGGCGGCCGCGGACCTGGAGCACGACGCCGACGCGCGCCGCATGATGCTGCTGGCCAAGGAGATCGGCGTAGACGACCGGATCACCGTTCTCGGGCACATCCCGCACTCCGCGGTCGCCAAGCTGATGCGCAGTGCCGACGTGGTCGTCTCCCTGCCCCAGGAGGCTCCGGCCGGCGTCGTCGCGCTGGAGGCCATGGCCTGCGGTGTTCCTGTCATCGCCTCGGCGGTGGGCGCCCACCTCGACTCCGTGGTGGACGGGGTGACCGGCCTGCTGGTGCCCGCCGACCGTCCCGCGCAGACCTCCCGCCTGACCCGCGAGCTTCTCGCCGACCCGACCCGCCGCACCGCGCTCGGCTTCGCCGGCGCCGACCGTGCCCGGTCCCGCTACTCGTGGGAGCGGATCAGCCAGGAACTCGTCCACGTCTACGAGGTCGCCCTCTCCGGTTCCCTCCGCTGACCGCGCCCACCGCGACGGCCAAGCGCCGCCGGCCACGCGAACACGCTTCGAGACCGGGGGTTCCCACGGGAACCCCCGGTCTTTCGCGTGTGACGGGTCCCTACCACCGGCCGCGTGCCGGAAGGCGGCCCTGCGGCGCGCCCCGGGACGACCCGACCGATCTGGTGGGTACGAGGTGCCGCCGGCCGCGTGCCGGAAGGCGGCCCTACTGCTGGGACGCGCGGCGGTGCAGCACGACCCCGAGGCCGCTCGCGGCCAGCAGGACGGCCCCGGCCAGGACCAGGATCACCGCGCCGCCCACGGCTCCGTCGGTCCAGTCCCAGACCGCCTCGGGGACGGCGAGCGTCAGCCCGGCCACGCCGCTGACGATCAGCACCCAGGTACGCCGGCGCCCGTACAGCGCCAGGCAGGCCAGCGCGATCACCGCGGTCAGCCAGTATCCCCAGGCGTCCCCGTCCCACAGGACAGGCCACTGCCCGCCGAAGAGCGCGATGGCGGCGCCCATGCCCAGCCCCAGGTCACGGGGGGCGAGCAGCCCGGCGAGGGCGAGCACCAGGATGACCACGCCCAGCGCGATGTAGGCCAGGCCCCAGCCGCCGCCCTCCTGTCCGGCGAAGACGTCCAGCAGGCCGGTCACCGTGAGCAGGGCGAACCCGCCGCAGGCCAGCAGGCCGATCGCGGTGGGCAGCAGCACGTAGGCCACCGCGGCGACCACCAGCCCGGCCGCGCCGGCGATGAGTCCCTCGTAGCGGTCGGCGGCGACCCCCGCGCAGAGGGCTGCCGTACCCGAGCCCAGCGCGGCGAGGGTGGCGGCGACCCTGCCCTGCACCGCGGCCGTCCTGCCGGTCGCGGACCGGGCGGTCCGGCCGAGCCCGGCGGCCACCGCCAGCAGCAGGACGGTGACCACGGCGAGGACGGTGATTCTCGTCGGCTGGGTCATCCGGTCCCAGCCCAGAGCGACGAAGGCGGTGGCACCGGCCAGGACGAGCCCTCCGCCGACGTACGCGAGGATCTCGCTCCATCCGACCCGGTCCCCGGCGCCCCGGTCGCGCAGCGCCTCACCCACGGCGAGGCTGACCGGTTCCACCTGCTCCGGGCGGAGCTCACCGGACTCCACCAGCTTGGCCAGCGCCTGCCGTATGGCATCAACGTCGTTCATGTCCGAAATCGTGGCACAGTCGGGCTCGGGGCGGCACCCTCCGGATGCGTGGGACGGATGCGTGGGACGGATGCGTGGGACGGATGCGTGGGACGGATGCGTGGGACGGATGCGTGGGACGGATGCGAAAAAGGAATACCTCCGTTACTGGAGTGCGATCATTGCTTTGATATCCCCATGCCGCCCGGGCGGCTGACCTTCTGGCTGGACGGCAGGAAGGTGTGGGACTACCGCGGTCCGAACGTGCCGACGGGCCGCTCCATGCACCTGACGCTCCAGAACGATGTGACGTGCAACGAGTGGTCGCCGTGCCGCAACCGCTCCACTCCCCCGACGGTCAGCATGTACGTGGACTGGGTGAAGATCTACCGGGCCGCCGTCTAAAACGCTGGGTGAAGATCTACCGGGCCGCCGTCTAAAACGCTGGGTGAAGATCTACCCGGCCGCCGTCCGGAGCGGTTGCCCGCCAGGGCGGCGGGCCTGCCGGCGGTCACCCCCGAGGACGTCCGGGCCCGCTCCGCGGATCCGGCGAGAGGCACCGCGCTCAGAGCAGGCGGACCGCCTTGAGTGCGAGGTGGACCAGCAGGCGGTTCTCGCCGTCGGCGAGGTCGCGGCCGGTGAGCCGCTCGGCCTTGGCCAGCCGGTAGTAGAGCGTCTGGCGGTGCACGCCGAGCGCGGTGGCGGTCTGCTGGACGTGACCCGCGCGGTCGAGGTAGGTCTCCACGGTCCTGGCCAGCTCCGGGTCCCGGGCCAGCACGGCGATCTCCGCCGCCAGTTCCCGCAGCCCCGCCGAGGACGTCCGGGCGAGCAGCCGGTAGACGCCCAGTCCCGACCAGAGGGCGACGGGGGCCAGCGCGGGCACCCGGGCGGCGACGCCGAGCGCGTGCACTGCCTCCCGCCAGCTCCGCCAGGCCTGCGCGGGATCGTCCCGGGGCGCGCCGACGCCCGCCATCGTGCCGTACATGCTCTGGACCCGGCCCGCCAGCTCCTCCGCCTGGCCTGCCGGGACCAGCAGCGCGACCAGCGGCTCGTCCCCGACGGGGAAGGCCGGGTCGGCGAGCACGCCGCGCGGGAGCGTCCAGAGGGCGGCGACCCGGTCCGGCGAGCTGCGGGCGGCGATCGCCGCCACCGGGCCCCGCATGTCCAGCCTCGACAGCGCCCAGGAGCGCTCCTCGGCGTCGGAGGAGAACAGCTCCCGCAGGTTCGCTCCCAGGTCCTGGCGGCTGCGGGCCTCCTGCGCGAGGACCGCGGCGACCCGGGAGACCAGGTCGCCGACCGAGGCCAGGACGTCGTCACCGAGCGTGCCGTCGTCGAGCAGCCACAGGTAACCGTAGGTCACCTCACGGTGCCGCAGCGGCACGCACACCCGGGCGAGCACTCCCAGGTCGGCGTCGGCGGGGATGCGTACCGGCCCGTGGGCGCCGGCGATGCCGTATCCCTCGAAGTAGGCCCGCACCTGGTCGGTCGCGCGGCGCCGCAGAATGGACTCCTGGCGCACCATGTCGATGTCACCGCTCTGCGCGGCATAGGCCAGGAGCTGGAACGAGCGGTCCTCCAGGGTGGCGGAGGCACCGAGCCTGGCGGCGATCTCGTCGACTGTCTCCTGTAGCACCTCACCATTGTTGTGCATGTGTATGAACACTCTTCCCGCCGGTCGTGGCAGATGCACATGATGGTCGGCCCGGGCGGGGTTTTAGTGTGAAGACATGCTCGGTTCTCTCCTTCTTGGCGTGTCCCGGTTGCCGCTGGTGCGGCGCGCGGTCTCCGGTGTGCCGCTGACGCGCAGGGTCGTCGACCGCTTCGTCGCGGGTGAGACGCCCCAGGACGCGGTCGAGGCGATCCGCCGCCTCGCCGCCGTGGGCCTGGCCGTCAGTGTCGACCACCTGGGCGAGGAGACTCGGGACGCCGGTGCCGCCGCCCGGACTGCCGGGGCGTACGTCACACTGCTCGGCGCGCTGGGCGAACTGGGGCTCGGCGACCGCGCCGAGGTGTCGGTGAAGCTCTCGGCCGTCGGTCAGGCGCTGGGCGCCGACGGCGACAAGATCGCTTTGGAGAACGCGCGGCGGATCTGCGAGGCGGCCCGCGCCCGCGGGGCGAGCGTGACCCTCGACATGGAGGACCACACCACCGTCGACTCCACGCTGGAGACGCTGCGGGCCCTGCGAGAGGACTTCCCCTCCACCGGCGTGGCCGTGCAGTCCTACCTGTTCCGCAGCGAGGCCGACTGCCGTGACCTGGCGCAGGCGGGCTCGCGGGTCCGCCTGGTCAAGGGCGCCTACGCCGAGCCGGCCTCGGTGGCCCACCGGCACAAGAACGAGGTCGACCTGGCCTACGTGCGCTGCCTGCGCGTTCTCATGTCGGGTGGCGGCTACCCGATGGTGGCGACGCACGACGACCGGCTGATCTCCATCACCGAGACGCTCGCCGACCGGTTCGGCCGCTCCCGTGGTGACTACGAGTACCAGATGCTCTACGGGATCAGGACCGACAGGCAGCGGGCCCTGGCGGGTGCCGGCCACGTCGTGCGCGTCTACGTCCCCTACGGCGACGACTGGTACGGCTACTTCATGCGCCGGCTGGCCGAGCGCCCGGCGAACATCGCCTTCTTTCTTCGTGCCCTTGGAGGCAAGTGATGGATGCCATATCCACGGTTCCCGCCCCGACCAACGAGCCGGTGCTCGGCTACGCGCCGGGCAGCGCCGAGCGTGCCGCGTTGGAGAAGCGCGTCAAGGAGCTGGCCGGGGCCCAGCTGGACCTGACGATGACGATCGGCGGCGAGCAGCGGATGGGCGGCGGCGCCCCGATCGACGTGGTCCAGCCGCACAACCATGCCTCGGTGCTGGGCCGCACGGCCGACGCCGACGCCGGCGACGTGCGCGCGGCGATCGACGCCGCGCTGCGGGCGGCGCCCGCGTGGCGTGCCCTGCCCTTCGACGAGCGGGCCGCCGTCTTCCTGCGGGCCGCCGACCTGCTGGCCGGGCCGTACCGGCAGACGCTGAACGGCGCCACGATTCTGGGCCAGTCCAAGTCCGCGCAGCAGGCGGAGATCGACTCGGCCTGCGAGCTGATCGACTTCCTGCGCTTCAACGTGGACTTCGCGCGCAGGCTCCTCAGCGACCAGCCGATCTCGTCGCCCGGGGTGTGGAACCGGATGGAGTACCGGCCGCTGGAGGGCTTCGTCCTGGCGATCACCCCGTTCAACTTCACGGCCATCGCCGGGAACCTGCCGTCGGCTCCGGCCCTGATGGGCAACGTGGTCGTCTGGAAGCCCTCCCCCACCCAGCAGTTCGCCGCGCACTTCACCATGCGCCTGCTTGAGGAGGCCGGGCTCCCGCCGGGTGTCATCAACATGGTGACCGGCAACGGCGCCGCCGTCTCCGAGGTCGCGATGCCCCACCCGGATCTGGCGGGTATTCACTTCACCGGTTCCACGGCGACCTTCCAGCACCTGTGGTCCACGGTCGGCGCCAACATCACCTCCTACCGGTCCTACCCGCGCCTGGTCGGCGAGACCGGCGGCAAGGACTTCGTGCTGGCCCACCCTTCGGCCGATCCCGCCGTGCTCACCACCGCGCTGATCCGCGGCGCGTTCGAGTACCAGGGGCAGAAGTGCTCGGCCGCCTCCCGGGCCTACGTGCCGCGCTCGGTCTGGTCGGTGATCCGCGACGAGCTGGTGGGCACCGCCGAGTCGCTGACCGTCGGGGACGTGGCCGCCGACCTGTCGACCTTCATGGGCGCGGTCATCGACGGGCGGGCGTTCGCCAAGCACAGGGCCGCGATCGACCGGGCCCGCTCGCTCGACTCGATCAACGTGCTGACCGGCTCGTACGACGACTCCACCGGCTACTTCGTGAGGCCGACCATCCTGGAGTCGGCCGACCCCACCGACGAGATCTTCGTCAAGGAGTACTTCGGGCCGATCCTCGGCGTGCACGTCTACGACGACGCGGACTTCGACGCGGTGCTGGGGCAGATGGAGGGCGTCTCCCCGTACGCGCTGACCGGCTCGATCATCGCCCGGGACCGCTACGCGATCACCTCGGCGTCGGAGCGGCTGCGCTTCGCGGCGGGCAACTTCTACATCAACGACAAGCCGACCGGCGCGGTCGTCGGCCAGCAGCCCTTCGGCGGGGCCCGCGCCTCGGGCACCAACGACAAGGCCGGGTCGATCCTCAACCTGATCCGCTGGGTCAACGCCCGGACGATCAAGGAGACGCTCGTTCCACCGATTGTTCAGGGACCATATAGGGGTGACATCCCTCAGAGCGGGTGGCAGCAGCCCGATCTCGGAAAGCTCGGCTAGCACATGGGCTGACATCCCGCAGGCCGGTTGGCAGGAGCCCGACCTGAGGAAGCTCGGCTATCCGGACAACGGATAGCGACGGTTGAAGCGGCGACGCCCGGGACTCATGAATCCGAGTCCCGGGCGTCGTGTTCTCTCCCTGGGCGGGCCGGCGGTGCCAGGTCGCGCCCGCGAAGCCCGTATTCAGCCGACGTGGACGTGGGGACGGCGAGTGACGTCGGGTTCGGCCTGGCGGAGGACCTCGCGGGTGAGCGGAGGAACGTCTCCTCCGCCGAAGAGCAGATAGCGGAGCATGGCCAAGATCGGGTTGCCCTCGGCCCAGTGGAAGTAGATGTGCGGGACCCGGCCGGTGCGGTCACGCAGATGGAGCAGGAAGGCCGCCAGGGAGTTGGGCACGGTGGGACTTTCGATGCGGAAGATGCGGTGGCCGTACCGCTCCTCGCCGTGGACGCGCAGTTCGCTTTCAAACTCCGACGCGTCGACCACGGTGACCTCGACGAACATGATCGGCTCTTCGCTGCGGAGGCGGTGGTTGAGCCACTGCTCGCGGCGTTTGTCGTTGTACTCGGCCTGGTTGCGCTGGTGTGGTTCGTTGGCGATCAGATGGATGTCGCCGCAGGCGTCGTTGACGAACTCCTCGGCGAGCGGGTCGAGGGTCACCTCGGTCACCCGCAGTTCGGTGGACCGGGTCGCACGGGAGATCAGCGAGGTGGCGATGACGGCCACGATGAAGAAGAACGCGATCTTGACGCCGTCCGGGCGCTCGATCACGTTGGCCACCAGCGTGTAGGCGAAGACCGCCGCGATCACACCGAACACCGTCCGAGCACCGCGCCGGCCGTTCCGGTGGGCGGAGATGGTCACCGCGACCGCGGCCGACAGGATCAGGACCAGCACGCCGGTGGCGTACGCCCCTCCCTGGGCCTCGACGTCGGCGTCGAAGATGATCGTGATGGCGAAGGCGATGACGGAGAAGACCAGCACCAGCGGCCGGACCGCCCGGGTCCAGTCGGGCGCCATGCCGTACCTGGGGAGGTAGCGCGGCACCAGGTTGAGCAGACCGGCCATGGCCGAGGCGCCCGCGAACCACAGGATCGCGATCGTGCTCACGTCGTAGACCGTGCCGAACAAGTCGCCGAGGAACAGGTGGGCGAGGTAGGCCAGAGCCCGGCCGCTGGCCTTGCCGCCCTCCTCGAACTCGTGGTGCGGGATCAGGACGGTGGTGGCGAAGCTGCTGAAGACCAGGAAGACGCTCATGATCAGAGCGGCTGTGGTGAGCAGCCGCTTGGTGCCCTTGATCCGTGCCTGGAGGTCCCCGTTGACCAGTGGCATCACCGCGACACCGGTCTCGAACCCGGACAGGCCGAGCGCGAGTTTGGGCATGACCAGCATGGAGAGCGCGACCATCGCCAGGGGGCTGGTGTAGTTGGTGGTCAGAGCATGACCCCAGTCCACCACGAGGTCGGGGCTGTCCAGCACGTGCAGGACCGCGACCGTCACCACGATCGCGTTGAGCACGAGATAGATCCCGACGAGGACCACCGCGAGGCCGATGGCCTCGCTGAAGCCCAGCAGGAACACCCCGCCCAGCAGGCCGAGCAGCACGAGCGTGACCAGGACCCGCTGGCCGTCCAGGAAATCGGGGACGAAGGGATTCTCCAGGATGTGAGCGGTCGCGTCGGCGGCGGAGAGGGTCATCGTGATGACGAAGTCGGTGGCCGCGAAGCCGAGCAGGGCCAGCACGAACAGCTTGCCCCACCACTTGGGCGCCACCTTCTCCAGCATGGCGATGGAGCCCTGGCCGTTGGGGCTCTCCTCGGCCACCCTGCGGTAGACGGGTAGCGCGCCGAACAGGGTCAGCAGGACCAGGAGCAGCGTGGCGACCGGGGACAGCGCGCCGGCGGCGAGCGCGGCGATGCCGGGCTGGTAACCGAGCGTGGAGAAGTAGTCGACCCCCGTCAGGCACATGACCTGCCACCACGAGTGCTTCTTGTCCGGGTCGTGCTCGATCTGCCTGCGGTCGGCCTGCAGACCGTGAAGCAGCCAGGTCCGCGGCGAGTCCGCCCCCTTTTGGGTTGACCGACCCAACGCACTACCTCCACCGTCAAAAACACATAAAGATGATGTGACTTTATTCAGCCCAAAGGGATCGAAGGCGCCCGAAGGGCGTCAAGAAAACGTATGGATTGCGACGAGGCCCACTCGGCAGGCGGCATCGAGATCGCATCGCGGTTCACCCACGACCCGCGGCAGGCCTCCGTCCTTCGGGGATTCCCGTCGAGGCCGTGCTTCTCGCTCACCGTGACGGAGCGCTTCTCGCTCGCCGTGACGGAGCTCGGAGGACCGCCGGAAGCAGCCGCCCTCTCCAGGGCGCGACCTCGGCCCCCAGCGGAGATCGATTCATCCCCCGGGTTGAGGTGGCAACCGTCGGCGGGTAGCCACTCGAAGCGGGGCCGATACCTGATCGATCACGCGCAGCTGGGTAGAGGTAGGGCGTTGACCTCGGAAGACATGGAGACATGACGTGAGGGGGGAGGTGCGGCAGCGATGCCCCGCTATCTCGACTATCTCGGCAGAGATCGCATCGCGCTCGTGGCCGCCCTGGTGGCCCCACCGGCCGTCGCGGCGGCGCTCCTGCCATTCCGCGCCGGACTGCCGAACACGACCGTCGCCCTCGTCCTGGTCGTGATCGTGGTCGCGGTCGCCGCCACCGGCCACCGCCTGGCCGGCGCGCTCGCGGCGATCTCGGCCGCACTGTGGTTCAACTTCCTCTTCACCCGGCCCTACCAGCACTTCACCGTCACCAGGCCCGTGGACGTCCAGACCGCGGTTCTTCTGCTCGTCGTGGGCCTGGCGGTCTCTCAGCTGGCCGCCCGCGCCCGGCGGCTACAGGTGGTCGCCATCACCGACGCCGATTACCTGGCCCGGATCCACGACACCTCCGAGCTGGCCCAGACCGCCAAAGCACCCGGCACGGTGGTCGACCACGTCACGGACCAGCTCACCACGTTGCTGCAGCTACGCGGGTGCCGTTTCGAGTACGGAGCCCTGATCGGCCATCCGCCCCGGCTCGAACGGGACGGCACCGTGATCTGGGGCCACAGACACTGGGACGTCGACCGGCTGGGCCTGCCCGGCCAGGAGGTCGAACTGCGCACGTTCGGCAACGGCCGCTTCTACGGCCGGTTCATGCTCGATCCCACGCCCGGGATCGTCCCGCCCCTGCAGGCCCGCCTGGTCGCGGTGACCCTGTCCGATCAGGCGGGCGCCGCGCTCGACATCGCCGGCAGTGGCTGAGGCCGATCGTTCACCGAATCCTCGGGAGCACCGGGTGGCTCAGGCCGGCGCCGGCCCGGTACTCTCTTCCACCGGCGCTCTCAGCGCTCTCAGGACTGGAAGCGGTAGCCCATGCCTGGTTCGGTCAGCAGGTGGACCGGGTGGGCGGGATCGGGCTCCAGCTTCTTTCGCAGCTGGGCCATGTACTGGCGCAGGTAGTGGCTCTCCTTGACGTAATTGACGCCCCAGACCTCGGTCAGCAGCTGACGTTGGCTGATCAGCTTTCCGGGGTTGCGCAGCAGGATCTCCAGCAGCTGCCATTCGGTCGGCGTGAGCCGTACCTCGCCGGAGATGCTCTTGCGGGTCAGGTCGACCACGTGGTCACCGACCCGGATGCTGGCGAGTTCGGCCTCGTGGAACACGCTTCTCCGGGTCACCGCGCGGATGCGGGCGAGCAATTCGTCGATGCCGAAGGGCTTGGTGACGTAGTCGTCGGCACCCGCGTCGAGCGCGTCCACCTTGTCCGCGCCACTCGCGCGGCCGGAGAGCACGACGATGGGGATCGAGGTCCAGCCGCGCAGTCCGTGGATGACGTCGATTCCGTCGATGTCGGGCAGGCCGAGGTCGAGGACGACCAGGTCCGGGTGCCAGTCGGCGGCCTCGCGCAGTGCCGACGCCCCATCGGTGGCCACCGCGACCTCGTAGCGGCGGGCGACCAGGTTGATCCGGAGCGCGCGCAGGATCTGCGGCTCGTCGTCGACGACGAGAATACGTGTCATACCTTCTCCCCGCTGTTCTCCACGATGACGGGTACGGCCTGCGGTTGTGCGGAGACGGGCAGTGTCAGGATCATCGTGAGACCTCCCCCTGGTGTCTCCTCCGGTAGCAAGGTGCCGCCCATCGCCTCCGCGAGTCCTCTGGAGAGTGCGAGGCCGAGGCCGACACCGGTGTGGTTGTCACGGTCGCCGAGGCGCTGGAAGGGCAGGAAGACCCGGTCGTGCGCCTCGGGCGGGATGCCGGGGCCTCGGTCGACGACCCGGATCTCCACGTGGTCGCCGTGTCGGCTGGCGGTGATGAGGACCTTCCGGCCGGGCGGGCTGTAGCGGACGGCGTTGGAGATGAGGTTGACCAGGATTCGTTCCAGCAGGGCCGGGTCGGCGACGATCTCCGGCAGGTCGACGGAGACGTCCCCCTCAACCTGGTCGCGCAGCGGCCCGAGATCGTCGACGGCCCTGGGCACGATCTCCTCCAGCGCGATCGCCTGGAGGGCCAGGCCGAGCACGCCCGCCTGCAGGCGGCTCATGTCGAGCAGGTTCGCGACGAGACGGTCGAGTTTGGCCAGGGACTCGTCGGCGGTGGCCAGCAGTTCGTCGCGGTCCTCGGGAGACCAGTCGATGTCGGTGTTGCGCAGGCTGTCGACCGCGGCCTTGGCCGAGGCGAGCGGTGTGCGCAGGTCGTGGCTGACGGCGGCGAGCAGTGCGGTGCGCATCCTGTCGGCCTCGGCCAGCGGCCTGGCCTGCCCGGCCTCCTCCTCCAGCCGGTTCTGCCGCAGGGCGACGGCGGCTTCGGCGGCGAAGGCCTCCAGCACCCGGCGGTCGGAGGCCTCCAGCAGCCTGCCTCGCACGGCGAGCACCAGCTGCTCGTCGATCGTCACGTCGGTGTCGGCTCCGGCGGGGCAGGTGCAGGGCGCCTCGCCCGCCGTGGCGATGATCCGCCAGCACTGCGGGTCCGACTGGTCGTCGGGGCCTGGCTCGCCGATCCGTTCGAGCAGGGTGACCGAGGTCAGGCCGAAGATCTCGCGCAACCGTCCCAGCAGTGAGTTGAGCGCGTGCTCTCCGCGCAACACGTGCCCGGCCAGCGTGGACAGTACCTCGGCGTCGGCCCGGGCCCGCGCCGCCTCCCGGGTACGGCGGGCGGCGACATCGACCACCGCGCTCACCATGACGGCCACCAGCACGTAGACCGCCAGCGCGAACAGGTTCTCCGGATCGGAGATGGTGAACCGGTCGACCGGTGGGGTGAAGAAGTAGTTGAGCAGCAGGAATCCGGCCACGGCCGCGGTGACCGCGGGCCACATGCCGCCGACGAGCGCCACCCCGACGACCAGCAGCAGGAAGAGCAGGATGTCGATCGGGAGGCTGACGGCGTCACGGTAGGGAAGAAGGGTCGCTGTCAGGAGGGGCAGTCCCAGCATCGCGAGGATCCAGCCGGTGACGCGGCGGGTACGGTTCAGCGCGGCCCGCGACGTCGTATGGCCGCGCCCCTTCTTCGCCTCGGGATGGGTGATCATGTGGACGTCGATCGAGCCGGAAAGCGCGGTGGTCGTGACCCCGACGCCCCGGGAGAAGATCTGCGCGAAGCGGCCTCTGCGGGAGGCGCCGAGCACCAGCTGGGTGGCGTTGACGCCGCGGGCGAAGTCGAGCAGCGCACGCGGCACGTCGTCGCCGACGACCTGGTGGTAGGTGCCGCCCAGGCTCTCCACCAGCGTGCGTTGCCGGGCGAGGCTGGCCAGGTCCGCCCCGGCCAGCCCGTCGGAGCGGGTCACGTGGAGGGCCAGCAGGTCGGCGCCCTTGCTCCGGGCGGCGACTCTGGCCGCCCGCCGGACCAGAGTGTCCCCCTCGGGACCGCCGGTCAGCGCGACCACCACGCGCTCGCGCGCCTCCCAGGTCCCGGCGATGCCGTGCTCGGCGCGGTAGCGGTCGAGCTGCTCGTCGACCTTGCCCGCGACCCACAGCAGCGCCAGCTCCCGCAGGGCCGTCAGGTTGCCGACCCTGAAGTAGTTGGACAGCGCCGCGTCCACCTTCTCCGGGAGGTAGACGTTGCCGTGGGCCATCCTCCGGCGCAGTGCCTCCGGGGCCATGTCGACCAGTTCGACCTGGTCGGCCCGCCGTACGACCTCGTCGGGCACGGTCTCGCGCTGCGGCACTCCGGTGATCTGCTGGACGACGTCGTTGAGCGACTCCAGGTGCTGGATGTTGACCGTGGAGATGACGTCGATGCCCGCGTCGAGCATCTCCTCGATGTCCTGCCAGCGCTTGGCGTTGCGCGAGCCGGGCACGTTGGTGTGCGCCAGCTCGTCGATCAGCGCCACCCTGGGCCCGCGCGCGATGACCGCGTCCACGTCGAGTTCGGTGAAGGTGCTCTCCCGGTGGCTCATCGTTTTGCGGGGGATCACCTCCATTCCCTCGATCAGATTGGCGGTGCGGGGCCGGTCGTGGGTCTCCACGAGTCCCACGACCACGTCGGTGCCGCGCGCGAGGCGCCTCTGCCCCTCGCTGAGCATCGCGTAGGTCTTGCCGACCCCCGGGGCGGCCCCCAGGTAGACACGCAGGTGCCCACGGCCCCTGTTCAGCGCGTTCGCTGTGCTCATGGCGATCGTTCCTCATCGGGCGAGCGGGCCGCCCGTCCTCGTACGGCCCGCTCGCGGCGGTCATCCCCCGTCGAGAGCGAGGTTGAGTTCCAGGACGTTGACCGCCGGTTCGCCCATGAAGCCGAGCGCGCGGCCGGTGGTGTTCTGCTGGATCAGGGCCTTGACCCTCGCCACGTCGAGACCGCGCTCCCCGGCCACCCGGGGGGCCTGCAGTTCGGCGTAGGCGAGTGAGATGTGCGGGTCCAGTCCGGAACCACTGGCGGTGACCGCGTCGGCGGGCACGACCGCTTTCGCCGGGCCGCGGACCGGGACCGTACGGCCCGCGGCCAGGTCCTCGCCCGGCTTGGCGCACTCCACCTTCACCCCCCGGTACTCGGCGGCGAACGGTGTGGCAGGGCAGGCCTGGTTGGCGCTGACCGCCCTGGTCGGGGTGCCGACCGCGGGAAAGACCTTCAGCACCGCGCCGACGCCGTCCGGCGTGCAGTACGGCCTGGCCCCGGAGACGCCCTCCAGTTCCCCGACCGTCTTGGACCGGGCGCAGACCTGGGTGAGCAGGCTCTGCCTGCCCTCGTCGGGGTTGCCCTCGTCGTCCTTGGCGCCGGGTATGGGAAGGACGTCCAGGACGTCTTCGGGGCCCAGGTTGCTCGCCGCGGTGGAGAGCGGGTCGTAGCCGTCCCCGGCCGCCGACGGGCGGCTCTGGAAGTACTTCCTGACCGGGTTGCCGTCCTTGTCGGTGAAGTTCTGGCCGATGAGGGCGCTGCCCACGGCCTTTCCGTCCTTCTGGACGATTGAGCCGTTGGCGTCGTTGTTGAAGACGGCCTGGGCGACCCCGGTGACCAGCAGCGGGTAGGCCGCCCCCAGGATCAGGGTCAACACGAGCAGTGCGCGTAGCGCGGCGAGATGCTGGCGCAGCCAGCTGGGCAGGCGTTCCATTACGACATCCCCGGAAGGAACTGGATGAGCAGGTCGATGAGCTTGATGCCGATGAACGGCACGATGATGCCGCCCAGACCGTATACGTAGAGGTTGCGGCTGAGCAGCTTGGAGGCGCTGGAGGGGCGGTAGCGCACCCCACGCAGCGCGAGCGGGATCAGCGCCACGATGATGATCGCGTTGAAGACGACCGCCGACAGGATCGCGGACTGGGGGCTGGCCAGCCGCATGATGTTGAGGGTGTCCAGGCCCGGGTAGACCGCGGCGAACATCGCGGGAATGATCGCGAAGTACTTGGCGATGTCGTTGGCGATGGAGAAGGTGGTCAGCGCGCCCCGGGTGATGAGCAGCTGCTTGCCGATCTCCACGATCTCGATGAGCTTGGTCGGGTTGGAGTCCAGGTCGACCATGTTGCCGGCTTCCTTGGCGGCCGAGGTGCCGGTGTTCATCGCCACCCCGACGTCGGCCTGGGCCAGCGCGGGGGCGTCGTTGGTGCCGTCGCCGGTCATCGCGACCAGCCGCCCGCCCTGCTGCTCCTTCTTGATCAGGGCGAGTTTGTCCTCGGGGGTGGCCTCGGCCAGGAAGTCGTCCACGCCGGCCTCGTCGGCGATGGCCTTGGCGGTCAGCGGGTTGTCACCGGTGATCATGACGGTGCGGATGCCCATCCGGCGCATCTCGTCGAAGCGTTCGCGCATGCCCTGCTTGACGACGTCCTTGAGATGGATCACGCCCAGCACCCGCGCCGTGCCGTCGGCGATCTCGCCGACGACCAGCGGGGTGCCGCCGGAGCCGGAGATGGCGTCGACGATCGCGCCGACCCCGTCGGTCGGGTGGCCGCCGTGGTCGCGGACCCACTTCATCACCGCGGTCGCCGCGCCCTTGCGGACCTGGCGGCCGTCCACCCCGACCCCGGACATACGGGTCTGGGCGGTGAAGGGCACCCACTCGGCGTGGGTCAACTCGCCCGGCTGCCGCTCGCGCAGGCCGTAGGCCTGTTTGGCGTAGACCACGATCGAGCGCCCCTCCGGGGTCTCGTCGGCCAGGCTGGACAGCTGCGCGGCGGCGGCCAGTTCCTCGGTGGAGACGCCGTGCACCGGCACGAACTCCGACGCCTGCCGGTTGCCCAGCGTGATGGTGCCGGTCTTGTCCAGCAGCAGCGTGGACACGTCCCCCGCGGCCTCGACCGCGCGTCCGCTCATCGCCAGCACGTTGCGCTGCACCAGGCGGTCCATACCGGCGATGCCGATCGCCGACAGCAGCGCGCCGATCGTGGTCGGGATCAGGCAGACCAGCAGTGCCACCAGCACGATCCCGCTCACACCGTCGGCGGTCAGCGCGAGCGAGTCGGGAACGCCGGGGTTGTTCGCCTTGGAGAAGATCGCCAGCGGTTGCATGGTGGCGGTGGCGACCAGGAAGATGATCGTCAGGGCGGCCAGCAGGATGTTGAGCGCGATCTCGTTGGGCGTCTTCTGCCGGTTGGCGCCCTCGACCAGGGCGATCATCCGGTCGATGAAGCTCTCTCCCGGCTTCTGGGTGATCTGCACGATGATCCGGTCGCTCAGCACCTTGGTGCCGCCGGTCACCGCCGAGCGGTCACCGCCGGACTCGCGGATGACGGGCGCGGACTCGCCGGTGATCGCCGATTCGTCGACGCTGGCGATGCCCTCGACCACGTCGCCGTCGCCGGGGATGATCTCCCCGGCCTCGACGACCACGTGGTCGCCCTGCCTGAGCTCGGGCGCGCCCACGGTGTCCCATCGCGTCACGGCGGCGTCCGGCTTCCAGCCGGTGATCCGGCGGGCGGTGGTGTCGCGTTTGGCGGCGCGCAGGGTCGCGGCCTGGGCCTTGCCGCGGCCCTCGGCCACCGCCTCGGCCAGGTTGGCGAAGACCACGGTCAGCCACAGCCACACCACGGTGGCCCAGGCGAAGAAAGACGGGTCGGTGAGAGCGAGCACGGTGGTGAACACCGCACCGACCTCCACGATGAACATCACCGGGTTACGCCACAGCGTGACCGGGTTGAGTTTGCGCAACGCGTCCGGCAGGGAGGTGATCAGCTGTTTGGGGTCGAGCAGGCCACCGCCGACCCGGCCGTCCTTCTTCTGCGGTACCGGAGTGTGACCGGGTGCTTGAAGCGTTGAGGTGGACATGTTCACTGGATTCCTTCTGCGAGCGGCCCGAGCGCCAGGGCGGGGAGGAAGGTCAGCGCGACCAGGATGACCGTCACGCCGACGACCATGCCGACGAACTGCGGCCGGTGCGTGGGCAGTGTGCCCGCCGACACCGGAACCGGAGCCTGCCGGGCCAGCGAGCCCGCCAGCGCCAGCACGAACACGATCGGCAGGAACCGGCCGAACGCCATGCACAGCCCCAGCGCGATGTCGTACCACGGGGTGTTGACGGTCAGTCCGCCGAACGCCGAGCCGTTGTTGTTCGAGGCGCTGGTGAAGGCGTACAGCACCTCCGAGAACCCATGCGGGCCGCTGTTGAGCATGCTCGCCCTCTGTTCCGCCGAGCCCATGGCGAAAGCCGTGCCCACCAGTACGAGGACCGGGGTGACCAGGAAGTACATCGAGGCGAGCTTGATCTCCCTGGCGCCGATCTTCTTGCCGAGATATTCGGGGGTGCGGCCGACCATCAGCCCGGCGACGAACACCGTGATCACCGCGAGCACCAGCATGCCGTACAGGCCCGCGCCCGCGCCGCCGGGCGCGACCTCGCCCAGCATCATGTTGAACATCGTGACCATGCCGCCGAGCGCGGTGAACGAGTCGTGGAAGGAGTTGACCGCGCCGGTGCTGGTCAGGGTGGTGGCGGCGGCGAAGGTGGCGGAGTTGGGCACGCCGAAGCGGACTTCCTTGCCTTCCATCGCGGCGCCGACGGCCTGCGGCACGGTGCCGTTGTGCGCGATTTCGAGGCCGGTCAGTACGGCGACGCTGGCGAGGGCGAGCGTCGCCATGATCGCGGCGATCGCGTAACCCTGCCGGTTGTCACCCACGATGCGGCCGAAGGTGCGGGGCAGCGCGAACGGGATCAGCAGGATCGCGAAGATCTCCACCCAGCTGGTCCAGCTCGTGGCGTTCTCGAACGGGTGAGCGGAGTTGGCGTTGTAGAACCCGCCGCCGTTGTTGCCCAGCTCCTTGATGATCTCCTGGCTGGCCACCGGGCCGCCGGTGACGGCCTGGGTGCCGCCGGTCAGCGTCGCCACCTCGTGCGGGGAGGCGAAGTTCTGCACCAGACCGCCCGCCACCAGCACCAGCGCGCCGACGAACGCGATCGGCAGCAGGATGCGGATCGAGCCGCGCACCAGGTCGACCCAGAAGTTTCCCAGCTCCTCGCTCTGCCGGCGGGCGAACCCGCGCACCAGCGTGATCGCCACCGCTATGCCGACCGCGGCCGAGACGAAGTTCTGCACCGCGAGGCCCGCCATCTGCACCAGGTGCCCCATGGTGGACTCACCCGAGTAGGCCTGCCAGTTGGTGTTGGTCACGAAGCTGACCGCGGTGTTCCAGGCGACGTGGTCGGTGACCGGCGACATTCCCAGCGACAGGAACAGCTTGTCCTGCAGGCGCTGCAGGCCGTACAGGAACAGGACGGAGATCACCGAGAACGCCAGCACGCTGCGGGCGTAGACGCTCCAGCGCTGTTCGACGTCCGGCCGCACCCCGGCCAGCCGGTAGATCACCCGCTCGACGGCGAGGTGCCTGGTGCCGCTGTAGACGCGGTACATGTAGTCGCCCAGCGGGCGGTAGGTGACCGCCAGGGCGACGACGAGGGAGACTATGAACAGAACCCCTGCCAGGGTTGATGACATTAGAAGCGCTCCGGGAACAGCAGGGCGACGATCATGAAGATCACCAGACCGACGACCACGATGAGACCAGTGGCATTGACGGCGCTCACAACCGTTCCACCGCCTTGACGACCAGCCCGAGGATCGCGAAAACCGCGATCGTCAGGGCGACGAAGATGACGTCAGCCATCCCCACTCCTCGAATCCGGAAAAGTTCCTGCCGTCAGATGAGCGGCACACAGGTAAGCAAAACGCCAATTTCCCCCCCTTATGGCACTTCTTGACGTGTTCCATACGGCGTAGCGGCGAGATTTGACGCCGCCCCTACACGATGACTTCAAAGATCTACGTCGCGGAGGCACTTGCCGCCGACGGCCTGGACGCCTACGGCGCGGCGACGGTCCGCTTCCACCGGAAGCCGGTCGAGTTGTCGGGCGACAAGACCGTGGTCGACGTGCTGAGCTGAGTCTCACCCCCCGGACCGCGTCCGGCTGCCGCCTCGGCGATCCTTCGGTGAGAGCGGGCGGCCCCGCGAGGAACCGGGCACGCGACGGCGCCCGTTTTCCCACACCGACCGGTCGGGACGTTACCGGCTGGAAGAAGCCCTGCTCGGCGACGAGGTCAGCCCCTCCAGAACCAGCTCGGAGAGCTGGTCGGCCACCTCGGAGACGGCCGGCAGGCCGTCGGGGCGATACCAGTCGTACGCCGAGGTCAGCATGCCAAGAACTCCGAAGCCGGCGATACGCGGCTGCAGGGACGGATTGAAGACCCCTTCCTCGACACCTTGACGGATCACCGACTCGTACATCGCGTCAAGCTCGTCGCGCTTTTTCTTTATCTCGGCGAAACGGTCCTCGGTAAGGAAACGACGCTCCAGAGTAAACACGGTGACATGGGCGCGGAACCGGTCGATGACCACCAATGACTCAAGGATGAGCTGCCGCAGCCGTTCCGTCGGGCCCTCGAACGACTCGAGAATGCGGCGGCAGTTCCGGAGCCGATCGTCGATGTATTCCTCTTGTATCTGCTGAAGGATCTCCTCCTTACCGGAGAAGTGATGGTACAAGGCCCCCTTGGTCAGGTTGGCCTCCTTCACGATGTCCTCGACGGACGTCGCGTGGTAACCACCGACCTCGAAAAGCTTCAGTGCACTTGCCAGCAACGCCCGCCGCGTCTCCGCGGGAGAATAGGTGCCCCGGGGGCCACCTCGTGATGCGGTACGTGCCATGGTTCTCGTCCCCCCTACCTAAAACGGTTTTCCAGTGGTCATCTGCCACACAGGGTAGGGCGTTCTCCGCCGGGCACCACGTCGGCCTTCAGGACGACGTATACACCTAGTAGGCGGCGACCATGCCGACGACGACACCGGCGAGCGAGACCGAGGTGAGAACGCAGCCGAGGACGACCGCGGCCCGCCTGCCACGTCGCACCCTGGAGACGTAGAGGAGCACGTACGGCAGGAAGGCGAACACTCCGGCACCGAGGAACGGCATGGTCAGCGCGGCCAGGATGCCCGAGGTACCGGTCGCGACGGCACGGTCGCCCTCGGGGGTGAGCTGTGCCCGCCTGACATCACCGGCCGTGGAGTCGGGCGAGGCGTCGACCGGGATCGCGGCGCCGCCGCCGTCGGGCGCGAAGCTGCCCTTGCAGTCGTAGCGGCCCCTGCCCAGTTCCTCGCACGAGATGACCGTGAGGGTGCCGGGGGTGCCGACGGAGCCGGTCGCGAGCTTGAGGCCGGAGACCGCGAACACGAAGGGCAGCACGCCCAGCCCCACCCAGAGGAGGAGCAGGATCGCCATGCCGACCCGCCCGGGCGCGCGACCGGGACCGGGGGCCGGCGCCGGCTGGAAGGCGTTCGCCATGTCCTCGAATGCGTTGCTCATGCGGACAGGGTGGGGTAGGCCGCTTGCGAATGACATGCTCGCGACTTGTAGAGGATGCTCATGGCTCGCGACCTTTTCCCGGCAGGCGATGACCTCGGCCCGGCGCGCACGGCATCCGGGTCCGCGAACCCGGCCCCGGTCGCGGTGCGCGCGTCATGACCCCGGTCGCGGTGCGCGCGTGCGTCATGACCCCGTGCGGGTTCTCATGACTCGCGCCGGGCCGCCCTGACCTCCGCCTCCTCGGCGTCGAGCTTGTCGGCCTCCTCTGGAGTGGGCGCGGTGCCGCCGAGGTGGCGGGGCTGCCACCAGACGCCCTGCGGGATCTCCGGGTAGCCCCGCTGTGCCTGGTCGAGCATCTCGCTCATACGCCCGCGCAGGTCGGCGGTGACGGCGTCGTAGTCGTCGCCGCGCTGGGGGTGCATGGGCTCGCCGACCCGGATCGTGATCGGCACGTGCCGCTGCAACAGCTTCTTGGGGTGGCCTTTCGTCCACAGCCGCTGGGTGCCCCACAGGGAGACCGGGATCATCGGCACCTTGGCGCCGACGGCCATCCGGACCGCGCCGTTCTTGATCTCCTTGATCGTGAAGGACCGGCTGATCGTGGCCTCGGCGAACACGCCGACGACCTCTCCGCCCCTGAGCGACTTCAGCGCCGCGCCGAACGCGGCGGCGCCCGCCCCGCGGTCGACCGGGATGTGGTGCATGCCGCGCATCAGCGGGCCGGAGATCCTGTGGTCGAAGACCTCCTTCTTCGCCATGAAGCGCACCAGGCGCCCCGAGGGGCGCGCGGCCAGACCGGCGAAGATGAAGTCGAGGTAGCTGATGTGGTTGCTGACCAGCACGGCTCCGCCGGTCCGCGGGATGCGTTCGGCCCCCTCGATGCGGATCTTGAGGTCCAGCGCGCGGAACAGGGTCAACGCCGCCCCGATGACCGGGGGGTACACGATCTCAGCCAT
Organism: Streptosporangium sp. NBC_01755; assembly: GCF_035917995.1. Classification (NCBI taxonomy): domain Bacteria; kingdom Bacillati; phylum Actinomycetota; class Actinomycetes; order Streptosporangiales; family Streptosporangiaceae; genus Streptosporangium; species Streptosporangium sp. NBC_01755. Next base: position 6,429,067 of record NZ_CP109131.1, on the reverse strand, counting down.
GGCTGAACCGTACCTCAGCCACTCCCTCCTCCCAGCCCCCCTCTCGCGCCCGCGAGGAAGGGGGGTGAGAGGCTCGGTGTCCTCGGAACGCCTCCTCCGGCCACCACGAATCCCGCGCACGGCTCGCCGGGACTCCGTGCGGGTCGCGGCGAGCCGTGCGACCGGCTCCGCGTGCGGGGCCGGGGAGCCGTCGGCCCCGTGCGGGCCGTTCTCGGCGGCGGACCGTACGGGCATCCGCGACGCGGGGCTAGCGCGTGGCCAGCAGACCCTCCAGGAGTCCGAGGACCGCCGGGATCGGAGGGGGGGTGGTCCCGAACTCCACGTCGGTCCCGCTGACGGAGTCCATCACGGTGACCGAGTTGGGCGGCAGGCCCCAGCGCTCGCCGCCGTCGTGGCCGACGCCGACCTCGATGCCGGCGAAGGTGACGTACTCCCAGTTCTTGAGGTCCCTCCTGAGTGCCTCGTGACCGTGTGCGATCGCCCATTTGGCGACGGCCGCGAGGATGTCGCCGAGTGTGTTCTCGCGCTCCTTCAGGTCGCCGGACTGGAGTTCCTCGATCAGACGGTCCAGTTCGGCGCGCTGGGCGAGGAGTGCCTTGATATCGCTCATGGGGGGCCTTTCGGAGATGGTGAGGGTACGCGAACGGCGGCGGTGAACTCGTCGGAGCATCGTTCGAGCCGGGATCGGGCCGCCGCCCGGGCAGTCCCCCGCCGCGATCCGCGACCTGCCGAAGGCTCCACCGATCGCCGGAGAGGACATTGCCGTCATGCGTCACATAATGGTGCCGCACCCGCCTACTCGCCGTCGATCCACAAATATGCTCTTTAACAGTCCAGAAGCATTGAGGCAGCGTCACGCCCGGAGATCGGATCCGCCGCGACCGGTTCCCGGTCGCCCCAGGTGAGGGTGGTGGCCGGGCAGGGCGTGCCCTCCAGCGCCCCGCCGCACGGCCGGATACGCGTAGCCGTGATCAATTAACGGCTGCGCCGCCCGGCACGCCACGTTGGTGCAGTCGCATGTCGCCGACTCCTTGGCGGAGCGATCATGATCCAATGCCGTTCATGAGGCGTTCGCCGTTGCGCTCACCGGCCTACTTGTAGCGGAAGTAGACGAAGAGGCGGCCGTGGTTCTTGGCGTCCTTGTCGATGCGGTGGTAGAGGGCCTTGATCTCCTTCTGCTCCAGGAAGCGCAGGACCTTCTTCTTGAGCTGGCCCGAGCCCTTGCCGGGGATGATCTCGACCTCGGTGGCCTTCTTCCTGATGGCCTCGTCGATGACGCCCCGCAGTGCCTTGTCGATCTCCCCGCCCCGGTTGTAGATGGGGTGCAGATCCAGCTTGAGCTTCAAACCATCCCCTTCGACGGGAAGTTCGGGTAGTCGACCGTGCCGAGACCGGCGCCCCCCAGGTTACGTCCTTCGGGTCCGTCGTGGACAGGCCGCACCCGGTCCACACGCCGGAGCGGACCGAGCCTCTCGCGCCCCTGGCTCGCATCGCGCGGGTCCAGCCCCGGTCTCACCGACTCCTCATGATCATCTGGGATCCAGGCACAAATCGCACCTTATTGTTAGTTGCAACTTGCTCGCAATAAGCGCTATGTTTCGGGGGTTTTCGATGACTTTGGGGGATTAGATGAGGCTGGTCCGGCACCTGGCCGCCCTGTTCACCGCGTTCGGTCTGATGACGGCGGCCTGCTCCGCGCCCGGCACAGGCCCGGCCGCTCCCGACGGCACCTTCGTGATCGGCCTGAGTTCGGAGTTCGACACCCTCAACCCGGTGATGGGCTACTCCCCCGACGGGGGGTCGCTGATCTACGAGGGGCTGATGAGCCGGGAACCCGACCTGTCGATGAAGCCCGCGCTGGCCTCGGCCGCGCCGACGATCTCCGAGGACGGCAGGACCGTCACCTTCACGCTGCGCGAAGGGGTGACGTTCCACGACGGCAGGCCGGTCACCGCCGCCGACGTGGAGTACACCTACGAGGCGCTGCTCGACGAGGCCAACAACTCCCCCATCCGGGGCGACTACTCCGCGATCGCGAAGGTGGCCGCCCCCGACGCCGGCACCGTGGTGTTCACGCTGAGGTATCCGTACGCGCCGCTGGTGCAGCGCACGACACTCGGTATCGTGCCCAAGGACAGCCCGCTGACGGGTGACGCGCCGGTCGGCGCGGGTCCCTACGTGTTCGTGTCGCGGACGCCCGGCGACAAGATCGTGCTTGAGGGGAACAGCAGCTACTGGGCGGGTGCGCCCGCCATCACCACGCTGGTCCTGGCCTTCGCCGAGGACGACAACGTCCGGGCGACACGGATGTCGGCCGGGGAGTTCGACGCCACGATCCTGCCCCCGAAGGCCGCGGCGCGGTTCGACGGGCAGCGAGACGTGACGGTCCACCAGGTGCCCAGCGCCGACTACCGCGGCATCATGTTCCCGCTGAAGCAGCCGGTCACCGGCGACAGGACGATCCGCAAGGCGTTCGGCCTGGCCATCGACCGCAAGGCGATGGTCGACACCATCCTCGCCGGGGCCGGTACGCCCGCCTTCGGTCCCGTCTCCCCCGACACCGCCTGGTACAACCCCGCGGTGACCGGCGAGCCGGCCGGCGACCCCGAGGCCGCGAGGCGGCTCCTGGAGGAGGGCGGCTGGAAAGTAGGTGACGACGGTGTCCGGGTCAAGGAGGGCAGGCGTGCCGAGTTCTCCCTGATGTACCCGGCAGGCGACACGCTCCGCAAGGAGCTCGCGCTGGCCGTGGCCTCCGACGCCGGGAAGATCGGCATCGACGTCAAGCTCGCCGGCCTCGACTGGGACGCGATCGAGCCGCGCATGGACGGGGACGCCCTGATCATGGGCTGGGGAACCCCGTACGACCCGGACTACCTCAACTACGAGCTCTTCCACTCCTCCTACGCGGGCAAGGGCTTCTTCAACCCGGGCAGGTACGACAACCCGGAGGTGGACAGGCTGCTGGAGACCGGCCGCGAGTCCGGTGACCCCGCCGTCCGCAAGCAGGCCTACTCCGACTTCCAGAAGATCGTGTACGACGACGAGGTCTGGACCTACCTCGTCTTCCTCAAGCACGTCTACGTGGTCCGCGGGAACATCTCGGGGATCCGGCCCAGTGTGGACGCCCACGAGCACGCCACCGGCGGCCTGTTCCGCGACATCCACACCTGGAAGCCCGCCGCGTGAAGCGGCGGACACCTACCGGCGAGCGCACCCTTGACCGGCCCGGCCCCGGCGAGCCGAGACGGAGACGTGCCCCGGCCGGTGGCCTGGCGGCGGTGATCCTGCGGATCGTGGCCTGGCGGCTGGCGTTCGCCGTGCCGCTGCTGGTCGCGGTGACGGCCGGCATGTTCGCCCTGGCGAAGGCATCCCCGTTCGACCCGGTCCGTCAGTATCTGGGAGAGCGGGCCATGGTCACCGACCCCGAGGTGGTCGAGCGGATCCGGGCCAACTGGGGCATCGACCGGCCGGTCCTGGAGCAGTACACCGCCTGGGCGGGCAATCTGTTCCGCGGCGATCTGGGCGACTCGCGCTCGCTGCATCTGCCGGTGGCCCAGGTGATCGCCGAGCGCCTGCCGTGGACCATGCTTGCCACCTCGGCGGCGATCGTACTCATGCTGGCCGGGAGTCTGCTCCTGGGCACCCTCGCGGCGTGGCGGCAGGGATCGTGGCCGGACCGGTTGATCACCGGCGGCGCGTTCGCCAACGAGGCGGCCCCGGTCTTCTGGACCGGGCTGCTGGCCGTCTGGGTCTTCTCGGTACAGCTGGGCTGGCTGCCCGCGGGCGGCCTGACCGGCGCCAGGTCGACGAGCGTGGAGTTCGGCGACGTGGCCGCGCACATGATCCTGCCGGTGACGGTCCTGGCGGTCTCCCAGTCGTCGTGGCTGGTCCTGTACGTTCGCGAGTCGGTCATCGGCACCTTGCGCGAGGACTTCGTGACGGGCGCCCGTGCCCGCGGCCTGCGGGAGCGGACGGTGCTCGTCCGGCACGCGCTCCGTTCGGCACTGCTGCCCTTCCTGACCCTTCTTGGCGCGCGGATCCCCGAGCTCGTCACCGGGGCGATCCTGGTGGAGACGGTCTTCTCCTGGCCGGGGGTCGCCTCGGCCTCGGTGCAGGCGGCCCTCGCCGTGGACTTCCCGCTGCTGGCCGCGCTCACCCTGCTGGGCACCCTCGCGGTGCTCTGCGGGAACCTGGTGGCCGACGTGGCCTACACGATCGCCGACCCTCGCGTCCGCACTCTGGGGGTGGGCTGACATGCCTCGTCCGGTACGGTTCGCCGCCGCCACGCTGGCGGTCCTGGGCCTGGTGGTGCTGCTGGTGCCGCCGCTCGTCCAGCTGGACCAGCAACTGGTAGACCTGCGCTCGGCGGGGCTTCCCCCATCCTTGGCGCATCCGTTCGGCACCGACCCGGTCGGCCGGGACGTGCTGCTGCGCTCCGTCTACGGCCTTCGGGTGTCGTTCCTGGTGGGCATGTTCGCCGCGCTGGTCAGCATGGTGATCGGCGGCCTGGTGGGCCTGGCCGCGGGCAGTCTCGGCGGCACTCCCGACCGGCTGCTCATGCGGGTCGTCGACGGCTTCAACGCGGTGCCGCACCTGCTGTTCGGCATCTTCATCGTGGCGCTGTTCTCGCCGAGCCCGGCCGCGGTGGTGGTCTCGGTGAGCGTCACGCACTGGACGACGGCGGCCAGGATCGTCCGCTCGGAGGTGCTGTCGCTGCGGTCGCGGCCGTTCGTCGAGGCCGCGATCTCCGGCGGCGCGAGCCGGTCGCGGGTGGTCCGCCGTCACCTGTTGCCGCACCTGTTCCCGCATCTGCTGCTGGCCACGGTGCTGATGGTGCCGCACGCGATCTGGCACGAGACCGCGCTGAGCTTCCTCGGCCTGGGGCTCCCCGCGCACCTGGCCTCGCTCGGCAACATGATCAGTGACGGGCGGCCCTCGCTGCTGACCGGCGACTGGTGGTCGAGCCTGGTACCCGGCCTGTTCGTCCTGGTCCCGACGCTGGCCGTGGCAGTGCTCGCACAGCACTGGCGCGACCGGCTCAGCCCTCGCCGTCGATCGGAGCTGTCGCTGTGAACGCACTCGTCGTGGAGGATCTGACGGTCTCCTTCCGGATCCCGGGGGCGACGGTGCGGGCCGTGTCCGGGGCCTGTTTCGAGGCGCGGCCCGGTCGCTGCCTGGCGCTGGTCGGCGAGTCCGGCTGCGGCAAGTCGGTGTTGGCCCACGCGCTGCTCGGTCTGCTACCCGGCAACGCGACGGTCTCCGGGCAGGCATGGCTGGAGCAGGACGGCGAGCGGGTGGAGCTGCTCGCCGCCTCGCAGGTAGTACTGGCCCGGCGGGTCCGCGGCCGCTCGATCGGGTTGATCCCGCAGAGCCCCGCCACCCACCTGACCCCGGTGCGGACCGCGCGGGCACAGCTGGAGGAGGCGCTGCGGGAGCTGGGCACGCCAACCGGGCAGGTCCGGGAGAGGGCGGACGAGCTCGCCGAGCGGCACGGGCTGCGCCCCACCGACCTCGGCCGCTACCCGCACGAGCTGTCCGGCGGCATGGCCCAGCGGGTGGCCAACGCGATGGCACTGGCCGGCGACCCGTGGTTACTGCTGGCCGACGAACCCACCAGCGGGCTCGACCGGCCGCTGGTGGAGCGGGCGATGGCCTCGCTGCGCGAGCTGTGCGACGAGGGCAGGTCCGTCCTGCTCATCACCCACGACCTGCGGGCGGCCGAGCGGGTGGCCGATGACATCGCGGTGATGTACGCCGGGCGCCTGGTCGAGCTCGGTCCCGCCGGGGAGGTCCTGGGCCGCCCGCGCCACCCGTACACCGCCGGGCTCCTCGACGCCCAGCCCGACCGGGCGTTCGTCCCCGTCCCGGGGATGCCGCCCGAGCTGACCCGGTTGCCGGAGGGCTGCGCCTTCGCCCCGCGCTGCCCGTTGGCGAGCGCCGCCTGTGAGGTCCCACCGCCGCTGTCGGGCGGCGTGGCGTGCCACCACGTCCTGGAGGGCAACCATGCTTGAGGCCAGGGAGGTCACGGTCTCCTACGGCGGGCAGGTGGTGCTGGACCGCGTCTGCCTCGCCCTGGAACCGGGCCGGGTGACCGGCCTGGGCGGGCCCAGCGGCTGCGGCAAGTCGACACTGGCCCGGGTGCTGGCGCTGATGCTCAGGCCCGCCTCCGGGACGGTGACCGTGGACGGGCACCCGGTGAGGGGGTGGCGGCAGCGGGCAAGCCGTGAGCTGCGCACCGCCGTGGCGCTGGTCTACCAGCAGCCCCGGCTCGCGGTGGACCCCCGGTTCACGCTCAGCGAGGTCATCTCCGAGCCGCGCGCCGCCGCGGGCAGGCCGAACCAGGACCTGACGGCCGCGCTGGCCGCCGAGGTCGGGCTGACCGCGGATCTGCTGAACCGGCGCCCGCACGAGGTCTCCGACGGCCAGCTCCAGCGGGCCTGCCTGGCCAGGGCACTGTCACTGGAACCGCGCTACCTGATCTGCGATGAGATGACCACGATGCTGGACGCCTCGACCCAGGCGCACCTGGTCGCCGTCGTCAACGGCTACCGGGACAGGACGGGCGCCGGGGTGCTGGCTATCAGTCATGACGACGTTCTCCTGAAACGCTGGGCAGAGTCAGCAATGAAATTTGACTAATTCAGGCGATGATTGTGTCAATTTCATGATCTAGGCAAACAAATGGTCACTAGTTAGGCTCCCTGTCATGATCGGCCGCCCTTACCGGGTGGCCGATCGCACGTCACCCGCCGGGGAGGGTCGCGGCCTTTTCCGGCATGCCCTCCCCCGGGCACGCGGGTGGTCCCCCTCCCTGTCACGTGAGCGGTTCATGCGTGCCGAAAGGGAGGTCTCGTTGACCAGGAAGCCCTACCTACCGAGGATCAGACGCGTGGTGGCGCTCGCCGCCGGCCTCGGGCTCGTCGCGGCGATGGCGCCGCCGGCGAGCGCGGATCCCACCCCCACCCCCGCGCCGTCCGCCAAGTGGACGGCGACCCCCCTGGCCGGGGGTGAGCCGGTCCAGGGCGCGAAGTCCCCCACCGGAAAGCTCGCCCGCAGTGACGAGGGGCTACTGAAGTCGACCTCGGGCGCCACGGTCAACGTGATGGTCAAGCTCGACTACGACTCCTTCGCCGCATATCAGGGCGGCCTTGAGGGACTCCCCGCAACAAGCCCGGCAAAGACCGGAAAAGCTCTTGATATAAAGAGCGGCGACGCGAAGAAGTACCAGAAACACATCGAGGACGTCGAGAACGCCTTCCTCGCCGAACTGGCCAGGAACGTGCCAGGCGCCACGGCGGGCCAGAGGCTGCGGACCGTCTACGGCGGCATCGCGCTGCGCATCCCCGCCAACAAGGCGGCCGCGGTGCTGAAGCTGCCCGGCGTGGCCGCCGTCCAGGAGGACAAGCCCGAGCAGCTGCTGACCGACTCCAGCCCGGACTTCATCGGGGCACCCGCGATCTACAGCAAGCTGGGCGGCAGCTCCTCCTCCGGCAAGGGCGTCGTCGTGGGCATCCTGGACTCCGGCGTCTGGCCGGAGCACCCCCAGTTCGCCGACCCCGGCACGCTGCCCGCCGTGCCGGCGACCAAGGACGGCACTCCGCGCGCCTGCAACTTCGGCGACAACCCGCTCACCCCGGCGGCCGACCCGTTCGCGTGCAACCGGAAGGTCATCGGCGGCGCCCCGTTCCTTGAGACCTACAACGCGATCTACCCCGGCGAGGTCTATCCGACCAGCGCCCGCGACTCCAACGGCCACGGCACCCACACCGCGACCACCTCGGCCGGCGGCCCGGTGGCCGACGCCAACCCGCTCGGCATCAGCCGCGGCCCGATCCACGGCATCGCCCCGGCGGCGCACGTCTCGGTCTACAAGGTCTGCGGTGTCGAGGGCTGCTTCCCCTCCGACTCCGCCCAGGCGGTCGGCCGGGCCATCCTCGACGGCGTCCGCGTGATCAACTTCTCGATCTCGGGCGGCACCTCCCCCTACAGCGACCCGGTGGAGCTGGCCTTCCTCGACGCCTACGCGGCGGGCGTGCTCGTCTCGGCCTCGGCGGGCAACGCCGGTCCCGGCGCGGCGACGGTCAACCACGTCGCCCCGTGGGTGACCACGGTGGCGGCCTCCACGCAGACCAGGACCTTCCAGTCGACGATCACGCTCTCCGGTTCCGGCGGCGCGACGGCCACGCTGAAGGGCGCCTCCATCACGGCGGGCCTCGCCTCCGCGCTACCGCTGGTGCGGGCCTCCGCGCCGCCGTATTCCAGACCCCTGTGCGACGTGCCCGCGCCCCCGGGCCTGTTCATCGGCAAGATCGTCCTCTGTGAGCGCGGCCCCAACCGGATCCTGAAGGGCTTCAACGTCAAGCAGGGCGGCGCGGCCGGCATGATCCTGTACAACTCCAGCCCGCTCGACGTGATGACGGACAACCACTGGGTCCCGTCGGTGCACATCGACAAGCCGGAGACGGACGCCCTGCTGGCGTTCCTGTCGGCCAACCCCGGCGCGACCGCCTCGTTCACCCAGGGCACCAAGACCTCCTGGCAGGGCGACGCGATCACCACGTTCTCCTCGCGCGGCCCCGGCGGCGACTTCCTCAAGCCTGACGTCACCGCCCCCGGCCTGCACATCGTGGCCGGGCAGACGCCGACGCTGGAGGATCCGGCCGGTGGCCCACAGAACAACCTGTACCAGGTCATCTCGGGCACGTCGATGGCGGCGCCGCACGTCGCGGGCGCCGCGGCCCTGGTGTTCGCACTGCACCCGGACTGGACTCCCGGCCAGGTGAAGTCCGCACTGGAGACGACGGCCAAGACGTCGGTCACCAAGCAGGACCGCGTCACCCCGGCCGACCCGTTCGACACCGGCGGCGGGCGCATCGACCTGACCAAGGCGGGCGACCCCGGCCTGACCCTGGACGAGACGGGCGCGAACTTCCTGGCCGCGGCCGACGACCCGCTGAACCGCATCGACCTGAACCTGCCGTCGGTGAACGCCCCGATCATGCCCGGTCTCATCACCGCCAAGCGGACGGTCACCAACGTCACGGACAAGACACTCACCTTCACCGCCACGGGCACGACCGTTGCCGGCGCGAACATCTCGGTACTGCCACCGCTGCTCATCGTGAAGGCGGGCAAGACCGCCAAGTTCAGCGTGGTGATCACCGCACCCGACCTGCCCGAGGGGCAGTACTTCGGCCAGGTGAACCTCAAGCAGGTGGGCGGCTCGCGCAACCTGCACCTGCCGGTCGCGTTCGTCCGCAAGCAGGGTGCCGTCCCGGTGGAGCAGACCTGCGCTCCGGCCACCATCCCGCGTAACACCGGCGAGTCCACCTGCACCGTCACCGTGCGGAACGACACGCTCCAGAACGCCGAGGTCACGGCGGTCAGCACGCTGGACGGCAAGCTGCGCCTGAACTCGGTGACCGGCGCCACCAAGATCGGCTCCCAGATCGCGACGGCGAAGACCACCCTCGCGGCCAGGCAGCCGGACAGGCCGGGCATCGCCCCGGGTACCGGTCCGGCCCCCTACCTGCCGCTTGACGCCTTCGGCATCACACCGACACCGATCGGCGACGAGCAGGCGATCAACTTCACGGTCCCCGCGTTCCAGTTCGCGGGCAGGACCTACACCAGGATCGGCGTCGTCTCCAACGGCTACACGATCGCCGGAGGAAGCTCAGGGTCGACGGACATCTCGTTCGAACCGCAGACCCTGCCCGATCCCTCGACCCCGAACAACGTGCTCGCCCCCTACTGGACCGACCTGGACGGCACCGGCACGCCGGGCGTCTACGCCGGGACGCTGACCGACGGCGTCAACGACTGGCTCGTCATCGAGTGGCGGGTCAACCTCTACGGCACGACAGACACCAAGGTGTTCCAGCAGTGGATCGGGCTGAACGGGACCGAGGACATCACCTACACCTATGACCCCGCCAACCTGCCCGGCGACCCTCCGGCGGGCTACGGCCTGACCGTGGGAGCCGAGAACGGTGACGGCACCGCGGGCGGCCAGATCACCGGCCCGCCGACCGAGGACCTCCGGGTGACCAGCACGCCCGGTGCCCCGGGTGGCAGCCTGACCTACACGATGAAGATCAAGGGTGTCAGCGCCGGGATCGGAAAGGTGACGACGGGAACGTCGACACCGCAGGTCAAGGGCGTGACCATCGAGGTGGACAAGATAACCGTCCAGTAGCGGGAACGGAGGGGACCCGATGGGCCCGGCGCGACGCGCCGGGCCCATCGGGCCTTCACGGGGGACTTCCGGGAACGGGCGCCCAGGGGACTTTCCGGAACGGGCGCCCAGCGGACTTCCGGAACGGGCGCTCAGCGGTGAAGGTAGTCGACCAGGTATGCCTTCTCGGTCTCCAGCGCCTCGATGGAGCTCTTGACCACGTCGCCGATGCTCACGATCCCGGCCAGCCGGTCGGCGTCCACCACCGGCACGTGCCGGATGCGGTGCGTGGTCATGGTCTGGCGGAGATCGTCGACGTCGGTGTCCGGGGGGCAGGTGCGGACCTCGGTCGTCATGATGGACGACACGGTGTCCTCCAGCACGCGCGCGCCCCGGTCGTGCAGCCGCCGCACCACGTCGCGCTCGGAGACGATGCCCTCGACGGAGGACCCGTCCTCGGACACCACCACGGCGCCGATGTTCTTCTCGGCCAGGACGGCCAGGAGCTCCGCGACCGTCGCGCCGGGGCGTACAGTCGTCACCTCTGTTCCCTTGCCTCGCAGAATCGTACCGATCAGCATTGACACCACCTCGGTTCAGCCGGGCGCGGGTATCTCTTTTCTCTGCCCAATCGGGCCTCACGCTAAGCCACCAAGACGGCAAAAGGTGTGACTGTCATGTAACGGGCAGCAGCCGAACCGCGTAACGGGCAGCAGCCGAACCGCGTCGAGGGCCAGGGTGAGCTCGACGATGTCGAGCGGGCGTGCCCATGTCCGCGTCGTGCAGCAGCACCACCGCCGACACCTCGTAGTCGGGGCGCATCCGCCACAGCAACCGCATCGAACGAGAAGGAGGCCGCCACCTCCGATCCGGCCAAGGAGTATCAGGTCCCGGTGGGCTGACCCGCGCTTCACGGCAGCGCCCCGCCCCCCCGGCGGCGGAGGTGCGGGGCGCTGCCGCTCCGGGCTAGCGTGAGAGGAACCACAGACCTTCGCGCCCGGGGACACAATGACCCAGAAGCTCAACACCGGCAGCCACGACCTGCCGGTCTCCGACGCCCTCGCCGCGTTCATGAACACCGGCTGGGCCGACACCCACCGCGACGACCTGGCCGCGCTGCCGCAGGCCGCCTACACCGCCAAGCGACGCGCCGCGCTCGCCGCCCGCTTCCCCGGCGAGCGGCTGGTCATCCCGTCCGGCACGCTCAAGGTACGCAGCAACGACAGCGACCACCGGTTCCGGGCGCACAGCGCGTTCGCCCATCTCACCGGCGGCCAGGAGCCCGACGACGTGCTGGTCGTCGAGCCCTCCGGGGAGGCCACCCTGTTCCTGCGCCCCCGTTCCCCGCGGTCGGAGCCGGGGCAGGCCGGGCAGGAGTTCTACCGCGACCGCCGCCACGGCGAGTTCTGGGTCGGCCGCCGCCCCGACCTGGCCGAGGCGGAGGCGCTGCACCAGATCGCCTGCGCGCCGATCGACAGACTCGACGACGTGCTCGGCGGGTCCGCGCGGGTGCTGCGCGGGGTGGACGCGTCGGTGGACAGGCGGGTCGCGCCCGGCGACGGGGACGAGGAGCTGGAGACGTTCCTGTCCGAGATGCGGCTGCTCAAGGACGACTGGGAGATCGCGGAACTGCAGTTCGCGGTGGACGCGACCACGCGCGGATTCGAGGACGTGGTGCGGGCCCTGCCCGCCGCCCTGGGGCACCGGCGCGGCGAGCGCTACCTGGAGGGGATCTTCGGCCTCCGCTCCCGCCTGGAAGGCAACGCGGTCGGCTACGACAGCATCGTGGCCTCCGGCGCCAACGCGTGCGTGCTGCACTGGATCCGCAACGACGGGCGGCTGAACGAGAACGAGTTGCTCCTCCTCGACGCGGGCGTGGAGACCGACCACCTCTACACAGCCGACATCACCAGGACCCTGCCGCTGTCCGGGCGCTTCAACCCGGTCCAGCGCCAGGTCTACGAGCTGGTGTACGAGGCCCAGGAGGCGGCGATCGCCGTCCTGCGGCCCGGTGCGAGCTTCCGCGACTTCCACGGTGCGGCCATGCGGGTCATCGCGGAGGGACTGCGTGACTGGGGTGTGCTGAAGATCAGCGCGGACGAGGCGATGGAGCCGGGCAGCGGCCTGTACCGCCGCTACACGCTGTGCAGCAGCGGCCACATGCTCGGCATGGACGTGCACGACTGCGCCAGGGCCCGCGCGGAGGTCTATCTGGACGGCGTACTGGAGGAGGGGCAGGTGCTGACCGTCGAACCCGGCCTCTACCTGCAGCCCGACGACCTGACGCTGCCGCCGGAGCTGCGCGGCATCGGGGTGCGCATCGAGGACGACCTCGTCATCACGGCCGACGGCGCCCGCCTCATGTCGGCGGGACTGCCCCGCCACCCGGACGAGATCGAGAAGTGGATGCGGTAGTCAGCTTCTCGGCCCTGAAGGGCCGAGCTTGTAGCTCCTCACCGTGCATGGGGTGCACGGTTCAGGCCGCGTCGTCGGCAGCGTGACTCACTGCCCAGCCCGTGACACCGCGCACGGCGATGTTGCGGGCCGCGTTCACGTCGGCGTGCTCAGCGAAGCCGCACGACATGCATCGGAAGGTGGCCTGATCGGGCCGGTTCTTCTTCGAGACGTGGCCGCATGCCGAGCACCCCTGCGAGGTGTAGGCCGGGTCCACGTACACCACCGGAACCCCGGCCCGGGCCGCCTTGTAGGCGATGAAGGAGCCGAACTGGTGGAAGCTCCAAGAGTGCAGCGTGACCCGCTGGGGCTTGCGGAGCCGTACCCTTGCGCGGATGCCGCCCAGGTCTTCCAGGGCGACGCCGCGCGAGGTGCGTTGCGCCTCGGTCACGATGGTCTTGGAGATGCGGTGGTTGGTGTCGGCCGCGAAGCGCGCTTCCCGGCCGGAGATCTTGCGCAGGAGCCTCTTGGCGGCCTTGGTGCCCTTGGATTGCAGGCGTCGGCGCAGCCGCCGGTTGCGGTGCCGTACCTGGTTCAGGTGCTTGCCGGCGTGGGCGATGCCATCGGATGTGGTGGCGATGTTGGCGATGCCGAGATCCACGCCGAGGAACCCGTCGGGCTCGAAGGTCTGGGGTTCGGGCACCTCGCAGGTGGCGTACAGGTACCAGGAGCCGCCCCGAAACACCAGGTCGGACTCGCCCTTGCGGTAGGCGGTCAGCAACTTCATCTGTTCGGGCGAGCAGGCGAAGGGGATGCGGCCAAAGCGTCCGCGCGCGGTCCAGATCGAGATCGTACGGGCGTCATACTGCCAGGACAGGCACCGGTCGTCGTAGGGCTGCGCGGCGTCCTTGCGGAACCGAATCGGTTTGCTCTCGGCCTTGGTGCGCCGCGTGGAACCGTTCGGGCCGTGGTTTGCGGCCTTCAGGTTGGCCTTCAGGGTGGCGTAGGCCCCGGCGACTTTCCGCGTGATGTGGATGGCGGGCTGCGCGGACAGGCCCATGGCCTTCAGGTCGCCGTAGACGAGGCGCTGAAGGGAGGTCTTGTTCTTGGTGCCGGTGTCGAAGGCGCGGCGGGATGCGTGGTTGGCGGCCCGGTTGCACAGGGTCAGCGTCTCCCGCAGCGCCGCCTCGGTGGCGGCGTCGGGGAGCAGCTTCACCTGCACGACCAGCTTCATCCCCAGGATTTTATCATGGGTATCATCTTGTCTATGTCACCTCGATGGGAAGCAGACCCTGATGTGAGGAGGGGTCGTAGCGTCGTCTACAACCTTCATGTTCATCTTGTCTTCGTCACTAAGTACCGGGGTGACGTCCTTAATGATGCGATGCTCACCCGCTGCGAGGAGGTCATGCGGGAGGTGTGCGCCCAGCTCGGCGCGGCCCTGCGGGAGTTCAACGGCGAAGAAGACCATGTGCACCTGCTCGTGCACTATCCGCCCAAGCTGCCGATCTCGACTCTGGTCAACCGACTCAAGGGCGTCTCGGCGCATTACCTGCGCAAGGAGTTCACCGGCCGGATCGACCGGCACATCATGCACGGTCACCTGTGGTCGCCGTCGTACTTCGCCGGCTCATGCGGCGGCGCACCACTGGAGATCATCGGCGAGTACATCGAGAGCCAGAAACGCCCGGACTAACGTCCGGACGCAGGAAGGGAAGCCATTCCTCCCGGCCCTGAACGGCCGGGATTCCTGGCTAGATCTTGTTGAATGCGACGCTAACGCGTCGCGGTGAGGCCGCTCAGACCCGGCTCCTTCCCTCGTCGACCGGGGCCGCTCGTTCCTCGCAACCCCGCTCTCCTCAGTCCAGTCGCCGGCGCGGCCTCACGGGTAGTCCCTCAGGAAGGTGTGAGGGCGCGTCCCTGTGGACGCCTTCCTGACCGGTCGCCGACTCGGGCTCACCGGACATCACACCACCTACCACGAGTGATCGATGCCTTCTGAGGTAGGTTCTGATCCATGCCCCTGAAGCAGGCTCCGCCCGGCGGGCGGAGCGGACGGCCGGGAGATGGATCCGCCGAAGTCACCGCGACCGCCGCCGCCGCGGGGAACGAGAGTGGTGAGCGACCGGTGAACGACGAGAGGCACCGCTGGCTGTCGCCGATCGAGCAGCGGGCGTGGCGTGCCCACCTCGCCGTGCACAAGCTCCTCGAACACCGCCTCGACCGCGAACTCCAGCCCTTCGGGCTCTCGGTGAACGACTACGAGATCCTGGTGAACCTGTCGGAGACCCCCGACCACCGCATGCGGATGAGCGATCTGGCGGACGCCACGATCCAGTCCCGCAGCCGGCTGTCACACCAGATCTCCCGGATGGAGGCCGCCGGCCTGGTCGCCAGGGAGACCTGCGCCGACGACAGGCGCGGCACCTTCGCCGTCCTCACCGAACAGGGCTGGGACACCATCAAGAAGGTCGCGCCGCACCACGTGGCCAGCGTGCGCCGGCACTTCATCGACCTGCTCACCGACGATCAGCTGATCGAGCTGGAAACCGCCTACGCTCCGGTGGTGGAGCATCTCAAAAACATCCGCTGACGCGAAACCGATACCGCCCGTACTCCCTTAGTAGACCGCACTGTCGTTACGATCCGCCCATGTCAGCTCGCCGGATCTTCATCGCCGCGGTGATCACCGCGTGCTCCCTGGTCACCGCCTGCAGCGGCGGCGCCTCCGACGCCACGGCGGCTCTTCCCAGCGGAGCCGAACTGGTCAAGAAGTCCGCGGAGGCGACACGTGCCGTGAAGTCCGCGACCTTTTCCATGGAGACCGAGGGCGCCCCCCCGGTACCGGTCAAGAAGGCCTCCGGCCGCCTCAGCGGGACCGGCGACGCGGACGGCACCATCCAGATCGACGTGGCGGGCAGTCTCCAGGAGATCAGCTTCGTACTGATCGGAGAGACCGTCCACTTCAAGGGGGTGACCGGAGGCTTCCAGAAGATGTCGCGGAGCCAGCTGGCGGCGATCTACGACCCGTCCGCCATCCTCAACCCGGAGAAGGGCGTCGTACAGCTGCTGAGCAACGCGCTGGACCCGAAGACCCAGGCGGCCGAGAAGGTGAACGGCGCCGACGCCTACCGGGTCTCGGCGACGCTCTCCCAGCAGGTGCTCGCCACGATGGTGCCCGGCCTCGCGCAGAGCGTCGACGGCACGCTCTGGATCGACAAGGCCACCAGCCACCTGCTCAAGGCGGATCTGCCACTGACCGGCGGCAAGGTGATCGTGCTCTTCGGCGACTACGACGTCCCGGTCCAGGTCACCGCCCCGGCCCAGTGATGGTGACCCGCACCGCCGTTACGGGCGGCGGCCGTGCGGCCCGGCGGCGGGTCGCTCTCGGCGTCGGCGGTACCGCGGTACTGCTGGCGGCGCTGGACGCGTACGTCGTGGTCACGGTCCTCATCGACATCGCCAAGGACGTCGACGTCCCGCTCAACCACATGGAGCGGGCCACCCCGATCGTCACCGGCTTCCTGCTCGGCTACATCGCGGCCATGCCTTTGCTCGGCCAGCTCTCCGACCGCTACGGCAGGCGCCCGCTCATCCAGCTCTGCCTGGCGGGCTTCGCGGCGGGCTCGGTGGTCACCGCGCTGGGCGAGACGGTGCCCTGGCTGGTCGCCGGGCGGGCCCTGCAGGGGGTCGCGGGCGGCGCGCTGCTGCCCATCACCATGGCTCTGATCGGAGACCTGTGGGATGAGGACGAACGCCCGGTGGCACTCGGCGCCGTGGGGTCGGCCCAGGAGCTCGGCAGCGTGCTGGGCCCCCTGTACGGCGCGGCCCTCGCCACCCTGATCCCGCCCACCCTCCAGCTCGGCGGGGTGCAGCTCGGCGGCTGGCGGTCCATCTTCTGGCTGAACATCCCGCTGGTTGCCCTGGCCGCGATCGCCGTACAGCGGTCGGTGCCGCCGCCCGCCCGTGACCGGGCCGGCGGGAGCGGCGGCCGCGTCGACGTGGTCGGCGGGCTGCTGCTGGCCCTCGCGCTCGGCCTGCTCGTGGCGGGTCTCTACAACCCCGACCCGAGCGGGTCGGTCCTCCCGCCGTGGGGCCTGCCGATGATCGTCGCCGGCGTCGTGTCCGGCGTCGTCTTCGTCGTCTGGGAGATACGTGCCAAAACCCGGTTGATCGACATGGCGGGGGTGCTGCGCGGCCCGTTCTTCGCCACGCTCGGCGTCAGCTTCCTGACCGGCGCCGCGCTGCTCGTCACCCTGGTCGACGTGCAACTGTCGGCCCAGACTCTGCTGCGGCTGGAGACCCTGGACGGCGCCCTGGTGCTGTCGCGCTTCCTCCTCGCGCTCTCCGTGGCCGCCCTGGCGGGCGGGCCGGCGGCCCGCCGGTACGGCGAGCGCACGGTGACGGTGATCGGGCTGGCACTGGCCACGATCGGATACGTGCGCATCGGCCAGTGGCCGCTGGACCTCGCCTCGGCCGGATACCGCATGGACGCCGATCTGATCGTCGCCGGCCTGGGCCTCGGCCTGGTGATCGCGCCGGTCTCCTCCGCGGTGCTGCGCGCCGTCCCCTCCGCCCAGCACGGGGTGGCCTCGGCGGCGGTGGTCGTGGCCCGGATGATGGGCATGCTGCTCGGCGTCGCCGGGCTGTCGGCGTGGGGCTTCCACCGTTTCCAGTCCCTCACCGCCGACCTGGACACGCCGCTGCCGTTCGGCGTGGAGCCCGCCGTGTACGCCACCCGGCTCGCCGAGTACGAGGGCAAGGTCAGGGCGGCGCTGCACACCGAGTACAGCGAGATCTTCCTGATCACCGCCGCCCTGTGCGGGGTGGGCGTGCTGGTCGCGCTGCTGCTGCCGCCGCGCGGATCCGGGTCCGCGGACCCGGTCTGACCCGGGCGGCGGAACAGCCCGGCGGCTACGCCCACACCGTGATCGGCCCGCTGTGAAGGCACCTGGTCTCGGCCGCCGCCTTCGTCTCCGACTACACTCTGGCCCCGCCACGGGTGACGTGCGGCGCGCCCCACCCGGCACCGGGAGGGAGCATCCCGCGACGGTACGCACGGGGTTCGATTCATCGGTGAACGCACCGACGACTACTTGGGGTGACGTGATGCTTGTGGGGGCCACGCGGCCGGACCTGGCCGGACTCGGCGAAGGGTTCGGCGCCTTCTGGCGTGAGCGGCACCTGTGCACGCTGACCACCGTCCGTTCCGACGGGACGCCGCACGTGGTGCCCGTCGGGGTGACACTCGACGCCGGCACGGCGATCGCCCGGGTGATCACCTCGCGCGGGTCGTACAAGGCCCGGCTGGTGGCCGCCGGGGGTCCGGCGGGCGTGCCGGCCGCCGTCTGCCAGGTCGACGGGCGGCGCTGGTCCACCCTGGAAGGGCGTGCGGTGCTCCGGGACACCCCCGAGGAGGTCGCCGACGCCGAGCGCCGGTACGCGCTGCGCTACCGCGCGCCCCGGGTGAACCCCGAACGTGTCGTGATTGAGATCCGGGTCACCCAGGTGCTCGGCAATGTCTGAGGCGACGTCCGAGACGACGTCCGAGGCGACGTCCAAGGCGACGTCCAAGGCGACGTCCAAGGCGACGTCCAAGGCGACGTCCAAGGCGATACCTGGCCCGGGGGACATCGGGGTGGTCCCGCTCCCCCGCGTCCCCGGGCTGCCGGATGAGGCGTTCGAGCACGACGGGCAGCTGACCAAGCGCGAGGTGAGGGCGGTCACCATGTCCCGCCTGGCGCCCGTCCCCGGCGAGCTGCTGTGGGACGTCGGCGCGGGCGCGGGGAGCATCGCGATCGAGTGGATGCGCTGCCATCCCGCGTGCCGGGCCGTCGCGGTGGAGAGCCGCCGGGACCGGGCGGAGCGGGCCGCGCGCAACGCGGCCACCCTGGGGGTGCCCGATCTGGAGATCGTCGTCGGAGCGGCCCCCGAGGCGCTCGCCCACCTGGCCGTGCCCGACGCCGTCTTCGTCGGCGGCGGCGCGACGGCCCCCGGCGTGCTGAGCACCTGCTGGGCGGCGCTCAGGCCGGGCGGCAGGCTGGTGGTCAACGCGGTGACCCTGGAGTCCGAGGCGGTCGTGGCCGACTGGTACGGCAGGCACGGCGGAGACCTGGTACGCCTCGCGATCGGCCGCGCAGCCCCGGTCGGCGGCTTCACCGGCTGGCGGACGATGATGCCGGTGACCGTCTGGTCATCGGTCAAGGAGGAGGAGTCTTGACGGCCAGGGTGCACTTCGTCGGAGCGGGCCCCGGAGCCGCCGACCTCGTCACGGTGCGCGGTCTGCGGATGATCGCCTCGTCCCCGGTGTGCCTGTACGCCGGGTCGCTGGTACCGCGCGAGCTGCTGGACGACTGCCCGCCCGGGGCACGGCTGGTGGACACGGCCGGGCTCACCCTCGATGAGATCATCACCGAGATGGCCGGCGCGCACGCGGCCGGACTGGACGTCGCCCGGCTGCACTCGGGCGACCCCTCCGTCTTCAGCGCGATGGCCGAGCAGATGCGGCGGCTGGACGCGCTCGGCATCCCGTACGACGTGGTGCCGGGCGTCCCGGCCTTCGCGGCCGCGGCGGCCTCGCTGAAGCGGGAGCTCACCGTGCCGGGAGTCGGGCAGTCGATCATCCTCACCCGTACGTCCGCGCGTGCCACGCCGATGCCGGAGGGCGAGGAGCTGGCCACGCTCGGCGCGAGCCGGGCGACCATGGTGCTGCACCTGGCCGTGCAGCGGATCGAGGCGGTCGTCACGGAGCTGCTCCCCTCCTACGGCGCCGACTGCCCGGTGGCGGTGGTGGCCCGGGCGAGCCGGGACGACGAGGTGATCCTGCGGGGCACCCTGGCCGACGTCGCCGAGCGGGTCAGAGCCGCCGGGGTACTGCGCACGGCCGTGATCGTGGTCGGGCGGGTGCTGACGGCCTCGGCGTTCCCCGACAGCCACCTCTACTCGGCGGACAGGTGCCGGGATTGACCGGCGACAACCCGCTCCGCGGGGCGAAGGTGAGCGGCCGATGAGACGCCTGCTGATCCTGGGAGGCACCGCGGAGGCCAGGGCACTGGCCGCCCGGCTGGCCGGGCGGCCGGATCTGCGAGTGGTCTCCTCCCTGGCGGGCAGGGTGGCCAACCCCAGGCTCCCGGTCGGTGAGGTACGCGAGGGTGGATTCGGCGGCCCCGAGGGGCTCGCCGCCTGGTTGCGAGAGCACGCGATCGACGTGGTCGTCGACGCCACCCACCCGTTCGCCCAGCGGATGACCGCCTCGGCCGTCGCGGCCTCCACGGGCACCGGGGTGCCGCTGCTGGTGCTGCGCCGTCCCGGCTGGCACCAGGGTCCGGACGACGACTGGCGCTGGGTGCCCACGCTTGAGGCCGCCGCCTGTCTGCTGCCCGGTCTGGGGGAACGGGTGTTCCTCACCACCGGCCGCCGCAGCCTGGCCGTGTTCACCGGTCTTGACCTGTGGTTCCTGGCCAGGTCCGTCGATCCGCCCGAGCCGCCGCTGCCCGGCCGGACGGTGATCGTGCTCTCCCGTGGGCCGTACACCCTGCGCGGAGAGCTGGAGCTGATGCGCGAGCACCGCGTCGAGGTGCTGGTGACCAAGGACAGCGGCGGCGAGATGACCACCGCCAAGCTGGCCGCCGCGCGGGAGCTGGGGATTCCGGTGGTCATCGTACGGCGGCCGCCGATCCCCGGCGGCGTCCCGCTGACCGGCACCGCCGAGGAGGCCGCGGCCTGGGTGGAATCTCAGCTGGGATAGCGGCGCGGGGTGTAGACGACGGGCCGTCCACCACGCTCGGTGAGCCGGGTGGTGGACGAGCCCACGATCAGCAGGCAGCGCATGTCGATCTCGGCGGGGTCGAGGCCGGCCAGCTCGACGACGCGGACGCTCTCCCGCGGGCCGCCGACGTCCCGTCCGATGACGACGGGCGTGTGCGGCGACCGGTGTTCGAGCAGCAGGTCGCGCATGGCGGCCACCTGCCAGGTACGGCTCCGCGAGGCCGGGTTGTAGATCGCCAGCACCAGGTCGGCCCTGGCGGCGGCGGTGATCCGATCCGCGACGACCTCCCACGGCTTGAGCAGGTCGGACAACGACAGCACGCAGAAGTCATGGCCGAGCGGAGCCCCCGCCCGGCTCGCCACCGCCTGCGCGGCGGTCAGGCCGGGCAGCACGCGCACGTCGACGTCGGCGAACCTCGGCTCGGACGCGACCTCGAGCACCGCGCTGGCCATGGCGAACACCCCCGGATCTCCCGAGGAGACCACGGCCACCCGTGATCCGGCGACGGCCAGCTCCAGCGCGTGCGCGGCGCGCTCGGCCTCGACCCGGTTGTCCGTGGGGTGGCGGCGCTGGCGCGGGTTGGGGGGCACCCGGTCGAGGTAGGGCCCGTAGCCGACCAGCGTGTCGGCCGAGGCGAGGGCGTCCTGCGCCTCGGGGGTCAGCCACGGCCGCCCGGCGGGGCCGAGCCCCACCACGACAACCTCGCCGCGCCGCCCCTCCCCGGCCTCCGGCCGCCCGTCCCCGGCCTCCGCCAGGAGCGGGGTGGTGTCGGCCCGGGCTGTGAGCGGGTCGCGGGAGGCCTCCTGACGGTGGTCGCCCGTGGTCTCCGCCGTCAGAGGTGTGAGCGGGCTGGGCAGCAGGGCGAGGGAGAAGTACGGGACCGACGCCGGGTCGACGTCCGCCAGCGGCTCGATGCGCTGCTTACCGGTGGTGGCCCGTTCGACGTACCAGGCGTCGTCGAGGCGACCGGCCTCGGCGAAGGCGGTGCGGACCTTCTCGAAGGTCCTGCCGAGTTTCAGCACCGCGGCCGAGTCGGCGGCGGCCAGCCGCTCGGCCAGCACGTCCGCCGGGAGCGTGCCGGGCAGCACGGTCAGCGTCTCGTCCCGCTCGACCAGCGGGCGGCCGAGCACCGCGGCGGCCCCGCTGACGGAGGTCACCCCCGGCACCACCTCGGTCGGGTACCGGTGCGCGAGCCGCTTGTGCATGTGCATGTAGGAGCCGTAGAAGAGCGGGTCGCCCTCGCAGAGCACCACCACGTCGCGCCCGGCGTCCAGGTGCGCGGCCAGCCGCACGGCGCAGTCGGCGTAGAAGTCGTCGAGCGCGCCCTGGTATCCGCCGGGGTGGTCGGTGGTCTCGGTGGTCACCGGGTAGATCAGCGCCTCCTCGACCTGGTCTCCCCGCAGGTAGGGCAGGGCCACCGACCTGGCGATGCTCCGCCCGTGCCTGGCGCTGTGGTAGGCGATCACGTCGGCCGCGCCGAGCAGCCTGGCCGCCTTCACCGTCACCAGCTCCGGATCTCCCGGCCCCAGACCGACCCCGTACAGGCACCCGAGATCCCCGCTCAACCCGCTCACTCCTCTTCGCTCGCGATCGCGTTGACGGCGGCCGCCGCCATCGCGCTGCCGCCCCTGCGGCCGTGGACCACCAGGTGGTCGAGTCCGGCCGGATGCTCGGCCAGGGCCAGCTTCGACTCCGCGGCCCCGATGAAGCCGACAGGCACGCCCAGCACCGCGGCCGGGCGTCCGGCACCCTCCTCGACCAGTTCGAGCAGGCGGAACAGCGCGGTCGGCGCGTTGCCGATCGCGACCACCGCGCCGTCGAGCCGGTCGCGCCACAGTTCCAGCGCCGCGGCGCTACGGGTGGTGCCCAGCCGCAGTGCCAGCTCCGGGACCCGTGGGTCGCCGAGCGTACAGATCACCTCGTTGTCCTTCGGAAGCCGTCGCCTGGTGACGCCGGAGGCGACCATCATGGCGTCGCACAGCACGGGCGCGCCGTCGCGTAGCGCCTCGCGCGCCGCCGTGACGACTCCCGGCGACCACGCGAGGTCGTCGACGAGGTCGACCATGCCGCAGGCGTGCACCATGCGGACCGCGACCTGGGCGACGCCCGGCGGCATGCCGCCCAGGTTGGTCTCCGCGCGGATGGTGGCGAAGGAGCGGCGGTAGATCTCCGCCCCGTCCCTGATGTAGTCGATCACGTTCCCTCTCTGGTCGCCGCCACCGCGGCGCTCGTCTGCTCGGCGTCGGCGAACGTACGGCTCACATCGTCCGCCTCGACGCGGTATCCGTCTCCGGTCGCGACCACGTCCACGACCCGGCCGCGCGGGCGTCCGCACCGCCGCTCACAGCCCGACCAGTGCACGGGGAGCGCACGGGTGAGGCCTCGCGAGGGGTGGACGTCGTCAGGACCGTCCGCACCGGCCTCGGAGCCGGTGTCGCCGGCGTTCGGGTGAACACCCGCGTGGATGTCGGCGTGGATGTAGGTGTGGACGTCGGCGTGAACACCCGCATGGACGTCGGCGTGAACGTCGGCGAGGGCCTTGGCACATCCGGGGCGGCCGGCGCAGGCGGTCAGGCCCAGCCACGGCGACGCCGGATCGCCGACCAGGCCCGCGGCCGTGAGCGTCGCCCGCCGGCCGTCGACCTCCGGCGACGGCAGATCGGGGACGACGATCGTCCGCCACGGTGTCACCCGGACCTCTCCCCCGCCGTGCTCGGCCGCCTGGGCGAGCACCTCCAGCTGGGCCGCCGTGAGCCGCCCGAGCGCGGCGAGAACGGTGAGGGCCGACCTTCCGTCACGCTGCGCGATGACCCCGACCGTGCCGCCGTGCACGGTCCGCCCCCGCCGTACGGCGGGGGCGGCGGCCTGGCGCAGATCCGGTTCCGCCCTGAGCGCGCGGGCCGAGACCCGGCCTGGGCCGTCGGTCAGCTCGGCGAGCCGCCACGCGCCCGCCCCCTGCTCGGCGCGCTCGGCCAGGAACGCCTCGGCGACCGCGAGCATACCGGTGACGGCGGAGGAGACGGGCGTGCGCAGCCCGTGGTCGGCACCGGCGAGCAGCAGCGCCACCTCGGAGACGTCCACCGAGGCGTCCGCCGGATCGACCGGCAGCAGCGTGACGTCCGCGC
Source organism: Streptosporangium sp. NBC_01755 (assembly GCF_035917995.1). Taxonomy (NCBI): domain Bacteria; kingdom Bacillati; phylum Actinomycetota; class Actinomycetes; order Streptosporangiales; family Streptosporangiaceae; genus Streptosporangium; species Streptosporangium sp. NBC_01755. The sequence continues at coordinate 6,405,603 of NZ_CP109131.1, read as the reverse complement.
CGAGAGCCACCATGTCGCCCGAGCCGTCGTCGAGCGCGAACAGGAACCGACCGGGCAGGTCGGCGAGCGCGGGCCGGGCGCAGAGTTCCCCGTCCAACTCGGACACGAGCGGACGGACGTCGAGCATGCTCGCGGGTGCCCGCCCGGCCAGGGGGGAGGCCACGATGTTACGTACCCGCTCGTGCGTGGCCGACGGCAACAGCCCGGCGGCGGCCAGCCGCGCGGCGAAGTCAGGTGCCGGGGAAAGCCGCCGCCCGCCGTCCGGAACGCGCGTGTCACCGTCCACGTCACCGCGTACGGAAACCCCGACCGGAGAAGACTCACCGTCCGGAACGCCCACGTCACCGCGTACGGAAACCCCGACCGGAGAAGACTCACCGTCCGGGGCGTGCGCGTCGTCGCGTGACGGATGCACGGCGGGAAGGGGCTCGCCGTGCTGCGGTGGCAGGCCGCGTACCTGGAGGTTCGCCCTGGAGGTCAGCTCGATCACGCCGGATCCGAGCTCCCGGGCGGCGGCGGCGACCACGCGGAGCTGACGCGCCGTGAGCGCCCCACCGGGAACCCGGATCCGCGCCAGGCCGCCATCGGCCGCAGCATGCACCTGGAGCGCTCCGGGACACGCGTCTGTCCGGGTTCTTCCGGGAGGGTCAGTTATTGACACGCAGTGGATGGTAGCTCCCATTTCTTTACGGATGTCCGCCTGGCATAGTGTGACCCTAGGCGACGGCGCAGGGAGGAAGCCGGTGTGAAACCGGCGCGGTCCCGCCACTGTAACCGGGGAGCGAACCCCACCGAAGGCCACGGTCCGGCAACGGACGGGAAGGCCGGGGTGAGCGTTGATCCGGGAGCCAGGAGACTCCTGCCGTCGCGATGACGACGACCCGGGGCGAGGACCCCGAGGGAGGACTTCTCCATGCGCTCCGTGCCGCCCACCCCCCGATCCCCCGTGTCGCCCGCGTCGCAGGCCGCCGTGTCACCCACCCCCCGATCTCCCGCGCCACCCGCGTCGCAGGCCGCTGTGTCACCCGTGTCGCCCGTGTCGCCGGCGCCGCCCATGCCTTCGGCGCCGCCCTGCGTCCTGCTGCTGTCGACCTCCGACACCGACCTGCTCAGCGCGCGGGCGAGCGGCGCGGACTACCGGCTCGGCAACCCGGCGAGGTTGTCCGCCGAGGACCTGCCCGCGCTGACCGAGGGCACGGACCTTGTGGTCGTGCGACTGCTCGGCGGACGGCGGGCATGGGAGGACGGGCTGGACGCGCTGCTCGCGGGCCAGCGGCCCGTCGTGATCCTCGGCGGCGAGCAGGCCCCCGACGCCGAGCTGATGGAGCTGTCCACGGTGCCCGGCGGCGTCTGCGCCGAGGCGCACGCCTACCTCGCGCACGGCGGCCCCGCGAACCTGGCCCAGTTGCACGCCTTCCTCTCCGACACGGTGCTGCTCACCGGGTACGGCTTCGCGCCGCCCGTGCCCACCCCGAGCTGGGGCCCCCTCGAACGCGTCGCACGGCGCACCGAGGGCCCCGTCATCGGCGTGCTCTACTACCGCGCGCACCACGTCGCGGGCAACACCGCCTTCGTCGAGGCGCTCTGCCTGGCCATCGAGGACGCGGGTGGCCAGGCCCTGCCCGTCTACTGCGGTTCCCTCCGCACCGCCGAGCCCGGCCTGTTCGACACGCTCCGAGCCGCGGACACCCTGGTGGTCACCGTGCTCGCCGCCGGGGGCACCCGCCCGGCGACCGCCTCGGCGGGCGGGGACGACTCCGCGTGGGACGTCGGCGCGCTCGCCGAGCTGGACGTGCCGATCCTGCAGGGCCTCTGCCTGACCACGGGAAGGGACGCCTGGCGGGAGAACGACGACGGCCTGTCCCCGCTCGACGCCGCCTCCCAGGTGGCGATCCCCGAGTTCGACGGGCGGATCATCACCGTGCCGTTCTCCTTCAAGGAGGTCGACAACGAGGGCCTGACCGTGTACGTGGCCGACCCCGAGCGGGCCTCGCGCGTCGCCGGCATCGCCGTACGGCACGGCCTGCTCCGGCATGTCCGAGCGCCGGAACGACGGATCGCGGTGATGCTGTCGGCGTACCCGACCAAGCACGCCAGGATCGGCAACGCGGTCGGCCTGGACACCCCGGCCAGTGTGGTCAGGCTGCTCACGGCCATGGCGGAGGCCGGGTACGACCTCGGGGACGGTTTCCCCGGCGTGGCGGAGCAGGACGGCGACGCGCTGATCCACGCACTGATCGCGGCGGGTGGCCAGGACCAGAACTGGCTCACCGAGGAGCAACTGGCCGCGAACCCGGTGCGGATCCCGGCCGCGCGCTACCGGGCGTGGTTCGAGACGCTGCCCGAGGACCTGCGCCGCGACATCGAGGCGCACTGGGGGCCGCCGCCGGGCGAGTTGTTCGTCGACCGGAGCCGCGATCCCGATGGCGAGATCGTGCTGGCCGCGCTGCGCGCGGGCAACCTCGTGGTGATGGTCCAGCCGCCGCGAGGCTTCGGGGAGAACCCGGTCGCCATCTACCACGACCCCGACCTGCCGCCGAGCCACCACTACCTGGCCGCCTACCGGTGGCTGGCCGACGACTTCGGCGCGCACGCGATCGTGCACGTCGGCAAGCACGGCAACCTGGAGTGGCTGCCCGGCAAGTCGACGGGGATGTCGGCCTCCTGCGGCCCCGACGCGGCGCTCGGCGATCTGCCGCTGGTCTACCCGTTCCTGGTGAACGACCCCGGTGAGGGCACGCAGGCCAAGCGGCGGGCGCACGCCGTACTGGTCGATCATCTGGTGCCGCCGATGGCCCGCGCGGAGACCTACGGCGACATCGCCCGGCTGGAGCAGCTGCTGGACGAGCACGCCTCGATCGCGGCCATGGACCCGGCCAAGCTGCCGGCCATCCGGGCGCAGATCTGGACGCTGATCCAGGCCGCCAGGCTCGACCACGACCTGGGCGTCGACGACCGGCCGCAGGACAGCGGGTTCGACGACTTCCTGCTGCACGTCGACGGGTGGCTCTGCGAGGTCAAGGACGTCCAGATCCGCGACGGCCTGCACGTGCTCGGCAGCGCCCCCGAGGGGAAGGCCCGCGTCGACCTCGTGCTGGCCATGCTCCGCGCCCGCCAGATCTGGGCCGGTCAGGAGGCACTCCCCGGCCTTCGTGAGGCCCTCGGCCTGGCCGAGGACGGCGGCGCCGCGAGGGTGAGCGTGGACGAGGCCGAGTCGCTGGCCCGCGCCCTCGTCGAGGGCATGGAGGAGCGCGGCTGGGACCCGTTCGCCGTCTCCCCCGTCACCGCGTCCGTCCTCGCCGGCAGGAGTGACCACGACTCCGGAGTCCTGGCCGCCAATGACCGCGCCCCCGGAGTCCTGGCCGCCAATGACCGCGCCCCCGGAGTCCTGGCCGCCGTGGAGAAGGTGCTCGGGTTCGCAGCCGAGGAGATCGTGCCCCGGCTCGCCAGGACCACGGACGAGATCGGCGCGGTGCTGCACGCGCTCGACGGCGGTTACGTCCCCGCCGGGCCGAGCGGGTCGCCGCTGCGCGGGCTGATCAACGTGCTGCCGACCGGGCGGAACTTCTACTCCGTCGATCCCCGGGCGGTGCCCAGCAGGCTGGCGTGGGAGACCGGGCAGGCCATGGCCGACTCCCTGCTGGAGCGGTACCGCTCCGACACCGGTGAGTGGCCGCGCAGCGTCGGGCTGTCGGTCTGGGGCACCAGCGCCATGCGCACGGCGGGCGACGACGTGGCGGAGGTGCTCGCGCTGCTCGGCGTGCGGCCGGTGTGGGACGAGGCGTCCCGCCGGGTCAGCGGCCTCGAACCGGTCCCGCTCACCGAGCTCGGCCGGCCCCGCGTCGACGTGACCGTACGGATCAGCGGGTTCTTCAGGGACGCCTTCCCGCACGTCGTCACCATGCTGGACGACGCCGTACGGCTGGTCGCGGGCCTTGCGGAGGCCGCCGAGGAGAACTACGTGCGGGCGCACGCCGAAGCCGACCTGGCCGCGCACGGCGACGAGCGGCGGGCCACCCTGCGGATCTTCGGCTCCCGTCCTGGCGCCTACGGCGCGGGCCTGCTGCCGCTGATGGAGAGCGGAAACTGGCGCGACGACGCCGACCTGGCCGAGGTGTACGCGGTCTGGGGCGGCTTCGCCTACGGCCGCGACCTCGACGGGACACCGGCGCGGCAGGACATGGAGAGCGCCTACCGGCGGATCGCGGTGGCCGCGAAGAACGTCGACACACGCGAGCACGACATCGCCGACTCCGACGACTACTTCCAGTACCACGGCGGGATGATCGCCACCGTGCGGGCGCTCACCGGCCGGGCACCCGCCGCGTACGTGGGCGACAGCACCCGCCCGGACGCGGTGCGGACCAGGACCCTGCACGAGGAGACCGCGCGGATCTTCCGGGCCAGGGTGGTCAATCCCAACTGGCTGGCGGCGATGCGCAGGCACGGCTACAAGGGCGCGTTCGAGCTGGCCGCCACCGTGGACTACCTGTTCGGCTACGACGCCACAACGGGCGTGATGGCCGACTGGATGTACGACAGGCTGGCCGCCGCCTACGTCCTGGACCCGGAGAACCGGGCGTTCATGGCCGCGTCGAACCCGTGGGCGCTGCACGGCATCGCCGAACGGCTGCTTGAGGCGGCCGACAGGAAGATGTGGAAGCACCCCGACCCCGAGATCATGACGGCCCTACGGGAGGCGTACCTCACCGTCGAGGGCGACCTGGAGGACCGCTGACCCGCTTTCCACGCCGCCCCCGAGGGCAGGACGGCTCAGCCGACGGCCGCCGGACTCGGGGCTGCCGGACCGGCGCGGACGTACGCCTCCGCCCGACTCGGGGCTGCCGGACCGGCGCGAACATACGCCTCCGCCCAGCCCGCGAGGAGCGGGTTCAACCGATGGCCGCGACCAGGCGTTCAGCCAGCTCAGGGCTGCCGGCCCAGTGCAGGTGCAGGTAGGACGCGGCCAGAAGGGGCTCGGCGAAGCCGTCGGCCGCGCCCTTCCAGCGGAACAGCGGTGGCGTCGCGTGTCCGGGATCGGTGGCCGTGCGGTGGAACTCGTGGCCCCGGTAACGCTCGCCCTCTCGGGTGAGCACGGACTTGGCGGTCGCCACGGCGTCGCGGTAGCCCAGCGTGAGCCGGCCGGTCATCGTCGCGGTGATGTCGAGCCTTCCGCACATGGGATGGCCGTCGAGCTCGCGCGCCAGGTAGAGCAGCCCGGCGCACTCGGCGACGATCGGGCCGTCGAAGGCCGCCACCCGGTGGCGGAGCGGCTCGTTGGCGGACAGCTCCGCCGCGTACATCTCGGGAAAGCCACCGCCGATGACGACGGCACCGGCGTTCTCCGGTAGGCGCTCGTCCCTGAGCGGGTCAAAGGTCACCACCTCGGCCCCCGCCGCCGCGAGCAGCTCGACCTGCTCGGCGTACCCGAAGGTGAACGCCGCCCCGCCCGCCACGGCCACGACCGGCCGCCTGCCGTAGGGGGGCGCGGCCCCGGCGAAGGCCGGGGTCCAGGGATCCGCGGGCAGCGGCGGCGCCGAGCGCGCCAGGGCCACCAGTTCTTCGAGGTCGCAGGAGTCGGCGACCAGAGCGCCCATCCGCTCCACCGCCGCCACCGCGTCCCCGCTGCGCTCGGCCACCGGGATCAGCCCGAGATGGCGTGAAGGGGTGGCCACGCCGTCCACGCGCGGGATCACGCCCAGTACGGAGATGCCGCTCTCGTCCAGCGCGGCGCGGCAGATCTCCTCGTGCCGCCGCGAGCCGACCCGGTTGAGGATCACCCCGGCCAGCCGTACCCGGGTGTCGAAGGAGGCGAAGCCCTGCACGAGCGCGGCCACGGACCTGCCCTGCCGCGCGGCGTCCACCACGAGGACCACCGGCGCACCGATCAGCCGGGCCACGTGCGCGGTGGAGGCGAAGTCCTCGCTCCCGGCGCCGTCGTACAGGCCCATCACCCCCTCGACCACGGCGATGTCGGCGTCCCGCGCGCCGTGCAGGAAGAGCGGCGCGACCCGGTCCTCACCGGTCAGCCAGGGGTCGAGGTTGCGGCCGGGGCGCCCGGTGGCGAGCGCGTGGTAGCCGGGGTCGATGTAGTCGGGTCCCACCTTGTGCGGTGAGACACGCAGGCCCCGCGTGCGCAGTGCCGCCATCAGGCCGGTCGCGACGGTGGTCTTCCCGCTGCCCGAGGACGGCGCGGCGATCACCAGTCGCGGCACTACCATTCGATGCCCTTCTGGCCTTTCTGCCCGGCGTCCATCGGGTGCCTGACCTTCCCCATCTCGGTCACCAGGTCGGCGACCTCGACCAGTCTCGGGTCGGCGTCCCTGCCGGTGATCACAACGTGCTGGTTGCCCGGCCGCGCGACCAGGGTGGCGACCACGTCGTCCACGTCCAGCCAGCCCCATTTCAGCGGGTAGGTGAACTCGTCGAGTACGTAGAAGCGGTAGGTCTCCGCGGCCAGGTCGCGCCTGATCTGCTCCCAGCCCTCGCGGGCGTCGGCGGCGTGGTCCTCCTCGCTGCCCGGCCGCTGGATCCACGACCAGCCCTCGCCCATCTTGTGCCAGGTCACGGTGCCGCCCTCGGCGGACTCGCCGAGCACCACGAGCGCCCGCTCCTCACCGATGCGCCACTTGGCCGACTTGACGAACTGGAACACCCCGACCGGCCAGCCCTGGTTCCAGGCGCGCAGCGCCATCCCGAAGGCCGCGGTGGACTTCCCCTTACCGGGCCCGGTGTGCACGATCAGCAGCGGCCGGTTGCGGCGCTGACGCGTGGTGAGCCCGTCCTCGGGCACCGTCTCCGGCTTGCCCTGCGGCATCTCAGCCCGCCTTCCTGTAGTCGGTCCGGTGGTCACGGACGAGCCCGCCGAGCCCGCCGCCCGCCGCCAGCGCGTCGAGCCTCACGGCGGGCGCGCCCAGCCTGGCCGCGAGGTCGAGGGCCAGGCCGAGCCGTACCGGACCGCTCTCGCAGTCGACCACGACACCCGCCGTACCGGCGAGCAGCGCGGCGGTGGCCGCCAGGTCGGACCCCGAGGTGGCCCGGCCGTCGGTGACCACCACGAGCAGCGGCCTCCTGGTGGGGTCGCGTAGCCGCTCCACCCTGAGCACCTCGGCGGCCCGGCGCAGCCCGGCGGCCAGCGGGGTACGGCCGCCGGTCGGCAGCTCCCGCAGCCGCGCCGCGCCGACCTCGACCGAGGAGGTCGGGGGCAGCACCAGATCCGCCGTGGATCCCCTGAAGGTGATCAGCCCGATCTTGTCCCGCCGCTGGTAGGCGTCGAGCAGCAGGCTGAGCACGGCCGCCTTGACCTCGCGCATGCGCTGCCTGGCCGCCATGGAACCGCTCGCGTCCACCACGAAGAGCACCAGGTTGCCCTCCTTGCCCTCGCGGACGGCCTCGCGCAGGTCGGTGTCACGGACCAGCAGGCCGGGGCCGGTGCGTCCGCGCTCACGCTGGTACGGCGCGGCGGCGCGGAGCGTCGCCGACAGGTGCGGCCGCTGGAGCCGCCCGGCGGGAACCCGCGATCCGGTGGTCCGCCCGTTGGAAGTGCGGGCCCGCGACCGCCGTCCGGAGGCGCCGTCACCCAGGCCCGGCACCTGGAAGGGGCGCACCCGGTACGGTTCGGCGGCGGCGATCACCCGCTCGGCGGAGGGACGGTCCGGCGAGGCGCCGATCCCGTCGGAGGCATCCGGGACATCGGAGGCACCGGTCCCGGAATCACCGTCGCGCGAACCGCCGTTGTGCGAACCACCGCCGTCCACGCCATCGCCGTCCGCGCCCCCGTGCGGGCCACCCGCACCGGAACCATCACGCGCGGGACTTTCCGCGGAGCCGGTCTCGGGACCGTCCCCTGAGTTCACCGGACCGTCCGAACCACCCGAACCGCCCGAATCGCCCGGACCGCCGGAACCGCTCGGCCCTCCGTCCGGGTCGTCCGGGTCGTCGCCGCCGTGTTCCGCCAGGAGGTCGTCGAGGCGGGACTCGTCAAGGCCCGGCGCGTCGAACGGGTCGCGGCGGCGGCGGTGCGGCAGCGAGAGGCGAGCCGCCTCGCGTACGTCCTCGGCCGTGACCTCGGCGCCGCCGCGCCAGGCGGCGTGCGCGATGGCGGCATTGGCCGTGACCAGATCGGCCCTGAGCCCGTCCACCTCGAAGGCCGCGCACACCGCCGCGATCTGGCGCAGCCGGGCGTCGGGCAGCACGACCTTCGGGACCCGCTCCCTGGCCTCGGCGATCCGCCGTGCCAGGTCCGCCTCCTGTCCCGCCCACCCGGCGGCGAACCCGGCGGGATCGGCGTCGAAGGCCAGGCGGCGCCGTACGACCTCGGCCCGCTCGTCCGGATTCCTGGACGCCCGCACCTCGACGGTCAGCCCGAACCGGTCCAGAAGCTGTGGCCGCAGCTCGCCCTCCTCGGGGTTCATCGTGCCGACCAGCAGGAACCGCGCCGCGTGCCGTACCGAGACCGACTCGCGCTCGACGAAGCAGGTGCCGAGCGCGGCGGCGTCGAGCAGCAGGTCCACGAGATGGTCGTGCAGCAGGTTGACCTCGTCGACGTAGAGGACACCCCGATGCGCGGCGGCGAGCAGGCCGGGTTCGAACGCTCTGACCCCCTCGGTGAGCGCGCGCTCGATGTCGAGCGCGCCGACCAGCCGGTCCTCCGACGCGCCGACGGGCAACTCCACCAGCGCGGCCGGACGCTCCTGCCCACTCTCGCCCGCGCCGTGCGGGCCGTCGGGGCAGGCCGGATCCGGCTCGGCCGGGTCGCAGGAGAAGCGGCAGCCGGCGATCACCTTGACCGCGGGGAGCTGTGCGGCGAGCGCGCGGACGATCGTGGACTTGGCGGTCCCCTTCTCCCCTCGGACCAGCACACCACCCACCCGTGGGGAGACCGCGTTGAGTGTCAGCGCGAGCTTGAGGTCGTCGAGACCGACGACGGCACTGAACGGATAGGCACCGATCACGAGGTTTCTTTCTGCGAGATCCTGTTGACGTACCCGACCCGCCGAACGTTCAGTTCGGGGCCACCGCGAGCGCGTCGCGGCGGACGGCGCGCTGGACGGCGACGCCGTACAGGACGCCGATGGCCGACCAGAGCACGAGTTGCGTGCCGAGGGAGGACACCCGGAAGTCCCACAGCAACTGGGCGGGGAAGCCGTCGGGCACCTCGTTGATCGTCGGCAGCACGAACAGGGTGACGATGACGGGGACCAGGAAGCCGGCCGCGCCGGCGAGCCAGGGCCGGGCCGGCAGCCTGCGGGCGCAGGCCACACCCAGCGCCACGGACAGCAGGCCGATGGCGACCAGGACCAGGTACAGCGTGGTCCGGCTGCCGATGGTGTCCGGATCACCGATGGCGGGCGGGTTGGCCGGGTACTTGACGAACGGCACCAGCACGATCGCGACGAACGCGGTGGCGGCCATCGTCGCGGCCAGCACCACGTCGGAACGGGGTCCGATCCGGCCGCGCAGCCCGGCGAAGACGAGGGAGAAGATGCCTCCCACGGACATGCCGTACAGGGCCAGGGCGAGGAAGAGCCCGGCCTGCTGGCCGGACCGGCTGACCAGCGCCTCCTCCCCGTGGGAGTGCCCGGCCGCGGTCTGGGCGTGCGCGGCGGCCTCTTCGAGCGCGATGGCCTGGTCGATGTTCGGCTCGCCGAGCAGGTAGGCGAACACGGCGGCGATCAGCCCGGCGACCAGCCCGACGAGCAGGCCGCGGAGCAGCAGGGTACGTATCACGACGCGCGGCCTAGTGGCAGGGAACGCCGAGCAGGTGGCGCCCGTCGTGCATGAGTTCGTGCAGATAGTCGCCCGCCTGCGACACCGCCCCCTGGTCGAAGGTGACCAGGTAGGCCACCAGCAGGAGCAGCGGAACCGCCACGAGCCAGCGAGCCAGGTGGGAGAGGGGAACGGGCTGTGAAACGGACAGCTCACGCATGAGTAGCCTCCTTGGGGATGACGCGTCCCGACAGATGAGGACGCGGCGGCCAAGTAACCTGGCTCCCGGAACTCGCGTTCCGGATACAGTGGCGCGACCGCACCGGCTTCTCACCGGACTTCCCTCGGACCACCGCGAAATCGTCCGAAATGTAACTCTTTTTGTAGTGGATAGTCAACATAAGGTGATTCATTGCGGCATGCCGGATCCGGTTCCGTCTGCCGATCCGGCCGTCACGACCCGCTCACCGGCCCGGGATGGACGAGGTTTCTGGAGGTGAGCCTCTTCTTCGCGAGCCATACGACCGTGACGGCGACGGCGGACCGAGAAAGCCGGTGCGATCGGCCTCCGGACACCGGCCGGACGCGCGGCGGCCTCCGGAGGCCGCCGCGGCAGGTGCTCAGCGGGACACCCTGCGGAGCAGGTAGGTGTCCATGATCCAGCCCTTGCGCGCCCGCGCCTCGGCACGCAGCTCGCGGATGCGGTCGGCGACCTCGGACACCGGTCCGGCGACCAGGATCTCGTCCGGGGTGCCGATGTAGGCGCCCCAGTAGATGTCGAAGTCGTCGCCCAGATCGGCGCCCAGATCGGCGAAGGCACAGTGGGCGTCCAGCATGACGACGACGTCGTCGGCCGAGGGCCCCTCCTCGGCGAGACGCCGGCCGGTGGTGATGTGCACCGGCCGGGCGACCCGGGTCAGGCTGACGCGATGCCGGGCGGTGAGTGCGGACACGCTGCTGACACCGGGAATCACCTCGTGCTCGAACCGGACCGAGCCCCGCTGGTGGATCTCCTCGACGATGGCCAGGGTGCTGTCGTACAGGCCAGGATCCCCCCACACCAGGAAGGCACCCGTCTGCCCCTCGTCGAGCTCGTCACGGATGAACCGCTCGCAGATGTCGGCGCGGCGCGAGCGCCAGTCCTCGACCGCGGGGGCGTAGGCGGGGGTGGTCCGGTCACGCTCGGGGTCACCGGCCTCGACGATCCGGTACGGCGGGCGGGCGTGCGCGTCGACGAGGTCGTGCCGCAACTGGACGAGGTCATGCTTGGCCTCACCCTTGTCCAGGACGAAGAACACGTCGGTACGGGCGATGGCCTTGACCGCCTGGAGGGTGAGATGGTCGGGATCACCGGCGCCGATGCCGATGATGAGGATTCGCTTCACTTGCCAGAGTCTGCCCGTACCGCTTCGAGACTCGCCACAGGGGGCCGCCCCGGCGGATGTCCACCCCATCCACCCGCACGGCCGCCGCGTCCATGTGCTGTCCCGCAACGGCGCCTCAGCCACCGGAGAGCTGCGGATGAACACCTTCGACGCCGGTCACGCCTCCGGGAACAACCCCGCATGATCAGCCGTCGCCGCCCAGGCCGGGCGAGGGCGTGGCGAGCTGGAACCAGACGCTCGTGCTTCCGGGGGATCGGTGGAAGCCCCAGCGTGCCGCCAGTGTGTCGACCAGGGCGAGCCCTCTGCCACTCGGGGCCTCCTCCTCCGCCTGCCTCGGGTAGGGGATCCTGGACGAACCGCAGTCCCGGACCGCGACCAGCACGCCGCCGGTCGCGAACGCCAGCGAGACGAGGAACTCCCGCTGGACGGCATGCCGGATCACGTTCCCGGCAAGCTCGCTGGTGAGCAGGACGGCGTCGTCCCTACGGGGGTGCTCTTCCCCCAGCAGGTCGGCGACGAAGGTGCGTGCGGGTCTGACCTGCGAGGCCGTGGCCGCGAACCGGCGGGAAAAGCTCGGGGAGGCGGACAGCACGTCCAGCGCGAACAGCTGCCAGTCCAAACCCGAGAACCTCCGATCAGCGCCGTTGAACCGTCTACCCCGGAACAATCCGGAGATCCCGCCGACGATCAGAGCACGCGAACGCTTCACGATCATCCCTGTCCCTTCCCTCGTCCACGGTGCCGATCGGCCCGGGAACGTTCCACAGCCGCCTGACACGACTCGACTCCATGGCGGTACGCCACCGCCCGGCAGATCCTCACGGTCGTCACCTCCCGCGACGAGAGCGGCGTCCCCGACACTTCAGGCACCGAGCCTGCTCGACCTTGATTACGAAACGCTTTTGGTCGATCTCCCTTGGTGACCGACTGCTGAGGTCTACAGTGAGCTTTGCGGTTCCGGTGCGCAAGCTGGTTGAGCGAAATAGTTACGCCAAGTTCCAATTTCGGCTCACCTTGATCAGGCTCATCACTGCGGGAGGGAAAATGAACACAGACATACCGTCACTTCGGCAGCGCTGGCTCGGCGCGAAGCTGGCAGAACTTCGAGCGGCGGCGGGAATCCCCTCACTTGCCATAGCAGCAGACAAATGCAAACGCTCCACGGCCTCACTCAGCCGCATCGAAAACGGCATCGTCGGTATCCCACCCCGCGACGTGCCTCCGATCCTGGACGCCTACGGAGTCACCGACCTAAACGTCCGCGACAAGCTCATGGTCGTCGCAGCTGAGATACAGCAGGAACGGCGCGGCTGGTGGGTCGAGCACGGCGACGCGTTGGCGCCTTCGTACGTAGACCTGATACGGCTCGAATCGACGGCGACCGAGATCCAAACTTACGAGGCCTATCTGATGCCGGGGCTACTACAGACGGAGGCGTATGCCCGGACGTTCGTGTCCGCCATGCAAGGTCTGAGCAGCGCCACCGAGCTCGGGGAGTTCGTCGCCGTCCGGACGACACGCAAGACCATCCTCAGGAGGCAGGAACCGGTTACCCTACGCGCCCTGATCAGCGAGGTCGCTCTCCGCCACCCCATCGGCGGCCCCGAGGTCTTCCGTGATCAGATCGAGTATCTACGCGAGTGCGCGGCGTGGCCCAACGTCACACTGCAGGTTCTGCCGTTCACCAGCCAACCTCATCCTGGAATGTCAGGCGCCTTCACCATCCTGCGTCTTCCCAGCTTGGACGTCGCGCATGTCGAAACGATGAACACCGACGCCTACATCGAGGACGAACACAGCGTCGAGCAGTATCTACGGGCTTTCGATCACCTCTGCGGCCTTGCCCTGAGTCCCGATAAATCAGACTCCTTTCTCAGCGAGATAGCCGTTACGCTCTAAATGGCATGATTTATCCAGGAAGGACGCTCAACGATGGTTGGCGATCGGTATTCCTGCGGAATCTGGCGTAAGAGCACTCGCAGCGGCGCCCAGAGCAACTGCGTCGAAGCCCGATTCGACGGCACCACCGTCTGGCTGCACAACTCCAACAACCCTTCCCCCCAGGGCCCCACCATCGCCATCACCCCGAAGACCTGGCTCACCCTCCTCGACCAGGTTCAAGCGGGCAACCTCACCCCCCAGAAACTGAACTCCCCCACCCTCCTCGCAGGCCTCCTGCTCATCGGCTTCGACGGCGAACACATCACCGTGCGAGACAACGACACCCCCACCGTCCACTACACCCTCGACGAATGGCACGCCTTCCTCGACGGCGTAACCCACGACGGCGAGTTCACCCTTCCCTGGCTCCTCGGCATCCCGGCCAACGCCTGACCCGCGACCACCTGGCGGGAGCCGATGCCACCGGCTCAGACGAGCCGCCACTCCTGGTTCTTCCGTCCCCTTACACAGGTCACCTGCTTGACGTTGACCCCGTCCACGATCAGACCGTTCTGCACGTCCAGGCACATGCCGGTGTGCCGGACCACGACCGCGAAGTAACCGTTGTCCCTCTGGACGAGCTTCCACTCCTGGTTGCGATGTCCGGGTACGCAGGTCCACAGCCGGAGGCCGGCACCACTGTGCCTGTCGTTCGGCACCACCTCCATGCACAAACCGCTGTCTGTGGACCTGAAGTTGTAGTAGCCGTCGCTGGTCGCCGTCAGGTTCCACTCCTGGCCCTGATGGTCGACGCTACAGGGCCACTGCTGGACATCGGCCCCCAACTTCAGCTCATCACTCAGGGTGAACACATCCAGGCACTTGTCACTGTGACGGGTCATCAGGATCGCGGTGAACTTGGCTCGGAGCCCTCCCTGCGCACCGGCGACCCCACCGGCCGTCGCCCGCGCGGCCGCCGGAACGGCGAGCAGGGCCGCCGCCAGGACAAACACCTGACCAGCGTGAAAAAGCCTCATCGAACCTCCCGATACGCTCCCTAAAGATCAACAAACCCTTGATAACACGAATCGCCCAACGTAGCGACTCGCTACGCCAAGTAATCGATATCGTGTCGCGTCCTCGGGCGACAGACCATCACCACCGGCGGAAATCCCGCTCAGGCAAGCCGCCACTCCTGGCTCGCCCGCCCCCTGACACAGGTCCACTGCAGGGCGTTGGTCCCATCCCCCGTGCCGCTCCCCTGCATGTCCAGGCACTTGCCGCTGTGGCGGGCCACCAGGACGAAGTAACCGTTGGCCCTCTGGCCCAGCCACCACTCCTCGCTGTAGCGCCCGCTCGTGCAGGTCCACTGCCGGACGTTGGCCCCAGCGCGCAGGTCACCGTCCATCACATGCAGGCACTTACCGCTGTGCGCGGCCCGAATGGTGTAGTAACCAGCGTTGGTCGCCGTCAGGTTCCACTCCTGATTGGCGCCGCCGTCGCAGGTCCACTGCTGAACGTCGGCCCCGTCCTTCATGGCGGAGTGCAGCACGTCCAGGCACTTGCCACTGTTGCGGGACACCAGGATCGCGGCGAACTTGGCTCGGAGCCCTCCCTGCACACCGGCGACCCCACCGGCCGTCGCCCGCGCGGCCGCCGGAGCGGCAAGCAGGGCCGCCGCCAGGACAAACACCTGACCAGCGTGAAAAAGCCTCATCGAACCTCCCGATACGCTCCCTAAAGATCAACAAACCCTTGATAACATGAATCACCCAACGTAGCGACTCGCTACGCCAAGTAATCGATATCGTGTCGCGTCCCGGGGACCCTCAGCTCAGGCGAGTCCGCACCGTCGAGTCACGCGAGCCGCCACTCCTGGTTCTTCCATCCCCTGACGCAGGTCCACTGCCGGAGTCGGGCACCATCACGCACGTCACCGTCCATCACCTGCAGGCACTTGCCGCTGTGGCGGGCCACCAGAACAAAGTAACCGTCGTCCCTCTGGCTGAGCCCCCACTCCTGGTTACGGGCCCCGATCATGCAGGTCCACTGCTGGATGCCGGCTCCGATGCTCCTGCTGTCGCCCACGACGTCCAGGCACTTACCGCTGTGCATGGCCTTGAAGGTGTAGTAGCCACCACCCGTCGCCGTCAGGCTCCAGTCCTGACTTTCCTTCCCGTCGCAGGTCCGCTGCTGGACGTTGGCCCCGTCCTCCATCCCACCGGCCACCACGTCCAGGCACTTGCCACTGTGCCGGGCCACCAGGTTGGCCCTGAACCTCCCCTCAACCCGCCCCGGCGCACCGGCGGCCACGACATCCGCCGCCGGCGCGCCGGCGAACGGGACGACAAGCAGGGTCGCGGCGAGAGCCAGGACCTGGCCGACGCTAACGAGTCTCATCGAACCTCCCGAGATACTCCTTAAAGATCAACAAACCCTTGATAACACGAATCACCCAACGTAGCGACCAACTACGTCAGGTAATCAACTCGTGTCGCACCCCCGGTAGCGCCTCGTCAAGTGAGGACGGGGGCAGGCGTTTCCGAACAACGCGCGACGGCCGACGAGGTTGTCCGGAGCCTGTTCGCGAGCGCGAAACAGCTTCTGGTTCAAGATCAAAGAATGGCGAACGGTTTCGGTGCCCGTTCACCGGTGCGAGTCCGTCCTTCACCGGCAGGCAGGGGAGATCCGCGCGGCGGGACCCCGGAAACGGCGGGACCTCGGAAATCGAGTAGGGGGACGGGTCGCCCGTCCCCCTCTCACACCACCGGACATGCGGGCCCGCATCCGGCGGTTCGTCAAGCCGTGGTTCTGAGCCTGCGCCAGGTGTTCTGAAGGCCCAGCAGACCAAGGTCATCCCAGTGAGCGTTGGGCAGAGCCCGTTGAAGGACCACTGACCCGGCGATGCGCCAGTACCCCTTGCTGCTGGCCGCCCATTCCCGCGCGGTGCGGTCAGGGATGCCAAGATGGCGAAGGTTCCGACGCCTGGCCGCCCAGCGCTTCCATTCCTTCCAGCGGATCTGCCGCATCCGGCGGTGCAGCCACTTATCCAACTCACGCAGCCGCCGTGACAGCCCGGCGAGCTGGAAGTAGGCCATCCACCCGGTGATGTAGGCATTGAGCCTGTCGATTCTGCAGATCATCGACACGCTCCACCTGCGACTGGTCAACTCCCGGATGCGATCCTTGAACCGGCTCATCGCCTTGGGATCGACCCGGATGCCGACGCCTGATCGGGAGAAGTAGAACCCGAACCCCAGCAACGTCGCCTCACGCGCGTGCCGGACCGAGGACTTCTCCCGGTTCACCTTGAGTTTTAACCGCTGCTCGACCACGGTTGTCACCGAGTCGAGCACCCTCGTGGCAGCTCGCCTGCTGCGCACGAAGACCCGAAGGTCGTCGGCGTAGCGCACGAACCGATGACCGCGCCGCCACAACTCCCGGTCCAGATCATCCAGCATGATGTTCGACAAGATCGGCGACAGCGGGGAACCCTGCGGGGTCCCCTCCCTGCTCGCCGAAACGATCCCGTCGATCATCACCCCGGCCTCCAGATACGCCCGGATGAGCCTCAACATCCTGCGGTCAGACACCTTGCGCGCCACCCGCGCCATCAGGATGTCGAAATCGACCCGATCGAAGAACCGGTCCAAATCGACATCCACGACCCACCGATGGCCATCCTCGACCGCCCGCCGCGCGACCCGCACCGCCTGATGAGCGGACTTGCCGGGACGGAACCCGAAACTGGCCCCGCTGAAATGCGGGTCGAAGATCGGCGTCAGGACCTGCGCGATCGCCTGCTGGATCAACCTGTCCAGCGCAGAGGGCACTCCCAGCAACCGCTCCCCTGATCCTCCGGGCTTGGGGATCACCACCCGGCGGACCGGCAACGGCCGGTAGCCACCCGCGTCCAAAGCCTCCCGCACGCCCGCCCAGTGCTCACGGATCCACGGCCGCAACTGCTCCGTGCCCATCCCGTCCACACCCGGCGCGCCCCGGTTGACCTCCACACGCCTCAACGCCCTGCCCAGGTTGCCCGGCGAGAGGAACTCCTCCCACACCGACACCTCCAGGCCAGGGATCACCGCCTCCGACAAGGGCACCGACCGGCCACTACGCTCCGCCATGGGCACTGACGGACTCACCGTCTCCTCCCACCACGGGCCCGCGTTCGCGGGGTGGCTGCGATCACCGCGACCGGCACGAGCACCTCACCTTCCACCGTGACACTCGACGTTCGGCCCTTCCCGGCTGATTGTCCGTTCCCCTCACCGGTACTACGGCCTCTGCTGACTTCTGCCCGGTCAGACCCCGGCCTCACGACCAGACCCGTCGGCGCGGCGACACCAACAGCACAACCGACACCCGAGCAGATCTCCCCAGGTAAGAACGACCACTTTCCCCCTACGCCCGCCGCGTTTACGTGCCGATCCTGTCGATGGTGACGGGCTTCGCCTTCGCGTGCAGGCTCACCCAGATCGACCCGCCTTCTACGCGGTTCGTATCCCTCGGTGCAGGGTTTCGCCTCGGGCTTCCTCCAGACCCCGCCTCACGACGACGCCCTTGCCTCCGGCTCGGAGTTAGCACCACCTCTTCCTCCAGGGGACTTACACCCCCAAGCGATCGCCCATGCTGGGCGCACACGACGAACGGCCCGGCGCGGGCCGGGCCGTTCGTGATGGGGTTCTTACTTCTTCTTCTGCCCCTGGCGCTTCTCGCGGATCTTCATGGTGACCTCGATGGGCGATCCGGCGAAGCCGAACTCCTCGCGAATCCGGCGCTCGATGAAGCGACGGTAGGTCTCCTCCAGGAAGCCCGAGGTGAACAGCACGAACTTCGGCGGCTCCGTCGACGCCTGCGTGGCGAAGAGGATCTTGGGCTGCTTGCCGCTGCGGACCGGTGGCGGGGTGGCCGCGACCAGGTCGGTCAGGAAGGCGTTGAGGCGGGCGGTGGGCACCCGGGTCGACCAGGAGTCGAGCGCCTTCTCGATCGCCGGGACGAGCCGTTCGACGTGCCAGCCGGTCTTGGCGGAGATGTTGGCCCGCAGCGCCCACGGCACGCGGACCAGCTGGCGGTCGATCTCCTTCTCCAGGTAGTAGCGGCGGTCCTCGTCCAGCAGATCCCACTTGTTGAACGCCACGACCATGCACCGGCCTGACTCGATCACCAGCGAGATGATCCGCAGATCCTGCTCGGTCAGCACCTCGCTGGCGTCGATGAGCACCACCGCGATCTCCGAGCGCTCCAGCGCGGCCCTGGTGCGCATGCTCGCGTAGAAGTCGGCGCCCTTGAGCTCACGGTCGCGCCGCCGGATACCGGCGGTGTCGACGAAGCGCCAGGGCTTGCCGCCGAGCTCGATCAGCTCGTCCACCGGGTCTCGGGTGGTGCCCGCCATCGGGTCGACGAGCACGCGCTCCTGGCCGGCGAGCTGGTTCAGCAGCGAGGACTTGCCCACGTTGGGCTTGCCGACCAGGGCGACCCTGCGCGGCCCGCGCTCGGCGCCGAACCGCTGCTCGGGCGTGTCCGGCAGCTTGTCGAGGATCACGTCCAGCAGGTCACCGCTGGAGCGGCCGTGCAGGGCGGAGACCGGCTGCGGCTCGCCCAGGCCGAGGGACCACAACCCGGCGGCCTCCAGCTCCATCTGCTGGTTGTCCACCTTGTTGGCGGCGAGGATGACCGGCTTGCCCGACGCGCGCAGCACGTGGCCGACGATCTCGTCCGCGTCGGTCACGCCCACCACGGCGTCGGTCACGAACAGGATCACATCGGCCAGCTCGGCCGCCACCTGGGCCTGCTCGGCGATCTTCAACGCCATGCCGGTCGCGTCCGGGTCCCACCCACCGGTGTCGACCACCGTGAACCGGCGCCCGCGCCAGGTGGCGTCGTAGGTGACCCGGTCGCGGGTCACCCCCGGCACGTCCTCCACGACCGCCTCGCGGCGGCCGATGATCCGGTTGACCAGTGTGGACTTGCCCACGTTGGGGCGGCCCACCACGGCCACGACCGGCTGCGGGGCGGTGTCCGGCCCCGCCTCCTGAGAGCTGTGATCGGTCCCTGAATCGGCGAGCTCCGCGTCGATCCAGCCGTTGTCGTCGTCGTATTCCCCGGTCACGCCTTTTCCTTAATCACACGCAGTATTTCGGCGATGACCTCTTCGAGGTTCAGCGCCGTGGTGTCGAGCTCGACGGCGTCGGCCGCCTTCGCCAGCGGGTCTGCCTTCCTGGTCGAGTCAAGGGTGTCGCGGCGAGCCATCGCGGCCCGCTGTGCCTCCACCGTGGTGCCGGTGAGCTCCGCCGTGCGGCGCAGCGCCCTGGCGTCCGCGCTCGCGGTCAGATAGATCTTGACCACCGCGTCGGGCGCCACCACCGTGCCGATGTCACGGCCCTCGACGACGATGCCGCCGGAACCGATGATCTCACGCTGCTCGGCCACCAGGCGGCGCCGTACCTCGGGCACCGCGCTGACCGCCGAGACGGCCGCGGTGACCTCGGCGGTGCGGATCGGCGCGGCGGCGTCGATGCCGTCGACCGCCACCGCGGGAGCGTCGGGGTCGGTGCCCAGGGTGAGGATCGGGTCGAGCGCCCTGGCCGTGATCGCCCCGGGGTCGGCGAGATCGACGCCCCGCTGGAGCATCCACCAGGTGATCGCCCGGTACATCGCCCCGGTATCGAGATAACGCAGCCCCAGCGCCCGCGCCACCCCTCGTGACGCGCTCGACTTGCCCGATCCCGAAGGACCGTCCATGGCGACGACCAGTCCGGTCACGACGCCTTCTCCCTTACAGCCCGCTTCAGTTGTCCGTACGAGGCTACCGGGAGCCGGGCAGGAACCGCGCATCGAGCGAGCGGACCGCCGCGAGGGTGGCCCCTGTGGCAGACCGCCCCAGACGCCGAAGTGGCAGCCGCGCCGGACGATCATGACGGTCCGTGCACGGAGTGCGGCAGGCGCCTACGGCAGGTGCCAGCCGTGCGCGCGCAGGGCCTCGGACAGCCTCGGCACCTCCTCCGGCTGCACCGAGAGATCGGCGGCGCCCAGCGGCAGACCGGGGGCGTGCTCAAGCCGGACGTCCTCGATGTTGACACCCGCCTCCTTGGCCACCTGGAACAGCCGGGCCAGCTCGCCGGGACGGTCGCCGATGATGACCTGGACCGTCGCGTAGGCGCGCGCGGGACCTCCGTGCTTGCCGGGGATCCTGCCGGTGCCCGTGACGCCCCGGTACAGCAGTTCGGTGACGCGGGCCATGGCCTCGGGATCGGCGGCCTCCCTGAGCGCGGCGGCCGCGGCGGCCAGGTCGGCCGCCACCGCCTCCAGCACCTCGGCCACCGGCAGCGCGTTGCCCGACAGGATCCCGGTCCACAACCTCGGGTCACCCGCCGCGATGCGGGTGACGTCGCGCACCCCGGGTCCGGCCAGGCCGAGCGCGGTGGCCGACGCGTCCGCGAGGCGGGCTGCCACCGCGGAGGCGGTCACGTGGGGGGCGTGCGAGACGATCGCGACGGCCCTGTCGTGCTCCTCGGCGCCGACCCTGACCGCCTCGCCGCCGCAGAGCTTGACGAGGCCGTACATGGCCTCCACCGCGTCGGGCGAGGTCTCCTCGGTCGGGCAGAGCGCCCACGGGCGCCCGAGGAAGATGTCGGCCCGCGCCGCGGCGGGCCCGGAGCGCTCGCGGCCGGCGAGCGGATGCCCTGCGACGTAGCTCGTCAGGTCACAGCCGAGGCTCGCGGCCTCCCTGAGCGGAAGGGCCTTGACGCTGGCCACGTCCGTGTAGAAACAGGCGGCGCCGGCCTTCTGGAGGGCGGCGAGCCGCCCCGCGACCGCGTGCGGCGGGACCGCGATGACCGCGATGTCCACCCGCACGCCCTCGGCCCACTCCACACCGGCGCCCAGCTCGCGCGCCAGCCGCAGGGAGCCCTCGTCACGGTCGGCCAGATGGACGGCGACGCCGTGCTCGCGCAGGGCCAGGGCGATCGAGGTGCCGATCAGCCCCGTACCGACGACCAGGACGCTCTCCAGAGCGCTCACCCCCACTCCCCCGAGATCATGATGTCTAAAGGACTCACTGGGCGATGTCCACGCGAAGGGCGACCGCGCCACGCAGGTAGACATGCTGGACATCCTGGCGGGGCCGGTCGACCTCGACGTGGGCCATCAGCCGCACCACTCGGGGCAGGGCGCCCGGCACGTCGATCTCGGACGCGCAGATCAGCGGGACGTCGTGGAAGCCGAGCTTGCGGGCGGCCAGAGCGGGAAACTCGGCGGTGAGGTCGGGCGTGGCCGTGAAGATCACACTGATCACGTCCTCGGTGGTGAGCCTGTTTCGCCCCATCACCTCCGTGACCAGTTCTGCAACCCCGGACAGGATCGCGTCCCGGTCGTTCGCCTCGACCTGGATCGCACCGCGGATCGCCCGCACCATCGTCGTTCCTCCATATCCACCCACGCCGGACCACCCCTGGGGGTGATCCGGCGCATCCTGAACGCGCATGTCAGGGAAGGCTACAACCCGACGGCGGCGTAGAGTTCCCCGACCTCCGTGAGGGTCAGCGCGCGGACGGTGCCAGGCTTGAGGCGGCCGAGCTTGACCGGGCCGAACTCGATACGGGCCAGGTCGATAACCGGGTGCCCGACCTCCTCCAGCATGCGGCGGACGATGTGCTTTCGGCCCTCATGCAGCACGATCTCGACCAGGGCCTGCTGGCCGTGCTCCTGAACCAGGCCGAAGGAGTCGGCCTTGGCCAGGCCGTCCTCCAGCTCGACGCCCTTCTTCAGGCGGCGTCCGAGGTCACGCTCGATCCGGCCGGGGACCTTGGCCCAGTACTTCTTCTGGACGCCGTAGCTCGGGTGGGTGAGCCTGTTGGCCAGCTCACCGTCGTTGGTGAGCAGGATCAGGCCCTCGGTCTCGGTGTCGAGACGGCCCACGTGGAACAGGCGCTCGGTGCGGTCGGCCACGAAGTCGGCCAGCGAGGGGCGGCCGTCCGGGTCGGACATGGTGCTGACAACGCCGATCGGCTTGTTGATCGCGAGGTAGACCAGGTCGGGCATCGTCGGCAGGCGCTTGCCGTCGACGTGGATGACCTGCTTGGCGGGGTCGACCCGGGCGCCGAAGCGGCGGACCACCTGGCCGTCGACGGTCACCCTGCCGTCGCCGATCATGTCCTCGCAGGCCCGGCGGCTGGCGACACCCGCCTGGGCGAGGACCTTCTGCAGCCGGACGCCGTCCGGGACCTCGGTGGTGTCGCGCTCGTCGACGTAGTCGCGGTCGTAGAAGTCGGAGTCACGCTTGGGCTGGCGGGCGGTCTTGAACCTGTCGTTCGCGATCGTGCCGGGCCGCAGCGGGGCCTTCGCGGCCTTCGCCTCCGGGGCGCGGCCGGTGGGCCGGTCTGCGGAGGCGCGACGCTCGCCGTACGCCCCGGCGCGGTCACCGCCGATCGTCTGGACGTCGTCCCGGCGGCCGGTCCTGCCGAAGCGGCCACGGGAACCACCGGCGGGCGCGCCGCCGCGACCACGGTCGGAGCCGGGCCTGCCACGCGAGCCGTCCCGGTCCGCGCGGAAACCGCCGCGGTCGTCGCGGCGCGGGGCATCGGACCGGAAATCGCTCCGCGAGCCGTCACGGGCCCCGCCGAACGACGAACCACCGCGATCATCCCGACGCGGGGCATCGGACCGGTAGCCGCCCTGGGAGCCCTCGGAGGGCCTGCCGTACCGGCTCCGCGAGCCGTCACGGGACCCGCCGAACGACGAACCACCGCGATCATCCCGACGCGGACCGTCCGAACGGAAACCACCCGGCGAACCACCACGATCATCCCGACGCGGACCGTCGGAACGGAAACCACCCGGCGAACCGCCCGAGGGCCTGCCGTACGAGCCGCGCGAACCGTCGCGAGACCCGCCGAACGACGAACCACCGCGATCATCCCGACGCGGACCGTCCGAACGGAAACCGCCACGGGACCCACCAGACGACGGACCTCCGCGATCATCCCGACGCGGACCGTCGGAACGGAAACCACCCGGCGAACCAC
This sequence comes from Streptosporangium sp. NBC_01755, assembly GCF_035917995.1. NCBI lineage: Bacteria > Bacillati > Actinomycetota > Actinomycetes > Streptosporangiales > Streptosporangiaceae > Streptosporangium > Streptosporangium sp. NBC_01755. The sequence continues at coordinate 6,382,601 of NZ_CP109131.1, read as the reverse complement.
CACGATCATCCCGACGCGGGCCGTCGGAGCGGAAAGCACCCGAGGGCCTGTCGTACGAGCTACGCGAACCGTCACGCTCGGCGCGGAAACCACCCTGCGAACCACCACGGTCATCACGGCGCGGACCGTCCGAACGGAAACCGCCCTGCGAACCACCACGGGACCCGCCGGATGAGGATCCGCCTCGGGAGGATCCACCTCGGGTGGATCCACCCCGGAATCCACCGGACTGCGAGCCCCCACGGGGATTGCCACCGCGCGGGGCTCCGCCACGGCCTTGACCGCGTCCCTCACCGGACGGGGTGCTACGGCTGTTGTTCACTACTTCTGCTCCTCTAGGGATTCCATGTCGTCGGGCAGGAAGGGCGCCAGTTCGGGAAGCTCACCGAGTTCCCGCAGGCCCATCCTCTCGAGAAAATACGAACTTGTCCGGTAGAGCACGGCTTGGCTCTCCGGTTCGGTGCCGGCCTCCTCGACCAGCCCCCTCGTCATCAGCGTGCGCATGACGCCGTCGCTGTTGACACCGCGAATGGCCGCCACCCGGGCCCGGCTCACCGGCTGCCGGTAGGCGACCACGGCCAGGGTCTCCAGCGCGGCCTGGGTCAGACGCGTCTGCTGGCCGTCGCGGACGAACCGCTCCACGAGTGACGCGCACTCGGCCCGCGTGTAAAACCGCCAGCCGCCCGCGACCTCTCTCAGGTCGAAACCCCGCCCGGCTTCGGTGTATTCCGCCGAGAGCTCCCGGAGCACCCTGCCGACCTCATGGACGGGCCGCTCCAGCACCTGGGCGAGGGTCACCTCGGCGACGGGCTCGTCGACCACCAGCAGGACGGCCTCCAGCCCGGCGCGCAGGTCAGGCCCGGCGCTCAGATCAGGCCCGGCCCGCAGATCAGGCTCGGATGCCGTGTCAGTCATCGGCGGGTTCTCCCTCCGGGGTCTCGTCGTAGTCGTCGGCCACGGCGACGTCACCGTCGTCACTGCCGGTCCAGGTCACGTGCAGCTCCCCGAGAGGCTCCACCTGCTCGAAGGAGACGGCCGCCTCCCGGTAGAGCTCCAGAACCGCCAGGAAACGGGCGACGATCTCGAATGTTCCGGCGCAGTCGGAGGTGAGGGCCCGAAAGGTCGCCCTGCGCAACCGCCGCAGCCGCTGAACAAGGATAACCGCCTGATCGCGGACATTGGCGAGCGGTTGGTAGATGTGGGCCACGGAAACCGACGGGGGCACCTTGGGGGCGAAGGCCCGCCGGGCGATCTCAGCGAGGCGGTCGGGACCGATACCGAGGATCAGTTCGGGCAGCAGGCCCGCGAACTGGGCCTCCATCGGCACGGTACGCGGGAAGCGCAGCACCTCCTCGGCCATCCTGGCGGAGAAGACCTTGACGACCTCCTTGTAGGCCCGGTACTGCAGGAGGCGGGCGAAGAGCAGGTCGCGGGCCTCCAGAAGGGCCAGATCCTCTTCGTCGTCGACCTCGCCGGCGGGCAGCAGCCTGGCCGCCTTGAGGTCGAGCAGGGTCGCCGCGACGAGCAGGAAGTGACTCGTCTGGTCCAGGTCCCACTCCGGGCCCCTGCCCCGGATATAGGAGATGAACTCGTCGGTGACCTGGCTGAGCGAGACCTCGGTGATGTCCAGCTTGTGCTTGGAGATCAGACCGAGCAGGAGGTCGAAAGGGCCTTCGAAGACCTCCAGATGCACCTTGAAGGTGTCATCGGCGATCTTCGACTGCTCGGTCATCCCTCCATTGTCCCGCACCGGGAGGCGGGATCACCGCTCCAGCGCGGCCCACCTGGCGAGAACTTCCCTGGCGAGCTCGCGGTACGCACTGGCGCCGAGCGAGGAGGAGTCGAAGCTGGTGATGGGCTCACCTGCCACGGTCGCGTCAGGGAAGCGGACCGTCCGGTTGATCACCGTGTGATAGACCTTGTCGTCGAACGCCTCGACGACCCGGGCCAGCACCTCGCGGCCGTGCAGGGTGCGCGCATCGTACATGGTGGCGAGCAGGCCCTCGATGACCAGCTCGTCGTTGATGCGCTCCTGGACCTTGATGATGGTGTCCATGAGCAGCGCGACACCGCGCAGCGCGAAGAACTCGCACTCCAGCGGCACCATGACGCCGTGCGCGCAGGCCAGCGCGTTGATCGTGAGCAGCCCCAGCGAGGGCTGGCAGTCGATCAGGCAGACGTCGTACTCGGGCAGGAGGGGCTTGATGACCCGGCCGAGCACCTGCTCGCGGGCGACCTCCGTGACGAGCTGGACCTCGGCGGCCGACAGGTCGATGTTGCTGGGCAGCAGGTCCATGCCCTCGACGCCGGTCTCCAGCAGCACGTCCCTGGCCGTGATCTGCCGCTCCATGAGGAGGTTGTAGACCGTCAGGTCGAGCTGGAGGGGGTTGATCCCGAGACCGACCGAGAGGGCACCCTGCGGATCGAAGTCGACCAGCAGAACCTTGAGCCCGGCCTCCGCCAGCGCGGCGCCCAGGTTGATCGTGGTGGTCGTCTTGCCGACGCCACCCTTCTGGTTGACCATGGCGACGACCCTCGCCGGTCCGTGCACGGTGCGAGGGGGCGGGTCGGGGAAAACGGGTCGGGGACGCCCGGTCGGGCCGAGGACTCCCCCACTGCGAGGGGTCCCGGCGGTCTTGGTGTCGCCCCAGGGATTCTCGGGGTTTGCCGGGGCCGCTCCCCGGATAGAACCGTCGGTGGTCACAGTCACCAGTCGAACCTCCCTGACGGCCTCTAACCGGACCGTCCGGACGGACACTATGGCGTCAACACGTATGCGGCAAGGCGGCACGCCCGGACATAAGGAAGGTCAATCCCGCGTGCGCGGATGCACGGCGGCATAGACCTCGCGGAGCTTGTCGACCGTGACCTGTGTGTACACCTGGGTGGTGGTCACCGAGGCGTGGCCGAGTAGTTCTTGAACCACCCTAACGTCCGCACCGCCGTCAAGGAGGTGGGTTGCGAACGAATGTCGCAACATATGTGGTGACACTCCTTCGAGCCCGCCGCGTTCGGCGGCGCCCTGGAGGACCTCCCAGGCACCCTGGCGGGTGAGCCGGCCGCCCCTGGCGTTGAGGAAAAGCCCCGAGGTGCCGTGGCCGTGGGAGGCGATGCGGGGGCGGGCACGGGTGAGGTAGGCGCCCAGCGCCGCCCCCGCGAAGTCGCCCAGGGGCACCAGGCGGGTGCGCCCGCCCTTACCCCGCAGGCGCACCCGCTGGGCCTCGGCCCCCAACTCGACGTCGTCGACGGTGAGCCCGACGGCCTCGGAGATGCGCGCGCCGGTGCCGTACAGCAGTTCGAGCAGTGCCCGGTTGCGCAGGGTGAGTGGAGCGCCGTCGGGCCCCGAGGCGGCGATCAGACGCTCCACGTCGCGGACGCTGATCGCCCTGGGCAGCCGCCTGAGCTGGCGCGGCGGGCGCACCTCGTGGGCGGGGTCGTGCCCGCAGATACCCTGGCTCAGCGCGAAGCGGTGCAGACCACGCACCGCGGAGACGGCCCGCGCCGCCGAGGCGGCGACGAGGGCCTGATGCTCCCCGTCGCCCTCCCTGAGGGCCGCCACGAAGGCGGCGACGTCGTCCTCGGCGACCTCGGCGAAAGTGACACGGCCGCGGTGTTCCAGGTGTTCCACGTATCGCAGGAGGTCACGGCGGTAGGAGGCCAGTGTGTTGGCTGCCAGGCCCCGCTCCCCCGCCAGGTGGGCGAGGTAGCGCAAGAGGACGGCCTCCTTCTCGCTCAGGGTGTCCTCCTGTCATGCCTCCGGTGCGTCGGCGGGCCGCAGCGAGGCGAATCCATCCGCCGAAGCGGCGTATGCGGCGAGAATACCGGCCACGGCTTGGGAATTGTGGATCATTCCCGCCATGGCACGCCGAACCGCGTCGGACAGGGGGATCCAGACCACCGGCATGTCGGCCTCCTCATGCCGCTGGACGAAGTCCAGCTCCCCCTCGGGAATGGGACTGACGTCCCTGGCGAGGAAGATCCGGGTGCGCTCGTCGCTCATTCCCGGCGAGGGGAAGGCGTCGACGAGGGTGTGCCAGGTGCCCGCCCGGTAGCCCGTCTCCTCGGCGAGCTCGCGGGCCGCCCCCGCGCGCAGGGACTCTCCGTCGACGTCGCGCAGCCCTGCGGGCAGCTCCCACAGCAGCCGTCTGACGGGGTGGCGGTACTGGCGGATCAGCAGGACCCGCTCCCGGTCGTCGAGGGCGACGACGACCACGGAGCCGGGGTGGACCACGTAGTCGCGGTTGACGACCTCACCCTCCGGCATGACCACCGCGTCGGTGACCGCGGTGATGACCCGGGCGCGGAAGTGCTCGGTGGAGGAGGTGACCTTCCACTCCTCCGGGACGTCCATGACCTCCAGGACGCCCCCGTTCTCCCCCTCTCGCGTACCGCTCATTTGCCCCGCCCGGCCTTGGCGACGGTGCCGCGGATCTCCGCGTACGTCAGGGCGGCGCCGATCAGGCCCTTGAACAGCGGATGCGCGCGGGTCGGCCGGGAGCGGAACTCCGGGTGCGCCTGGGTGCCGATGAAGAAGGGGTGGGTGTCGGTGGGCAGTTCGGCGTACTCCACCAGGCGGCCGTCCGGCGAGAGACCGGAGAAGACCATGCCGACCTTCTCCAGCCGCTCGCGGTAGGAGTTGTTGACCTCGTAACGGTGGCGGTGGCGCTCGTCGACCTTCGTCATGCCGTACAGCTGACGGGCGAGCGTGCCCTCACCGAGCCTGGCCGGGTAGAGGCCCAGCCGCATGGTGCCGCCCATGTCGCGCTCGCCGGAGACGACGTCCTGCTGGTCGGCCATGGTGGAGATGACCGGGTGGGCGGTCTCCTCGTCGAACTCGGTGCTGCCTGCGTCCTCGATGTCCGCGAGGTTGCGGGCCGCCTCGATGACCATGCACTGCATGCCGAGGCAGATGCCGAGCAGCGGGATCTTGTTCTCCCTGACGTGCCGGATCGCGCCGACCTTGCCCTCGATGCCGCGCACGCCGAAGCCGCCGGGGACCAGGACTCCGTCGACGCCGTCGAGCTCGCGGGCCGCCCCCTCGGGGGTCTCGCAGTCGTCGCTCTTCACCCAGCGGATGTTGACCCGGGCGTCGTTGGCGAAACCGCCGGCGCGCAGCGCCTCGGTGACCGACAGGTAGGCGTCGGGCAGGTCGATGTACTTGCCGACGAGCGCGATCGTGACCTCGTTGGCCGGGCGGTGCACCCGGCGCAGGAGCTGCTCCCACTCCTTCCAGTCGACGTCCCTGAAGGGCAGGCCGAGGCGGCGCACCACGTAGGCGTCCAGGCCCTCTGAGTGCAGGACCTTGGGGATGTCGTAGATGCTGGCGGCGTCGATGGCGGAGACGACCGCGTCCTCGTCGACGTCGCACATGAGACTGATCTTGCGCTTGATCGCGTTCGTGACCGGGCGGTCGGAGCGCAGGACCACCGCGTCGGGCTGGATGCCGATGCTGCGCAGCGCGGCGACCGAGTGCTGGGTCGGCTTGGTCTTCAGCTCCCCGCTCGGCCCGATGTACGGCAGCAGCGAGACGTGCAGGAAGAACACGTTGTCGCGGCCGACCTCGTGGCGGACCTGGCGGACGGCCTCCAGGAAGGGCAGCGACTCGATGTCGCCCACGGTGCCGCCGACCTCGGTGATGACCACGTCCACGTCGGGGCCGGCCATCGACCGGATGCGGTCCTTGATCTCGTTGGTGATGTGCGGGATGACCTGCACGGTGTCACCGAGATACTCGCCGCGTCGTTCCTTGGCGATGACGTTGGAGTAGACCTGGCCGGTGGTCACGTTGGCCGAGCCGTGCAGTTCGGTGTCGAGGAACCGCTCGTAGTGGCCGACATCGAGGTCGGTCTCGGCGCCGTCGTCTGTGACGAAGACCTCGCCGTGCTGGAACGGATTCATGGTGCCGGGGTCGACGTTGAGGTAGGGGTCGAGCTTCTGCATGGTGACCCGCAGGCCGCGCAGCTTGAGAAGACGCCCGAGGCTCGACGCCGTCAGTCCCTTCCCCAGACTGGAGGCGACGCCGCCTGTGACGAACAGATGCTTGGTGTGTGCGGCGCTGCGCAAGAATGCTCCCGTGGTCGTTGAAGATCAGTCGGCACACCCTTATGAATGGCCTACAGGTCCACGGGCTCTCAGAATATCAAACGGTACCGGCGAAGTGCCCGAACGACCCCCACCCTCATTCCTCTAAAACCCGACCAAGCGGTAATTTGATCCGTTATGTCACTTCGTGGGGTGGTACGACGTGCCTTGGGCAGCCTGATCCACCGACTCTGGGCGGCGGTCCGCGCGGCCGGCGCCGTCAGTCCCACCAGTCCGGCCGGATACCGGTTCCGGCGCCTCGGCGAGGGCGCCTGCCTGTCGTTCCCGGTCGGGGCCATCTTCGGCGAGGCCTGGATCGAGATCGGCGACCACACCCTGATCGGCGAGCGGGTCTCCGTCTCCGCGGGCATGGGCCTCGGGATGGACCTGGGCCCGAACTCGATCGTACGGATCGGCGGAAGCTGCTCCATCGGCCGGGGCAGCCACATCGTGGGCCACCAGTCGATAGACATCGGCGACCACGTCTTCACCGGCCCTTACGTCTACATCACCGACCAGAACCACGTCTACGACGACCCCGAGGCACCGATCGGCCGCCAGTGGCCGCGGAACAACCCCGTCTCCATCGGGTCGGGATCATGGCTGGGCACCGGTGCGATCATCCTGCCGGGCACCCGGATCGGCAGGCAGTGCGTGGTGGCGGGCGGGGCCGTGGTGCGCGGGGAGTTCCCCGACCACAGCGTGATCGCGGGCATCCCCGCCAAGGTGGTACGCCACTACGTACCGGGCCAGGGCTGGCTACCGCCTCACAGTAACGGCGTGTCCGTCTCCGGACCGCACATCGTCCCCCTGACGGCGGAAGCCGTGTCACCCGCTGGACGGAAATCGGCATCGGCGCAGGTGGATTTAGGGGAACTTCCCTTGTGAGCACGCGGGCGCCGCTCATAGCTTCTCCCTCGTTCGTCCTCGCCGCCCCTGTGGCGAGGTGGCCGCGGAGGGGATCATTGTGAATGAAATTCGTGTTCGTCGCTTGCTGGCGGCGGCTTCCGGGGCGGTCACCGCGCTGGCCCTGACGCTCGTGCCCGGCGGGGCCGCACAGGCGGCCGACGACACCGTCGAGGTCCTCGTCAAGAACCTCGACAGCCCACGCGGCCTGTCGTTCGGCCCCGACGGCACGCTTTACATCGCCGAGTCCGGCCACGGCGGCAAGATCAAGTGCGCCGCGCCTCCCGCGCTGCCCGGCGAGAAGCCGGAGAAGATGTGCTTCGGCCTGACCGGCCAGGTGAGCACACTCAAGGACGGCAAGTCCTCGGTTCTGATCGACGGCCTGCCCTCGGCGGCCAGCGGTCCGTTCGCGCTCGGTCCGCACGATGTGGCGCTCACGGCGAAGGGCGATCTGCTGGTGACGATCGGTTTCTCCGGCGACACCGCCTTCCGCGCCAAGCTCGGCCCCAAGGCCCGGGGCCTGGGCACGTTGCTGACCCTGTCAAAGAAGGGCAGGCAGGTCTCCGTCGCCGACCTGGCCGCTCACGAGACCAAGCACAATCCCGACCGCAAGGACAAGGGCAGCATGGTCGACTCCTACCCCTTCGGAGTGGCCGCGCTACCCGGAGGCGGAGCGCTGGTCACCGACACCGGGGGCAACTCCGTGCTGCGGGTGGGCAAGAAGGGCGGCGTCAGCACCGAGGTGGTCTTCCATGCCCGATCCGTGGCCGCCCCGCCGCTCCTCAAGATGCCCAAGGGCAGCAAGATTCCGATGCAGTCGGTGCCGATGGGCATCGTCGCCGGCCCGGACGGCGCCCACTACGTCGCCGAGCACGGCGGGTTCCCCAACCCTGAGGGCATGGCGCGCGTGTTCCGCCTGAAGAACGGTAAGGTCACCACCGCGGCCAAGGGCTTCACCACCGTCGCCGACGTGGCCTTCGACGCCCAGGGCCGGCTGGTCGTCCTCGGCTCGGTCGGACCTCTCCCGGCCGACGGCATGAGCAAGAGCGCCGTCTACCGGATCGAGTCCGACGGCAGCCGCACCGAAATCCTCAAGCCCGGCACGCTGGTCAGCCCCCTCAGCGTGGCCGTCGGTCCCGACGGCGCGGTCTACGTGTCCAACAAGGCCATGGCCCCGGGGAAGGGCGAGGTGCTCCGAGTCCCCGTTTCCGATTAGCACTGTTTCCGAGTAGCACTGGAAAACGACGAGGGGCGCGTCCCACGAGGGGGCGCGCCCCTCGTCGTTCTCATATCCGCCCCATGCTCATGTCCGCCTCATGTCCGCCGACCTCATGTCCCCCTCGTGTCCCCCTCATGTCCCCCTCATGTCCGCCGACCGCATGTCCAGTGGCCCATCTCCGGAACGCGCGGGCTCCGGGAGTCGTTGGAGAATCAGTGAAGAAGGCACACAGCGCAGACATGACATGACGGAGACACGATGCTCGCGGCTCTGACCGGTGTCGGCCTGTCCACGGCGGCCGGGCTCAACGCCTACATTCCCCTGCTGGTCGTCGGCCTGCTCGCCAACTTCACCGATCAGGTACGGCTGCCGCAGGAGTTCGCCTGGCTCTCCAACGGCTGGGTGCTCGGGATCATCGGCGTGCTGCTCCTGGTGGAGTTCGTGTTCGACAAGGTCCCGGTGGTCGACAGCGTCAACGACATGATCCAGACCGTCGTCCGCCCGGCCTCCGGCGGCGTCGTCTTCAGCGCCACCGAGGCCGCGGCCCGGTTGGACGGCTCGACCTGGATGAGCCACAACCCCTGGCTCAGCTGGGTGCTGGGCATCGGGATCGCGCTGGCCGTGCACGTCATGAAGACGACCGCCAGGCCCGTGGTGAACGCCACCACGGGCGGGGTGGGCGCGCCCGTGGTCAGCACCGTCGAGGACGCCGGGGCGCTGGGCATCAGCCTGGTGGCTATCTTCCTGCCCGTCCTGGTCATCCTGGTACTGGCGGGGCTGGCACTGCTCGCCTGGTGGACGACTCGCCGGATCCGACGACGGAGGCGGAGCCGGATGGCCGGCCCGAGCCTGCGATGAGGCCGCGCTACCCGAGGCCCGTGCGGACTATGCTCGAAACGTCCCGTCCAACCCCCATGGGGAGGTGGTTCCGATCGGCGATCTACTCATGATCCTGCTGGTGATCCTGCTGTTCTTCCTTCTCCTGGGAGGGATCGGGCTCTACCTGCTGGTCAAAATAGGCAAGAAGGCCACGAAGAAGGCCAAGAGCGTCTCCACCCGGGTCGCCTCCCACATGGCCGCGATGGGCACCGGCGACGCCGCGGAGACCGAGCGGATGCGTCTTGACCTGCGGCGTGAGATCTCCCTGACCCGCCAGGCGGTGGACCACGCGCTGCGCGGCGGGTGGGGACTGGGCGATCTGCCCCAGCTGGTGGGAGAGATCACGTCGCACGCCGAGCAGCTCGACGCCCAGCTCGCCCACTATGCCCAGGAGCGACGGGTGTCGCCCTACATCGACCACACGGCGCTGGACCGCCTGCGCGAGCACCACGCCAAGCTGACCACATCCTGCGCCCGGATCAGGGCCGACCTGCGCAACGACCAGATGGCCCACTCGTCCGGGGGCATCGACCAGATCCAGGACCGCACCGACCTGGAGATCGAGGCCCGCCGCCGTGCCCCCGACCCGCTGGACCAGATCGACGAGCTCTACAAACGCACCATGATCAACCGCCCCCTCCCCGACGACCTCCACTGACCGATTGCTCGCAGCCGGTCAGCGGCTCCGGATGACCTGCGGGCCGGACACGTTAAGTATCAGAATGACTCCGTCAGGTAATGTTCCGGGGTGTCGCCGAAGGAGGTTCTCTGATGACAGCCGTTTTCCCCGAGTGGTTCTACCCTGGGCCGGCCGGTGGATGGACCGCCGACATGCTCGATCATCTCCCTCCCGACGCGCCCCGGCATGTCGAACTGATCGACGGGTCGCTCATCATGATGTCTCCGCAGACCGCCTTCCACATGTTTGTCATCAACCTGATGATCGATCAGCAACGCGGTATACGACCACCGGCTCATCTCATGGTTGTCCGTGAGATGACCGTGACCCTGGGAATCAGGCAACGGCCGGAACCCGACATCATGCTGGTGGCGAGTTCGGCGTTGACGAGCCTGAGAACCACCTCGTTCAAGCCGGAGGACGTGCACCTGGTGGTCGAGGTGGTGTCCCCCGAGTCGCTGGAACGAGACCGCACCACCAAGCCGATCAAATACTCCGACGCCGGGATCAGATATCTCTGGCGCGTGGAGCAGGAGGACGACAAGCCCGTCGTCTACACCTTCGAGCTGGAACCCTCCGTCAAGGCATACGTTCCGACGGGCATCCACCGGGGGCGGTTGAAGACGGACATCGGCTTCGAGATCGACCTCGACCTCGACCTCGGCACGTTCATCGGTCCGTGAGGACGTCGTAGAGCCCGAGCCGCGCCCCTCAGAGGCTTCGCTCCCCGCGTGCCCCTTTCCACCGTCCTTGATGCTGGTCGTCCCAGGCCGCCCCCGCAGCGAATCACGCGAGGAACGGCCGAGGGTGGGCGGGTCAGGAGACGCCGGCCTCGCGCATGTCGCGGACCTCTCGCTTGAGCTCCTTGATCTCGTCGCGGAGCCGGGCGGCGACCTCGAACTGCAGGTCCGCGGCTGCCTGGTGCATCTGCTCGGTGAGCGACTCCATCAGCGCCTCCAGCTGGGCCCTGGGCATCTCTCCGGCGATCGCCCTGGCGTGCTGGCCGGCCTGCTTGACCGCGAAACCGGGGACGGGTGCCTTGCCACGTGACTGCTGTCGACCGCTGCCGCCGAGGAGCTGGGCGGTGTCGGCGTCCTCCCGGTTGAGCGAGTCGAGGATGTCGGCGATCTTCTTGCGGAGCGGCTGCGGGTCGATGCCGTTGGCCTCGTTGTAGGCGGTCTGCTTGGCCCGGCGGCGGTTGGTCTCGTCGATCGCCCGCTCCATGGAGGGGGTGATCCGGTCGGCGTACATGTGCACCTGGCCGGAGACGTTTCTGGCCGCGCGGCCGATGGTCTGGATCAGGGAGGTCTCCGAGCGGAGGAAACCCTCCTTGTCGGCGTCGAGGATGGCCACCAGCGACACCTCGGGCAGGTCGAGGCCCTCGCGGAGCAGGTTGATGCCGACCAGCACGTCGAACTCGCCCATCCGCAGCTCGCGCAGGAGCTCGATGCGGCGCAGGGTGTCGACCTCGCTGTGCAGGTAGCGGACCCGGATGCCGAGCTCCAGCAGGTAGTCGGTGAGGTCCTCGGACATCTTCTTGGTCAGCGTGGTGACCAGGACCCGCTCGTCCTTCTCGGTGCGGGTGCGGATCTCGTGGATCAGGTCGTCGATCTGCGACTTGGTCGGCTTGACGATCACCTCGGGGTCGATCAGGCCGGTCGGCCGGATGACCTGCTCGACCACGTCGCCCTTGGAGCGGCCCAGCTCATAGGAGCCGGGGGTGGCCGACAGGTAGACCGTCTGGTCGATCCGCTCCAGGAACTCCTCCCACTTCAGCGGGCGGTTGTCCATCGCGGACGGCAGGCGGAAGCCGTGGTCGACGAGCGTGCGCTTGCGGGAGGCGTCCCCCTCGTACATCGCGCCGATCTGCGGGACGGTCTGGTGGGACTCGTCCAGGACCAGCAGGAAGTCTTCCGGGAAGTAGTCGAGCAGGGTGTTGGGCGCGCTGCCCGGGGAGCGCCCGTCCATGTGGCGCGAGTAGTTCTCGATGCCGGAGCAGGTGCCGATCTGGCGCATCATCTCCAGGTCGTAGGTGGTGCGCATGCGCAGCCGCTGGGCCTCAAGGAGCTTGCCCTGGCGCTCCATGGTCTCCAGCGTCTCGGCCAGCTCGGCCTCGATGCCCCGGACCGCGCTCTCCATCCGCTCGGCGCCCGCGACGTAGTGGGAGGCGGGGAAGATGTAGAGCTCGCTGTCCTCGGTGATCACCTCGCCGGTCAGCGGGTGCATGGTCGAGAGCTTCTCGATCTCGTCGCCGAACATCTCGATCCGGACGGCGAGCTCCTCGTACTTGGGAATGATCTCGACGGTGTCGCCGCGCACCCGGAAGGTGCCCCGGGTGAAGGCCATGTCGTTGCGGGTGTACTGCATGTCGACGAGGCGGCGCAGCAGGCTGTCGCGCTCGACCTCCTGGCCGACCTTGAGCCTGACCATGCGGTCGACGTACTCCTGCGGGGTGCCCAGGCCGTAGATGCACGAGACCGAGGCGACCACGATCGTGTCGCGGCGGGTCAGCAGCGAGTTGGTCGCCGAGTGGCGCAGCCGCTCGACCTCCTCGTTGATCGAGGAGTCCTTCTCGATGTAGGTGTCGCTCTGCGGGACGTACGCCTCGGGCTGGTAGTAGTCGTAGTAGGAGACGAAGTACTCCACCGCGTTGTTGGGCATCATCTCGCGCAGCTCGTTGGCGAACTGCGCGGCGAGCGTCTTGTTGGGCTGGATGACCAGGGTGGGCCGCTGGAGGCGCTCGATCAGCCAGGCGACCGTGGCGGTCTTGCCCGTGCCCGTGGCGCCCAGCAGGACGTTGTCCTTGTCACCCGCCTTGACGCGCCGTTCGAGCTCGGCGATCGCGGTGGGCTGGTCGCCCGAAGGGGTCATGTCGGTGACGACCTCGAAGGGGGCCACCTTGCGCTGCAAATCTGTTACCGGCCTCACCTGTTCCACTGTAGGCGGCGTGACCGACAATCCTTCTCCGTACGGTCTCCGCCGGGGCGGCCAGGCTTAACCGCGAAGCAAGTGAACCGCAAGCGGCATCCCCTTTACTGACCGACGTGCCTGTGCTCACAAAGCGTGATATATCGAGCTTTCGACATACGACTATCCAGGAGGTGTGATGTCCCGGCCAAGAGAAGCCATGCAGTACGCGAGGGCCGCGGCCCAGACGGTAGGGCAGGGCGGCGACATGCGCCAGGTGGTCGGGCAGGCCGTCGGACAGTTCGCGGGCCAGATGGCCGGGCAGCCCGCCGACGGCCCCGGCGGGCCGGGTAACTCCGGAGGCTCGGGTAACGAGGGCTTTGCGCTCAACCCCTCCGACTTCGCCGCCGCCCGTGACCACGGCGCCTCCCCGGGCACGATCATCGAGGCCCGCAGCGCGCCGCTCAACGAGGCCGGCGAGATCGTCAACCGGAGCTTCAGCGGCAACGGCCAGCACGGCGAGCCCGTCCACGTCATCTCCCCGGTGGTCATCCCCAAGAGCGGCGCCGCCAAGGTGATCATCCCGCTGGTGGTGCTGGCCGGCCTCGGCCTGGTCGGTCTGGTCGCCACCGGGCTGCCCGACGGGGCGCGGGTGCTGTTCGGCCCGCACTACTGGGCCGTGCTGGTGCTGGCCGCGGCGTTCCTGTGGTGGCGCAGGAGCGTGGTCATGGTGCCCGAGGGCTGCAAGGCCCTGGTCACCAAGTTCGGCAAGCTCGTGCAGATCGCCGAGCCGGGCCGGGTGACGCTGTTCAACCCGTGGAAGCAGGTCGGCTACATCGTCAACACCACCCGCGAGTACCCCTTCAACGCGCCCATCCGCGAGGCTCCCACCCAGCAGGGCGTCAAGGCCAGCGTCGACCTGTTCCTGCAGTTCCGGATCGAGGACCCGGCCGAGTTCATCTTCGTGCTCGGCTCGGTCGGCGGCTTCCAGGCCAAGCTGCAGAACGCCATCAGCGAGGTCACCCGCTCGCTGATCTACTCCCAGCGCGCCGAGGAGATCTACGACCTGGTCGGCGAGAGCACGATGGGCATGCTGGACAACCTCAACCAGCAGTTCCTGCCCGCCGTACGGCTCACCGACGTCAACATCACGCACGCCGAGCCGTCCAGCCAGGAGTACCGGATGGACCTGGCCGCCCCCGAGATGATCAGGGTCGCGAAGGAGGCGTACACCTACGAGTACGAGCTCCAGCTGCGCAAGGAGCAGAACGAGGGCGACCTGATCAAGGAGCTCGCCGGCCTGCAGGAGCAGCTGTCCGCCATCCACGCCGAGATCGCCGGATACCAGGCCCGGATGGACACCGCGCTGGAGCGCGCCTCGCACCAGGCGAAGGCCCAGGGAGGCCAGCGGCTGGTGGAGGCGGAGTCCACCGCCAAGGCCAACGCGGCGCTGCTGGAGGCCCAGGCGCTGGACATCCGCGCGCTGAGCGCCGCCGAGGCGCCAGAGATCCTCGACTACCGGTTCCAGCAGGACCTGCTCGACAAGCTGGAGTCCGTCGCCTCGCACCTGCCGCGCCTGGTGCAGGTCGGCGAGAACGTCGACCTCGACCTGCTCGCGCTGGCCAGGCAGCTGGTCGGCAGCCGCGAGGCGCAGCTGTTCTCCGAGGCGGACATGGCCGCGATCAGGGCCCGGATGGCCGAGATCGGCGGCCGCATCGAGGAGCGCGGGGCGGAGATCGCCGCCCTGCTCAACCCGCCCGCCGACGTCGCCGCTCCGGTACGGGAAGAGGGATGACGTGAACGGGGACGTACGGCGAACGCGAAACGTTGAAGGTTCGTTGAGAGGAATGGTGAGGTCTCGGTGAGCGCCGGAGAGTTCTCCAAGATCAAGGAATCCCTGGCCGCCTGGTCGGAGATCCGCCAGCTGCTGCGCGGCGGCGAGTCGGGCCGGCTCGTCCCGGTGGTGATCCCCAAGGACCGGCGCGGCTTCGCCTGGGTGACGCTGCTGTTCTTCGCCCTCTACCTGGCGGGTACCGCGGTGCTCGCCGACGGGGTGCTCTCCCTGCCGGCCGCGGTCGGCGCGGTGTTCTTCCTGATAACGGCGCTGGTCTGGCTCTGGCGCCGGGCGATCATCGAGATCGAGGAGGGCACCACCGGCGTGCGCAGCCGGTGGGGCGCCATCGTCGGCACGCTGCCTCCGGGGCGCCACTACCTGTGGCTGCCGTGGGACCGGGTGGACGCGGTGGTGGACACCTCCACCGAGATCCCCTACTCCGCGCCGATCGTGGCCTGCCCGACCGCGGAGAACGTCCCGCTCAAGTCGATCGAGTTCTTCCTGAAGTTCCGCATCGTCGACCCGGTGGCCTTCGTCCGTACGATCGGCGCCGGCAACTTCGACCTGGTGCTCAGCAGCGCCGTACAGGACGCCATCCGCCAGCGCAGCCGCCTGGTGCGGACCGAGCGCGCCTACGACCTGCGCGGCTCCGACGTCGGCGACATGCAGGAACTCCTCACCCGCCAGCTCGGCCGGTACGGCGTGCGGATCACCGGCGCCAACATCCCCGACGTGCAGCTGCCCGACCAGTACCAGCAGCACCTGGCCACCCGGGAGAAGGTCGCCAAGGAGCTGTCGGCCTTCGAGCGCGAGTGGGAGCTCACCCGCAAGCGCCGGATCGACACCCTGCTGATGGAGATCGAACGCTCCAAGAAGACGCGTGACGCACGTATCGTCGAGGTACGAGCCGCCGCCAACACAGCGCGTAAGGACGTCGCCCGCATGCTGGAGGAGCACGAGACCGAGGCGCAGCGGGTGCGCTGGGAGATCGAGGCCAAGGGCCGTGCCGAGCTCACCTCCGCCGAGAACGAGGCGAAGGGGCTGCGCAGGCTGGCCGACTCCTACCGCGACAACCGCGCCGTGCTCCAGTACGAGCTGGCCCGCCGCAGGCTCGACGTGGGCGCCAAGCTCGCGGAGAGCGCCCCACGTCCCGTCGTCGTCCGCACCACCGGCGCCTCCGGCGACACCTCCGCGCTGTCCACCCTGCTTCTGGCCCAGCTCCTCCCCCAGTTGGGCGGCGGCAACGGCCAGGTCACCCCTCCGAACCAAGTCCCCTGAGAAAAACCTCCAATCCCTGGGAGTCAAAATGGTGTTCCGTAAGCTGATGGCCGCGTTCGGGGCGGGTGTCGAGGTCGACACGGTCCTGCAGAACTCGCACGTGCGGCCCGGCGAGGTCCTGCGCGGGCAGGTCAACTTCCGCGGCGGCGGCTCCGACTACAAGGTGGAGGGCATCTTCATCGACTTCACCGCCGTGGTCGAGGTCGAGAGCGGTGACAACGAGTACAAGTCGAACTACAGCTTCCTGCGTCAGCAGATCACCGGGCCGTTCCACCTGGCCGCCGGTGCCCCGCAGTCGGCCCCCTTCGAGATCCAGGTCCCCTGGGAGACCCCGATCAGCGCCATCGGCGGCCACCCGCTGCGCGGTATGAAGCTCGGCGTCTCCACCGAGCTGGCCCTGGCCGGCGCGCTCGACAAGGGCGACCTCGACCCGCTGTTCGTCAACCCGCTGCCCGCCCAGGACAACCTGCTCAGCGCGCTGGACCGGATGGGCTTCCGCTTCAAGAAGGCCGACCTGGAGCGGGGCACCCTGCAGGGCTCGCAGATGCCGTTCTTCCAGGAGATCGAGTACTACGCGGGCGGCGAGTACCAGCGCCACTTCAACGAGCTTGAGCTGACCTTCATCGCCGGCCCCCAGTCAATGGGCGTCATCCTGGAGGCCGACAAGCGCGGCGGCTTCGCCAGCTCCGGCCACGACAGCTACAGCCACTTCACCGTCCACTACAACGACCACCCGGGCCAGGTGGAGCAGTCGCTGCGCGGCGGCCTCCAGGCCATGGCCCAGAAGCGCGGCTGGTTCTGACCTTCCTCTCTGTACGGGTGTGCTCCGGTCACCGGGGCACACCCGTTTTCTGTTTCTGCACGTGACTCCTCCGCTTAAATCGCTGGGTCGGCCGTGCCGGATCGGGCGATTGAATGAGGGTCGATGATTCGCCCGCTTGATTTCAGGGTCTACTCTCGCGCTTCCTCTCGGCGGCCAGGCGGCGTGCCATTTCGCCGAGGGTCGCCGCGCACATCACGTTGGACAGGTCATTCCCGCCGAGAAACTCCTCGGACAGGCTGTGCCGGCGTACGGCGTAATAGCCGCCTCCGGCCGCCTCGGAGATGAGCCAGTGCCCGCCGTACCGGACGATCAGGATGGCGATCGTCCCCGGCAAGCCCTTTTCCTCGCCTGATGCGTCGGTCATCGTCGCGCCAGTTGGAACCAGACGATCCGGCCCGCCGTGCCCTCGTGCCAGCCCCAGGACAGGGCCACCTCGCTGACCAGCCAGAGCCCACGGCCGCCCTCGGCGTCCTCGGCTGGGAGGTCATGTACGAACAGCTCGACCATCTCGCTACCATCGCAGGCTGGCAGAACGTGAAGGTGCAACTCGTCCCCCACGACACCTTCTGCACTGCGGGCCTGATGTCCGGATTCGTGCTCGCCCAAATGCCGGACGCGCCGACCGCCGTCTCCGTAGAGTCTGCCGGGGAAGGTGAAGTGTCAGCGGAGCACAATCTGGTAAGCGTCGTCTGGGGTAGATATGACAGGATCCGAGCAGAGGCACTTCGTCCCAGCCAGTCGCTAGAGATGATCAAAGAAGCGAGGGACCAATGGAAGCAACAGACCTGACCGGCCTCGACCTCTCCAAGGCCGCCTGGATGAAGAGCTCCCTCAGCGGCGAGAGCGGCGGAAACTGCGTCGAAGTCGCCGGCAACCTCCCCGGAGCCGTCGCCGTCCGCGACAGCAAAAACCCCACCGGCCCGGCCCTCACCTTCACCCCGGCCGAATGGCACACCTTCCTCAACGCCGTAAAATCCGGCCACTTCGACTGACCTGCCACCGGTTCCGAGCACCTGGTCAGAGATTCCGCCCCTCCGGAGAATCACCCGCACCCGACCGCTTCAACTTACCGCGCTAACCCGCTGGGCGCAGGACCCGTTCCCAGGAGGTGTGCGTGTCACGCAGGGCGCGTTCGCGCCGGTCGGGTGTCACGCAGATGTTGTCACCGGCGAACGCCTCACGCCAGACGTAGCCCTGGATGCAGGTGCGCGACCCGTACGGGTCCGTCCAGCGACCGGCCCCCATCATGTTGTCGGCGATACTCCACCGTGTAGTGGTGGAACGGGTCGGCGGCGTCGAACGGGACGCGTACCATCCGCGTGCCGCTCAGGCTGGGCTGGTCCAGCGATACGAGGCGCACGGTCCGGCTCGCCAGGATGACCGCGCATCTTAGCCGGGTGCGCGTGTCACCCCGTCGACCCTCTCGTTCAGGCCGTGGCGCGGGCGACGAGGTCCTTCCAGAGGCCGTCCATCCTGGCCTCCAGCTCCTCCAGGGTTCCCTCATTCGGTACCACGATGTCGGCGATCTCCAGGCGCTCCTCGCGGGTCGCCTGGGCGGCGAGCCTGGCCCTGGCGTCCTGCTCGCTCATGCCGCGCAGCTCGACCAGCCTGGCCACGCGCACCTCGTCGGCGGCGTCCACGACGACCACGACCTCGTACATGGGTGCGAGCTTGTTCTCCGCCAGCAACGGGACGTCGTAGATCACGATGCTGCCGGGGGCCACCTGCCGCTGCAGCTCGGCGACCCTCGCGCCGACCAGCGGGTGGACGATGGCGTTGAGCGAGGCCAGCTTCTCGGAGTCGGCGAAGACGATCGAGCCGAGCTTCTCCCGGTTGAGCGAGCCGTCCTCGTGCAGGACCTCGGCGCCGAAGACCCCGACCACGCGCGCCAGACCCGGGGTCCCCGGCTCGACCACCTCCCGGGCGATCTTGTCGGCGTCGATGACCATGGCGCCACGGGAGGCCAGCCTCCGGGAGACCTCGCTCTTGCCCGACCCGATACCGCCGGTAAGACCCACCTTCAACATGATCCGCAGCATACGCGGTGCGAGTCGCCCGTCGGCAGCGGGCCGGAACCACCCTTCGCGGCGCCGGAGGTCGCGCCTCCGGCCGCCATGCGGAGAACGGCCCCAACGGGCCACCGTGGTACGGGAGGGCGTCTGAGCGTCCCTACAGCTCCCTGCGCATGTGCACCAGCGTCAGGTGGTCGCTCATCCGTTCCCTGCGGGTCTCGCGGTAGCCGTGGCGGCGGTAGAGCCGCAGGTTGCCCTCCGACAGATGCCCGGTGAACAGGTCGAAGGCGAGTGCCGCGGCGGCCTCGTCGTGCAGTGCCGCCAGCAGCGCGCCGCCGATGCCGGCGCCCTGCCTGTCGGGGGCGACCACCAGGCGGCCGACCAGGCAGGTCGTGCCGGACATCCGGCCGCGGACCGCGCCCACGATCCGCGACCGGTCACGGGCGACGAGCACGATGGCCGTCTCGACCGCCCTGCGGACCTGGCCGGCCGACTCCACCAGCGGCGCGATGAACGGGTCGCCGTAGAGCTGGGCCTCGCCCACGTAGGCGGCGCGCTGCACGGTCAGGATCTCGCCCGCGTCCTCGGGCTCCGCCCACTCGATCACGGCCACGGCGCCACCCTAGCGGGCGCCCACGGGCGCCATACCGGAAAAAGGCGTCGGGAATCGAGTAGGGGGACGGGTCGCCCGTCCCCCTCTCACACCACCGGACATGCGGGCCCGCATCCGGCGGTTCGTCAAGCCGTGGTTCTGAGCCTGCGCCAGGTGTTCTGAAGGCCCAGCAGACCAAGGTCATCCCAGTGAGCGTTGGGCAGAGCCCGTTGAAGGACCACTGACCCGGCGATGCGCCAGTACCCCTTGCTGCTGGCCGCCCATTCCCGCGCGGTGCGGTCAGGGATGCCAAGATGGCGAAGGTTCCGACGCCTGGCCGCCCAGCGCTTCCATTCCTTCCAGCGGATCTGCCGCATCCGGCGGTGCAGCCACTTATCCAACTCACGCAGCCGCCGTGACAGCCCGGCGAGCTGGAAGTAGGCCATCCACCCGGTGATGTAGGCATTGAGCCTGTCGATTCTGCAGATCATCGACACGCTCCACCTGCGACTGGTCAACTCCCGGATGCGATCCTTGAACCGGCTCATCGCCTTGGGATCGACCCGGATGCCGACGCCTGATCGGGAGAAGTAGAACCCGAACCCCAGCAACGTCGCCTCACGCGCGTGCCGGACCGAGGACTTCTCCCGGTTCACCTTGAGTTTTAACCGCTGCTCGACCACGGTTGTCACCGAGTCGAGCACCCTCGTGGCAGCTCGCCTGCTGCGCACGAAGACCCGAAGGTCGTCGGCGTAGCGCACGAACCGATGACCGCGCCGCCACAACTCCCGGTCCAGATCATCCAGCATGATGTTCGACAAGATCGGCGACAGCGGGGAACCCTGCGGGGTCCCCTCCCTGCTCGCCGAAACGATCCCGTCGATCATCACCCCGGCCTCCAGATACGCCCGGATGAGCCTCAACATCCTGCGGTCAGACACCTTGCGCGCCACCCGCGCCATCAGGATGTCGAAATCGACCCGAT
Organism: Streptosporangium sp. NBC_01755; assembly: GCF_035917995.1. Taxonomy (NCBI): domain Bacteria; kingdom Bacillati; phylum Actinomycetota; class Actinomycetes; order Streptosporangiales; family Streptosporangiaceae; genus Streptosporangium; species Streptosporangium sp. NBC_01755. Next base: position 6,362,406 of record NZ_CP109131.1, on the reverse strand, counting down.
CGAAGAACCGGTCCAAATCGACATCCACGACCCACCGATGGCCATCCTCGACCGCCCGCCGCGCGACCCGCACCGCCTGATGAGCGGACTTGCCGGGACGGAACCCGAAACTGGCCCCGCTGAAATGCGGGTCGAAGATCGGCGTCAGGACCTGCGCGATCGCCTGCTGGATCAACCTGTCCAGCGCAGAGGGCACTCCCAGCAACCGCTCCCCTGATCCTCCGGGCTTGGGGATCACCACCCGGCGGACCGGCAACGGCCGGTAGCCACCCGCGTCCAAAGCCTCCCGCACGCCCGCCCAGTGCTCACGGATCCACGGCCGCAACTGCTCCGTGCCCATCCCGTCCACACCCGGCGCGCCCCGGTTGACCTCCACACGCCTCAACGCCCTGCCCAGGTTGCCCGGCGAGAGGAACTCCTCCCACACCGACACCTCCAGGCCAGGGATCACCGCCTCCGACAAGGGCACCGACCGGCCACTACGCTCCGCCATGGGCACTGACGGACTCACCGTCTCCTCCCACCACGGGCCCGCGTTCGCGGGGTGGCTGCGATCACCGCGACCGGCACGAGCACCTCACCTTCCACCGTGACACTCGACGTTCGGCCCTTCCCGGCTGATTGTCCGTTCCCCTCACCGGTACTACGGCCTCTGCTGACTTCTGCCCGGTCAGACCCCGGCCTCACGACCAGACCCGTCGGCGCGGCGACACCAACAGCACAACCGACACCCGAGCAGATCTCCCCAGGTAAGAACGACCACTTTCCCCCTACGCCCGCCGCGTTTACGTGCCGATCCTGTCGATGGTGACGGGCTTCGCCTTCGCGTGCAGGCTCACCCAGATCGACCCGCCTTCTACGCGGTTCGTATCCCTCGGTGCAGGGTTTCGCCTCGGGCTTCCTCCAGACCCCGCCTCACGACGACGCCCTTGCCTCCGGCTCGGAGTTAGCACCACCTCTTCCTCCAGGGGACTTACACCCCCAAGCGATCGCCCATGCTGGGCGCACACGCGGGAAGGGCCCCGCCGGAGCGGGGCCCTTCCGTTGGAACCGTCTACCGCACAGGTCAGCTCTGGCCGCCCGCGAGCTTCTCGCGCAGGGCCGCGAGAGCCTCGTCGGAGGCGAGGGCGCCCGCCGCCGGAGCGGTGGAGCCGCTGCTGGAGCTGCCGGCAGCCGGGGACGGGGTCTCGCCGGAGTAGGACGTGGGGGCAGCCTCGCCCGCCTCGGCCTCGGCCTTGCGAGCCTCCTCGACCTGCTTCTTGTGAGCCTCGAAGCGGGTCTGGGCCTCGGCGTACTGCCGCTCCCACTCCTCGCGCTGCTTGTCGAAGCCGTCGAGCCACTCGCCGGTCTCGGAGTCGAAGCCCTCGGGGTAGATGTAGTTGCCCGAGTCGTCGTAGGTCGCCGCCATGCCGTACAGCGTGGGGTCGAACTCGACGTCGGCGCCGATCGCACCCTCGTTCGCCTGCTTGAGCGAGAGCGAGATCCGGCGGCGCTCCAGGTCGATGTCGATGATCTTCACGAAGATCTCGTCGCCGACCTGGACGACCTGCTCGGGGATCTCGACGTGGCGCTCGGCCAGCTCGGAGATGTGGACCAGGCCCTCGATGCCCTCCTCGACGCGGACGAACGCACCGAACGGCACCAGCTTGGTGACGCGACCCGGGACGACCTGACCGATCTGGTGGGTACGGGCGAACTGCTGCCAGGGGTCTTCCTGCGTCGCCTTGAGCGACAGGGAGACGCGCTCGCGCTCCATGTCGACGTCGAGCACCTCGACGGTGACCTCCTGGCCGACCTCGACGACCTCGGAGGGGTGGTCGATGTGCTTCCAGGAGAGCTCTGAGACGTGAACCAGACCGTCGACGCCGCCGAGGTCGACGAACGCACCGAAGTTGACGATCGAGGAGACGACGCCCTTGCGGACCTGACCCTTCTGCAGGGTGTTGAGGAACGTCTGGCGAACCTCGGACTGGGTCTGCTCAAGCCAGGCACGGCGGGACAGAACCACGTTGTTGCGGTTCTTGTCGAGCTCGATGATCTTCGCTTCGAGCTCGCGGCCCACGTACGGCTGGAGGTCGCGGACGCGCCGCATCTCGACCAGGGACGCCGGCAGGAAGCCACGCAGGCCGATGTCGAGGATGAGACCACCCTTGACGACCTCGATGACGGTGCCGGTGACGATGCCGTCCTCGTCCTTGATCTTCTCGATCGTGCCCCAGGCCCGCTCGTACTGAGCGCGCTTCTTGGACAGGATCAGGCGGCCTTCCTTGTCCTCCTTCTGGAGAACCAGGGCCTCGACGTGCTCGCCAACCTCGACGACATCCGCCGGGTCGACATCGTGCTTGATCGAGAGCTCACGCGAGGGGATGACCCCCTCGGTCTTGTAGCCGATGTCGAGCAAAACTTCGTCTCGGTCGACCTTGACGACGGTGCCCTCGACGATGTCGCCGTCGTTGAAGTACTTGATGGTCAGGTCGATCGCTGCGAGGAAGTCTTCCTCGGAGCCGATGTCGTTGACCGCTACCTGCGGGGTGCTCGAGGTGGCCTCAGTGCTGCTCGTCATGTGTGGAGTTGCTCCGAACGCGGACAGATGTCGATGTGGCGAACGCGCGGCAGGCCTCTTACCGTCAGCCGAAGAATTCACATCGGCGTGATCGAGCGCGAGCCCACTCCGTCCGAGACACGCGCGAGCCCACAACGCAGCGATCAGCATATGAGACCAGACGGGTATGGTCAATCCGACGACACTACGCTCCCGCGTGCCGAAAGGATAACGATCTCACCTAATAGGTGTTGATCATTTGTCTCCGGTCGGCTCTGATACTACCCCGAAGCCCCCGTGGGATGGAGATGCGCTCGGGGTCGCCGTCCGCCGTGTAGCGCTGGCGGGGGTGCTTGTTCAGCCACCCCAGCCAGTATTGGGAGCACCATTTCCGGCACTCGCCTTTTTTACCATTGCTCTGGATCCGCTGGACGGAACGCCAGTCGTAGTCCTTGACGAACGGCGAGACCGACGGCTCGGCGCCGGCCAGGAAGATGGCCTTGAACCGGTAGGGGACACCCTGCCACTTCCCCGACTGCACCGTGGACCTCTTACGCGGCATCGCGCCGAACGGCAGCGCCATCGTCTCCGAGGGGGGAACGCCGAGCTGCTTCAGCAGCCGCTCGACCCTGGCGAGCTGCTCGGCGATCTTCTTCTTGGGCCGGCTCGGCAGGTAGGGGTGGCCCCAGGTGTGGTTGGCCACCTCGAACCCCCGAGAGGTCAGCCATTGCACGGCCTGTGCCTGATCTTCACCGTTTCGCAGGCCGAAGGGCTGTCGGTTGACCCAGAAGGTGGCGACGGGCCGGAACCCCGGGTATTTCTTTGCCACCTGATAGATGATTCCGACCGCGGTGTCCTTGGCGGGCGTGCCGTCCGCCTCCAGGGCGAAGTGGCTGTGGTGACCGTCGTCGAAGGTCAGCACGACCGGGTACTTGCCCGCGGGGATGTCCATCCTGCCGATGGCGAACTCCCGCGCGGTGACCGGCACGTAACCGTCCCTGGCGAGCATCTCCAGCTCCTTGCGCAACTGGGCGGGCGTGCGGTCGATCGACGCCAGCCGCTTGCCGATGATCCGGTGGTACATCAGGATCGGGACCATGCCGGCCTCGTTGGCCTTCACCTGCCGTGCGAACTCCGGCGACGCGGTGACCGGCGGCGGCAGCTCGGCCGAGGGAAGGTCGGGCGTCGGTGAGGGGGCCGCGGGCGGCTGGGACGGACCGGGCGCCGCCTTGCCCGCCCCGGAGGCGCCCGGGGCGCCGGATGGGGCAGGCGGAGCGGGGAGCACGAGGAGCACCACCACCGCCACCGCGACGACCACCACATTGGTGAGCATGATGATCTGCGTCAGGGGGATTGGACTCCGCACAGCACTCCCGGCCCATCGAGCTTATTCGGACTGGATCACCAGCCTAGAACAGACTCGGACAGGCCCGACCAATCGGCGGAGTCCGGCCCTGCCTGAGGGGCGGTCACCCGCCCGCTCGGAGGTGGTCGTCAGCGCCCAGCGGGACCCGCGGGGAGCGAGCGATGTTCATCCGGCCGGCGACCGGCTCACGCGCGGTCCCCGGCGCCTTGAAGGCGGCCGTCAATGCCCGGTGTCTTGGAGGCGTCCGGTCAGTACCCGGTGTCTTAGAGGCGTCCGGTCAGTACCCGGTGTCTTGGAGGCGTCCGGTCAGTGCCCGGCGTCCTCCCAGGTGCGGCCGACGCCCACCGAGACGGCCAGTGGGACGCGCAGGGCGTAGGCGGCGTTCATCCGGTCCGTGACCAGGTCGCGCAACGTCTCCAGCTCACCGGGGGCCACCTCGAAGACGAGCTCGTCGTGGACCTGCAGCAGCATCCGGGAGCCGAGCGCCGCCTCCTTGAGCGCGCCCTGCACGTTGAGCATGGCGACCTTGATGATGTCGGCCGCCGAACCCTGGATGGGCGCGTTGAGCGCCATCCGCTCGGCCATCTCGCGGCGCTGGCGGTTGTCGCTGTTGAGGTCGGGCAGGTAGCGGCGCCGACCCATGATCGTCTCGGTGTAGCCGTCGTTCCTGGCCTGCGCGACGATCGCGTTGAGGAAGTCGCGGACGCCGCCGAACTCCTCGAAATACCCCTCCTTGAGCGCTCTGGCCTCGGAGACGGGGATGTTGAGCTGCTCCGACAGCCCGAAGTCGGACAGTCCGTAGGCGAGGCCGTAGTTCATCGCCTTGATCTTGGCCCGCATCTCCCCGGTGACCTGCTCGGGCTCGGTGTCGAAGACCCGGGCCGCGGTGGCCTTGTGGAAGTCGTGCCCGGACTCGAAGGACGCGATCAGCGCCTCGTCGCCGGACAGGTGGGCCATGATGCGCAGCTCGATCTGGCTGTAGTCGGCGGTCAGCAGGGTCTCGAAGCCCTTGCCGACCACGAAGCCCTGCCGGATGCGGCGGCCCTCGGCGGTGCGGATCGGGATGTTCTGCAGGTTGGGCTTCTCCGAGCTGAGCCGCCCGGTGGCCGCCACGATCTGGTTGAACGTGGTGTGGATGCGGCCGTCGTCGGCGATCTCCTTGATCAGGCCCTCGACCGTGACCTTCAGCTTGGCCTGGTCGCGGTGGCGCAGCATGATCGTCGGCAGCTCGTGCTCGGTCTGGGCGGCCAGCCAGGCCAGCGCGCCGGCGTCGGTGGTGTAGCCCGTCTTGGTCTTCTTGGTCTTGGGCAGGTTGAGCTTGACGAACAGGATCTCCTGGAGCTGCTTGGGCGAGCCCAGGTTGAACTGCTCGCCGCCCACGGAGGCGTGTGCCGCCTCGACCGCCTGCTTGACCGCGGCGCCGAACTCGGCCTCCAGGCCGCTGAGATACTCCCGGCCGGCGGCGATGCCGGCCCGCTCCAGCTCGGCCAGCACGGTGACGAGCGGCAGCTCCACGTCTCGCATCAGGTGAATACCGCCCAGCGGCTCCAGGAACGCCTCCAGCGCGTCGGCGAGCTCGCCGACCGCCAGTGCCCGCAGGGCCAGGTCTTGGGCGGCGTCGTCGTCCTGGTCGTCGAAGAGGCTGGCCTGGCCGCCGTTGTCGGCCTCGCCGCGCAGCTCGCGCCGCAGGTAGACCCGCACCAGGTCCTCCAGCGGGAACGAGCGCTGCCCTGGCGTCGCCAGGTAGGCGGCCAGCGCGGTGTCGCAGGTGAGGCCGCGCAACTCCATGCCCTGCGCCCACAGCGCGAGCATCGGGCCCTTGGCGTCGTGCACCGCCTTGGACTTCGAGGAGTCTGCCAGCCACTCGCGCAGGGCCGCCTCGTCGGCCTCGGTCAGCGTGGTCGGGTCGATGAACGCGGCCCCGGCCCCGGCCGCCGCGATGGCGATGCTGTCGACACGGCCGGTGCCGCTGCCGTACTCGCCCTTGAAGGCCAGGCCGACGCGGCCCTCGGGCAGCGCGCGCAGCCACGGGTCCACCTCGTCGGGGCCGAGGGTGACGACCTCGACCTCGAAGCCCTCCTCCGTCGCCGCCTCGGGCGAGCCGATCGTCTTGAACAGCCGGTCGCGGATCTCGCCGCGGAACTCCAGCGTGTCGAGGATCTTGTTGATCTCGTCGCGGTCGGCCGCGCCGACCGTCAGCTCGGAGACCTCGTGCTCCAGCGGGACGTCGCGGATCAGCTGGGTGAGGCGCCGGTTCATCAGCACCTGGTCGAGGTGGTCACGGAGCTTGTCGCCGACCTTTCCCTTGACCTCGTCCACCCGGTTGACCAGCTCCTCCAGCGAGCCGAACTCGCGGATCCACTTGGCCGCGGTCTTCTCCCCCACGCCGGGGATGTTCTTCAGGTTGTCGCTGGAGTCGCCGCGGATGGCCGCGAAGTCGGGATACTGCGCCGGGGTGAGCTCGTACTTCTCCAGGACCGCCTCGGGGGTGAAACGGGTCATGTTGCTGATGCCGACGCGGGTCATCAGCACGGTGACCCGCTCGTCGACGAGCTGCAGCGCGTCCCGGTCGCCGGTGACGATCAGCACGTTCATGCCCTGCCCGGCGGCACGGGTGGCGAGGGTGGCGATCAGGTCGTCGGCCTCGTATCCGGCCAGCGACAGGTGCGGCACGCGCACCGCGTCGAGCACCTCGTGGATCAGGCTCATCTGGCTGCGGAAGCTGTCGGGGCTCGCGCTCCGGTTCGCCTTGTAGTCGGCGTACTCCTCGTGGCGGAACGTCGGCTCGGAACGGTCGAAGCAGACCGCCACGTGGGTCGGCCGCTCGTCACGGAGCACGTTGACCAGCATCGAGGTGAAACCGTAGACCGCGTTGGTCGTCTGGCCCGTGGTGGTGGAGAAGTTCTCCTCCGGCAGGGCGTAGAAGGCCCGATAGGCGAGTGAATGCCCATCCAGCAGCAGGAGACACGGACGAGTGGGGGTCGCTTCGTTCTTCGGCACAGCGAAAGCCTAGTCTCCTGATACGACAGAAAGCCTGACTCACCTGACAGGAGACATCCCCTTGACCATGACCGACCCCGACGAGGCCACCCTGCCCATCGAAGAGCAGATGAGCGCCGCCCACCGGAACACGCTGATCGAACGGATGGGCATCGTGATCACCGATGCCACTCCCGAGCGGGTGGTCGGCACGATGCCGGTCGAGGGCAACATCCAGCCGCGCGGCCTGCTGCACGGCGGCGCCTCGTGCGTGCTGGCGGAGACGCTGGGCTCGATCGGCGCGCTACTGCACGCGGGCCCCGGACGCATCGCCTTGGGCATCGAGATCAACGCCACCCACCACCGCTCGGCCACCTCGGGGCTGGTCACCGGCGTGGCCACCCGGCTGCACGGCGGCCGGACGCTCACCAGCTACGACATCGAGATCGTCGACGAGCAGGACCGCCGGGTGTGCAGCGCGCGCCTCAGCTGCATGCTGCGCGACGCCTGAACACACCCGGATCGCCTTTTTGCCATTGTCGGGCGACGATTCCGCTACGGTGGGTGACGGCGATGCCCGCGGGGAGGCCGAGTAGAAAACGTACGGGGTCGGGGAAGCTCCATACGGCGCCAAAGGCCTCCCCCGGGCTCGTGAGATGGCCGCCCCGTCGGCCTCTCCGAACGGCCCGCCCCGATCACGCTCCGGTGCGCCGCCCCTCCGCGTCCGGTGGGCTCGCGGGCACCCGCGCAACCGCCCCGTACCGCCCGTACCGCGTGAACGCGCACGGCCCGCGCCGAGCGGGCACGGGCCGTGCGACGTGAGGCTCAGATATCCGTGTGCGTCGGGTCGAGCACGCGGCGCAGGAAGGTCTTCGTGCGCTCGTGCCGCGGAGCGCCGATCACCTGCTCCGGGGTGCCGTCCTCCACGATCACGCCGCCGTCCATGAACACCACCCGGTCGGCCACGTCGCGGGCGAACGCCATCTCGTGGGTGACCACGAGCATCGTCATCCCCTCCTCGGCGAGCTTGCGCATGACAGTGAGCACGTCACCGACGAGTTCCGGGTCGAGCGCCGAGGTGGGCTCGTCGAAGAGCATCAGCGCCGGGCTCATGGCCAGCGCCCTGGCGATGGCCACCCGCTGCTGCTGGCCGCCGGAGAGCTGGGTGGGATAGGCGTCGCACTTCTCACCGATGCCGACCTTGTCCAGGTTCTCCCTGGCGATCTTCTCGGCCTCGGCCTTGCCCCGCTTCAGCACCCGGCGCTGCGAGACGATCACGTTCTGCAGGACTGTCATGTGCGGAAACAGGTTGAACTGCTGGAAGACCATCCCGATGCCGCGGCGGGCGGCGTCGATGTCGACGTCGCGGTCGGTCAGCTCCACTCCGTGGACGACCACCCTCCCCGACGTCGGCTGCTCCAGCAGGTTCACACAGCGCAGCAACGTGGACTTGCCCGACCCCGAGGGGCCGATGACGCAGACCACCTGGCCGGGGTCGACGGCGAAGTCGATGCCCTTGAGAACCTCCAGCTTGCCGAAGCGCTTGTGCAGGTCACGGATCTCGACCGCGTGGTTCACCGGAGTCACCGTCCCTTCGCCTGGCGCTTCTCCAGCCGGGACGCGAGATAGCCCAGCGGGATGGTGACCAGAAGGTATGTCACGCCCACGACCAGGATGGGCGTGGCGTTGGCATGGGTCGAGGCCATGTCGTTGCCGAACTTCGTGAGCTCGACGTAGTCACCGGAGACACCGAGGAACAGCACCAGCGAGGAGTCCTTGAGCAGGGACACGAACTGGTTGGTCGTCGGCGGGATCACGATGCGCACGGCCTGCGGGATGACGATGGAGATCATGGCCCGCGTGTACGACATGCCCAGCGAGCGCGCCGCCTCCATCTGCCCCTTGGGCACCGCCTGGAGTCCCGCCCTGAGCGTCTCGGCCATGTAGGCCGAACCGACGATCGTCAGACCCAGGATGCCCTCGCCGTAGGTGCCGCCCGGCACCTGGAAGCCGCTCAGGGCCAGGGGCAGGAACAGGATGAGCAGGAAGATCAGCAGCGCGGGCAGGCCGCGGAAGATCTCGATGTAGGCGATCGCGATCCACCGGTAGGGCCGCACCGACGACATCCGCATCAGCGCGAACAGCAGACCGAGCAGGAAGGCGAAGACGAAACCGCCGACCGAGTAGATGATCGTGTTCTTCAGCGCGATCGTGAACAGTTCGGGAAGCGTCTTCTCCGCGACGTCGAGTCTGGCGAAGTTCTTGCCGAGTTCGGCCCACTCGATGCTCAGGGCCAGGAAGACGACCACGGCCGCCAGTACGACGTATTGGACGGCCCGGCTGATCTGCTGTCTCTTACGGGGACTGAGCCCACTCCCGGCGGGGGCGCCCCCACCGGGAGTGGGCTCGGTCGTCGTTGGCTGGTCCGTCATCGGTTAGCCGAGCTCCCCGGGCTTCTTACCGAACCACTTGACGAAGATCTGCTCGTAGGTGCCGTCCGACTTGGCCGTGGTGATCGCGTCGTTGATCGCCTTGAGCAGGACCGGGTCGGCGCCCTTCTTCAGGCCGACGCCGTACTGCTCGCCGGTGTCGAGGCTGGCGACCAGCTCGAACTTCTCCGCGATCTCGGGCTTCTTCAGCCAGGTCAGGACGACGGGAAGGTCCTGGACGATCACGTCGACCTGGCCGGACTGCAGGCCGAGCAGTTCCTTGGGAGAGTCGGCGAACTCCTTCGGGTCCATGCCCTTGCCCTTGACGTAGTCGAGGCCCGTGGTCGAGGCCTGGGCGCCGAGCTTGAGGCCCTTGGCCTTGACCTCCTCCAGGGTCGCGACGCCGGCGCCCTTCTTGGCCAGCAGTGCCTGCGTGGCGTCGAAGTAGGGCTCGGAGAAGTCGATGTTGGCCTTGCGCTCCTCGGTGATCGTCATACCGGCGGCGGCCACGTCACACTTGCCCGCCGCCATCGCCGCGCCACTCTTGATGACGGCGAAGTCGATGTCGACGATCTCCTGTGTCAGGCCGAGCTTCTTGGCCGCCAGGTCGACGATGTCGACGTCGAAGCCGACGACCTTGTCACCCTCCTTGAACTGGAACGGCTCGTAGGGCAGGTTGGTGCACGTGGTCAGCTTGCCAGGGGTGATCACCTGCGGGCCGGCCGCGGCCGCGGGAGCACTCGCCGAGGCACCATCGCTCGGGCTCGCGGTGGTGGCCTCGCCACCACCGCAGGCCGCGAGGCCGAGCGCACCGGCGACGACCATCGCGCCCACCGTAAGCGCACGACGGGAAACAAAACTTAGGCCCACAAAGGCCTCCTTACGGTCAATGTCGCTTCTTGTATGGATACCTCAGTGCAGGTCATGCTCCATCACCTGCACAATCGTGCAGATCACCGGTATGACACAATTCGGACAACAACCGTGTCAGGAGCCCCCCGTCCCACACCCTGCTCCGGTACGGATCGGGATGCGAGCACTTGCCTGATCGCCAACGCCATCCGGGCGAGCCGTTGAACCTCGGAGCCGGACTCGGTTACGTTGCCCGATATGCGTGCCCTCATGATCCTGTTCAGCGGTGCCGCTCTCACCGCCACCGTCCTGTCCGGCTGCACCGGAGAGGGACCGGTCGCATCCGCCTCCCCCTCGGCCACCCCCACCCCGACCTACGAGCTCCCGCCGCGCCCGGTACGGCCGGGCGAGAGCCCCGTCAGGGCCGCGCCGGTGACCGACGGCGACACCCGGTTCCAGGTGATCGGCCTGCAGAAGGGGCTGAGCGGCTTCTTCGGCAGCCACGCCGAGTGGCAGGCCAAGGGCCAATACGTGGTCGTACGGATCCTCGTGGAGAACCCCGGCCGCACCAACTCCCGCTTCGACGCCAAGCGGCAGAAGCTCATCACCGCCGACGGCACCGTCCACGCGATCGACAAGTTCGCGCAGGCCATCAAGCGGCAGCCGGACACGCTTCCGCTCGGCGCCCAGGTCAGGATCGAAATGGACCTGTGGTACGACATCCCCGCCGAGGCGAAGGTCTCCGCGATCATGCTGTTCGGCGACCCGCCCCTCGGCGTTGGGGGCACCACCGACGGCGTGCGGGTACCGCTGTCCTGAGCCTCCCCGACATGTGCGGGCCCACCGCGCGCCGACGCGCGGCGGGCCCGTCCATCTGCCATGAAAGGCGCCGGGTCAGGCCTGCTCCTCCGGAGCCGAGGCAGCGGCGGGAGCACCCGCCCCCTCCTCGACCAGGTCCTGCGACACTCCACCGCCCAGGTAGGCGGCCTGCACGGCGGGGTCGTTGAGCAGCTCGTCCGCGGGCGCGCTCTTGACCACCTTCCCGGTCTCCAGGACGTAGGCGCGGTGGGCCAGCTTCAGCGCCTGCTGGGCGTTCTGCTCCACCAGCAGCACCGTGGTGCCCCGGCGGTTGATCTCCTCGATGATCGAGAAGATCTGCTGCACGATCAGCGGCGCCAGGCCCATCGACGGCTCGTCAAGCAGGAGCAGCTTGGGCTTGGCCATCAGCGCGCGGCCGATGGCGAGCATCTGCTGCTCACCTCCGGACATCGTGCCGCCCATCTGGGTCCTGCGCTCCTTCAGGCGGGGGAACAGCTCGTAGACCTCGTCCAGGTCGGTGCTGAAATCACCCGAGCGGGTATAGGCACCCATGAGCAGGTTGTCCTGCACCGTCATGCCCGGGAACACACCCCGGCCCTCGGGCGCCTGCCCCAAACCCGCGACGACCCGCTTGTGGCCGGGCATCTTGCTGATGTCATTGCCGTCGAAGGTGATGCCCCCCGACGACAGCGGACGCAGGCCCGAGATCGTCTTCAGGGTCGTGGTCTTACCCGCCCCGTTCGCCCCGATGAGCGTGACGATCTCGCCCTCGTTCACCTCGACCGAGATGCCCTTGAGCGCCTCGATCTTGCCGTAGTGGACATGGATGTCCTTGACCTCAAGAAGCATCGGCGGGAGCCCCCAAATACGCCTCGACGACCCGAGGGTCGGTCCGCACCTCGTCCGGCAGGCCATCGGCGATCTTCTGGCCGAAGTCCAGCACCGCGATGCGGTCGCTGATGCCCATGATGAGGCTCATGTCGTGCTCGATGATCAGAATCGTCCGCCCGGCGTCGCGGATGTCCCGGATCAGCTGCTGCAGCGCCACCTTCTCCGCCGGGTTCATACCGGCGGCGGGCTCGTCCAGCAGCAGCAGCTTCGGGTTGGTCGCCAGAGCGCGGGCGATCTCCAGACGGCGCTGGTCACCGTAGGGCAGGTTCTTGGCGTGGTCCTGCGCACGGCGCGAGATGCCGACGAAGTCGAGCAGCTCCATCGCCAGCGCACGCCCGTCGCGCTCGGCCCTGCGGTGCCAGGGAAGCCCCAGCGCCACGCTGACCATTCCAGACTTGTGGTGCGCGTCCGCGCCCACCATGACGTTCTCGATGGCCGTCATGTTGTGGAACAGGCGGATGTTCTGGAACGTGCGGGCGATACCCCGCTTTGTGATCTTGAAGCGCTTGACGCCGCTGATCTTCTCGTCCAGGAAGCGGACCTCACCCTCGGTCGGCTGGTAGACCCCGGTCACCACGTTGAACACCGTGGTCTTGCCGGCGCCGTTCGGACCGATGAGCGCGAAGATCTCCCCCTCCTTGATGGTCAGGTCGACCTCGCGCAGCGCCGTGACACCGCCGAACCGCATCACGAGGTTCCGCAGCTCCAACATGGTGCGGCCACTCCGCTCCGCCTGTGCCACCTCCGAGGTCACAGTGGCCGGATTCACCTCGGCGCTCACTTGGAAGCCACCTCCTCAACCTGCGAATCGGGCCCGGGAACCTCGGCCCCGAGCGTACCCATCCCGCCTGTTCCCTCTTGCAACTCCGCCCTGCGTTGACGCGACGGCAGCAGACCCTCCGGACGGAAGATCATCAGCGCCACGAGCACCGCACCGAAGATCAGCATGCGGTACTCCTGCAGACCACGGAACCGCTCAGGCAGCCAGGCCACCAGGAAGGCACCCAGCATGACACCCGGCAGGTTGCCCGAACCACCCATGACCACCGCGGCCAGAATCGTCGCCGACAGCAGAAACTGGAAGTCGTTCGGGTTGATCGAGATGGCCTTCGCCGCCCACAGCACGCCCATCGCGCCACCGATGGAGGCACCGATCGCGAAGGCGAGCATCTTGAAGCGGAACGTCGGCACGCCCATGACCTCGGCCGCGTCCTCGTCCTCACGAATCGCCGCCCAGGCACGCCCGACCCGGCTCTTCTCCCAGCGCTTCACCAGGATGATCACGATGACGGCCAGCGCGACCAGCAGATAGTAGTAGGGGCGCGGGTCCAGCACCCCGTACTTGAGGGGATCCACCCCGAACACCTCGGAGAAGTTCACCCCGAAGAGCTTGAAGTCCTCGACGCTCGGCGGGTGCGGAATGCCGCGGACGCCGTTCGGGCCACCGATCTCGTCGGTGTTGCGGGCGGTGATACGAATGATCTCACCGAAGCCCAGCGTGACGATCGCCAGATAGTCACCGCGCAACCGCAGCGTCGGAGCGCCCAGCGTGAGGCCCGACAGGGCACAGATCCCGATGCCGACCACCAGGATGAGCCAGAAGTTCCAGCCCAGCCGGGTACCGATCAGCGCCATCGCGTAACCGCCCACGGCGTAGAACGCGACGAAACCCAGGTCGAGCAGGCCCGCCTGACCGACCACCACGTTCAGGCCGATCGCCAGGACCACATACGTCCCGATCGGGAAGAACAGGATGCTCGCCCAGTCGGTGTAGGGCGACATGAAGGGGGCGAGACTCTCCGAAGGCAGCAGCAGCGCCCCGACGATCAGGAGCACGTACAGCACCCAGCGCTGCCAGCCCGGAGTGCTCAGCCAGCGATCGTGCATGGCGTCGCCGAAGCGACCGAGACCATTACGGAAACCTGCCAGGGAATTCTTCTGGTTCATGCGCGCGCCTGCTGGAGTGATTCACCGAGGATTCCGGTGGGGCGGAACATCAGGACCAAGACGAGGATGGTGAAGGAGATCACATGCTTCCAGTCGGAGCCGAAGAAGATGGCTCCGTAGTTCTCCACCAGCCCGAGCGTGATTCCACCGACCAGGGCGCCGCGCAGGTTGCCGATGCCACCCAGGACCGCCGCGGTGAACGCCTTGATACCGAAGAGGAATCCGACAAAGTAGTGCGTGTTCTCGTACGAGATCAGATAGAGCGCACCCGCCACACCGGCCATACCGCCGCCGATGAGGAAGGTCATCCGGACGATCCTGTTGATGTCGACGCCCATCAGCACGGCCGCCTCGGGGTTCTGCGCGGTGGCGCGAATACCCCGGCCGATCTTCGAGCGGTTCACCAGGGCGTCCAGCGCGATCATCATGCCGATCGCCGCGAGGATAACGAATATCTGGTCGATCCGGACGGAGTGCCCGAAGATCGAGAAAAGTTCGCTCCGCTCCATCAGCCGGGGCAGAGCCATCTGAATACGACCCTGCTCCGGACGGTTGAAGACCTCCGGGATCACCAGGAGCGCGAACAACTCCTGGAGGAAGATCGAGGCACCGATGGCCGAGATCAGCGCCGCCAGCCGGGACGCGCCGCGCTTGCGCAGCGGCCGGTAGGCGATCTGCTCCAGCGCGATCGCGGTACCCGCCGAGGCGAGCATGCCGACCAGGATCATCGCCACCACGACACCGACCAGCGCGATGCCGGTCAGCGGCGAGTTGATGCCGAACACGAACGGCACCAGCATCGCGCCGAACGTACCGATCATGAAAACTTCTGAATGTGCAAAGTTGATCAGCCGCAGCACGCCGTACACCATGGTGTAACCGAGTGCGATCAGAGCGTAGATCGAGCCGAAGGCCAGGCCGTCGATCGTCGCCGGCCAGAACTGATTGATGAAGTCATTGAGCACTAGGGTTTACCACTTCCAGCGGGGGTCGCCTGCACTTTCGGGTAGCACACCGCCTCCAGCAGAACCTCGTGGACTCTCTGGAAGGGCGCGGGGAGCGGGAACACACTGCGCCTTCCCGCTCCCCGCGCGCCGACTACCTACTCTTCTTCAGCGCCGGACTAACCCAGCTTGGCCTCGGTGGCCTTGCCCAGCAGACCGATGGCACCGTCCTTGACCTGGTAGATGTAGATGTCCTTCGCCGAGACCTCACCGTTGGCCTCGAACTTGACCTGCTTGGAGACACCCGCGAAGTCCACCGTGGCGATGAACTCGTTGATCTTCTCAGCCGTGGTGTTGCCCGCCTTGATCGCCTCGACGAAGACCGTCGCGGCATCGTAACCCTCAGCCGCGTAGATCGCCGGGTCAGCGCTGTAAGCGGCCTTGTAGGCGTCGGCGAACGCCTTCACCTTGGCGTCGGTCACATCCGGGGTCGCGATGTAGCACGGGCAACCGACCAGCGCGCCCTCGGCGTTCGCGGCACCGGCACCGTCGATCAGACCCTTGTCCAGCGAACCGTCGCCGGACAGGAACTTCGCGTCCTTGACCCCCTTGTCGCGGAGCTGCTTGAGCAGGTTGCCACCCGCGGCGTAGTAACCGCCAAAGAAGATCGCGTCAGGCTTGGCAGCCACGACCTTGTTCACCACCGAGGAGAAGTCACTCTCGGTCGGGTCAAGCGAGTCGGTCGTCAGCTTCACGCTCTTGGCCTCAAGCGCGCCCTTGACCGCGTCGGCAAGCGGCTTGCCGTACTCGGACTTGTCGTCGATGACGAAAACGTTCTTCGCCGCGAGACCCGTCGCAATGAAGTCACCGATACCGGGACCCTGAACATTGTCACTCGGCAGCACGCGGTGCCAGTACTTCCAGCCGTTCGTCGACAGCGCGGCGTTGGTGGCGGACGCCGAGATGCTCGGCAGCTTCGCCTCCTCCAGCACCGGCGCCACCTGAGCGGACTCACCGGAGAACGCCGGGCCGATCAAACCGACGATCTTGTCGGTCTTGATGGCCTGCTGAGCCAGCGCGACCGCCTTCGACGGGTCCGCCTGGCTGTCGTACTCGACCAGCTCGATCTTCACAGCCGGGTTGGTCTTGTTGTACTCGTCGATGACGAGCTTCGCACCGTTCCTGGGGGGAATGACGATGCCGGCATTGGCGCCGGTCAGGTCTCCCATGAAGCCAAGCTTTATGGTACCGGGGGCGGCAGCACTGGAGCCACCCTCAGCCGGCGTGGCTTCCGTACCACCGTCACCGCAGGCAGCGAGACCGAGGGTGAGCGCCACACCGGCGGCAAGCACTCCACCGAGGCGTGCAGTCTTAGGCCGCAAGGTTGCCTTCCTTTCGCCCGTTCCCTCGTCAGGACCGGGTTCACAGATGCCCTTCCCTGGCGGGTGGCCAGGGGTTGTGTCGGTTAGTACAGCCAGCCGATGTCACGGGTCGATACAGGACGGCCCGCCGTTACCGTTTCTTTACAACACCGATCCTTTTCGGCTATCAGACACAAAAGCCGTGGTCACTGGCGACTTCGCCACCTCCACGGCCATCACCCCGGCCCCCGGAAAGCCCATATCGCCTCCTCCGCGAGCTACACCCCGACAGGTACGGGCTTACGGAAAGAAGCGGAGAGTCCGATTCAGGGCTCCTCCGCCCCCACCTCAGGGCCACCCCCACCCCTATCCGCGCCATCACCCGCGTCCGCGACCACGAGCTGCGCAACCTGCCGCATGCTCAACCTGCGATCCATCGACGCCTTCTGAATCCACCGGAACGACTGCGGCTCACTCCACCCGTGCCGCTCCATCAGCAGACCCTTGGCCCGCTCCACCAACTTGCGCGTCTCCAGCCGCTCGGAGAGCGTCCCGACCTCCCGCTCCAGCGCGGCGATCTCCTGATGCCTGCTGACCGCCATCTCGATCGCCGGCACCAGATCCGACTTCGTGAACGGCTTCACCAGATACGCCATCGCACCGGCGTCCCTCGCCCGCTCCACCAGATCGCGCTGCGAGAAGGCCGTGAGAATGAGACACGGCGCGATCCGCTGCGACACGATCTGCTCGGCCGCCGAGATCCCGTCCAGGATGGGCATCTTCACATCCAGGATCACCAGGTCGGGCCGCTGCTCCATCGCCAGCTTGACCGCCGACTCCCCGTCCCCGGCCTCCGCGACAACCTCGTACCCTTCTTCCTCTAACATCTCCTTGAGGTCGAGCCGGATCAGTGCTTCATCTTCCGCGATCACCACTCGCCGCTGCATACTCACGAGCAAGAGAGTACCGACGTCCGCTAGATTAGGACCACGCCGGTTCCGGTCAAGCGATCGTCATCGGTTAGGATGCACGACAAGCGTTTTGGATAGATTCGGACATGTCCGGATTCCTGCCCCGGTACCCCAATTGGCATGAGGGAGCGGATTCAAAACCCGTACAGTGTGGGTTCGAGTCCCACCCGGGGCACGCTTCAACCGCCCGGCCACATGGCCGGGCGGTTTTGTCGTACCCAGCTGAAACACTTTCCGTATGTACGACGTAACCATCCGTGAAAGAGTTCGTGACCTCCTCAAGTCGGGCGAGACGATCAGTTCGGTCAGCCGCCGCACCGGCATTTCACGGTCGACCGTCAGGGCATGGCAGGAACGTCCCGATCACCTGGTCCGACGTGTGGCTTCCTGTCCTCGATGCCTGGAGATTCCGGAACTTCCCGACCCGCAAGACAAGTACGCCTACCTTCTCGGCCTCTACCTTGGAGACGGCTACATCAGCACCGTCGGCGACCCTTCCAAGCAAGTCTGGTCATTGCGCATCATGTGCGCCGATACATGGCCAGGACTACAGGAAGAGTGCATTCAGGCACTTCTATCCATCAGACCGGACAATAGGGTCCGCATGCTGCCCAGACAGGGCTGTACCGAAATCAATTCCTTCTCCAAGCATTGGCCGCATCTGTTCCCACAACATGGGCCAGGGAAGAAGCACACTCGCCTGATCGAACTGGAAGCCTGGCAACGCCAGATCGTCGCAGCGAATCCGGGCCATCTCGTTCGAGGGCTGATGCACTCCGATGGTTGTCGCGTCATCAACCGTGTTCAACGGCAGCCACCCGGCGAGACACACTGGTACGAGTACCCGCGCTACCTCTTCGTGAACGAGTCCCGGGACATCCTCGCTCTCTGCGGGGAAGCGCTCGACCTGCTGGATGTGGCGTGGCGTTATTCCAAGCCCAACACCATCTCCGTGGCCAGGCGAGCCGCCGTTGAGCGGTTGGACGAGTTCGTGGGGCCGAAGTACTGAGGTGGCTTGGTGGGGGCGCCCCGGTGGGCGAGTAGGTTGCTCGGAAGACGGCGTGACCGAGGGGGATGCGTGGGAATCATGGAGAACGGCCAGGCGGAGCTGAGCGGTCCCGGTGCCGGGCGGGTGTGTCTTCCGGAGGAGGTGCGGCTTCGCGGGCACGGGGTGGTGCTGCGGGAGTGGGAGGACGGCGATCTGGGGGCGATGGTGAAGCTGTTCGACGACCCCGAGGTGGCGTACTGGACGCCGCTGGTCTCGCCGTTCGGCCCGCAGGCGGCGCGGGCCTATCTGGAACGGGCCCGGCAGCGGCGGGCGGCCGGGGAGCGGTTGCAGTTGGCGATCACGGTGGACGGGGGTGAGCCCGTGGGTGAGGTGTTGCTGATGTTGAGCGGCCTGGGGCTGGATGTCGCGGAGATCGGTTACAGCGTGGGGGCCGTTTACCGGGGGCGGGGGCTGGCGCGGGGGGCGGTGCGGGTGATGACGGAGTTCGCCCGTGACACGGTTGGGGTGTCGCGGCTGCTGCTGGAGATCGAGGCGGGTAACGCGGCGAGTGTGGCGGTGGCTCGCGCGGCGGGTTACCGCCTGACGGACGCGCCGCCGGTTCCCTCGGAGGAGAAGGGGCGGCCGATAGCGTTGCGGACGTGGGAGTACGAGGATGGAGAATCATGAGCACACTCGCTGACCGGACCATCGCGGCCCTGCGTACCACCCATGACGGGCTGGCGGCCTTCGTCCGCGGCCTGGACGCCGCCGATCTCGACCGACGGTCGGGGGCCTCGGAGTGGACCGTCGCCCAGGTGCTCAGCCACCTCGGCAGCGGCGCGGAGATCGGTCTGGCGGCGTTGCGGACGGCGCTGGACGGTCAGGAGGCTCCCGGCCAGGATTTCAACCACGAGGTCTGGGACCGCTGGAACGCGAAGGATCCCGAGGGGCAGGCCGGGGACTTCCTCGTCGTGGACGCGGAGATCGTCTCCGCCCTCGAAGGTCTCGACGCGGACGCCCGCGAACGGCTCCGGGTCAAGCTGAGCTTCCTGCCCGCGCCCGGCGATGTCGCTCTGGTGGCCGGGATGCGACTGAACGAGGCCGCCCTGCACTTCTGGGACATCATGGTCGCCTTCGACCCGGCAGCCGTTGTGGCGCCGGACACGGGCGGGGTGCTGATCGATCTGTACTCCGGGCCGCTTGATTTCATGATCGGCTTTTTGGGCAGGCCCGATGCCCTCGATCCGCGTCTTGCCAGGACCCTCCGGGTCGAGACGAGTGACCCCGAGCGGGTGCTGGGTCTCACTCTTGGCGAGACCGTCGGTTTCAGCGAGGCCCCCGAGCCTGCCGACATCCTGTCGCTTCCGGCTGAGGCGTGGGTGCGTCTGCTCGGCGGCAGGCTGGCTCCCGAGCACACCCCGCCGTCGGTGACCGTCACCGGTGACGGTGTCACGCTGGACGACCTGCGTCGGGTGTTCCCGGGGATCTGACGTTCGTCGGCTGTCGGAGGACGACCCTCGAAGACGGGTATGGCCACCGCCGGAGCGGTGGCCATACGCTACGTGGATCAGGAGGGGTTGGAGACCGCCGCTCCGATGGTGTGCACGCGCAGGGCGTTGGTGGAGCCCGCGGTGCCGGGGGGGGAGCCGGCGACGATGACCACCTTGTCGCCCTTCTCCAGCCGGGAGTGGGCCAGCAGCGCGGCCTCCACCTGGCGGACCATGTCGTCGGTGTGGTGGACGAACGGCACTTCGAAGGTCTCCACGCCCCAGGTCAGTGCGAGCTGGTTGCGGACGTGGCTGGCGGAGGTGAAGGCCAGCAGTGGGATCGGGGAGCGGTAGCGGGCCAGGCGGCGGGCGGTCTCACCGGACATGGTGAACGCCACCAGTGCCTTGGCGCCCACGATGGCGCCGACCTCGGCGGCGGCGCGGGCGATGGCGCCGCCGGTGGTCTCCGGCAGCCGGTCGAGGCTGTGGGTGGCCTGGAGTGAGCTTTTCTCCGCGGTCGTGGCGATGCGGCTCATGGTCTCGACGACCTCGATGGGGTAGTTGCCGACCGAGGTCTCCCCGGAGAGCATGACCGCGTCGGCGCCGTCCATGACGGCGTAGGCGACGTCGGAGGCCTCCGCTCGGGTGGGGCGCGGTGCGGTGATCATCGATTCGAGCATCTGGGTGGCGACGATGACCGGGCGGGCCTTCTCGCGGCAGAGTTCGATGGCCCGCTTCTGCACGATGGGCACCTCTTCGAGGGGCAGTTCGACGCCGAGGTCGCCGCGGGCGACCATGATGCCGTCGAAGGCCTCGATGATCTCGGGGAGCCGTTCCACCGCCTGCGGCTTTTCGATCTTGGCGAGCAGTGGGAGGCGGATGCCTTCCTGCTCCATGATGTTGCGTACCACGTCGGCGTCGGAGGGGCGCCTGACGAAGGAGAGGGCGACCAGGTCGAAGCCGGTGCGCAGGGCCCAGCGCAGGTCGGTCTCGTCCTTGTCGGTGAGGACGGGGGCGCTGACGTTGACGCCCGGCAGGTTGAGGCCCTTGTTGTCGGAGATCATGCCGCCGATGATCACGCGGGTGGTGACGCGCTGGTCTTCGACCCGGGTCACCTCCAGGCGGACCCGGCCGTCGTCGACCAGGATGCTGTCTCCGGGGTGGACGTCCTTGGGGAGTCCCTGGTA
The DNA here is from genome assembly GCF_035917995.1 of Streptosporangium sp. NBC_01755. Lineage (NCBI taxonomy): Bacteria > Bacillati > Actinomycetota > Actinomycetes > Streptosporangiales > Streptosporangiaceae > Streptosporangium > Streptosporangium sp. NBC_01755. The sequence continues at coordinate 6,341,643 of NZ_CP109131.1, read as the reverse complement.
GGAGGTGGAGACCTGCTCGCGGTCTCCGGGGACATCCTCGGTGGTGATCGTGAAGACGTCACCGAAGCCGAGGCGGACGGGGCCCTCTTCGAACTTGCCGACCCGGATCTTGGGGCCTTGGAGGTCGGCCAGCAGACCTACGCCACGCCCGAGCTCGGCGGCCGCCTCCCTCACCCTGTCGTAAACCTCCTTGTGCAGTTCGTGGCTGCCGTGGCTGAGGTTGAAACGGGCCACGTCCATCCCGGCCGCGATCAGCTCGCGGAGACGTTCGGGAGAGGAGGTGGCGGGGCCGAGAGTGCAGACGATTTTCGCGCGACGAGTCACGGATCCCACCCTAATTGGTACAGACCACTTGGTCGTGACGTTGGTCATGGCGGCAATGAAAAATTCGGTGACATAAACGCTACCCTTGGTGAACGGGAGGTTGCGAATCGCCCCTCACGTCACATTCACCGCAACCTTGCTCATCAGGGACACAGATCCCCGTTTTCCCGGGCCGCTCCCTGGCGACCTCAGGCTCTGGAGCGCGGGTTTAGAGCGCGGGTTCGGCCTGTCACGAAAGTCAGGCCGTTCCGCCGGAGGTACCGGTGACCCTCCGGTTCTGCCCCTGTTCCCCGGCCTGACCGTTCCACCCGCCTGTTGATCCTCTTTTGAACGCGACAAAACGAACATAATGGGGCACTGTTTCCGTCGGGGCGCCCTTCCGGAGCCCGCCCCGGTGGCCGGCGTTCTCATCGGATCCTCATCGGGCGCCAAGCGGGCGTTGAGACGGTTTCCACAGGGTGTGGCCATGGACGTGCGCCATGTGGCGGCTGTACCTGCGGCCGGTGGGCGCGGCACGAGCCGCGGCCTGTCGGGACGGGGCTCGGGCGGATGGAGCCCCGGTGCGGCCTCAGCGGGTGACGGAGGCCGCCCCGGCGGCGTCGACGATGCCCCGGCCGTAGAAGCCGTTGCGCGCCTTCGAACCCTCGCACTTGTGAACCTCGTCCGCGACGAGGTCGATCTTGTAGGCGTACTTGCGGGACGAGGGGCAGGCCTTCTCGGTGGCGGTGGCGTACAGCAGGCGCTGGACCTCTCCGGGGGCCATGGTGAGGCCGCTCTTGTCCGGCTTGCCGAAGCGGCTGATCAGGATGGCGGCCACGCCGGTGGCGTGCGGGGCGGCCATGGAGGTGCCGACGAGGTACTGGTAGTAGGCGCAGACGTCGTCGCGGCACTCCCGGATGATTGATTTGTACTTCGGGGTGCCGTCGGCGTTGAGCTGTCCCTTGGCCCGCAGCGCGTTCTCCGGGGCGGGGGCCAGGATGCCCTTGGTGATGTCGTAGCCGGTGCCGCCGTCGAACTCGTCACCGCCGGGTGCCGACAGGTCGGCCTGCTCGATGCCGTAGTCGGAGTAGTAGGCCTTGCGCTTGCTCGGGCCGACCGCGGAGACCGAGATGACGCCCTTGGACTCGGCCGGGACGTTGAGGCAGGAGTTGTCGATCTTGCGGGTGCGCTCGACGTCCTTGGGGTAGTCGGGGCTGGTGTCGTCCTTGCTGGGCCTGCCGAGGTCCGTGGAGCCGTTGCCGATGGCGCTGATGAGGGTGACGCCCCGCTTGCGGGCGTAGTCGAGGGCGCGCTGCATGCCGGTGACGACGCCGCGCTGCTCCAGCTGCTCGGCCTTGGAGTCGGCGGGGTTGGCCTTGCAGTTGAACAGCCACGGGTCGACGTAGAAGCTCATGTTGACCACGTCGATCCCGGCGTCCGCGGCGTAGGTGAGCGCCTCGATGCTGGGCTTGAGGAAGAACAGGCCGGAGTCCTGGCCCGCGCGCAGGTTCACCAGGGAGACCGCGGGGGCGACTCCGGCGACGCCCCGGCCGTTGACCGGCGAGGCGATGGTGCCGGCCACGTGGGTGCCGTGGCCGTCGTCGTCCCAGTCGACCGGGTCCTTGCAGTTCTTGAACTCGCAGGGCCCGTCGACGGTCTTGCCGGCCGGGTCCTTGGGCCGGTCGGTCACGAAGTTGCGGCTCAGGGCGTAGTTGAAGTTGGGGGCGATGTCGGGGTGCCTGCCGTCGATGCCGGTGTCGATGACGCCGACCAGCACCTGCTTGCTGCCGGGGGCGGTGGCGTGGGAGCCGTCCGCGGTGGCGCCGATCATCTTCATGTCCCACTGCTGTCCGGCCAGCGGCTCCGAGGCGCCGGTGGCGGACGCCCGACCGTCCGGAGTGCCCCGCTGACCGAGGGCGTCGGAGGGCGGAAGGGCCGCGGGGGCTCCTGTCGCGGGGAGCGCGGGGGCTCCTGTCGCGGGGAGCGCGGTGGCGGAGCCGATCCTGCGGTCGGAGGAGACGCCCACGACGGCGTCGCTGGCGGCGAGGTCCTCCACGAAGCGGGAAGCGGGGCCGCCGGCGACGATGTAGCCGAGCCTCGTCTCCGTGGACAGCGCGGTGCCGCCGCTCGCGTCGATCGCGTCGATCGCGCGGTCGTGGGCGCCGTCGGCGTAGAAGACCAGGTATTCGCGGGCCTGGCTCGCGACCGTGGCGGCCCCGCCGTCCAGGGCTCCCGCCGTGAGGGTCGCCGCCAGGGCGAGCACCGTTCCCGCGCCCGTCAGGCCTCTGATCCCGCGTCTCATCGATCCTCCGCACCTGGCCCGATCAAGAAAATTTATCCTTCAGCCGTACGTACGACAAAGCGAACTCAATATCCGCTCTGCGTATTTTTCCGTGAAGGGGCCAGTGGAACGGCCGGTACACAAGGCGTTCCCGGGTGCGGCGGACGGTGCCGCACCCGGGAACGCCTTGACGTGCTCATACCGGCCGTGACATACACGGACCAACTACAACCTACTTAGTGTTCAGACCAGCCGCGTTCAAACCAGTGGCCTCGCGGTCGGCGGGATCGCCACCGGCAGGGCCGTCTGGCCGGTGAGGTAGCGGTCGGCGGCCGAGGCTGCCGAGCGGCCCTCGGCGATCGCCCACACGATCAGGGACTGGCCGCGACCTATGTCCCCGGCGACGAAGACACCGTCGACCGAGGACATGTAGCCCCTGTCCCTGGCGACGTTGCCCCTGGCGTCGAAGAACTCGCCTTCGGCGACTTCGGCGAGCTCGGTGAGCAGGCCCTTCTTCTCCGGGCCCACGAAGCCCATCGACAGGGTGACCAGCTCGGCGGGGATCTCCCGCTCCGAGCCGGGTACCGGCTTGAATCCGGCCGCGGGACCCTCCACCTCGACCAGGCGCAGCGCCCTGACGTTGCCGTCGGCGTCGCCGGCGAACTCGGTGGTGGAGACCGCGTAGACCCGGCCGCCGCCGCCGTCGGCCAGCTCCTCGTGGGCGCTCTCCATCTTGAACAGGATGGGGAAGGTGGGCCACGGCTGGCTGCCGGGGCGCTCCGCCGGGGGCTGGGGCATGATCTCCAGCTGGGTGACCGAGGCGGCTCCCTGACGGATCGCGGTGCCGATGCAGTCTGCGCCGGTGTCACCGCCGCCGATCACGACGACGTGCTTGCCCTCGGCGCTGATAGGCGAGACCGGGTAGTCACCCTCCTGGACCTTGTTGGAGGGCGGCAGGAACTCCATCGCCTGGTAGATGCCCTTCAGGTCGCGCCCGGCGACGGGCAGATCCCGCCACTGGGTCGCGCCACCTGCCAGGACGATCGCGTCGAACTCCTCGCGCAGCCTCGCCGCCGTGATGTCGACGCCGACGTTGACGCCGGTACGGAACTCGGTGCCCTCGGCCCGCATCTGGGCGAGCCGGCGGTCGATGTGCCGCTTCTCCATCTTGAACTCGGGAATGCCGTAGCGGAGCAGGCCGCCGATCCGGTCGGCGCGCTCGAACACCACCACGTCGTGCCCGGCGCGGGTGAGCTGCTGTGCGGCGGCCAGGCCCGCGGGGCCCGAGCCGACGATCGCGACCCGCTTACCGGTCTTCGAGGTGGGAGGCCGGGGGGTGACCCAGCCCTCGTCGAAGGCCCGGTCGATGATCTCGACCTCGACCCGCTTGATCGCGACCGGGTCGGAGTTGATACCGAGCACGCATGCCGCCTCACACGGAGCCGGGCACAGGCGGCCGGTGAACTCCGGGAAGTTGTTGGTGGCGTGCAGGCGCTCGATGGCCTCCTGCCAGTCGTCCCGGTAGACCAGGTCGTTCCACTCGGGGATCAGGTTGCCCAGCGGGCAGCCGTTGTGGCAGAACGGGATGCCGCAGTCCATGCATCGCGCCGCCTGCTTGGTCAGCGCGGGCTTGGGGAAGTCCTCGTAGACCTCCCGCCAGTCGCGGATGCGCACGTCCACCGGGCGGCGCGCCGGCAGCTCGCGTCCGTGAGTGAGGAAACCCTTGGGGTCGGCCATCGGTCGTACCTCCCTTATCCCTGAACAACCTGAGCGGTCTGGACGAGTCGCCGGGGGTTCCCGGCCGGGGTGCGCGTGGACATCGGCCTCACCCCTGGACCGCGGCGGTCATGACCGCCTCGTCGATGTCGCGGCCCTCCAGCCGGGCGGACTCGGCGGCCCGCAGGACCCGCTTGTAGTCCGTCGGCATGATCTTGCCGAAGCGGGACGGGTCCCAGTCGGCCAGCAGCGCCTTGGCCACCGTGGAGCCGGTCTCGGCCAGGTGCGCCTCGACGATCTCGCGCAGCGCCTCGGAGTCGGCCTCGTCGAGCTCCTCGATCTCCACCATCTCGCGGTTGACCCGCTCGACGTCGAGGTCGAGCAGGTAGGCGACGCCGCCCGACATGCCGGCCGCGAAGTTGCGGCCGGTCGGGCCGAGGACGACCACCTTGCCGCCGGTCATGTACTCGCAGCCGTGGTCGCCGACGCCCTCGACCACCGCGGTGGCGCCGGAGTTGCGGACGCAGAACCGCTCCCCCACGACGCCGCGGATGAAGGCCGCACCGGAGGTCGCGCCGTACAGGCCGACGTTGCCGGCGATGATGTGCCCCTCCAGCGAGGCGACCTCGTGCGGCCGGACCGAGACCCGGCCGCCGGACAGGCCCTTGCCGATGTAGTCGTTGGCGTCGCCGGTCAGCCGCAGCGTGACGCCCCTGGGCAGGAAGGCGCCGAAGGAGTTGCCCGCGGAGCCGGTGAAGCGCACGTCGATGGTGTTGTCGGGCAGCCCCGCGCCACCGTACCGCTTGGTCACCTCATGACCGAGCATGGTGCCGACGGTGCGGTTGACGTTGCGGATGGGCAGTTCGAGGGTGACCGGGGAGCCGTCCTTGAGCGCGCCCTCCGCGAGCTGGATCAGTGTGTTGTCCAGTGCCCTGGCCAGTCCGTGGTCCTGCTCCACCACGCGGCGGAGCGAGGCGCCGGCGGGCAGCTCGGGCTGGTGCAGGATCGGCGACAGGTCAAGACCCGCGGCCTTCCAGTGGTTCTCCGCCGAGGTGGTGTCCAGCAGTTCGGCGTGGCCGACGGCCTCCTCCAGGCTGCGGAAGCCCAGCGCGGCGAGGTACTCGCGGATCTCCTCGGCGATGAACTCGAAGAAGTTGACCACGAACTCGGGCTTGCCGGTGAACCTCTTGCGCAGTTCGGGGTTCTGGGTGGCGACGCCGACCGGGCAGGTGTCCAGGTGGCAGACGCGCATCATCACGCAGCCGGAGACGACCAGGGGTGCCGTGGCGAAACCGTACTCCTCGGCGCCGAGCAGGGTGGCGATGACCACGTCGCGGCCGGTCTTGAGCTGGCCGTCGACCTGGACGGTGATCCGGTCGCGCAGGCCGTTGAGCAGCAGCGTCTGCTGGGTCTCGGCCAGGCCGAGCTCCCAGGGGGCGCCCGCGTGCTTGAGCGAGGTCAGCGGGGAGGCGCCGGTGCCGCCGTCGTGGCCGGAGATGAGCACGACGTCGGCGTGGGCCTTGGACACGCCCGCCGCGACCGTTCCGACGCCGACCTCGGCCACCAGCTTGACGTGCACGCGGGCGGCGGGGTTGGCGTTCTTCAGGTCGTGGATGAGCTGGGCGAGGTCCTCGATGGAGTAGATGTCGTGGTGTGGCGGCGGCGAGATGAGGCCGACGCCCGGGGTGGAGTGCCGGGTCTTGGCGATCCACGGGTAGACCTTGTGGCCGGGCAGCTGGCCGCCCTCGCCGGGCTTGGCGCCCTGGGCCATCTTGATCTGCACGTCGTCGGCGTTGACCAGGTACTCCGACGTCACGCCGAACCGGCCGGAGGCCACCTGCTTGATGGCCGAGCGGCGAGCCGGGTCGTGGAGCCGCTCGGGGTCCTCGCCGCCCTCACCGGTGTTGGACTTGCCGCCCAGCCGGTTCATCGCGATGGCGAGCGTCTCGTGCGCCTCCATCGAGATGGAGCCGTACGACATGGCGCCGGTGGAGAACCTCTTGACGATCTCGCCGACCGGCTCGACCTCGTCGATCGGTACCGGCTCGCGGACGCCTTCCTTCAGCTTGAACAGGCCGCGCAGCGTCATCAGGCGCTCGGCCTGGGAGTCCACCAGGCCGGTGTACTCCTTGAAGATCTCGTAGCGGCGCGAGCGGGTGGCGTGCTGCAGCTTGAAGACGGTCTCGGGGTTGAACAGGTGCGGCTCGCCCTCGCGGCGCCACTGGTACTCGCCGCCGACCTCCAGGCGGCGGTGGGCGTTCTCGGCCCGGGGGTAGGCGCGCCGGTGGCGCAGCGCCGCCTCCTCGGCGAGGACGTCGAAGCCGATACCGCCCAGCCGGGAGGTGGTCCCGGTGAAGCAGGCGTCGACGACCTCCTGGCTCAGGCCGAGCGCCTCGAAGATCTGCGCACCGGTGTAGGAGGCGACGGTGGACACCCCCATCTTGGACATGACCTTCAGCACGCCCTTGCCGTACGCCTTGATGAGGTTGCGCACGGCCTTGTGCCTGTCGACCTGCAGGGCGCCGCAGTCGACCATGTCCTCGACGGTCTCGATGGCGAGGTACGGGTTGACCGCCCCCGCGCCGTAGCCGACGAGGAGCGCCATGTGGTGCGCCTCGCGCGCCTCGCCGGTCTCGATGACCAGGCCGACCCTGGTGCGGGTCTTCTCGGCGATCAGGTGGTGGTGGACGGCGCCGGTGAGCAGCAGCGACGGGATCGGCGCCAGGGCGTCGGAGGAGCCCCGGTCGGAGAGGACGATGATCCGCGCGCCGCTCTCGATGGCCTCGGAGACCTCGGTGCGGATCTCCTCGATGCGGCCGAGCAGTGCCTCGCCGCCGCCCGCGACCTCGTACAGGCCACGGACCACGTGCGGGCGGAAGCCCGGCAGCGCGCCCTCGTCGTTGATGTGGACGATCTTCGCGAGCTCGTCGTTGTCGATCACCGGGTAGGGCAGCACGAGCTGGCGGCAGGAGGCCGGGCCCGGGTCGAGCAGGTTGCCCTCGGGGCCGATGGTGCTGGCCAGGGAGGTGACGAGCTCCTCGCGGATCGCGTCCAGCGGCGGGTTGGTGACCTGCGCGAACAGCTGGCTGAAGTAGTCGAACAGCAGCCGGGGCTTCTCGCTGAGCACCGCGACGGGGGTGTCGGTGCCCATCGAGCCGATCGGCTCGGCGCCCACCCTGGCCATCGGCGCCAGGATGATCCGCAGTTCCTCCTCGGTGTAGCCGAAGGTCTGCTGCCGCTTGATCAGCGCCTCGTGCGTCGGGGCCTCGTGCGAGCGGGCGGGCAGCTCCTCGAAGCGGACCAGCCCGGCGTGCAGCCAGTCCGCGTACGGCAGTTCGGCCGCCAGCTCGGCCTTGATCTCGTCATCCTCGATGATCTTGCCGAGGGCGGTGTCGATCAGGAACATCCTGCCGGGCTGCAGGCGGCCCTTGCGGACCACGTCCTCGGGGGCGATGTCGAGCACGCCGGCCTCGGAGGCCAGCACGACCAGGCCGTCGGTGGTGACCCAGAACCGCCCCGGGCGCAGGCCGTTGCGGTCGAGTACCGCGCCGACCAGGGTGCCGTCGGAGAAGGTGATCGAGGCCGGGCCGTCCCAGGCCTCCATCAGGGTGGAGTGGAACTCGTAGAACGCCCGCCGGGCGGGGTCCATCTCGGTGTGGTTCTCCCACGCCTCGGGGATCATCATCAGCACCGCGTGCGGCAGCCGGCGTCCGGCGAGGTGGAGGAGTTCCAGGGTCTCGTCGAAGGAGGCGGTGTCGGAGCCGGCCGGGTCACAGATCGGGAAGAGCCGCGACAGGTCTCCCGGCAGGTTCGCGGTCCGCAGCATGGCCTCGCGGGCGCGCATCCAGTTGCGGTTGCCCTTGACCGTGTTGATCTCACCGTTGTGGGCGACGTAGCGGTACGGGTGCGCCAACGGCCAGGAGGGGAAGGTGTTGGTGGAGAAACGCGAGTGGACCAGCGAGATCGCGGTCTCGTAGCGCTCGTCGGTGAGGTCGGGGAAGAACTGCTCGACCTGCAGCGGGGTGAGCATGCCCTTGTAGACGATGGTCCGGCAGCTCAGCGAGGGGAAGTAGACGTCCGCCTCGTGCTCGGCCCGCTTGCGCAGGCAGAAGGCCAGCCGGTCCAGCTCCAGGCCGGTCTCGCCGTTCGGGGAGGTCACGAACAGCTGACCGAAGAACGGCATCACCGCGCGGGCGCTCGGCCCCGGCAGGTCGGGGGTGGTCGGCACGTCGCGCCAGCCGAGGACCGTCAGGCCCTCCTGTGCGGCGATCTCCTCGATCAGCCGCACCGCCCTGGCGCGGGCCGGTGCGTCGGCGGGCAGGAATGCCATACCGGCGGCGTAGGCGCCGGCCGTGGGCAGAGGGAAGTCCACCGCGGTGCGGAAGAAGGTGTCCGGGATCTGCGTCAGGATCCCGGCGCCGTCACCGGTGTCCGGCTCACTCCCCTGTGCCCCCCGGTGATCGAGGTTGCACAGGGCGGTCAGCGCCTTCGCGACGATGTCGTGGCTGCGGCGGCCGGCCACGTCCGCGACCATGGCGACGCCACAGGCGTCGTGCTCGTGCGAGGGGTGGTACAGGCCCTGGGGCTCGGGAAAACCGAGGTGGGCAGCGGGCATCGAATCCCTCCCGTCGTCTTGCTTCTTTGGAACAAGCAAGGGACGACGTTGGCCCTGCTGCGTGGTGGGTAGAGGGTACCGTACCCTGCCGGATACCGGCCTACCCGGTCAGGACTTACTGATTTGGCCCCTATTCGCCCGGTTCGTTTAACGCGCGACGGTGGCGCAACATTCCAGGTCCGGACTCTAAGGTGGCTCAATGGAACCAAGCGCCCCCGCCGAACCGGGCGACCCCACCGGCCTGACAGACATCAACACTGCGAACATCCCGGGCGTGTCGGATCGAACCGGCGCGCCAGAGGTGTCAAGTGGCCCGGCCGCCCGCGAAGGGGTCATGGCGCTCGTCGCCCGGCTGGGCGTCGACGGCAGGCGGCTGAGGATCGCGCTGGCGGCGCTGGGCGAGGGCCGCTGGTGGACGCTCGCCGACCTGGTCAGGCGGACCGCGACGTCGCGGCGGACCGTCGAGGCGCTGCTGCGCGAGGTGGACGGGGAGCTGGAGCGTTCCGGCGACCGCTTCAGGCTCTCCGCCCCCTGGGCCGGGCATGAGGTGAGCACCCTCGCACCGGCCGACCCGGTGGCGCACCTGCTCGAAGGCCGGGCCGACCTGGTCACCCGCATGGACGAGCTGATCGCCAAGGCCCCCCGAGGCCGCCACACGCTGGACCACGTCGCCGCGACCGGCGACACCGTGGTCCGGCGGGCACTGCTGCTGAACGCCCGGTTCTGGCTGGACGGCGCCCGGCTGTTGTGCGTGGGCGACCACGATCTGACCTCGCTGGCCACCGCGATGCTGCACCCCGGCGTCGAGGTGACGGTCGTCGACGTCGACGAGCGCATCCTGGCCTACATCGGCGGCCAGGCCGACCGGCTCGGCCTGCCGATCCGGACCCGCTGGGCCGACCTGCGTCTGGGACTTCCCGCCTCCGCACAGGGATGGGCCGATCTGGCGATCACCGACCCGCCCTACACCCCCGAGGGGGTCGGGCTGTTCGTCGCCCGCTGCGCGGAGGGGCTGCGCGACCGCGAGCAGGGCCGGATCATGCTGGCGTACGGCGCGAGCGAGCGCACCCCCGCGCTCGCCCTCAAGGTGCAGCAGGCTCTGTCCCAGCTCAACCTGGTCAACGAGGCGATCTACCCCGACTTCAACCGCTACCTCGGCGCCGAGGCCATCGGTTCGGCCGCCGACCTGTACGTCCTGCGCCCCACCACGAGGACCTGGCCGGCCGCGGCCGCCCGCACCGGCTCCCTGGGCACCGCCATCTACACGCAGGGTCCCCAGTCCGTGGAGTCCACGACCGCCCCCGCCGAGGTGGCCGCCGACTTCGACGACGGGTTCACCCCGGAGGTGCTGGTGGGCGAATGGCCCCGCGACGTGCTGCCCAGAGCCCCCAGGGCACGTCTGGCGACCTGGCTGGCCAAGCCCTACGCCAGCGCCCCGGCCAGGGTGGCGATCTCCGTACCGGCCGGGCTGGAGGCCGCGCTGCCCCGGCTGCTGCTGGCCACCCGCGCCGGGGAGGTCCGGGTCACCCTGGCCTCCGCCCCCAAGGACCTGCCCGCCGACCTGCTCGCCCCCGTCTACGACCTCACCGCCGAGGGCACGTCCGTACGCGCCGTACGGGTGGCGCACCCCACCGGGGACGCGGCCCGGATCCTGCGCCGCGTTCTGGACAACGCGCACGGCAAGCTCGCCAACACCTGGCGCGAGGCCCTGATCAGCGTCCGGGGCGACCTGACGAAGAAGCAGGCCAGGGCGGTCATCTCCGCCGTCGCCCGGTGGGCGGACGACGTCACGGTCCTCGAACTGCCCGTCCACCGGCTGCTGGAGCTCCGGGCCGCGGTGGAGAGCTCCCTCAGCGCACCAGCCGACGCTGGATCACCAGGCTGAGGCCGTCGACGGCGACCTGCGGGTAGGTGAGATCCACCCGGCCCCCCTCGGCCACGGGGGCGACCCAGCTGACGGTGGCGTAGTGCCCCAGGGCACGGGCCTGTGCCCAGCTGCGCGAGCCGTCGAAACCCTCGGGCGTGCCGGGGGCGGGCCGGACGAAGCCGCCGCTCCCGAGCGCCGCCACGAGCCTGTCCGCGGCGGCCGAGTCCGCGAGATTGAAGATCAGGAACTGCCCGGAGACCGCGCCGTCCTCGGTCTCGTAGCGGGCCCGCAGCGCCTGCGTGCACCCGTCAAGCGCGTCCAGCGCGCTCCCCCAGGCCGCCTCGGCGCAGTCGGCGAGGGTCTCGGTGGTCTTGCGCGCGAGCGTGGTCGTGCCCGCCGACACCGAGGGGCCGGGAAACATCTCGGCGACGGTCAACGGCCGGGGGTCGAGGGCGCGGGTCGCGATGGGCGCGTAGTGGGCCGTGCTGGGCTCCACCCGAAGGACGGCGGCGCGTGGGTCGGGCCTGCCCCCCAGCAGGAGGAAGGCCGCCACCCCGGCGACCACGACCAGCACGGCGACGGTGACGGCGATCCACTTGCGCATGAGGAAAGAGCTTACTTTGACAGGCGGGGCGCCAGGGAATAATGAGCCGAGGCGAACACGGGGGCGGCGGGGACTGTTCGGACCGGGACTGTTCGGACCGGGACTACTTGGACGGGGCGGGCGCGGGAGAGGCCGCGACGACACGGCGGAAGATCGTCTTCTCCACGCTGCGGATCGTCAGGGCCAGCGAGACGAAGTCGTCCCTCGGACCGGGCTCGGCGCCGTCGGTCCTGCCGATCCAGACCAGCCCCGCGTAGTGCCCCATGGCGTGCCCGCCGGCCTCGGTGTGACCCTCGGCGGGGAAGACCGCCCTGGTCGCCTGAAGCGGCCGGACCCAGCCGCCCCGGTGCAGGGTGGTCAGCGCGTTCACCAGCGTGTCGGCCGAGGCGGTGTCGCGGAGGTTGAACAGGGTGTACTGGGCGACGTAGCGGCCGTCCGCGCTGACGTACAGGCCCCTGGCCACCTGGGTGCAGCCGCCCTGGGCGAGCAGGTCGGCCAGCCCCTGGCCCCAGGTCGCCATCGCGCAGTCGGCCTCCAGGCGGGTGCCCGCCAGCCTCAGCGTGATCCTGCCCTCCTTGAGGGTCCTGGCGGCGAAGAGCTCCTTGACCGTCAGCGGTCCGGGGTCGGCCTTGCTCTGCGCGATCGGCGCGAACACCTTGGAGGAGGGCCAGCCCTTGTAGACGTCGGGCCTCGGCTCGGTGCCGATGACCGGGGCGGTGGCCTGTTCCGGCACGAAGTCGTTGCCGATCGCGGAGATCGCGAGGGTGAGGGCGACCGCGGCGACCAGCACGCCCGCCACCACCCCCAAGACCATCAGCAGCCGCTGCTGGGATCGGGTCAGCCCCCACTCGTCCAGCCGGGTGATGTCCTCGGTCTGGGGCTGCGCCTTGGCGGAGGCGCGGCGGCGCTTGCGCACGGGGGGGGAGGGCGGGCCGGCCGGAGGCGTCACAGCCCGACTCCGCCCAGAAGGGTGCCCAGGCCGAAGGTCAGGGCCGCGGCGACCGCACCGACGAGGAGCTGGCGCAGCCCGCTGTACCACCAGCTGCGTGCGGTGACCCGGGAGACCAGCGCGCCCGCGCCGAACAGGGCCAGGCAGGAGATCACCGCCGAGGTCGACAGGCTGGTGACCCCGAACAGGTACGGCAGGAGCGGCAGGAGCGCGCCCACGCCGAACGACAGGAACGAGGAGATCGCGGCGATCCTGGGCGAGGGCAGGCCCTTGGCGGTGACCCCCAGCTCGGCTTGGGTGTGCACCTCGAGCGCCCTGGCGGGGTCCGCCGAGATCTGCCTGGCCACCTCGGCGGCCACGGCGGGATCGACGCCCCGGTCCTCGTAGAGCTTGGCGAGCTCCTCCTGCTCGGCCTCGGGGTGGCGTTCGAGCTCGCGCCGCTCGACGTCGATCTCGGCCAGGGCGAGCTCCCGCTGGCTGGCCACCGAGACGTACTCACCCCCGGCCATGGAGAACGCGCCCGCCGCCAGCCCCGCGACCCCGGCCAGCACGATGACCTCGGTGCTGGCGGTGCCACCGGCGACGCCGGCGATCAGGGCGAAGTTCGAGACGAGGCCGTCCATCGCGCCGAACACCGACGGCCGCAGCCAGCCGCCGTTGACGTCACGATGCCGGTGATGTATCTCGACGCGCCCCCCCGAGTCGTCGCCGTTCACCGGGACCCTTTCTCCTCCTGGTCGGCCAGGTCAGACGGGTGGGCCGGATCGGCCGAGTCGTCGGCCGCGAGCGTGCCGGAGGTGAGCCGTGGCTCATCGTCCTCCCCTGCCGCGCCGCCGCTCTCGTCCCGGTCGGCCAGGTCGGACGGATCGGACGGATCGGACGGGTCAGCCAGGTCGGACGGGTCGGTTGGATCGGACGGATCCTCCCCGTCCGAGGTGGTCGGGGCGACGGCCGGCTCGACATCGGTCTCGGCCTCGCCCTTGTCCGAGCCGTCGATCCCGTCCTGCGCGGGCTCGGCGGCCGGATCGGGCACCGGACGGACCAGCTCGGCGTTGCTCTTGTTCCTGGCGTACCAGAAGTAGGCCATCGCCCCGATGAACAAGACGATCGAGGTCCACTGGTTGAGCCGCAGGCCGAGGATGTGGTGGGCGCTGTCGACCCGCAGCCCTTCGATCCAGAAGCGGCCCACGGTGTAGCCGGCGACGTAGAGCGCGAACAGGCGAGCGTGGCGGAGCGCGAACCTGCGCCCGGCCCAGATGAGGACCAGCGCCAGGCCCAGGTCCCAGATCGACTCGTACAGGAACGTCGGGTGGTAGGTGTCCTCGCCGGGCACCGTGCCCGGCCGGTCGGGGTCGATCTCCAGACCCCACGGCAGGTCGGTGGGACTGCCGAACAGCTCCTGGTTGAAGTAGTTGCCCCAGCGGCCGATGGCCTGGGCCACCGCGATGCCGGGGGCCACGGTGTCTGCCACCGCCGACAGGGAGATGCCCCTGCCGCGGCAGCCCAGCCAGACACCCACCCCGCCGAGCGCGACGGCACCCCAGATGCCCAGGCCGCCGTTCCAGATGAACAGCGCCTCGATCGGCTCGTTGGGCGCGTCCGGCCCGAAGTAGAGCTGCCAGTCGGTGATGACGTGGTAGAGGCGACCGCCGACCAGGCCGAACGGCACGGCCCAGACGGCGAGGTCCACGATCGTTCCCGGCTCACCGCCGCGGGCACGCCAGCGGCGCTCGCCGATGACGACCGCGACGACGACGCCGAGCACAATGCACAGTGCGTAGGCCCGGATGGGGACCACGCCGAAGAGATACCAGACCCCCTGGGAGGGGCTGGGAATCGAGGCGAGGGGCATGTCAGGTGACGTTACCGTGTCGCGAGCTACTTGGCCGCATCAAGAACGGTCTGGCGTAGCTGGGCCGGCTTGAAAGCCACGTCGGGGTCCAGCTCGACGCCGTTGAGTTTCAGCGTCGGAGTGCCCGTGAGCTTCTGGGATTCCATGACCTTGGTGCTGTAGGCGATGTGCGCGGGCGCCTTCTCCTGGCTGGTCACACACTTCTCGAAGCCGGGGTCGGTCACCCCGGCGTCCTTGCCCCAGGCGATCAGGTCAGGGATCTTGAAACCCTCCACGAGCTCCGAGGGCTGCTCCTTGAACAGCTTGTCGTGGAAGACGCTCCAGGCCGCGCCCCCGGGGATGCAGCGGACCGCCGACGCGGCGCGCAGGGAGTTGGCCCGGGTGATCCCCTTGTTGGTCTGCTCCTGGAAGATCGTGATCGGGTGGTAGACCACCTTGGCCTTGCCCTCGGCCGCCAGGTTCTTGATCGTCGGGCCGCTGGTCTCCTCCAGCGCCCTGCAGGCGGGGCACTGGAAGTCCTCGTAGACGTCCAGGACCGGCTTCTCCACACCCGCCTTGGCCATGACCACCGAACCGTCCGCGGCGACGGTGATCGGCGCGAGCGCACCGCCGGCCTCCTCGGACTTGCTGCTCTGGGCGGCGAACCACCAGCCACCCCCGACGGCGGCGATCGCGACGACGGCCACGGTCACGATGGTCGCCACGCGCTTGCGCTTCTCCCTCTGCCGCTGCTCCTCGCGCTGCGCCTTGATCCGATCGCGCGCCGACTGATCCCGCCCGGCCTTGCCCATCAGTAAGTCTCCTTCTCCTGGAGCTCCTCGTCATCGCTCTCGTCCTCGTCGTACGACTCCTCGCCCGGGGTGAGCCCGAGCACGGAGTCCAGCGCGAAGCGGCCCGGGGGGAACAATGCGACGAACACGCCGAGCCCGAAGAGACCGAAGTCACGCAGGATGTCGATGAGGTAGTCGGGCTCCACCCCGGCCGCCAGCTGACCACCGCCGCCGAAGCAGCCACAGTCGATGCGCAGCCCGCGCGCCCACGCCGAGGCGATGCCGATGACGAACGCCAGCATGAGCAGCGCCGATATGACACCCGCCGCCCGGGTGAGCAGCCCGACGACCAGCAACACCCCAACGACGATCTCCAGGATCGGCAGGCCGTAGCCGACCGCCGTGGCGAGCGATTTGGGGAGCAGTTCGTATGCCTCGACCGCCTGGACCGAGAGCACCGGAGTGCCGATCTTGCCCCAACCCGCGACGATCAGCACGCCCGCCAGCACCAGCCGCGAGACGGTCGCTACCCAGGGTAGCGCCGAAATCACGATACGCGACCTATTGGGCGCGGGGTTATCAGAGGTCACGAGCACCATTCTCCTATTCCAAGCCCCGGCCACAGGCGTCTCCGGCGAATGCCCGGTATCCCAGGAAAACCTCATCACGAGCCTGATAAGCATCGGATAAGCCTGCCTGGCAGGCACGTGCGCGGGAGCGGCCCCTTCGCCGAGGAAGGGAACCGCCCTCCAACGGGCTCGTCAGCCGCGGACGCCCGCCGCCAGCTCGGCGCCCAGCTCACGGACCGACGCCAGCCCCGAGGCCTCGTCCGGCGCGTCGAGGACGCGGCGGATGAACGCCGAGCCCACGATGACGCCGTCGGCGTAGCCCGCCACCTCGGCGGCCTGCCGGCCGGTGCCGACGCCCAGGCCGACGCAGACCGGAAGGGAGGTGTGCGGGCGGGTGCGCTCGACCAGGCCCTGCGCGGCCGAGCCGACCGAGTCGCGGGCACCGGTGACACCCATCAGCGAGGCCGCGTAGACGAAGCCGGTGCAGCTGTCGACGACCGCCTTGATACGGGCCTCGGTGGAGCTGGGCGCGACCAGGAAGACCGTGTCGATCCCGGCCCCGGCACTGGCCTCGCGCCAGGGCCCGGCCTCCTCGGGGGTCAGGTCGGGGGTGATGGTACCCACCCCGCCCGCGTTCGCCAGGTCACGGGCGAAGCGGTCGGCGCCGTAACGGTCGATCGGGTTCCAGTACGTCATGACCAGGGTGGCGGCACCGGTCTTGGCCACGCCCTCGACGGTGCGCAGCACGTCGGCGATGCGGGTGCCGTTGGTCAGCGCCCGGTGGACGGCGTCCTGGATCGTCGGGCCGTCCATGAGGGGATCGGAGTAGGGCAGGCCGATCTCGATCACGTCGCAGCCCGCGTCCACCATGGCGGCGGCGACGGCGATCGCCCCCTCCTTGCTGGGAAACCCAGCGGGGAGGTATCCGATGAGGGCGGCGCGGCCGTCTGCCTTGGCCTTGGCGAACACCGTCTGAAGAGTCGTCATCGTTGTTTCCGTTGCGGTTCGTCCCCTCCGGCCCGCCGGAGGGAAGGCAAGTCGGTAGTCAGAGGTTGAAGTACTTCATCGCGGTGCCCATGTCCTTGTCGCCCCGTCCTGAGAGGTTGACCAGGATCGTCGCCTCGGGCCCCATCTCGCGGCCGAGCTTGAGGGCTCCGGCGAGCGCGTGCGAGGACTCGATCGCGGGGATGATGCCCTCGGTGCGGGCGAGCAGCGAGAAGGCGTCCATCGCCTCGGCGTCGGTGATGCCGTGGTAGGTGGCGCGGCCGGTGTCCTTGAGCCAGGCGTGTTCGGGGCCGACGCCCGGGTAGTCGAGCCCGGCCGAGATCGAGTGTGACTCGACGGTCTGGCCCTCGTCGTCCTGCAGCACGTAGGTGCGCGAGCCGTGCAGCACCCCGATGGAGCCGGCGGTGAGGGTGAGGGCGTGCTCGCCGCTCTCCAGGCCGCGGCCACCTGCCTCGTAGCCGTGCAGCCGGACGTCCTGGTCGCCGAGGAAGGCGTGGAAGATGCCGATCGCGTTGGAACCGCCGCCGACCGCCGCGGCGACCGCGTCGGGCAGCCTGCCGGTGAGCTCCAGCATCTGGCGGCGGGCCTCGACGCCGATGATGCGGGCGAAGTCACGGACGATCTCCGGGAACGGGTGCGGCCCGGCGATGGTGCCGAAGAGGTAGTGGGTGTGGTCGACGTTGGCGACCCAGTCGCGGAAGGCCTCGTTGATGGCGTCCTTGAGGGTCTGGCTGCCGTTGGTGACCGGGACGACCGTGGCACCGAGCAGTTTCATCCGGGCGACGTTGAGCGCCTGACGCTCGCAGTCGACGGCCCCCATGTAGATCACGCACTCCAGGCCCATCAGGGCGGCGGCGGTCGCGGTGGCGACGCCGTGCTGGCCGGCACCGGTCTCGGCGATCACTCGCGTCTTGCCCAGGCGCTTGGTCAGCAGGGCCTGGCCGAGCACATTGTTGATCTTGTGTGCGCCGGTGTGGGTCAGATCCTCACGCTTGAGGATGATCCGGGCGCCCCCCGCCTGCTCGGCGAAGCGGGGCACCTCGGTCAGCGTGGTCGGCCGCCCGGCGTAGGTGCGCAGCAGATGGTCGAACTCCCGAAGGAACTCCACATCGCTCTTCGCCTTGTCGTACTCCGCCGCGACCTCGTCCAGGGCCGGGATGAGCGCCTCGGGCACGTAGCGGCCACCGAAGATGCCGAACTTGCCGTGGATGTCCGGGTCGTTGCCGTGAAGGCCGTTCCCGGCGAGATCCGCGGCGGTGAGGACGGTTCCTTCGTGCGTTGTCACTGCTTACTGCCCCTCGGGTCGGGATGCGGGGTGGGCACCGGCGGTGACCAGGTCGACCACGGCGGCCCGCGGATCCTTGCCGGTCACCAGGCTCTCGCCTACCAGGACGGCGTCGGCGCCCGCCCTGGCGTAGGCGAGCAGGTCGTGGGGTCCGCGCACGCCCGACTCGGCGATCTTGATGATCCCGTCGGGAACCTTGGGGGCGAGCTTGGCGAACACGTCGCGGTCCACCTCAAGGGTCTTGAGGTTCCGCGCGTTGATACCGATGATCTTGGCTCCGGCGGCGAGCGCCCGGTCGAGCTCCTCCTCGGTGTGCACCTCGACGAGCGGGGTCAGCCCGATCGACTCGGCCCGCTCGATGAGCGAGACCAGCGCGTTCTGGTCGAGCGCCGCGACGATCAGCAGCGCCAGGTCGGCGCCGTAGGCGCGGGCCTCCCAGAGCTGGTACGAGGTGACGATGAAGTCCTTGCGCAGCACCGGGATGTCGACGACGGCGCGTACGGCGGCCAGGTCGTCGAGGCTGCCGCCGAAACGGCGCCGCTCGGTGAGCACGCTGATGACATGGGCGCCACCCGACTCGTAGTCGCCGGCCAGCGCGGCGGGGTCGGCGATCGCGGCCATCGCGCCCTTGGACGGGCTGGAACGCTTGACCTCGGCGATGACGGCCACCTGGTCGCCGCCCAGCGCCGCGTAGGCGTCACGGGGGGCGGGCGCCCGCCCGGCCCGCTCCTTGAGCTCGGCCAGCGTCACCCTCCCCTGCCGCTCGGCCAGGTCGGCGCGGACTCCTTCGAGGATTTCCTCAAGCACGCTCATTTGCCCTCCCCGCGAAGTTCAGAGGCCAGGTTCGCGAACGCTGCCGTGTCCGTGGTTCGCTCGCTCCGCTCGCTCACGAGTAAGGCCCCTCCCGATCGACTGCCCTTGTCTCGCCGATGCTATCGGCCCGGCCGGGGTCGCCCCGCCACTGGGTGAAGCACAAAGGTGACTATGGGGCTAAGAATTCCCCAAAAGGGAGATTTCGTACTATCCAAAACACGATCATTAAAGCAAGAAATAACCAGACATAGGCGGGGCGTATGGATTTCGCCACGGACGGCCCACTCGATTCCCCTCCGGACCGAGCCCCCCGCCAGGCACGCAGCGCCCAGCGCCCCCAGAGCACGACCAGCACCGGGATCATGAGGGTGACGAGCGGGTTGAGCCCCAGGGCCGTCACGGGATCGCCGTGGACGAGCGCGTGCACGGTCCGCAGGCCGCCGCAGCCTGGGCAGTACAGGCCGGTGAGCATGAGGAACGGACAGGTCGGGTAGTGGCCCGGCTCGCTCGGATCGACCGTCCCCACGAACGCGACGGCGGCGCCCGCCACCAGCGCGGCGCCGAGCGGCGCCGACATGGCCTGCGCACGCGAACCAGCGATCTTCCCCATGGGCATGGCCGTCGGCACCCCCTCACCGGCCACCCTACTTGCGCCGGACGCGAACCCGCCGCACAGGCCCGTCAGGTCGCCAGATCAGGTCAGGTCAGGTCAGACACCCGTCAGGGAGGCGCTGCCGACGAGGGCGCCGACCACGACCAGCCAGGCCAGCACCGCCAGCCAGCAGGCGATCCCGAAGTAGGACAGGACCAGGCCGGCGACGGCCATGCCCCGCCCCTCCTCGCCCGTCCGCTTGATCTGCCCCAGCGAGATGTGGCCGAGCACCACGCCCACGATCGAGGTGAGGCCGCAGAGGAACAGCCCCGCGATGCCCATGATCAGCGCGGCGATGGCCATGCCGTTGTTACCCCGAGGAGGCGGCGCGCCATAACCACCGTAGGCGTCGTAGCCGCCACCGGGCGGCGGACCGTAACCGCCGGACGAGCCATAGCCACCCGGGGGTCCATAGCCACCACCTCCCGGAGGTTGCCCGTAACCACCCGGCTGATTGCCATAACTCATGAATGACTCCCGATTATCTGAGTTGCGGGCGAAATCCTAGCGAAAACACTCCTGGGCCGAAGGGATCCGTACACGCCTGTAAGCACGTCGTGAGCAAGTCGTAGCCGGGGCGCACACCCCCGGATCCGGACCCCGGAGTACGGGATCAAGGACGACGCACCGAGTACGCGGAGGCCGCGGCTCCGCCGGGTCGGCGCTCCCGGGGGTCCGGGTCGACCGTCCGATGGGTCGGCGCTCCCGGGGGTCCGGGTCGACCGTCCGATGGGTCAGCGCTCCCTGGGGTCCGGGTCGACCGTCGGGTCGGTGCCCTCGTCGAGGGCGTCCCACAGCGCCCGCTCGCTGGGGGCGCTCTCGGCGGCGACGGAGCCCGTGCCACCGGAGGCGTGTCCCTTGCGGTGGTAGCGGTCGGACATGCCCGGCCATCGGCCGCCCCGCAGAAGGGCCGTCACCCCCCCGGCCAGCAGGAGCAGCCCTCCCACGGAGGCGAGGATCGGCCAGACGACGGCCGAGGCGACCCGCGGCACGGAGTCCACGGCCATCGGTGCCTGCGCCGCGGAGATCCGCAGCGCGGCGCTCGCGCCGCTCCCCCACCAGGAGGCGGCCACCATCCCGGCCCCGCAGAACACCATCACCACGCCGACGACCCTGCGCCACACGCCCGCCGTCGCGAGCACGGCGACCACGGCGGCGAGTGCCGCCCAGGCCGCGGGCCCCAGCGCGGGGGCCAGTTCCGCGGCGGGGACCGCCACCTCGCGGGTGCCGTACGTCACGGTGAACCAGTCGCGCCCGGCGGCGAGCAGCACGAGCGCGGCGCCGGCCACACACGCCGCCAGCCAGGTCCACAGCTCCCGCTTGGCCGTCACGCCCGGTTCACCGCCAGCTCGTCGGCGTCGAAGCAGGTCCGGTCGCCCGTGTGGCAGGCGGCGCCCACCTGGTCGACCTTGAGCAGGATGGTGTCGCCGTCACAGTCGAGCGCGGCGGACCTGACGTGCTGGACGTGGCCTGAGGTGTCGCCTTTCACCCAGTAGGACCCTCGGCTGCGCGACCAGTAGGTGGCCCTGCCGGTGGTGAGCGTACGATGCAGCGCCTCGTCGTCCATCCAGGCGAGCATGAGCACCTCACCGGTGTCGTACTGCTGGACGACGGCGGGAACCAGCCCGTCGGCGGTGCGCTTCAGCCGGGCCGCGATGGCAGGGTCAAGGGGCATGCGGCAATTGTGCCGTAACCAGGGAGAGGGGTGGCGTCCGGCATGGCCTCGCGAGCAGGCCGGGGGCTCCCCTGAAGACCGATCCGGCGAGATGCCTCGCGGTGGTGGAGGCCGCCACTCCAGGTACCGGGGCGCGTCGGTGAGCGGGCCGGGCGCGGCTCACAGCGGGCGCGGCTCAGCAGGCACAGCGGGCGCGGCTCAGCAGGCACAGCGGGCGCGGCTCAGCAGGCACAGCGGGCGCGGCTCAGCAGGCACAGCGGGCGCGGCTCAGCAGGCACAGCGGGCGCGGCTCAGCAGGCACAGCGGGCGCGGCTCAGCGGGCACGGTCGTCGTCGAGCACGTCGGCGGCGTGGACGACGATCCTGGGGTCGGGGGTGCCGACGACCTCGTGGTCCTTGTTCTCGTACTCGAAGAGGCTAAGGACGTGGCGCATGGCCTCGACCCTGGCCCGTTTCTTGTCATTGCTCTTGATCACCGTCCACGGGGCCTCCTCGGTGTCGGTGTGGACGAACATGTCCTCCTTGGCGGCGGTGTACTCCTCCCACTTGTCGAGCGACTTCAGGTCCATCGGCGACAGCTTCCACTGCCGCACCGGGTCGACCTGGCGGATCACGAACCTGGTGCGCTGCTCGGAACTCGAGACCGAGAACCAGAACTTCACCAGGTGGATGCCGTCGTGAACGAGCATCCGCTCGAACTCGGGTGTCTGTTTCAGGAACTCCAGGTACTCCCCGGGGCTGCAGAAGCCCATCACCCGTTCGACCCCGGCGCGGTTGTACCAGGAGCGGTCGAAGAAGACCATCTCTCCGGCGGACGGCAGGTGGTAGACGTAGCGCTGGAAGTACCACTGGGTGCTCTCGCGCTCACTCGGCTTCTCCAGCGCCACCACGTTCGCCCCCCGGGGGTTGAGGTGCTCCATGAACCGCTTGATCGTGCCGCCCTTGCCCGCCGCGTCGCGCCCCTCGAAGAGGATGACCAGGCGCCCCCCGGTGTCCTTGATCCAGTACTGAAGCTTGAGCAGCTCGATCTGGAGCAGCCGCTTGAGCCGGTCGTACTCGATCCGGTTCATCCGTTCCCCGTAGGGATACCTCTCCCGCCAGGTGTCGATGGGGGTACCGTCCAGGCGGACCAGAACGGGGTCGTCGTCGTCATCGTCGTCGACCCGCAGGTTGGACAGGTCGTCGAGCAGGCCCCCGCGGGCCAGCGCCGAACGGAGGTCCACAACGGGGGGCCGCTTCTCCGCGTGCTCCGCCTCTGCCATCGTTCCCTTCCCCTCGGGCGGACATCGAATCCACCCCCAACTTGCCCCCTACCTCGCTTTGAGCAGGCTAATCATCGGCAGGCTGCCCGATTTGTACCGATCCGACCCGGCGCCGCGCAAAGGCCCCCCTTCGAGAAGACCATCCGGGAAGCGCAGGGCCGACCGTGCCACCGCCCGCCGGCCATTCCGGCGAACGCCTCCCCGGCACTCGGCTCGCGGGTCGAAAAGGACGTTCGCCGGACATCGGCGGGCGCGGTGAATCGCGGACGACCGGCTCCTAGGAACGGGCGGACGAGACCCAGGAGGCGTGCAGGTCCGCGTAGACGCCGGGCCGCGCCACCAGCTCGGCGTGCGGGCCGCGCTGCACGATCCGGCCCCGGTCGAAGACGAGCACCTCGTCGGCCGCCTCGGCGGTGGAGAGCCGGTGGGCGATGGAGACGGCGGTGCGGCCCCGGGTGACGCCCTCCAGGGCGCGGGCCAGCCGTACCTCCGTCGCCGGGTCCACCGCGGAGGTGGCCTCGTCCAGCAGCAGCAGGTCGGGGTCCGCCAGGTAGGCACGGGCGAGCGCGACGAGCTGGCGCTCGCCCGCCGACAGCGACTCACCGCGCTGGCCCACCCTGGTCGACAGGTCGGCGGGCAGCCCCTCCAGCCAGTCGGTGAGCCCCAGCTCGGTCATGGCCAGCCGGATCTCCTCCTCGGTCGCCGAGGGGCGGCCGAAGGCGATGTTCTCGGCCAGGGTGCCGTCGAACAGGAACCCGTCCTGCGGGACCATCACGATGCGCCGACGCAACGAGGAGAACCTGACGGTCCGCAGGTCGTGACCGTCCACCGTGATCCGCCCCGAGACGGGGTCCATCAGACGGGTTAGCAGCTTGGCGAAGGTGGTCTTGCCCGAACCGGTCTCCCCCACCACGGCGATCCGCGAGCGCGGCGGGATGTTCGCCGACACCTCGTGCAGCACCGGCACCCCGCCGGGATAGGAGAATCCGACGTCCTCGAAGGAGACGGAGATTGGACCGCGCGGCAGTTCGACACCCTCCGGACCCGGGTCCGCGACGTCGGGCGGGGTGTCGAGCACGCCGAGGATGCGCCGCCATCCGGCGATGGCGTTCTGCGCCTCGTTGAGCACCTCGGTGGCGACCTGCATCGGCGAGACGAACAGCGTGATGAGGAACAGGAAGGCGACCAGGCGCCCCACGGTGATCTCACCGGCCAGGCCGAGTCGCACTCCGACCAGTACCACGGCGGCCAGGGCCACCGAGGCGACGATCTCGGTCAGCGGGAACACCGTCGCGACGATCCGCTGGGTGCGGGCCTGCGCCGCCTTGTTGGCGTCGATCGTGGCGTCGAGCCTTTCCGCCGTACGGGCCTCGGAGCCGTGGGCCCTGATCACCGCGGCGCCCACCACCGACTCGCTGACCGCGGAGAGCATGTCACCGGTGCGCTCGCGGACCCGGGTGTAGGCGCCGGACAGCCACCGCTGGAAGCGCGGCAGGACGACCATGAGCGGCAGGAAGCACGCCCACACCACCAGGGCCAGCTGCCAGGAGTAGACGAACATCAGCACGGTGGAGACCAGGAGTTGCCCCAGGGCGATGATGATCATCAGCCCGCCCCACTGCATGAACGTGCTGATCTGGTCCACGTCGCCGGTGACCCGGGAGACGAGGGCGCCGCGCCGCTCGGAGTTCTGGGTGAGGACCGACAGGTCGTGCACGTGCCGGAAGCCGCGCACCCTGAGGGTGGCCAGGGAGGACTCGGTGGCCCGGTAGAGGCGGACGTTCATCAGGTACGCGCACAGTGCGGTGAGCACCACGGCCGCGGCGCACAGCAGCACCGCGGTGCGGACGTAGGCCAGGTCGGGGGCCGCTCCGCCGAGCCCGGTGTCGATGGTCTGCTGGACCGCGATCGGTACGATGATCTTGCCGACCGTGGCCACCACGGCCAGTGCGAGCGTCCCGGCCAGCCCCTTGCGGAATTCCGGCGTGAGCGAGAGCCCATGCCTGACGGTGGCCACCCCGGAACGCTCGACCCCCTGAAACGAGCTCAAGCGCTGACCTCTTCCTCTTGCTCCGCGTCGAGCGCGTCGCGTTCGGCTTCCTGACGTTCGTAGGCGGTGACCAGGTTGCGGTAGCCCTCGCAGCGGGCGAGCAGCTCCGCGTGGCCGCCCCTGTCGACGACCCGGCCGTGCTCCAGATAGACGATCTCGTCGGCCAGGGCGATGGTGGCCATCCGGTAGGCGATGACGACCACCGTGGAGACCTGGGCCGCGTCCCTCAGCCCATACAGGATTCTGGCCTCGACCTGCGGGTCGACGCTGGAGGTGGCGTCGTCCAGGACGAGCAGCCGCGGGCGGCGCACCAGCGCGCGGGCCAGGGCGATCCGCTGGCGCTGGCCACCGGAGAGGGTGGTGCCGCGCTCTCCGACCTTGGTGTCCAGCCCCGTGGGAAGGGCGCTGACGAACCCCTCGGCCTGGGCCAGGCGCAGCGCCTCCCAGACGTCCTCGTCGCCGACCGGCCGGCCGAGGGTGACGTTGCCCCGTACGGTGTCGTCGAACAGGAACGTCTGCTGCGGCACCAGCGCCACCGCGTCGCTGACCCCGCCCCTGGTGACCTCGCGCAGGTCCGTGCCGTCCACCAGGACGTTGCCCCGTACCGGATCGACCAGGCGGACGAAGGTCTGGGCGAGCGTGGACTTGCCGGAACCGGTGGGGCCGACCAGGGCGACGGTGCGGCCGGGGTCGACCTCCAGGCTCACGTCGTGCAGAACGGGGAAGTCACCGTCACCGTCACCGTCACCGCCGCCGTAGGCGTAGCCGAGGCCGCGGACCTCCAGCCTGGCGGGGGCGGTGCCGGCCAGCTCGACGGCGCCGTGCTCCATGGAGCCGGTCGCGTCGAGCACCTCCCGGATCCGCCGGTAGCCGACGACGGCCCGGGGCAGTTCGGCGAGCACCCAGCCCAGCGCGCGGATCGGGAAGGCCAGCAGGGTGAACAGGTAGGCGACCTGGACGAGCACGCCGGAGCCGATCGCGCCGCTCTCCAGCCGCATCGCGCCGATCAGCAGCACGGCGAGCACACCCAGGGTGGGCAGCGCCTCAAGCACCGGGTCGAACAGGCCGCGGACCCGGCCGACGGCGATGTTGGCGTCGCGCAGCTCATCGGCCTTGGCCAGGAACCTGGCGGTCTCATCGTCCTCGCGGCCGAGGGTCTTGACGACCAGGGCGCCGTCGAAGCTCTCGTGGGCGATCTCGCTGACCTCCGCGCGCAGCTGCTGGGCGCGGGTGGCCAGCGGGTTGAGTCTTCGCTGGTAGACCAGGTTGAGCACGGCGATCGCGGGAAAGACCAGGAAACCGACGAGGGCGAGGATCGGGTCGGTGATCACCATTGCGACGGCCGCGGTGACCAGCATCACCACGACGCCGACCGCCATCGGCAGCGGCGCGAGCGGCGCCCAGGCGGCCTCGACGTCGGAGCCGGCGTTCGACAGCAGCTGCCCGGTCGGGTGCCTGTGGTGCCAGGCCAGCGGAAGCCTCAGATACTGCCGGGTGACGTCCCGGCGGGAGCGGGCCTGCATCCGGTACTGCATGACCCCGGCGAAATACCGCCGACCCGCCACGCCCAGCGCCTTGAGCAGGGAGACTCCGAGGATGATCAGCGCGCCGAAGGTCAGCGCGCCGGTCGTGATCCGCCCGTTCTCGAAGGCGGGCAGCACGACGTGGTCGGTCGCCCAGCCGAGCGCCCACGCCGCCGCGACGGTCATCAGGCCGTACAGGGCGCTGGACAGCACCGCGGCGGCGAAGATCGCTTTTTCCGCTCGGATCGCCACCCCGAGGACACCGAGCCCCTGACGCATGACTGCGGTGGTCACCTTGCTCGCCACGCGGGAGGTGTCCTTTCGACGGGAAACATTTCTACCTAAGTCCCTATCAAGCTGGATCATGCGGTTATTCCCGAAGCAACCCCGACAAGATCACACATACACCTCTGATTGCTCACACAACGATATTGTTAGGATCATCAAATGAATCACGCCCGTGCCGAACGCGCCGCGCTCAGCGACCTGTTCGCCCAGCTCGGCCCGGATGCCCCTACCCTCTGCGAGGGCTGGACCACCTTCGACCTCGCCGCCCACCTCGTGCTGCGCGAGCGCCGCGCCGACGCGCTCGGCGGAATCCTCCTCAAGCCGCTGGCCGGATACACCGACAGGGTGCAGGAGTCACTGAAGACCAGGAAGGGCTACCCGGGCCTCGTCGAGCTCGTGCGCTCAGGGCCGTCCGGGCTCTACCGCCTTCCCGGCCTCGACCAGACCGTCAACGCGACGGAGTTCTTCATCCACCACGAGGACGTGCGGCGCGCGCAGCGGGTTTGGGAGCCGCGCGAGCTGCCCGCCGACCTTGAGGAGAGGTTCTGGAAGCAGATCCGCGGCGGCATCCGGGTGTTCCTTCGCCGCTCCCCCGTCCGGGTGGTCCTGCACCGCATCGGCGGGGGCGTCGCCATCGGCGGCCCCAAGGACGCCCCGCGGCAGGTCGAGGTGACGGGCCGGGCCGGAGAGCTGCTGCTGTTCTGCTTCGGCCGCCAATCCCACGCCAAGGTCGACCTGAGCGGCGACGACGAGGCGGTGGCCAAGCTGATGGACGCCCCCCTGGGCGTCTGAGCCTGACCGGCCCCCGGCGGCGGCACGCCGGGGTGACCGGATGCCACCGGACACCGAGTTTCCTTAGTTTTTCCGGCGGCTTCCCGCACACCGGTATTCGCGATCCCACCGCCTATCCCTAGCCCTACCGGTATACCTGACAGTGAGGATTGGACAGGAGCGCCTCGCCACCGCACGATGGCTGATGTGACCTATGTCAAACTCGCGACCAGACCATGGTTTGCCCCTGTGGGATGGGTATGATCATCAAAATCCGGGAGCCACCCGGGCCGCAGATGCCAAAGATCGATAAAATTCGGGTATATACGGCTGGGATTGGAACTGCCAGGAGGCCCCCATGCAGGTCAAGAAGGTCCTCACCTACCTCGGGGTAGCGTTCGTGGTCTTCTATCTGTTCACCAAGCCCGCCGAGGCGGCGGGCGCGGTCAACGGAGTCTTCGACGGGATCGTGAGGGGAGCAGACCAATTGGCTCTGTTCGTGACACGAGTACTTAGCTGACCGCCCGGCGGGAACCCCCGCCCCGAACCATGTCACCCGCGCTCCTGACCGATCCACGGAGGAGCGTCCCCTCCGACACCAGAACGCCGCACCACCTACTTCACCGATCCCGGGAACGCATCACGAGGATCGCCGTAGGCCGCCACCCCCTACCCGCGAGCCACCGACCGAAACCCCACCCGCCGCCCAGAGCCGCGCGGCCCCGCCGTACAGAGTGGTACGGCGAACGGTCTGACCCGATCATGGATGACCACGGGAAACATCACGGCACTCCCTTGATGATCTTTCCGGCACCTTGAGAGGGAGGTCCGT
This sequence comes from Streptosporangium sp. NBC_01755, assembly GCF_035917995.1. Classification (NCBI taxonomy): domain Bacteria; kingdom Bacillati; phylum Actinomycetota; class Actinomycetes; order Streptosporangiales; family Streptosporangiaceae; genus Streptosporangium; species Streptosporangium sp. NBC_01755. The sequence goes on along the minus strand of NZ_CP109131.1, from coordinate 6,313,962 downwards.
TTCTCGTACGGGAGGATCGTTCATGCGGGGCACGCGGGGTTTCTCCCTGGTCGGGTCGCTCGTCGCCGGAGCCGTCACCTTCGGCCCACCGGCGACCCCACAGGTCACCTTGGCGACCCCGGCCTCCGTCCAGGCAGCCGCCTCCAAGGGCCCGGCACCGGTACGGACACCGGCCGACGACGGTGTCGAACGACCCGCCGTGAAACCCGAGCGGCCCATCGTGGACGACGCCGACCCCCCGCCGCCCTCCGCCCACCCGTCCCTCGGCCACTTCGGCGCCCCCGCCGACCGGCCGCTGCGAGGCAGGATCACCCTGGCCAACCCGACCGGCGAGACGCTCGGCTTCAGGGTGGCCGACCCCACCCTCCTGCCCGCCGGGATCACACTCGACGCGGACGGCCTGCTCGGCGGCGCCTCCCGGGTGCCCGGCACCTGGACGGTCCCCATCGAGGCGTGCGCCCCCTCCGGCGCCTGCACCACCGGCACGGTGACGATCACCATCACCTGCCGCTGCGCCGGCCCGCTCCCCACGGCCACGGCCCCGGCCTCCTCCCCCTCCGGCCCGGCTCGCTCACCCGGCTGACCCCACGACGCCGAACCGACCGGCAAGACCGCTCGCGACCCCGCGAGATCAACGCCCCAGCAGCGCGGTCCCAGCACATAACAACAGGTCAAAGACTACTGGACCCCCCCGAACCGGTCCGGGGGAAATGCCGAAGTGCTTCCACTCTCCCCGAAGACGTGTTACGCAGAAAGCGTGGGAGATCATCACGACGCCGGCGGAGCCGACACGCTCGACTCCGCGACACGACGCGTCATCGAACGTGTCACCGAACGCGTCAACACCGACGGCATCAAACTGATCCGCTTCCTGTACGCCGACCACGGCGGCGTGATCAGGGGTAAGGCCACCTCCCGCTCCCTGCTGGCCGAACGGCTCCGTACCGGCATCGGGCACACCGTCGCGATGATGGCGATGAACATGCTCGACGAACTCCAGAACGTCAAGGGGCTCGGCCCGGTCGGCGAGGTCCGTCTCGTCCCCGACCCGGCCACCTTCGTCCAGTTGCCTTACGCCCCCGGCTCGGCCGCCATGCTGTCGGACCTGCGCCAGGTCGACGGCTCCCCCTGGCCCGCCTGCCCGCGCACCTTCCTGCGCGAGGCCGTCGCCACCCTGGCCGGCGAGGGCCATGCCCTCGTCGCCGCCTTCGAACCCGAGTTCACCCTCGGCCGCCGCCAACCCGACCCCGAGGGCGGCCTGGACCGCCTGATCCCCGCCGACGACAGCCTCTGCTACTCGACGGTCGGCTTCAACCAGGCCCACGACTACGCGACGAGTCTGATCCACGCCCTGGAGAACCAGGGCCTGCGGGTCGAGCACTACCACCCGGAACTCGGCCACGGCCAGCAGGAGTTGTCGATCCACCACGCCCCCGCCCTGCGCGCCGCCGACAACCACCTGATCTACCGCGAGACCGTCAGGGGCGTCGCCACCCGCATGTCGATGTGGGCCTCCCTCGCCCCCAAACCCCTCGCCGACCAGGCGGGCAACGGCACCCACCTGCACCTCTCCCTCTGGGACCCCGCCCTGCAGACCAACCTCTTCGCCGACCCCTCCGACCGGTACGGCCTGTCGGCCGCGGCCTACCGCTTCATCGGCGGCCTGATCGCCCACCTGCCCGCGCTCACCGCGCTGACCTGCGGCTCGGTGAACAGCTTCCGGCGTCTCACCCCGAGGGCATGGTCGAGCGCGTACGCCTGCTACGGAATGGACAACCGCGAGGCCGCGGTGCGCATCTGCTCCCCCACCGGCCGGGACGCCGCGGCATCCACCAACCTGGAGCTCAAACCCTCCGACTCCTCGGCCAACCCCTACCTGTCGCTCGGCGCCGTCATCCACGCCGGCCTGGACGGCATCCGCAGCGAACTCGACCCCGGCGACCCCGTCAACGTCGACCCCGCCACCCTCCCCGCCGGCCGCGTCTCCCGCCTTCCCACCACCCTGGACGAGGCCCTGGACGCCTTAGAGGCCGACGACGTCCTCATGCACGCCCTCGGCCCGCTGCGCGCCTCCGCCTACCTCGCCGTCAAACGCTCCGAGGCCCGCTCCTTCGCGGCCCACAACACCGCCTACGAACTCTTCCACCACTTCCGGGTCTTCTGAGCGGCACTGAGAGCGTTCACGAAGACGTCACACCCCGGGGTGAGCGCCTCGGCGAGACCGCCACGCCCTACAGAGCGGCCGGATACCCGCCCGTGTCGATCGTCAGCAGCACCGGCTCCGGCAGCGTGAACGGTTTGCCGAAGGAACTCACGCTCTCGCGTGTGTAGCGGTGGCCGTCGGGCTCGCTGAACACCCTGATGGTCTCGCACTTACGATCGATGATCACGTAGACGGGAATCCTCATCAAGGCGTACGCCTCCGGCTTGTCGCCGTAGTCCTCGGAGCGGGTGTTCTTCGACACCACCTCGACGACCGCCGCCACGATCTCCTTCCGAACCGGATTCTCGTCATCACTGAGGCTCCCAGCCGGAATGATCACAATGTCAGGCTGTGGCCCCCGGTGGTCGCCGGGGGTCCCGACCCCCATGTCAGGCAGAGCCCACCACGCGTCGGAGGGAATCTGCCGGATCGTCTCACTGACGATCAGGTTATGAAAGGCGGACGCGGACGCCTGCATCACGATCTTCCCGGCGTACCACTCGACCTTGTACCCGTCGCGCTCCGCCGCCAACGCGAGGAGTTCGCTGAACGTCCTCGAATCGTCTGACATCTCGGCCCCTTCTCTCCGCACCTACATCCAATGATGTCAGCGAACGGGGTGGTCTGGCGCATGCCCCAGATCATCGTCGGGCCATGGTGGTCACGGCCGCCTCCGCAGACCCCGTAGACCATCGGCTCCTACGGAACGTTTTGCCTCGTCGAACTCAAACGATCCGACCAAGCGATCTCTGAACTACAGCAACGAATCGCGACAATGGGCACCGGTCTCCTCCGAGAACGAGGCATCCTTCAACTGCGATACGCGACCGCACTGATCCAGAAACGCGAGATCCCCGCAGCCGCCGCGATGATCGGCGAAGCCGCCCAGATCGTCATCGGCCACAGCTCCGCCAGACTCGCCAACTCCATACGCCAGGCCCGCACCCGCCTCCAACCGTGGGAGGACAACAGACACGTCCACGACCTGGACGAACGACTCCGTACCCTCTCCATCATCGCCTGAGCCGATTCCCATGCGGAATGCCCGGCCACGCCAGCACACATCCCCCGAGCAGATCATTCACCGACCAGGGGCGCGACGACACTGTCGGCCGGCGGGGAGAGCCTGTTGCCCAGCCCTGAGCTCCTTTCCTCAGAGGCGCTTCAGCTACGGCGACCACCAGAGCAGCCCGTACGAGAGCTTCAGCACCGGAATGCCCCCTGGGCGGCCCGAAACAGAGTGACTACGGCCCGCGCCCCACACGACGGAACCACAGTGCGCGGAGGCGGGCCGGTGTTCCGGGCGGCGTATAAAAAGCGCAACCCCCACGCCCGAGCAGGCCGGAGGCCTGAAGAACCAGACCTCCGCCACGACGTCCGCCGGAACACCGGCCCGCCGCAGCGCGAACCACGCCCGGCCCGGCGCCTCGCGCCCAATCGTCACGAATCAGTAGGAGTTCACAATCAGCCCATCCAGCAGCATGAGCCCGCACGCCGGTGAACACGCTGTCCGGCTCAGGAAACCGTGCTATGAGACGCCCAGGCCCCCCGATAATCTGGTACCTATGACCGTTGCGCATGAGTCCGAGCCTTACGGATCGCTTCCATGGGCTCCGCGTTACTGGGGCTCCGACGAATTCATGATCTACGACTTCGGCGACATCGGCCGCCGCTTCGAGCTTGAGGACGGCTGCATCGTGATGACCCCCGCGCCCTCCATCCGGCACCAGCGCATCGCCCGCCGCCTCATCAACGCCATCGAGGCATGCCTGCAGGCCGAAAACCTGGGCCTGGATGTGGAAGGGCCGGTCAACTACCGCCTCAACTCCGACACCGTGTTCGCCCCCGACATCGCCGTCTTCCGGCGCGACACCGACAGTGACCTCTACGTGGAACCACACGAGATCGAGATCCTCGCGGAGGTCACCTCCACCAACTCCAACCGCGATCGCCTCACCAAGATGAACCGCTACGCCCGCACCAAGTGTGAGTGGTACTGGATCATCGACCAGAACACCCTCGTCATCGACGTCTACCAACTCGACGGCGACCTCTACCGACAGGTGACCGCCCTCACTCCCGGCACCGCCGCCCTCCTGCCCGGCCCCGTCCCCTTGACCATCGACCCCGCAACCCTCGCCTGAGGCTACGGCCGCTTCGCATTGGAGCCCAACCCTGAGCTCCTTCCCGCAGCAGCGCTTCAGCTACGGCGACCACCCCTAAAAGCAGCCCGTACGAAGGCTTCAGCACCGGAAAGTCCCCTGGACGGCCGGAAAGAAAGCAGCTACGGCCCGCACCCCGTGAGAACAGGAACATGTGCGCGGAGGCGGGCCGGTGGTCCGGGCGGCGTATAAAAAAGCGCAACCCCGAGCGCCCGAACAGGCCGGAGGCCTGAACCACCGGACAGCAACTGAGACGGCCGCCCGGACCACCGGCCCGCCGCAGCGCGCACCAACCCCGCGCCCCCGACCAGCCCACAGGAACCAGGAACCAGCATCAAAAACAACGAACGACGTCAGCGAACGGGATACCCCGCCCCCCGCAAAGCGTCCTTCACATCGCCGATCTTGAGCTGCCCGAAGTGGAACACCGACGCCGCCAGCACCGCGTCCGCCCCCGCCTCCACCGCCGGGGGAAAATCCCCAACGGCACCGGCACCACCACTGGCGATCACCGGAACCGACACCACGGCCCGCACCGCCCGGATCATCTCCAGGTCGTAGCCGTCCCGGGTCCCGTCGCCGTCCATCGAGTTGAGCAGGATCTCCCCCGCCCCCAGCTCCGCGCCCCGCCGAGCCCACTCCACCGCGTCGATCCCGGTCCCCCGGCGACCGCCGTGCGTGGTCACCTCGAAACCGGACGGCGTCGGCGGCCCGTCGACGACCCGGCGGGCGTCCACCGACAGCACGATGCACTGCGCCCCGTACCGCTGCGACGCCTCGGTCAAGAGCTCAGGCCGCGCGATCGCCGCCGTGTTCAGCCCCACCTTGTCCGCGCCCGCCCGCAGCAGCCTGTCGACATCCTCGACCGAGCGCACTCCCCCGCCCACGGTCAGCGGGATGAACACCTGCTCGGCCGTCCGGCTGACCACGTCGTACATCGTCGACCGGTCAGAGCTCGAAGCAGTGATGTCCAGGAACGTCAGCTCGTCGGCCCCCTCCGCGTCATAGCGACGGGCCAGCTCGACCGGGTCTCCGGCGTCGCGGAGGTTCTCGAAGTTGACGCCCTTGACCACCCGCCCGGCGTCCACGTCCAGACAGGGAATCACACGCACCGCGACACTCATCGACAACTCCTTCAGGAACGCACAGCGGCAAGGGCGTCTTCGAGGGTGAAGGCCTGCGCGTACAGCGCCTTGCCCACGATGGCCCCCTCGACGCCGATCGGGACCAGCGAGGCCAGCGCGCGCAGGTCCTCCAGGGACGAGACCCCGCCGCTGGCGACCACCGGCTTGTCGGTACGGGAGCAGACCTCGCGGAGCAGGTCCAGGTTCGGGCCGCGCAGCGTGCCGTCCTTCGTGACGTCGGTGACGACGTACCGGGGACAGCCGTCCTTCTCCAGCCGGGCCAGAACCTCCCACAGGTCACCGCCCTCCTGGGTCCAGCCCCGGGCGGCCAGGGTGGTCCCCCGGACGTCGAGGCCGATCGCGATCCGGTCACCGTACTCAGAGATGATCTTAGAACACCAGGCGGGGTTCTCCAGCGCCGCGGTACCGATGTTCACCCGGCGGCAGCCGGTGGCCAGCGCGAGCTCCAGCGAGGCGTCGTCACGGATGCCCCCGGACATCTCCACGTTCACATCCAGCGCGCCGACCACCGTGGCGAGCAACTCACGGTTGCTGCCCCGGCCGAAGGCCGCGTCGAGGTCGACCAGGTGGATCCACTCGGCGCCGGCCTCCTGCCAGGCGAGCGCCGCGGACAGGGGGTCGCCGTACGACGTCTCGGTGCCGGCCGCGCCCTGGACCAGGCGGACCGCCTGACCGTCGGCGACGTCCACGGCGGGGAGCAGCTCAAGCGACATCTGTTCAAGACCTCCGGTCGAAGACAAGCGTGAGAAAAAGCGGAACGAACAGCAAGGAAAGCACGAGCACGCCGAACCGTGCCGCCCACGAGGACCACAGCAGCCAGACGATCACCTGCACGATCAGGAACAGCACCGCCGCGACACCGTTCTGCGCCCGGCGGCGGCGGGCCATGATGCCGCCCTGGGAGACGATCCGGACGGGCCTGCCCGGCAGCAACGCGGTCACCCTGCCGACGCGCTCGCGCCGCCGCGCCAGCCGCGCCTCCCGCTCGGCGCGCAGCGCGGCCAAGCGCACCTGCTCGGCCTCCCGCTCGGCCCTGCGCCTGGCCCGTTCCCTACTCATCAAAGGCCCATCAAAAACTCAGCCGACGATCCCGAGCCAGTTGGTGAGCAACCGGGCTCCGGCGTCGCCCGACTTCTCCGGATGGAACTGAGTGGCCATCAGCGGGCCGTTCTCCGCCGCCGCGACGAACGGCACCCCGTGCTCGGCCCAGGTGACCAGCGGATCGGCAAACCCGGGCCCAGGCTGGAGCTCCCAGGTTCGCACGCCGTACGAGTGCACGAAGTAGAAGCGCGTATCCGCGTCGAGCCCGGCGAACAGCACGCTCTCAGCGGGCGCCTTGACCGTGTTCCACCCCATGTGCGGCAGGACCGGCGCCTCCAGGGACTCCACAGTGCCCGGCCACTCCCCGCAACCCTCGGTCGTGACGCCGTGCTCGACGCCCGTCTCGAAGAGGATCTGCATGCCGACGCAGATGCCCAGAACCGGCCGCCCGGCCGACAGGCGCCGGGCGATGATCCGCTCCCCCCGCACCTCGCGCAGCCCGGCCATGCACGCGGCGAACGCCCCCACGCCGGGGACGACGAGACCGTCGGCCTCCATCGCCGCCTCGTAGTCGGCGGTCACCGTGACCTCCGCACCGACCCGGGCCAGCGCGCGCTCCGCCGAACGGAGGTTGCCCGATCCGTAGTCGAGAACGGTTACCTTCTTCACCACCAGAGCACCGCCGCCGTGGTCGCCAGGGCCGCGAGGGCGGCGAGCAGCACCGCGCCCTTCTTCAGACCCTGTTTGAGGAATGAGACAATCCCACCGACGAAGAAGAGCGCGATGAACGCCATCGCGATGGCCGACCAGTTGTCGCTCACCGTCGCCTCCCCCTCTCCCCGGCAGAAATCACAGCACACCCTTCGTGCTCGGCACCCCGGTGGCGCGCGGGTCGCGCTCGCAGGCCGCCCGCAGCGCCCTGGCCAGGGCCTTGAACTGCGCCTCCACGATGTGGTGGGCGTTGCGGCCGTAGGGGACGCGCACGTGCAGGCAGACGGCGGCCTGAGCGACGAACGACTCCAGGATGTGCCTGGTCATCGTCGTGTCGTACTCCGGGCCGATCATCGGAGCCATACCCTCGGGCTCGCTGTGCACCAGGTACGGCCGCCCCGACAGGTCGACCGTGACCTCCGCGAGCGACTCGTCCAGCGGGCAGGAGGCGTTACCGAACCTCCGCAGGCCCGACTTGTCGCCCAGCGCCTCACGGAACGCGGCGCCCAGCGCGAGCGAGGTGTCCTCGATCGTGTGGTGGGCGTCGATGTGCAGGTCCCCCTCGGTCTTCACGACCAGGTCGAACAGCCCGTGCTTGCCGAGCTGGTTCAGCATGTGATCGAAGAACCCGACACCGGTGGACACCTCAACCTTCCCGGTGCCGTCGAGATCGACCTCGACCAGCACCGAGGTCTCCTTGGTGACGCGCTCGACGCGACCGCGACGCGGTGCGGTGATACTCACCAGAACCTCCCGAGGATGCCCCGGCCTTCAGGCCGGGGAGGCATTGGGAGCGGGAGTGCCGCCCAGGCCCGAGCGTGCCCTGACCGGTCAGTCATTTCGATCAGCTTCTTTCTGAGTCGTGTAGCCGTAGCCGTCCGCGCGTTGAAGATGACGGACGTGCCGGTGGTTGATCCCGGCGATGCGACCGTGCCGGGTGGTGATGTCGAACGAACCGGAGGAGCGGACCAGGACTCGCCCGGCGTGAACCCCGGCCTTCTTGCCCGCCGGAACGTTCGCCCGGACCAGGTCGCCGGTTTGGAAGCCGTGGCGCAGTTTGATCCGTGGCCGGAGAAGGCGGGGGAACCCGTATCGGTCGGGGGTGGTGCGGGCGTAGGCGCCGCGACCGGTCGCCGCGACCACCAGGACCACCGGCGGCCAGGCGGTCACGGTCTCCAATTCTCCGACGTGCAACGCGTCCAACGTGTGCGACTTCGGCGCGCCGGTGCGCGAGCGGTTCCACTTCGTACGACCGCCCGAGGCGGTGTGAACGGGCAGGCCGGTCGCTTCCAGTGCCCGCCACAGCGCCCACCGGGTGGCGTTGACGGCGGCGGCGTCCCGCAGTGGAGCCTTCGCCTGCTTGAGGATCTTCGCCAGGAGTGCGGGGCTGGTTTTCAGGAACTCCCGCACGGGGGTGGCGTTCTTGGTCTGGTTGCACTGGACGCAGGCCAGGGTGAGGTTGCTGATCCGGTCGGAGCCGCCCCGGCTGCGGGGGTGGATATGGTCGAGGTTGAGCGGTACGCCGCTCGCGCCGCAGTAGGCGCAGGTGCGCCCCCACTTGGTCAGCAGGTATTCGCGGACCTCGTACCCGGCCAGGGTGCCCTGCTGATACTCAACGCCTTCCAACGGCTTGCCCGCCGACAGGGCGTGGGTGTCGAAGGAGACCTTCTCCATGTGGACGGCGGTCACGGGCGCCCACCGGGTCAGCCGCGCCACCTGCGACATGGTGCCCTCGACGCGGTGTCGCAGGGATGGCGCGAGCCACCCCTTCGGCTTGGTGCGGTTGAGGAATCGGGGGGCGCGGTAGCGCAGGTTCCGCCCCCGGCGGCCCCGGCGCAACGCGGCCCGCGAGGCAAGCCTGTCGCGGATCAGTGCGCCCCGATGGTCGAGCCGGATCGCATACCGTCCGGCCCGGCTCCCCTCATGGTCGGTGAACACCGCCAGGCCGGTGTGCTTGCTGCCGGGGTCGATACCGACCTGCACGCCTGCCACGGTGGAATCGGCCAGCGACCGGTCCTTGAGACGGATGACGAACGGGGTGCGACGGGCCACGACCGCCCGCCCGGCCGCCAGCAGGCGACGGGCACGGGCAGGATGGCAGGGGTCGAGCGGGTGGCCGCGGACGTCCAGGACGAACACGACCGGGTGAACCTCACGGTTCGCTCCCTCGGACGCCGAAGCGTCCTCGGGGTGACGCCGAGCAGACCGGGTGCCGGTCCGCTCGATCTCCCCTCGCCCAGGTTGAACACCAGGTACCGCCGCCAGGCGGTGTCCGCGAGCCGTTTCGTGCCCACCCTCGGGCGTGTCTGCTCCCACGGATTCCAGAGCGGCAGGCTGAGGAAGCACCCGCCGGTGGGTCTGCGATCTCATGTTCAACGTAGCCATCAAAACGCACCTCCTTGAGCTGACGGCCAGGGCTGGTCAACGCGGGGCTTCAAAGCGCATCGCTGCACCTCGAGCCCCCTCCCTCAGGAGGGGGTCGTTGACAGGATCTCCTCCAGGGCGGCGCGAAACGCCGCCATCTCCTCTGTCGTTCCGATGGACACTCTCAGCCACCCGGGCGGTCCCACCTCGCGGATCAGCACCCCGCGATCCAGCATCCCCTGCCACACCGCGCGCCGGTCCTCGAAAAGCCCGAACAGCACGAAGTTGGCGTCCGAGTCGGCGACCTTCAGCCCCCGGGCGCGCAACCAGTCCACGACGGCGTCACGCTCGGCCCGCAGCGCGTCGACCGCGCCGAGCAGCTCGGCGCGGTGGGCGAGCGCGACGCGCGCCGCCGTCTGGGTGAGCGTGGACAGGTGGTACGGCAGACGGACCAGCAGCAACGCCTCGACCACCGCCGGGTGGGCGGCCAGGTAGCCAACCCGGGTGCCGGCCATGGCGAACGCCTTGGACATCGTCCGCGTGACGATCAGCCGGGGATTGCCCGGCAGCAGGGTCAGCGCCGACGGGGTGCCGGTGCGGGCGAACTCGAAGTAGGCCTCGTCCACCACCACCATGCCCGGCGCCGCCTCGACGATCCGGGCGATCACCTCCGGCTCCAGGGCGGTGCCGGTCGGGTTGTTGGGCGAGGTCAGGAAGACGACGTCGGGCCGGTGCTCCTCGATCGCGGCGACGGCCTTGCCCGGGTCGATCCCGAAGTCCTCCTCACGCGCCCCGGAGATCCACTCGGTCGAGGCGCCGGTGGTGATGATCGGGTGCATCGAGTAGGACGGCTCGAAGCCCATCGCGGTGCGGCCGTGACCGCCGAAGGCCTGCAGGATCTGCTGGAGCACCTCGTTGGAGCCGTTGGCAGCCCAGAGCTGTTCCGGTCCAAGGCCGTGACCGAGGTATCCGGCCAGCTCCCGGCGCAGGCCGAGCGCGTCGCGGTCGGGGTAGCGGTTGAGCTCGGCGGTGACGCTCCGCACCGCCTCGGCCAGGTCGGCGACCAGCGACGCCGAGGGCCCGTATGGGTTCTCGTTGGTGTTGAGCCTGACCGGGACGTCGATCTGCGGGGCACCGTACGGCGTGCGCCCCCGGAGATCGTCTCGGATCGGCAGGTCTTCGAGCTTCACGACGGGATCTCCACCTCGAACCGGAAACGGACGGCCACGTCTCGCACGGACGGGCAGACCCCTGCGGCTCTCGCGGGGACCCGTCGAGCCACCTGGCTGGTAAGCATGGAAAAAACCCTCACGAGGGCACCTCCCAGTCGAACCGCGCCCTGATCGCCGCACCGTGCGCCGGCAGGTCCTCGGTGTCGGCCAGCACGCACACGTGGGCGGCGGCCCCGGCGAGGGCCTCGCGGCTGTAGTCGACGACGTGAACGCCCCGCAGGAACGTCTGCACCGACAGCCCCGACGAGTGACAGGCGCAGCCGCCGGTGGGCAGCACGTGGTTGGAACCGGCCATGTAGTCGCCGAGCGAGACCGGCGCGTAGGCTCCAACGAAGATCGCCCCGGCGTTGCGGACCCGGGCGGCCAGCGCGGACGCTCCCTCGGCCTGGATCTCCAGGTGCTCGGCGGCGTAGGCGTCGACGACGCGCAGCCCCGCCTCCATGTCGTCGACCAGCAGGATGCCGGACTGGCGCCCGGAGAGCGCCTCGGTGATCCGCTCGGCGTGCTTGGTGGCGGCGACCTGCGCCGGCAACTCCCGCTCGACGGCCTCGGCCAGCTCCACCGAGTCGGTGACGAGCACGGCGGCGGCGATCGTGTCGTGTTCGGCCTGACTGATCAGGTCGGCGGCGACGTGCACCGGGTCGGCCGTGGAGTCGGCGAGGATCGCGATCTCGGTCGGACCGGCCTCGGAGTCGATGCCGATACGGCCCTTGAGCAGGCGCTTGGCCGCGGCGACCCAGATGTTGCCGGGACCGGTGACCATGGTGACCGGCGGGCACTCCTCGGTGCCGTAGGCGAACATCGCCACCGCCTGGGCGCCACCGACCGCGTAGACCTCGTCCACACCGAGCAGCGCGCACGCCGCCAGGATGGCCGGGTGCGGCAGGCCGCCGAACTCGCGCTGCGCGGGCGAGGAGACCGCCAGGGAGCCCACCCCCGCCTCCTGGGCGGGGACGACGTTCATGACCACGCTGGAGGGGTAGACCGCCCGGCCGCCGGGGACGTACAGTCCCACCCGGTCGACGGGCACCCAGCGCTCGGTGACGGTGCCGCCGGGCACGACCTGGGTGGTGACGTCTGTGCGCCGCTGGTCACGGTGGACGAGGCGGGCGCGGCGGATCGACTCCTCCAGTGCCGCCCTGACCTTCGGGTCGAGCCTCTCCAGTGCCCCGGAGATCGCCTCGACCGGCACCCGGGTGGACTCCAGTTCGACGCCGTCGAACCTGGCGGTCAGCTCCCGCACCGCGGCGACCCCACGATGATGCACGTCGTCGCAGATGGGCCGCACCTTCTCCAGGGCGGCTTCGACGTCGAGGTCGGCGCGGGGCAGCACGTCGCGCAGGTCCTCGGGAAGAGGCCCGCGCAGATCGGTACGCGAAATCACCCGTTCAGTCTACGGAGGTCCGCCACCCGGTATCGTCACGTCCATTATCCGGACAGCGCCTTTACTATGTAGATTTTAACCAGCCGCTACGCTTGCCCCGTGAGCAAGAGCAAGAGCAAGGGCGGCCAGGGAACCCCCGCGACCGTGGCCCTGACCCAGGCCGGAGCCGCCTTCACCCTGCACCCCTACGAGCACGACGCGAACGCGCAGGCCTACGGCGAGGAGGCGGCCGACGCCCTCGGCGTGCCGTACGGGCAGATCTTCAAGACCCTGGTGGCCGAGGTGGAGAGCGGGCTGGCCGTCGCGGTGGTGCCGGTGGCGGGCAAACTCGATCTCAAGGCGTTCGCGGCGGCGCTGAGGAGCAAGCGGGCCGCGATGGCCGACGCGGCCAAGGTGGAGCGGGTCACCGGCTACGTGGTCGGCGGCATCAGCCCGCTGGGGCAGCGCAAGCGGCTGCCGACCGTGGTCGACGCCTCCGCGCTGGACTTTCCGACGATCTACTTCTCCGCCGGTCGGCGCGGGCTGCAGATCGAGGCCTCCCCCTCGGAGCTGGTACGCCTCACCGGAGCCGTCACCGCGCCCATCGGCAAGAACGGCTAGCAAGGGCTTTCCGGCCCGGAGAGCCGACGAGATCTTCGGCCCCCCTGTGCGTCGGCCCGAAGATCTCGTCGCACAAGGGTCACACAAGGTGGGCCGAAGATCTCGTCGCACAAGGTGGGCCGGAGCTCCCCCCACCGCCCTGTCGAAGGTTGCCGACGCGGCACGCGGCGGCGTTCGGCCAGACTCGTCTGCGACAGGCCGTACCGATCGGGGGGACAGATGCACTACCTGACCGCTACCGAGATGCTCGAACTGCTGCGCACCAGGCAGGTCAGCGCGGCCGAGCTGCTCGAGGCGCACCTGCGGCGGATCGAGGAGGTCAACCCGGAGGTCAACGCGATCGTCACGCTGACCGCCGAGCGCGCCAGGCGGGAGGCGAGGGAGGCCGACCTGGACCTGGCGCGCGGCCGATGGCGGGGACCGTTGCACGGGCTGCCGGTCGCGCACAAGGACCTGGCCGACACCGCGGGGATCCGCACCACGTACGGCTCGCCGCTCTTCGCCGACCACGTCCCCGGCACCGACGCGCCGATCGTGCGGCGGATGCGCGAGGCCGGGGCGATCACGGTCGGCAAGACCAACACCCCGGAGTTCGGCACCGGCTCGCACACCGTGAACGAGATCTTCGGCGCCACCCGCAACCCCTACGACCCGACCAGGTCGGCCGGGGGCAGCAGCGGCGGGGCCGCCGCCGCGCTGGCGACCGGTATGGTGGCGCTGGCCGACGGCTCCGACATGGGCGGCTCGCTGCGCAACCCCGCCTCCTTCTGCAACGTGGCGGGGCTGCGGCCCACCCCCGGGCGGGTGCCGGCGCCCTCCGCCGTCGCGGCCTGGTTCACCCTCGGCGTGCCGGGGCCGATGGCCCGTACCGCCGGGGACCTGGCGCTGCTGATGAGCGCGGTGGCCGGGTTCGACGCCTCCTCCCCCCTGTCGATCGCCGAGAGCGGCACCGCCTTCGCCGGGCCGCTGGAGCTGGACCTGACCGGCCTGCGCGTGGCCTGGAGCCCGGACCTGGGCGGGCTGCCCGTCGACGCGGAGACCGCCAAGGTCACCGCGGACGCCCCCGCCGTGCTCGCGGAGCTGGGCGCGCGGGTGGACCGGGTGGAGCTGGACCTGTCGGACGCCGAGGACGCCTTCCGGATCTACCGGGCCTGGTACTACGCGCTCTGCTACGGCGACCTGCCCCAGGAGCGCCTGGGGGCGAACGTGCGCTGGAACGTCGAGCGGGGCCACGAGGTGACCGGGGCCGACCTGGCCCGCGCCGAGCGGCTGCGCAGCGGGCTGTACCAGCGGATGGACTCCTTCTTCGGCACCTACGACTTCCTGATCGCCCCGGTCAGCCAGGTGCCGCCGTTCCCGGTGGACGCCCCGTACGTCTCGGAGATCAACGGACAGGCGCTGCCCGACTACCTGGCGTGGATGCGCTCCGCCTACTGGGTCAGCGTGCTGCACGCCCCCGCGGCGTCGGTGCCGTGCGGGTTCACCTCGGGCGGGCTGCCGGTGGGCGTGCAGATCGTCGGGCGTCCCTTCGCCGACATGGCGGTGCTCCGGCTGGCCCACGCCTTCGAGCGCGCCACCGGGCACGGCACGCGCAGGCCGCCCCTCTGACGCGACCGGGCGGCCGGGTCACTACCGGCCGTCGATGTCGTACGACGACAGCGGCCCGTAGGGTTCGCCCTCGCCGAACGGGTTGCGCAGCGGCGAGTCGCGGTAGCCCGCGACGCCCTCCAGGACGAAGAAGACACCGGCGGCCAGCGTCGGCCACGCGTACAGCACGCCCCTGGCGGTCAGCGCCAGGGGCCCCGGGACCAGCGGCATGGAGCTCCCCACGGAGCTCCCCGAGGCGGCGATGCTCACCGCGCCGAGGTTGGCCGCCGCGCCGACCAGCAGCGCGAGGTGCGCGCCGAGCAGACCGCCCGCCGCCAGGCCCACCACCACCGGCAGCGGGCGGCCTCCACGCGACACGCCGTAACCGATGACCCCGCAGACCAGCCCGAGCACGCCCGTGATGACGGCGAACCAGCCGTCGGCGGCGATCAGCGCCTGCGTGGAGGGATCGGCCGGCAGCGGCCCCTTGCCCGTCACGACGTACGGCGGTCGCGGCGCGGCCAGCGACCACAGGATCCCGGCGACGACTCCGGCCAGGGCGAGCACCAGCACGGTGATCACAAAGTCACGCGCACCGCGCACCACGGCCCCCTCACCCTCTGTGCAGATGTGCCCGATGTTACCCATCCGCCCGCCCGGCGCCACCCGAGGTTCCCACCGAACCCCGTTACGCTTGCGGGGTGAACGAAGAGGCATGGCTGATCGAACCCTCCGGGCCGCTCCGCGGTGACGTCGAGGTCCGCGGTTCCAAGAACGGCGTCTCCAAGCACATGGTCGCCGCGATGCTCGGCACCGGTGAGAGCACGATCCAGAACGCCCCGGACGTGGGTGAGGTGGGGATCACCGCGCAGATGCTGAGGGCGCTCGGCATCGACGTGGAGATCAGCTCCGGGGAGATCACCGTCTCTCCCGGGGAGAAGATCAACCCGCATGTCCCGGCGGCGTTCACCGGCCTCAACCGAATCCCGATCCTGATGCTGGGCCCGCTGCTGCACCTGGCGGGCGAGGCGTTCGTACCGCTGGTCGGCGGCGACCCGATCGGCCGCCGGCCCGTCGACTTCCACGTCGAGGCGTTGCGCGCGATGGGCGCCGAGGTCGAGGTGAGCGACACCGGTGTGTACGCCAAGGCCAAGCGGCTGCGCGGCAGCCGGATCGAGCTGCCCTACCCCAGCGTCGGCGCCACCGAGACGATCCTGATGTCCGCGGTGCTGGCCGAGGGCAAGACCGTGCTGAAGGGCGCGGCGATGGAGCCCGAGGTGGTGGAGCTCGCCCTGTTCCTGCAGCGGATGGGCGCGCGCATAGAGCTGAGCCCGGACCGGCGCATCGTGATCGAGGGGGTGGAGCGCCTGCACGGCGCCTCCACCTGGCTCAACGGCGACCGCATCGAGGCGTTCTCCTACCTGGCGGCCGGTCTGATCACCGGCGGCCAGGTGCGGGTGCACGGCTGCCCGCAGGACCGGCTGGTCACCGCGATCACCACCCTGGCCAGGATGGGCGCCGAGGTCGACATCACCGACGACTACCTGTCGGCGTCGGCGCCGCACGGGCTGCGGGCCGCGGCGGTGCAGACCGACACGCACCCGGGGTTCATGACCGACTGGCAGACGCCCCTGATGGTGCTGTTCACCCAGGCCCAGGGCATGTCGGTGCTGCACGAAACGGTGTTCGAGAACCGCCTGGTCTACGTGCCCGCGCTGCAGAAGATGGGCTGCGAGATCGAGGTGTTCGACGTCTGTCTGGGCGGCCCGGCCTGCCGCTACCACGACACCAACGCCAAGCACTCGGCGGTCGTGCGCGGCGTGTCCAGGCTGAGCGGCGCCGACGTGACGCTGCCCGACATCCGGGCCGGGTTCTCCGCCGTGCTGGCGGCGGCCGCCGCGGAGGGCGTCTCCACGCTGCGCGGGGTGCACCACATCGAGCGGGGCTACCACCGGCCGTTCGAGCAGTTCGCCTCGCTCGGGCTGAAGATCAGTCGAGAAAAGGTGCAGGAGGGGTAAGGATTGGCAACCGGGTGTTTATGGGTGATCATCCGGTTGCACGTTACCTTGCGTGACATCGCACCCGGAGGTGAGACGCGGACCCGGCGCGTGCCTGCGCGCGCTGACGGCCTGCGGGGTGCTCGGCGGGCTGCTGGCCGCCCTGGCCGCGCTGCCGCTGGTCGGCACGGTGGGGGTCACCGTCAACAATGTCACGAGGACCCTGACCGACCTGCCGCCGAGCCCACGGGAGAATCCGCTCGCCCAACGCACCGTGCTCCTGGACCGGAACGGCAAGCGGTTCGCCCAGTTCTACACGGAGAACCGGACCGTCGTTCGGCTCGACCAGATCGCCCCCGTCATGCGTGAGGCGATCGTGGCGATCGAGGACTCGCGCTTCTACGAGCACGCGGGCCTGGACTTCAAGGGCACCCTGCGCGCCCTGGTGACCAACACCAAGGCGGGCGGGGTGCGCCAGGGCGGGTCCTCGCTCACCCAGCAACTGGTGAAGAACATCCTGGTCGAGAACTCCGAGAGCGAGACCGAGCGCGCCCAGGCCCGCGCGCCCAGCATCCAGCGCAAGATCACCGAGCTGCGGTACGCGCTGGCGATGGAGAAGAAGTACACCAAGGCGGAGATCCTGGAGCGCTACCTCAACATCGCCTACTTCGGCGCGGGGGCCTTCGGGGTGGAGGCCGCCGCCCAGCGGTTCTTCTCCGTCGCCGCCTCCCGGCTGACCCTGGCGCAGGCGGCGACGCTGGCCGGCGCGGTCCGCACCCCGTACATCACGGACCCGTCGCTGGACGCGGCGCGCAGAAAGAGGCTGCGAGAACGCAGGGACATCGTCCTGGAGCGGATGGCCCAGCTGTCCTACGTTCCCCGGCCCCGGGCGGAGGCCGCCATGAGACGGCCGCTGAACCTCAGGCTGCAGCCGATGCCCGGCGGCTGCGACGGGAGCGTCTACCCCTACTTCTGCCTGTACGTGCACAGGGAGCTGCTGACCAACCCGGTCTTCGGCCATACCCGCGTGGAGCGGGAGCGCCGCCTGGCCAGGGGCGGCCTCGTGCTGCGCACCACCTTGGCGCCGAGGGCCCAGCGGGCCGCGGAACGCGCCATCGCCGCGCGCGTCGGTACCAAGGACACCGAGGTCGCGGCCGAGGCCATGATCCAGCCTGGCACCGGGCGGATCCGGGCCATGGCGGCGAGCAAGAAGTACGGCCGCAACGCCGGCGACAAGAACAACGGCCCCCGCACCACCTACAACCTGGTCGCCGACACCGCGCACGGAGGCGGTCAGGGATTCCAGGCGGGGTCGACGTTCAAGGTGTTCACCCTGGCGACCGCGCTGAGCCAGGGCTGGCGGTTCGACCAGGGTTTCATGACACCCGGCAGCTTCGTGCCCGCCGGCGGTTTCAAGGACTGCCGGGGGCGCAAGGTCAACGACCCCGGCGCGGAGATCTTCAACGCGAGCGGCGAGGGCAAGGGCGGCCCGCAGAGCCTGTCCACCGGCACCTGGAAGTCGGTGAACATCTTCTACATGATGCTGGAGCAGCGGGTGGGCCTGTGCCCGGTCGTCAGGACCGCCAAGGCGATGGGCATCGCCCGCGCCGACGGCACCCCGCTGCGGGAGGTGCCGACCTTCACCCTGGGGGTGAACGAGATGGACCCGGTGACCGTGGCGGCGGCGTTCGCCGCGTTCGGGGCGCGGGGCCGCTACTGCCGCCCGCTGTCCATCGTCGAGATCGTCGAGCGGAACGGCAGGCACTTCCGCGTCCCGCCCAGCTGCGCGCAGGCGATCGAGCGCGACGTGGCCGACGCGGTCAACTACCTGCTGTCCGGGGTGTTCACCAAGGGCACCATGACCGGTCAGAGCATCGGCCGCCCCGCGGCGGGCAAGACCGGCACCAACAACGGCTACACGTCCGCCTGGTTCGCCGGCTACACCCCCGATCTGGCCGCGGCGGTCAGCGTGGGCGACATCCGCGGTTCGTACCGCTACCCGCTGAGCGATGTCGAGATCGGCGGCGAGTACTACGGAGCGGTTCAGGGGGCCTCCCTGCCGGGGCCGATCTGGGTGTCGTCCATGTCCGCCGCCCTGCGGGACGTCTCGCCGCGTTCCTTCCACCACCCGGACATGGGCCGTTTCGGCGGCGGGTTCACCCCCGGCATGAAGGAGGCACTGGAGGCCGAGCGCAAGGCGGGCAGGGACGGCGAGCGCGGCGAGCGCCACCGGGACCGCGAGGGGCGCGGTGATCGCAGGCGCCGCGGTGACAGCGAGTACGGCGCCTACCACGGGCCCCGGGGAGGCCGTGTCGCGCAGTGGCCCGCCCGCCCCCGCCACCGCTGACCCGGCCCACCGCGACACCACCGCCGTCACCGCGTCGGGATCGCTCGCGGCCCTGCCCGCGTCGCGCCGGGTCAGGCTCCGAGGCAGGCGGGTCCGAGCAGCTGCTTCAGGTCGCCCATCAGGGCCGGGGAGGGCGATACCCGCAGCCGGTCGTCGAGGCGCATGATGGTGGTCTTCGGGCCGTTGTGCACCTGCAGGTGCACCTCGGTGGTGCCCGGGTGGGCGGTCAGCACCTCCTTGAGGCGGCCGACCACCGGCGGGGTGCAGCGGGTCAGGGCGAGGCTGACCGCCAGCGGACCGCCTGCCTCGCGGGTCAGGTCGGGGGCCGTCACCTCCATGGCGATGATCTTTCCCACGTCCTCGCGCTTGTCCAGGCGGCCCTTGACGAAGACGATGGCGTCCTCGGCGAGCACCGTCGCGCAGAGCTGGTACGCCGAGGGGAAGATCATCACCTCGATGGCGCCCTCCAGGTCCTCCAGCTGGGTCAGCACCCAGGTGTCGCCCTTCTTGGTGACCTTGCGCTGCAGGCCGCTCAGAATGCCGCCGACGGTGACGACCTGGCCGTCGGGACGGTGCTCGTCCTGGAGCGAGGCGATCGAGCAGTCGGCGCCGGAGGCGAGGATGTGCTCCACGCCGAAGAGCGGGTGGTCGGAGACGTACAGGCCGAGCATCTCCCGCTCGAACTGCAGCAGCGTGTTCTTGTCCCACTCACCCATCGGGATCTGCACGTCGAAGGTCTGGTCCTCGGCGCCCTCGACGGCGCCGAACAGGGAGTCCTGCCCCTGGGCCTCGTTCTTCTTGATGCCGATGATGCTGTCGACCGCCTGCTCGTGGACCATCACCAGGCCCTTGCGCACGTGCCCGAACGAGTCGAAGGCACCGGCCTTGACCAGTGACTCGATGACCCGCTTGTTACAGACGACCATGGGGACCTTGCGCAGGAAGTCCTTGAAGTCGGCGAAGCGGCTCTTCTCCCTGCGGGCGGCGATGATCCCGTCGACCACGTTGCCGCCGACGTTACGGATGGCCGACAGGCCGAACCGGACGTCGGTGCCGCGCGGTGTGAAGTCGAAGTCGGAGTCGTTGACGTCCGGCGGCAGCACCTTGATGCCCATCCGGCGGCACTCGTTGAGGTAGAGGGCCGACTTGTCCTTGTCGTCCTTGACCGAGGTCAGCAGCCCGGCCATGTACTCGGCCGGGTAGTTGGCCTTGAGGTAGGCGGTCCAGTAGGAGACCAGGCCGTAGGCGGCGCTGTGCGCCTTGTTGAAGGCGTAGTCGGAGAAGGGCAGCAGGATGTCCCAGAGCGTCTTGATCGCGGCCGCGGAGTAGCCGTTGTCCTTCATGCCCTGCTCGAACGACTCGAACTGCTTGTCCAGCTCCGACTTCTTCTTCTTGCCCATCGCGCGGCGCAGCAGGTCGGCCTTGCCGAGCGAGAACCCGGCGACCTTCTGCGCGATGGCCATGACCTGCTCCTGGTAGACGATCAGGCCGTACGTGGTGCCGAGGATCTCCTGCAGCGACTCCTCGAACTCCGGGTGGATCGGGACGATCTCCTGCTGAGCGTTCTTGCGCAGCGCGTAGTTGGTGTGGGAGTTGGCGCCCATCGGTCCAGGCCGGTACAGCGCGCCGACGGCGGAGATGTCCTCGAAGTTGTCGGGCTTCATCAGCCGCAGCAGCGACCGCATGCCGCCACCGTCCAGCTGGAACACCCCCAGGGTGTCGCCCCGGCCGAGCAGATCGTAGGTCTTGCGGTCGTCCAGCGGCAGCTTGAGCAGGTCGATCTGCTCGCCGGTGTTGGCCTCGATCATCTTCAGGCAGTCGTCGATGATCGTGAGGTTGCGCAGGCCCAGGAAGTCCATCTTCAGCAGGCCGAGCGTCTCGCAGGTCGGGTAGTCGAACTGCGTGATGATCACACCGTCGGAGTCGCGGCGCATGATCGGGATGTAGTCGGTCAGCACCTCCGCCGACATGATGACCCCGGCGGCGTGCACGCCGGTCTGCCGGATCAGGCCCTCCAGGCCCTTGCCGAGGTCCATGGCCGACTTGACGTCGACGTCCTCCTCGTACAGCCTGCGCAGCTCGCCGGCCTCGTTGTAGCGCGGGTGATCCTTGTCGAAGATGCCCGACAGCGGGATGTCCTTGCCCATCACCGCGGGCGGGAACGCCTTGGAGACCTTGTCGCCCAGCGCGTACGGGTGGCCCAGGACGCGGGCCGCGTCCTTGATGGCAGCCTTCGCCTTGATGGTGCCGAAGGTGGCGATCATGGCGACCTTGTCGGCCCCGTACTTCTCCGTCACGTAGCGGATCACGTCGCCGCGCCTACGCTCGTCGAAGTCGATGTCGACGTCGGGCATGGAGACGCGGTCGGGGTTGAGGAACCGCTCGAAGATCAGCCCGTGCGGCAGCGGGTCGAGGTCGGTGATGCCCAGCGCGTACGCGGCCAGCGACCCGGCGGCCGAGCCTCGGCCGGGGCCGACCCGGATGCCGTTGTTCTTGGCCCACATGATGAAGTCGGCGACCACGAGGAAGTAGGAGGGGAACCCCATCTGCAGGATGACGCCCATCTCGAACTCGATCTGCGCGCGGTGCTCCTCGTCGACGCCTTCGGGGAAGCGCCGCTCCATGCCCTGCCAGATCTCCTTGCGGAACCAGCTCTCCTCGCTCTCCCCCTCGGGCAGCGGGAAGGTGGGCATCAGGTTCTTGAAACCGAACATGCCGCTCGGGTCGACCTTCTCGGCGACCAGCAGGGTGTTGCGGCAGCCCTCGGCCCACAGGTCCGAGGAGTCGACCGCGCGCATCTCGTCGGCGTTCTTGATGTAGTAGCCGCTGCCGTCGAAGCGGAAGCGGTCGGGGTCGGACAGCTGCTTGCCGGTCTGGATGCACAGCAGCGCGTCGTGGGAGGTCGCGTCCGACTCGTAGGTGTAGTGGGAGTCGTTGGTCACCAGTGGCGGGATGTCCAGCTCGCGCGAGATACGGGTCAGGCCGTCCCGGACCCTGCGCTCGATGTCGAGCCCGTGATCCATGATCTCCAGGTAGTAGTTGTCCTTGCCGAACAGCTCCTGGAACCTGGCCGCCGCCGCGACCGCCTCGTCGTACTGCCCCAGGCGCAGGCGGGTCTGCACCTCACCCGACGGGCAGCCGGTGGTGGCCATCAGCCCCTCGGCGTGCTCGGCGAGGATCTCCTCGTCCATCCGGGCCCACTTGCGGACGAAGCCCTCGGTGTAGGCGCGCGAGGAGAGCTTCATCAGGTTGCCCAGGCCCGTGGCGTTCTTCGCCCAGATGGTCATGTGGGTGTAGTAGCCACCCGCCGAGACGTCGTCGCGCTTCTGGTGCGGCTCACCCCACAGCACCGGCTTCTTCTGGTGCCGGGAGGCCGGGGCGACGTAGGCCTCGATGCCGATGATCGGCTTGATCCCGGCCCCGGTCGCCTGCTTGTAGAAGTCGTAGGCCCCGTGCATGTTGCCGTGGTCGGTGATCGCGATGGCGGGCATGCCCAGGTCGCCGACCTGCTTGAACATTTGCTTCAAACGGGCGGCTCCATCCAGCATGGAGTACTCCGTGTGAACATGCAGATGCACAAACGAGTCTGACATGCGGCCCCGTCCTCCCCTAGTCGCACCGTCGGCGGGGAAAGCGTATCCAAATCCGAGTTGCCGAAGTGACCCGTGCGCTCCAGGTCGTCCCTTCCCCGGTCTCAGTCCGAGGGCACCGACCGGCGTTCCTCGGCGAGGTGCAGGCCCGCCTCGATGACGGCGTTCATGATGGGGGCGAGCCGGGCCTCGCCCAGCACGGGGGCGCGGCGGGCCATCTCGGCGACCACCTGGCGCTCGCGGGCCGCGTCGCGGCCGGCGAAGCCTCCGACGGGCTTGAGGCGCTGGATGGTGCCGGCCAGTTCGGCGCGGCGTTCCAGCAGGACGGCGAGGGCGGCGTCGACCCGGTCGATGGCGTCGCGGGCGGCGGGCACCGAGTCGGGGACCTCCCTGCGGGTGACGGCACCGACGATCCTGGTGGCCTCCCGCGCGGCCAGCGCGTCCTGCTCGGTGGAGCCGGGGTCCAGCAGGAGGCCGTCGGCACCGGCGGCGATCGCGGCGGCGGCCAGCGCGGGGTCCGCGCCGAGGTCGGCCAGGACGGGACGGTCCGACCTCATCCGCGCGGCGCGCATCAGGGCGAGGTCGAAGGTGGCGCCGTCCGGGTGGGTACGGCCGCTCTCACAGAGCATGATCTGGTCGTTGCCCTCCGCCGCGCAGTGGCCGGCGACCGCCAGCCACTCCTCCAGCGTCGCGGAGGGGGCCCGCTGGACGAGCACCGGCAGGCCCAGCCTGGCGGCGGCGCGCACCAGCGCGGAGTCCCGCATCCAGGCCGCGCCGACCAGCACGCCGTCCGCCCTCTCGGCGATCACCGGCAGGTCTTCCGCCGAGGACGGCTCCACCAGGACCGGCCCCGTTCCCTCGGCGCGGACCGCCACCACGGACTCCGCGGCGGGGAGCCCACCGCGCCGGTCTCGCAGACTGATCCAGCGGGCGTCCGCACCGGGTCCGCCGATCACCACGGCCGGTCCGGCACCCACCGTGAGCGCGCCCAGCCCTACCGTCGCGCGTTCCAGATGTGCGGTGGACGACATGAGGCTCCCCCATGCTCGGCCGGCGCGCGTCCCGCGAGCCGGTGGTCGTTCGGAAAGAGACGTTCGGAAAGAGACGTTCGAAATGAAAAAGGCAGAGACTTCACGTCTCCGCCTCGTGTCGGCTCCGGCTGGTCGCTAGATCACGCTGTCACGACCGGCTCTCCGGAGCCGGGCTGGTAAACGCGAAATAACAGGTCATTGGTAGTCAGGGGCGCGGTGCCCGAAGGCCCGGTTCCCCATCCCCCTTTCAATTCCGTACGTGCGGTTTTCCCGCATACGGCTTACCGATGATCTTCTTGACATGGTTACGCTGCCTTCGGATAGCGGACGGTCCCGCGTAGGCGGAGCAGGCCGTGCCCTTCAAACCACTCACGAGTCCATGCCTGGTGTTGACCCGCCCGCAGATTGCGACCCCGCTTCTTGATCATCAAGCGGCACAGCATCCACACCACGTAGTCATCCACCTGGCCGAACTTTCTGGCGGCGTTCCCGGTGCGAAAGTAGTTACCCCAGCCGCGCAGGACCGGATTGAGATCCGCGATGATCACCCGGATATCCGTTCCCGACCGGCGGCGGCCCGTCCGTACCCGGACCTTCTCGCGCAAGCGGCTCATCGCCTGCGCCGAGGGCCAGCGATGCAGGTAGTAGCGGACCATGCCGTACTTCTCCCACATCCGGCCCGAAAAACGAGCCCGGAAATGACAGCCCAGGAAGTCAAAGCCTTCCCGGCCTTCCCTGAGGTCAACAACCTTCGACTTGCCGTGATGCAGCCTCAACCCCAGCGAAGTGAGGACCTCCTCCACCACCACGAGCGCGGCGTGGGACTGGGCAGCCGACCGGCAGCAGACAACACCGTCATCCGCGTACCGCACCAGCACCCCCACCCCTCGCCTACTCAGCTCGATATCGAGAAGGTGCAGGTAGATATTGGACAACAGAGGCGAAATCACTCCACCCTGAGGCGTGCCCGCGACCGACCGCGTGACTTCCCCATCCGCCATCACCCCCGCCTGAAGCCACAAGCGGATCAACTTGAGAACCCGGCGATCCGACACCCGCCGCCCCACCTCGGCAAGCAACCGACCATGGTCGATCTCCCCGAAGAAGTTGGCGATGTCAAACTCGGCGACATGAGTGTGGCCTTCGATGAACCGTTTACGGATCATCTCCTTGGCCTGCAACGCCGACCGTTTCGGCCGAAACCCGTAGGAGACCTCCAAGAAGTCCGCCTCGAAAATGGGCTCCAGCACGAGCTTGGCCGCCGCCTGCGCCACCCGGTCACGAATCGTCGGAATCCCCAAGGGCCGCTTGCCACCTGAGGATTTAGCAATGTCCACTCGCCTGGCCGGCGCGGGACGGTACACACCTGCCCGGAGATCGTCTTGGAGTCCGGCAAGCATCCGCCCGACCCCGTACTCCTCCACATGCGCCAGGGTGATCCGATCCACCCCAGCCGCTCCCCGGTTACTCCGGACTCGCTCCCACGCCTCCCACAGGACGTCACCCCGGTGGATACGGTCATACAGGGCGTGGAAGCGCCGCTCCTCAGACTGCTTGGCCGCAGCCCATAGCCCGCGTTGAAGTTTTCGCACTTTGACGATGGACGCTCGCCCATCGGGGTGGTTGGACCGGGTCACCCCGGCCATGCCCTCGCGCTTACCCTCGCCACGGACGTGATCAAAGTGGGGGCCCTTCCCTCCCGGCGCGTTATGTTGCACGCCGATCAGCGGTACTACGGCCCCCTCGGACTCCCGCTGCCCTCCGGACGACTTCACCATCGGCTTATACGCCCGGTCTCGTGCCCGACGAAAGGCGTGGTCAGACGGGTCTCTCCTGTTCCGGCCCAGACCATGCACACGTGCCATCCTCCATACCCCGGGAGAACCTGGCAGACCGACCCTGGAACAAGGCCCACCGGACATGGCCTTCGCCGTGACATGAGCGGCTCGGCTTCTCCATTGTGAATCTGACGAGGCTGCAAGGTTCGCTTTACGCTACGGCCCGCGTGCTTGCTCCCTCCAAAGAGGCTCTTGACGCCCCGCTCAGCCCGCCATGTCTCCACAACGAACCGGGGCCTGCTACCGGGCGCTCCAGTGCTTACCCGGACGGGACTTCCACCCGCAGGCCTGGACCAGCTTCCAGGACGCAACACGTACCCGATCCTAGGCCATATCCCAGCCCCCCGCCACGTACTGGACAGCGCATCTCAAGATATGGACTTTTTCCCCGGCGAGTGAGTCGATCACTTTACCGGGCTATGAGAGTATTCGGAGGTTCCGAAGGAGGTAAGCCGGTTGATGGCCGAAGCACAGCCCGAGGGGCGCCTTATCGCCTCCCGTTACCACCTGCTCGAAGCCATCGGCCGGGGTGGCATGGGCATCGTGTGGCGGGCCCACGACGAGCTCCTGGACCGCGAGGTCGCGATCAAGGAGGTCCGCTACGCCGACATGCTCGGCGAGGACAACCAGGAGGACTTCAACCGGCGCACCAAGCGCGAGGCGCGTGCCGCCGGGCGTCTGACCCACCCGAACGTGGTGGTCGTCCACGACGTCGTCGAGGAGGACGGGCGTCCCTGGATCGTCATGCAGCTGGTGGAGTCGCGCTCCCTCGGCAAGGTGCTGAGGCAGGACGGGCCGCTGCCGCCGCAGCGGGTGGCGGAGATCGGCCTGCAGGTGCTGGATGCGCTGCGCGCCGCCCACGCCCAGGGAGTGCTGCACCGCGACGTCAAGCCGGAGAACGTGCTGCTGGCCGACGACGGCCGGGTGGTGCTGACCGACTTCGGCATCGCGACGCTCGAAGCCGAGACCGCGCTGACCATGACCGGCATCGCGGGCACCCCCGCGTTCATCCCTCCCGAACGCATCAAGGGCGGCGCCGCGCAGCGCGAGTCGGACCTGTGGTCGCTCGGCGCGACCATGTACGCCGCCGTCGAGGGCAAGCCCCCGCACGACCGGGGCGGGGCGCTGCCGACCATGCACGCCATCCTGAACGACGAGCCCGAGACCCCGGTCCACGCCGGGCCGCTGGCCCCGGTCCTGGAGGGGCTGCTCCGCAAGGATCCGGCGCTGCGCATGCCCTACAAGGAGGCCGAGCGGCTGCTGCGCAGGGTGGCCGAGGGCGCGGGCAACCTCGACCGGCCCGCCAGGACCGCCCTCATGCCCGCCGTGAGCCCGGCGGCCGACACCGATCCGGGAGCCCGCTTCCAGGCCGGCGCCCTCCCCGAGACGGGCGCGAAGCTGGACGCCGCACCCGCCGGCGCCAAGGACAAGGCGGCGCCCGCGCGGGGCGAGAGGCCGTCGAAGGCCGCCGCGGAAACGCCCGCCGGAGACGTACGGCAGGAGCCGGGTGCCGGGGCGAAGGCGGCGGCGAAGCCCGCTTCCAAGGCCGCTCCCGGCGCCGGGAGCGGTCCCGCTCCGGAGGCCCCGGGCGGCTTCGAGGCGAACCGGCCCACGAACAGGGTCACCTCCGGCGCCGGGGCCGCAGCGGCCGGGGCGGCCGATGCGAAACCCGCCACCGCACCGACGGCCACACCGGTCTCGGAGGCGAAGCCCTCCACCGCACCGACGGCCACACCGGTCTCGGAGGCGAAGCCCGCCGACGTGTCCCGTGCCACACCCCCTTCCGCTGCCGCCTCCCCCGCCGGCGCGCCCGAGGAGAAACCCGCGGCGAGCCGCGAGGACGCCCCTCCCACCGTGGCCGGGCGGGGATTCGCGCGTCAGAGGCCCACCCCCGTCTCGCGGCCCAACCCCTTCCCACCCGTGGGACGCGAACCCTCGCCCAGACCTGAGCCGGCAAAGGAGCCCGCCGAGCCCGCACCCGCCCACTGGCAGGAGCCCGTGGCGCCCTCCTACGCCGACCATGACTACGGAGCGGCCACGGCCACGCTCGCCTCGCAGAAGCGGGGCGGCTCTCAGATGAAGCGAGGGCTGCTGGTGCTGCTGCCCGCGCTGCTGGTCGTCGGCGGGGTCGCCGGCTGGCTCGGCATGCGCAGCCGCGAGAACGAGGACGCCTCTCGGACCGGTTCGGGGAAGCCGGGCGCGTCCAGCACGCCGAACGCGCCGAGCGCCCCGAGCGGCGGCGCCAAGACGACCCCGCAGGGCTCACCCGAGCCGGCGCCCTCCTCCGCGCCGCCCAGCCCGAGCCCCACCAAGACGGAGAAGAAGTCCGATCTTCCCTCCGGCTGGCGGATGCACAAGGACTCCAACGGCTTCTCGATCGGCCTGCCCAAGGGCTGGAACGTGGACAAACGGCCCGGCCAGCAGGTATGGTTCCGCGGCCCCGACCGGACGAGCTTCGTCTTCGTCGAGTACGTCGACCGCGCGGGTCCCGACCCCAAGGGGGACTGGGAGAACCAGGAGGGGTACAGCCGCGGCAACTTCCCCGGCTACAAGCGGGTCAAGATCGCGAAGGTCGACTACATGGTGAAGGCCGCCGACTGGGAGTTCACCTGGCAGACGAGTTCGGGCAAGGCCCGGGTGATCAACCGGGGGTTCGTCACCAAGGGCGGCCGGGGATATGCGATTTACTGGCATACCCTGGCCAAGAATTGGAAGAAGAACATGCACTTCTTCGAAGGGTTCACCGCGACCTTCTCCTCGAAAAAGTGAGCGGGATCCCCACCGGCCGCGATCAGTGAGCTTGGGAGGGACGGGGATGGCGGAGAGAAAGGTGGCGGGCCGCTACCGGCTGCTCGAACACCTCGGCGAGGGCGGCATGGGCATCGTCTGGCGGGCCCATGACGAGCTCCTCGACCGGGTCGTCGCGGTCAAGGAGGTCCGCTACCGGGGAGTCGACGAAGCCGCGCGCGTCGACCTGAACCGGCGCACGATCCGCGAGGCCAGGACCGCCGGGCGCCTCGACCACCCCTCCGTGATCATCGTGCACGACGTGGTCGAGGAGGAGGGGCGCCCCTGGATCGTCATGCAGCTGGTCAGGTCCCGGTCGCTGGGGGAGATCGTCCGCGAGCGCGGGCCCCTCCCGCCGGAGCGGGTGGCCTCGGTGGGACTGCACGTGCTGGGCGCGCTGCGGGCCGCGCACGCCGCGGGGGTGCTGCACCGCGACGTCAAGCCGGAGAACGTGCTGCTGGCCGACGACGGCCGGGTGGTGCTGACCGACTTCGGCATCGCCTCCATGACGCAGGAGACCGGCATCACCCGTACGGGCGGGATGGTCGGCACACCCGCGTTCCTGCCCCCCGAGCGGCTGCACGGGCTGAGCGCCACTCCCGAGTCGGACCTGTGGTCGCTCGGGGCGACTCTGTACGCGGCGGCCGAGGGCCGGCCCCCGTTCGAGCGGGCCACCGCCGCCGCCACCATGATGGCCGTCCTGCACGGCGAGCCGAGCCCCATGACCCACTCGGGTCCCCTGGCGATGGCGATCCTCGGCCTGATGGCCAGGGACCCGGCCGCCCGGATGGTGCCCGACCAGGTCGAGGCCCTGCTCAGCCGCGCCTCCTCCCCTGCCGCCTCCTCCCCTCCCACGTCATCCGCGGGGCCGGTCTCCGGCTGGGAGCCGCCCCCCGGACAGTCCCCGTACCCGGGCGGACACACCCACCCCGACCAGCCCCAACACCCCGCCACGCACCAACACCCCGGGCAGTCCCCCTACACGCACCCCGGGCAGTCCCCCTACACGCACCCCGGGCAGTCCCCCTACACGCACCCCGGGCAGTCCCCCTACACGCACCCCGGGCAGTCCCCCTACACGCACCCCGGGCACGGAGCATACGGCTCCCAACCCCTGCGTCCGGGTTCCTGGCCGCTGCAGGAGCAGCCCACCGGCACCGGGGGCGGGGGCGGGCCCACCGTGCGGCGGGCAGGGGCGGGGCGGCTGGCGCTCCTGGCCGGGGTTCCCGCGCTCGCGGTGGCCATCGGGGTCGGCGGGTGGCTGATCGTGCGGAACCAGGACGGCACCGCCGACCCCGGTTCCGGCCTGCCGACGGTCACGACCACAATCGTCGACACCACCCCCACCCCCCCGGCCGAGACGACCCCGGCCCCCACCCCCGCGACGACGGCGACCCCGCGTCCGAGCCGGACGGCTCCGGCGGGCTGGCGGTGGCACCGCGACCCGATGGGCTTCTCCGTCGCGGTGCCCAGGGGCTGGACGGTCAAGCGGTTCTCCGGCCGCGACCGGGTGGAGTTCCGCGCCCCCGGGGCGAGCGGTTTCCTGTGGATCGAGTCGACGGACGACCCGGAGAAGAATCCGGTCAGGCACTGGGAGAAGGTGGAGCGGGCCGGGACGGCCGACAACGTCTGGCCGGGCTACGAGCGGATCGGCATCACCTCGCTGAGATACCGGGGGGTGCCCGCCGCCGACTGGGAGTTCACCTACCTCAAGAACGGGGTCCGCACCCACGTCCTGGACCGGGGCTTCCGCACCCTCGCCGGCAGGCCGTACGCGATCTACTGGGAGAGCCCGGAGTCGGAGTGGGACCGATCCCTCTTCGACGACTTCACCAGGACCTTCAGCTCGTGAACGGGCCGGAGAGGGCGCGCTTCTGGCGCAGCCCGGGACTGCCGGGGGTGGACCTCCTCAAGGCCAGGTACGTGACCCACCGCTTCACCCCGCACGCGCACGAGAGCTACACGATCGCGCTGGTCCTTTCCGGGATGCAGGAGTTCGGCTACCGGGGCGCCCGCCACCACGCGAGCGCGGGCAGCCTGAGCACGCTCAACCCCCAGGAGGTGCACCACGGCCACGCGGGCGTCCCCGAGGGATGGACCTACCGGGTTCTCTACCCGTCTGTGGAGTTCGTCTCCGGGATCGCCGCCGAGGTGATGACCGGACGCGGCACCCCCTGCTTCCCCGAGACCCTCACCTACCACCGGCCCACCGTCGAGCTGCTGCGGACCGCGCACCAGGCCGCGGAGCACGGCGACGACCTCGCCTCCTCGACGCTGGCCCGCACCGCCTTCGCCGCCCTGCTCCGGCGCCACGCCACCCGCTCCCCCCCGGAGGCGCGCTCCCACGACCAGGACCCGGCGGTGCGGCGCGCCAGGGAGATCCTGCACGAGCGGCTCGTCGACCCGCCCACGATCGAGGACCTGGCACGGGCCGTGGACGCCAGGCCGTTCACCCTGATCCGGGCCTTCAAGGCGGCCACCGGGCTGCCCCCGCACGCCTACCTGAACACGTTGCGGATCATGCGTGCCCGGCGGCTGCTCCAGGCGGGCACGCCTCCCGCGCAGGTCGCCGGGGACGTGGGGTTCACCGACCAAGCCCACCTGAGCAGGCACTTCAAACGGATGGTGGGCGTTCCCCCTGCCGCGTACCAACGCGCAGGAACGTACAAGACCGGAACTTAAAACCAGACATAAGCTCCCTTTCCATGGATACAACCACTCGCTCCTCCGCGATAAGGGACGGACTGGGCGTGGGGATCGCCGTCGGGCTGTCCGGGGTGGCCTTCGGCGCCGCGGCGGTCACCGCGGGACTGAGCGTCGCGCAGGCATCCGTGCTGAGCCTGTTCACCTTCACCGGCGCCTCGCAGTTCGCCCTCGTCGGAGTCGTCGCGGGCGGCGGCAACCTGGTCGCGGGCACGGCCGGCGCGATGCTGCTGGGCGCCCGCAACAGCCTGTACGGCCTGCGCATGGCCGACGTGCTCGACATCCGGGGCTGGCGCAGGCCGCTGACGGCCCAGGGCGTGATCGACGAGACGGCGGCGGTCGCCCTGGCCCAGCCGGACGAGGAGTCGTCCAGGACGGCGTTCCTGGTCACCTTTGTCACCCTCTACCTGACCTGGAACGCCACCACCCTTCTCGGCGCGCTGGGCACCTCCTGGGTGGCCGACCCCGCGGTGTTCGGCCTGGACGCGGTCGGCCCCGCGACGTTCCTGGCCATCCTGTGGCCCCGGCTCACCGGCAGCGGCCCCGAGGCCCGTACGCTGCGGCTGATCGCGGGCGGCGGCGCGGCGATCGCGCTGGCCGCGACCCCGCTCACCCCGCCGGGCGTGCCCGTGCTGCTCGCGTCCGCGGCCGTGCTCGCGGTTGTCCTGAGGAGACCCAAGTGACCATCTGGTGGGCGATCGTCGCCACCTGCGCGGCCTGCTACGCGCTGAAGCTCGCCGGGCTGTCGGCACCGCGCCGGATCCTCGACCACCCGGGGGTGCAGCGCTTCGCTACGCTGATCCCGGTGGCCCTGCTGGCGGCGCTGATCACCGTGCAGACCTTCGGGCACGGGCAGGCTCTGCATCTGGACTGGCCGCGCACCGTGGGAATGGGCGCGGCCGTGGTGGCGTTGCTGCTGCGCGCACCGTTCCTGGTGGTCCTCGCGGCGGCGGCCGTCGTCACCGCCGCGTTGCGTCATGTCCTGAGCTGAGGAGCCCGTGTGACCCGTTCCGAATGCCGTGGTCGATCCTGGGTAGGCGTCGGCGCATGACCGATTCTCAGGGGATCATCGGAGCCCGCTACCGCCTGCTCGAACGTATCGGCCGAGGGGGCATGGGGACGGTCTGGCGGGCACGGGACGAGGTGCTGGGCCGCGATGTGGCGGTCAAGGAGGTCATCCCCTCCCCCGACCTCACCGATCCCGAGCGCGAGGTGTTCACCGTGCGGACGCTCAGGGAGGCCCGGGCCGCCGGGCGGATCGGGCATCCGGGGGTCGCCACGGTGTACGACGTGATCGAGGAGCACGGGCGCCCCTGGATCGTCATGCAGCTGGTCGACTCCCGCACGCTGGGAGCGGTGATCAGGGAGGACGGTCCGCTGCCGGCGACCGATGTTGATCGCCGCGAAGTAATCCGCCGGGCCGGCGAGCCCGCACGAAACCCCGCAGGGTCGCTCCCTCGCTGTGAACCCGGCAACGGCCGGACACGCCGGTAGGGCCACCGGCGCGAAGGCATGCCCGCCGTGGGAGGGCCGGGTCCGGCCGGAAGGACCGGCCGACCGCGCTAGGACTCGGCGGCGACGACCGTCAGGGCGTGGGCGAGGTCCTCGGGGTAGGCCGTGGTGAAGGAGACCCACTCGCCGGTGCTGGGGTGCTCGAAGGCCAGGGAGACCGCGTGCAGCCACTGCCGGCTCACGCCCAGCCGCGCGGCCAGGGTCGGGTCGGCCCCGTACAGCATGTCGCCGACGCACGGGTGGCGCAGCGCCGACATGTGGACCCGGATCTGGTGGGTCCGGCCCGTCTCCAGTTTGATGTCCAGCAGCGACGCCGCGCGGAAGGCCTCGATCGTGTCGTAGTGGGTGACCGACTCCTTGCCCCCCGCCACGACCGCCCAGCGGCCGTCCCCGACGGGGTGGCGGTCGATCGGCGCGTCCACGGTGCCGCGGTGCGGGTCGGGGTGGCCCTGGACCAGCGCGTGGTAGCGCTTGTCGACGGTGCGCTCCTTGAAGGCCCGCTTCAGGTGGGAGTAGGCGTGCTCGCTCTTGGCGATGACCATCGCGCCGGTGGTGTTGGCGTCCAGCCGGTGCACGATGCCCTGGCGTTCGGCCGCGCCGCTGGTGGCCACCCGGTGGCCGGCGCCGAGCAGGCCGCCGATCACGGTGGGGCCGGTCCAGCCGGTGGTCGGGTGGGCGGCCACGCCGACGGGCTTGTTGACGACGACGATGTCGTCGTCCTCGTACACGATGTGCATGCCTGGCACGGGTTCGGCCACCGGCATCGGCGTGGTGGGCGGCGGCGGGAGGGTGACCTCCAGCCACGCGCCCCCGTGGAGCCGGTCGGACTTGGCCGCGGTCGAGCCGTCCACCAGCACGTCACCGGCGACGATCAGTTCGGCCGCCCGGGTGCGGGAGAGGCCGAACAGGCGCGACAGGGCGGCGTCGAGGCGCTCGCCCTCCAGCCCGTCGGGGACGGGGAGACTCCGCCGATCAGCCATTGTCGTTCTCCTTCGCTTCCTTCTTGGCTCCCGTGTCGCGCGTGCCGTCGATCTGGTAGCCCCGCCAGGCGAGGATGACCGCCAGGATGCCGCCGCAGACGATCGCCGAGTCGGCGATGTTCCAGACCGGGAAGTGGCCGGGAAAGGTCTCCACGAAGTCGACCACGTGTCCCTGCAGCGGTGCGGGCCTGCCGGAGCCGAAGCCCGAGGGCCAGCGGAAGATCCGGTCGGTGAGGTTGCCGAGCGCCCCGCCGAGCAGCAGGCTCAGCGTGATCGCCCAGGGCAGGCTGCGCAGGTTGCGCGCGGTGCGCAGGATCGCCACCACGACGGCGGCCGCGACACAGGTGAAGACGATCGTCATTCCGGTGCCGAGGCCGAAGGCGGCACCGGAATTGAAGATCACCCGGAACTGGAGCACGTCGGGGATGACCACGATGGGTTCCCTGCCCTCCAGGGTCTTCAGCACAAGGGTCTTCGTGGCGAGGTCGAGGGCGTAGACGATGGGGACGATCACCGCGAGCACGGCGATCCGCCGCGCAGCGAGCGGGGCGGCCGAGACCGCCCCGTCCTCGGTGTCGCCGGTCAGCGGCGCTCCTCCCGCTGCTTGCAGGCCACGCACAGCGTCGCCCTCGGAAACGCCTGAAGGCGCTCCTTTCCGATCGGCTGATGGCACGATTCGCACACTCCGTAGGTCCCCGCGTCGATCCGGGCGATCGCTCGCTCGTTCTGCGCGACCAGGTCGCGCGAGTTCAGGGTAAGGGCGATTTCGCGCTCACGTTCATACGTCCGCGCCCCGGCGTCGGCCTGGTCGTCGCCGGCACCGTCGGTAACGTCGCTTGACGCGATCTCTATCTCGGCCTTGGCGATCTCCTCGGTGAGCTCGCGGCTCTCCGCGGCCAGCCGCCCGCGGACCTCCGCGAGTTCCCCGGCGGACCAGGTGACGACGGCTCCGTCGGATGACGGCGCTGCCGCACTGTTGTCTGCGCGCACGGTCGCGGCCATGGCGACCTCCTTGCTCGATCGGACCGTATCCAATGTGGTAAACGGTGCGGGCAGCCTAGGTCTCTCGTAACAGAACGACAAACGACCCGCCGCACTGTTTGCCAATCCAGTAACATCCGGTCACTTCCCCCTGATTCCGCCCAGCCGCTTCTGATATGGGGAAGCTTCCGGCAGGCGGGTGCGTTATCGTTTGAGCCTGCACGGCGTTGATGGGGACAGCCACCTCTGCACCCCCTCGCACGAGCGACCCGGGGACGGTGCGAGCCCGGGGCGAGGCGCGGAGGGAAGATCACCCCGGAGCCGCCGGAAGAACGGCCGTGACGGCCAAGTAGACCCGGCAGCAGACCAAAGGAAGAGGGCCTTCTCGCATGCGAAGGCCAAGGAGGGTGGTACCGCGGGGCCCAGGCGGCCTCGTCCCTCCACGCCGCAGCCGGTTCCAGCGTGGAGGTCCAGCCCATCATGTCCGCCTATTTCCGCCCTCTTCCTGCGCAGGTCGACCTTCCCGCGCTTGAGCACGAGGTGCTCGGCCGCTGGCGGGACGGCAAGATCTTCGAGCGCTCGGTCGAGCAGAACGCCGACGGCCCCACCTGGGTCTTCTACGAGGGCCCGCCCACCGCCAACGGCATGCCCGGCGTCCACCACGTCGAGGCCCGTGTCTTCAAGGACGTCTTCCCCCGCTACAAGTCGATGCGGGGCTACAGCGTGCCCCGCAAGGCGGGCTGGGACTGTCACGGACTGCCCGTCGAGGTCGCCGTCGAGAAAACCCTCGGGCTCTCCGGCAAGAAGGACATCGAGGCGTACGGCGTCGCCGAGTTCAACGCCAGGTGCCGCGAGTCCGTGCTGCGGCACGTGGACGCCTTCGAGGAGATGACCGAGCGGATGGGGTACTGGATCGACCTGTCCCAGGCCTACCGCACGATGGACCCGGCCTACGTGGAGTCCGTCTGGTGGTCGCTCAAGGTCATCTTTGACAAGGATCTACTCTCCCGCGACTTCCGCATCACCCCCTACTGTCCCCGCTGCGGCACCGGCCTGTCCGATCACGAGCTGGGCCAGCCGGGCGGCTACGAGACCGTCACCAGCCCGTCGGTCCACGTCCGCATGCCCGCCACCTCAGGGCCGCTGGCCGACCTCGGCGCCTCGCTGCTGATCTGGACCACCACGCCCTGGACGCTGGTCTCCAACACCGCCGTGGCCGTGCATCCCGACGTGACCTACGTCGCGGCGCGTCCCGCGGGATCCGACGAGGTCCTGGTGGTGGCCGAGCCGCTGGTCGTCTCCGCGCTGGGCGAGGGCGCCGAGATCCTGGCCTCCTTCCAGGGCGCCGAGCTGGAGCACACCACCTACTCGCGCCCCTTCGACCTGGTCGACATCCCCGGCGCGCACTACGTGGTGCTCGGCTACTACGTCACCACCGAGGACGGCAC
Source organism: Streptosporangium sp. NBC_01755 (assembly GCF_035917995.1). Classification (NCBI taxonomy): domain Bacteria; kingdom Bacillati; phylum Actinomycetota; class Actinomycetes; order Streptosporangiales; family Streptosporangiaceae; genus Streptosporangium; species Streptosporangium sp. NBC_01755. The sequence continues at coordinate 6,278,319 of NZ_CP109131.1, read as the reverse complement.
CGGCCTGGTCCACCAGGCGCCCGCCTTTGGCGCCGACGACATGACGACCTGCAAGCGGTACGGGCTGCCCGTGGTCAACCCGATCGGACCCGACGGCCGGTTCCTCGGCAGCGTGCCCCAGGTCGGCGGCCAGTTCTTCAAGGACGCCGACGAGGGGCTCACGGCCGACCTGCGGACGCGCGGCCTGCTCTACCGGGGCGGCCACTTCGAGCACAGCTACCCGCACTGCTGGCGCTGCCACACCGCGCTGCTCTACTACGCCCTGCCCGCCTGGTACATCCGCACCACCGCGATCAAGGACCGGCTCCTCGCCGAGAACGAGAAGACCAACTGGTACCCCGGGACGATCAAGTGGGGCCGCTTCGGCGAGTGGCTGCGCAACAACGTCGACTGGTCACTGTCGCGCTCGCGCTACTGGGGCACCCCGCTGCCGCTGTGGATCTGCACCGCCGACGAGTCGCACGTCACCTGCGTCGGCTCGCTGGAGGAGCTGAGCCGGCTGTCCGGCCAGGACGTCTCCGCGCTCGACCCGCACCGCCCCTACGTGGACGACGTCACACTGTCCTGCCCCACCTGCGGGGCCGAGGCCAGGCGGGTTCCCGACGTGATCGACGCCTGGTACGACTCGGGCTCGATGCCGTTCGCCCAGTGGGGGGCGCCGCACCACAACGAGGAGATGCTCGAGAAGGCCTACCCGGCGCAGTTCATCTGCGAGGCCACCGACCAGACCCGCGGCTGGTTCTACTCGCTGATGGCGGTCGGCACGCTCGTCTTCGACAGGTCCTCGTACGAGAACGTGCTCTGTCTCGGCCTGATCCTGGCCGAGGACGGCCGCAAGATGAGCAAGCACCTGGGCAACGTGCTCCAGCCGATGCCGCTGATGGACCAGCACGGCGCGGACGCGCTGCGCTGGTACATGGCCTGTTCCGGCTCGCCGTGGGCGGCCCGCAGAGTCGGGCACGGCGCCCTTGAGGAGATCGTCCGCAAGGTCCTGCTCACCTACTGGAACACCACCTCCTTCTTCACCCTGTACGCAGGCGCCGAGTCCTGGTCTCCGTCCCGGCTCGCCGAGGCTCCCGCGTACGCCCAGCGCCCGTTGATCGACCGCTGGGCCCTCGCCGAGCTGCACCGGACCGTGGCCGAGGTCACCGCCTCGATGGACGTCTTCGACACCGCCCGCGTCGGGCGGCGCCTCGCGGAGTTCCTCGACGACCTGTCCAACTGGTACGTGCGACGCTCCCGCCGCCGGTTCTGGGCCGGTGACACCGCGGCGTTCGCCACGCTCTACGAGTGCCTGGAGACCGTCACCCGGCTGATGGCGCCGGTGGTGCCGTTCACCACCGACTACGTCTGGGACGTGCTGCGCGACGCCGACGCCCCCACCTCGGTCCACCTGGCCACCTGGCCCGAGGTCGACGACGAGCTGCTGGACGAGAAGCTGTCGGAGCGGATGGCCCTGGTCCGCCGTCTGGTGGAGCTGGGCCGCTCGGCCCGCGCCTCCAGCGGGGTGAAGACCCGCCAGCCGCTCGGTCGCGCCCTGGTCGGCGCCCCCGGCTGGGCCGCGCTCCCCCCCGAGCTGCGTGAGCTGATCGCCGACGAGCTCAACGTCAAGGGGCTGGAGGACCTGTCCGGGATCGGGGCGGACCTGGTGTCCTTCACGGTCAAGCCCAACTTCCGGGCACTGGGCAAGCGGTTCGGCTCGCAGACCAAGCTGGTCGCCGCGGCCGTCACCGCCGCCGACCCCGCGGAGCTCGCCCGCGCGCTCCGTACCGGCCCGGCGGTCTTGGTCGACGCGGGCGAGCTGGGGGCGGTGGAGATCGGCGCCGACGACGTGATCGTCACCGAGCAGCCCAGGTCCGGCTGGGCGGTGGAGGCCGCCTCCGGCGAGACCGTCGCCCTCGACCTGACCATCACCGACGAGCTGCGCCGCTCGGGCCTGATCCGCGACGTCGTCCGCCTGCTCCAGGACACCCGCAAGTCCACCGGCCTGTCGATCTCCGACCGGATCGACGTGTGGTGGTCCACCGATGACGCCGACCTGGCCGAGGCCCTGCGGACCCAGGGCCGGGCGGTGGCCGACGAGGTCCTCGCCGTCTCCCTCACCGAGGGCGGCACCGACGGCCTTCCCGCTCACAGCGACGCCGAACTGGGCCTGACCTTCCAGCTCCGTCGCGCGACGGCCACGGCCTGACGGCGGTTCCGGCGTCACGGGACGGCCTGACGGCGGAGCGTTCCGGCGTCACGGGACTGCCGGGCTCCCAGAGAGCCCGGCAGTCCCGGTTCACACCGGGCCAACCCGGCGCCTCAGGTGGTGCTCGGTGTCCGTCGCGGCCCGGAGAGGACCGTCACCGCACGGGAGCGGCGGACCCGGCCCGCGGACGGCGGTCCGCGGGCACCGTGACACACCCGACTCCTCGTGGTGAACGGTGAGCGAGGCGGGCGGTGGTCACGCCAGGTGTCAGCTCTGGTCCCGGTGGTCGTTCAGGCAGATCGAGCAGTTGATCAGGCCGGCTCCCTCGGCCTCGACCAGGGAGATGACCTCGGTGCCGCCGTCGCCCGCACCCTTGATCAGAGGGCAGGCGGGGTCATGAAAGCGACGGGTGCCGATGATGACCATGACAGTCCCATCGCCCGCCTTTTGCTTCTCGGCCCCGGGGTCGCCGGCATCACGGTTCTCGGGAGAGGGGTCGGCTGCGGACTCCGCCGAGGTGGAGTCGGCCGCTACCTGCCCGGCGCGCCCGGGTACGGTCTCGGCCGGCTCCACCGGATCAGGTGTCGTGCCATCGGCGGTGGACCGGCGCCCGGAATCCGATGCCTCTCGGGGGCCCGGCTCCTCGGACCTCTCAGGCTCCGCGGAGCCTGAGTCGGCAGCTCCGGACTTGCCCGAGGGGGACGGCTCCGACGGGGCGGAGTCTCGCCCGGCGGTCTCGGCCCCTGGGCGGGTCCCGGGCGCCGAGGGCCCGGCTTCGGCCTTCGCCTGCGCCCCGGCCTTGGCGGCCCCGGACGGGGCGTTCTCGGACGCGGCGTTCTCGGACGCGGCGTTCTCGGACGCGGCGTTCTCGGACGCGGCGTTCTCGGACGCGGCGTTCTCGGACGCGGCGTTCTCGGGCTCGACGGCCCCGGGGCCGGTGCGCTCGGCCTCGCCGGTTTCCGGCTTGGCGCTCTCAGGCGCCCCTCCCCGGCTCGCGGAGGCGCCGCCCACGGCCGGTCCGGGCTTGGCGGGCTCCGCCGCCTCGGGCTCGGGCCTGGCCGGAGCCACCGGGGTCTCCGGCTTGGGCTTGGACGCCTGGACGACCACGTCACGGCTGAACCAGCTGGTGGCCTCGGACTCGGCGTGCGGGATCTCGGGGATCTTCGGCAGCCGGATCGGCACCGAGGGGGTCGGCGGCTCCGCGGCGCGGAGCGGAGGGCTCACGGGCTCCTGGGGCCGTGCCTGCGGCTCGGGAGACTGGATGTAGGGCCGGGCCGGGGTGACGGGCTCCTGCGGGGAACGCGGGGGTTCGTGGCGGGACACGGCCTCCTGCCGGGACACGGTGCTCTCTCGCCTGGCGGCGGGAGTGTCCGGCCTGGGCTGGGATTCGGACCGCGTTCCGGGGGCCTGCTGCCCGCCGGAGGGGGCCGCGGGCCGCGCGGGCCGGTACGGGGCGGTGAATCTGGCCGTGGCCTCGTGCGGGCCGGGCTCACCGGCGCCGTCGAAGGACCCGGACTCCCGGGAGGCGCTCAGGGGCTCGGCGGCCTCCCGCGCCCCTGGCGGGGTCTGGTACGGCCGGGTTCCGGCGGCGGGTTCGGGCAGGCAGGTGGTGCAGGGCGTGAAGCCCTCCTCACGAGCCTCCTCGTGGGTGAGTTCCTCATGATCCCTGCCGGCCAACTGGCGGCACCCCGCGATGTGATAACGCTTGCGGCCGGGGACGACCAGAACGATCGCCTCGGCGTCCAGGGCACCCCGCCTCGCGGCGGTGGCGGTGGCCGGCCCGGCCACCGGGCCGCGGCGTGGCTGGGTCGGGGCCGCGGGCACCTGCTGCCGCATCCCGTGCTGCGCCATCATGTGCGGTGGAGCGGAAGGCTGGTTCGGCATGCCGTGCGGCGCGGGGACGGACCCGGCCGGCATCGGTCCCTTCGGGGGAAGGGGCGGAGCGGCCCCGGCGGGAGCACCGGGGAACAGCTCGTGGCGCCGCAACAACGCCCCGATCACCAGGAAGACGGCGGACAGCACGCTGACCGCGATCGACCACATGACCAGAAACGGTTTGGCCAACACGAATCCCACGATGAGCAGGACGATGGCCGTGAGTACCAAACCGGCGCTGATAAGGATCACAGAAAGACTCCCGGATGCGGGTCAAAGGGGGTGACCCGACACCTTAGCGGCGGTCGTTGTGCGGACCGTCAACGCCCTGGAAGGCGCCCGAGTGCTGCGACGGGTCGCCGCCGAACGGGTTGGGCGCACTCTGGAGCGTCGGCTGACCACCCGGGGTCACCGCGTGGGACATGGCCGGAGGCCCGCTCACGATCGGGAACCCGCCGCTGCTCTCGGCAGCCACGTTGAGCTCGGCCAGCTGGTTCTCCAGATACAGCTTCAGGCGGCTACGGTACTCGCGCTCAAAACTACGGAGCTCCTCGACCTTACGTTCGAGCTCGTCACGGGTCTGCACCAGCGAGCCCATGGCCTGGCGGTGCCGCTCCTGCGCGTCGCGCTCCAGCGTCTCGGCTCGGGCACGAGCGTCACCGATGACCTGCTCGGCCTGGCGACGCGCCTTGCCGAGGATGTCGTCGGCCTCGCGGCGCGCCCGGGTCACCGTCTCGTCCGCCTCCCGGCGGGCGTCGGCGATGGCCTGGTCCGCGGTCTGCTGCGCGAGGGCGAGCACGCGTGCCGCGGTGTCCATGTTGTCCTCGGCCGGCGGCATTCCCATTCCGACGGGAACGGGCTGCTGATGCTGCACCGGCTCGGGAGCGCGCATCGGCTCCGGCTGCTGCATCATCATCTCGGGCTTGGGCTCGGCAATGGGGGCGGGCGCCATGGCCATGCCCATCCCGCCGGGGACCTTGCCCCGCAGGCACTCCGCCAGTTTGGCGCGGAGCTCCTCGTTCTCCTGAATGAGACGGTCCAACTCGGACTCGACCTCATCGAGGAAGGCATCTACCTCTTCCTCGTCGTAACCCGGCCGAAGGCGGGTCGTACTGAATTGCTTGTTCCGCACATCGGCGGGAGTCAGCGGCATTTCGGTCTCCTTGGCGCGCTTGGAGTCTGTCCGGGGGGACGGTACCCGATCAACGAAGCGCGGACACGAGTTGGATCAAGACCAAGACCACAATGAACAGCACTGTGAAGCTTAGGTCAAAGGCCACCGTACCCAACCGGAGTGGTGGAATGAAACGGCGGAGGAACTTGAGAGGTGGATCGGTCACCGTGTATACGGCTTCCGCCAGCACCAGGACGATGCCTGTGGGGCGCCACTGACGTGCGAACGCCTGCACCGTCTCAAAGATCATTCTGCCGATCAGCAGAACGAGATAGATGGACAGGACGAAGACCAAGATCCCGCTAACGATCCCCACGGTCCGTCCTCGCCTCCACTCCGCTCTGCCGTCCTTCGTCCCATCGGGACCCGTCGGGCCGGTCACTGTTCATAGTGGAACTCTAGCTCTGGTTGAAGAATCCGCGTTCCGCGATTCGAGCCTTGTCCTCGGCGGTCACCTCGACATTGGCTGGGGACAACAAGAACACCTTGTTGGTAACACGTTCAATGCTGCCATGTAGGCCAAAGACGAGACCTGCCGCGAAATCAACGAGCCGCTTTGCGTCACTGTCAACCATCTCGGTCAGATTCATGATGACAGGAGTGCCGTCACGGAAGTGCTCACCGATGGTCCGCGCCTCGTTGTACGTGCGGGGATGGAGGGTGGTGATGCGCGCCAGATCGGTCGTGCGGCGCTCCAGGACAGCCGTCGCGGGCCTCGGAGCGGGTACGCCGGGATCGGTGTCGTCCGAGAGGTCGTGGACCGTGCCAGGACGCTCGTCGCCCTCCCTGCGAGGGTCGTCGAACTCCTCGTACTCGTCGTCGGGGTAGCTGTCGTATCTCTCGTAGCGGTCGTCCTCGACAAGACCGAGGTAGACCGCCATCTTGCGCATCGCGCCGGCCATCGCTACTTCTTCCTCCGTCTTACCTCGATGTGCCCGAGGGACAGCCCGACCGCCCTGAGCTCACCACCGTTCGACCGCTGTCCGGGTACGCGGACGCCAAGGTCCACTTGAATGGACATTACCTGACGAAGGGCTTCCTGCGACCGAGCAACGCCGTACCAACACGCAGGTGTGTCGCACCGTTGGCAATGGCCTGGGACATATCCCCGCTCATCCCCGCCGAGATGACGTCGGCGCCCGGGTGGGCCTCCTGGACGGACCGCGCGATCTCCCTCAGCCTCGCGAACGCCCTGCCCGGCTCCTCCCCCAGCGGCGCGACCGCCATCACCCCGCCCAACTCCAGCCCCGGCGCCCCGGCCACGGCGTCCGCCAGCGCCTCGGCCTCCTTTGGAGGCACGCCGCCCCTGGCCGGGTCACCGCCGAGCGCGACCTGCACCAGGCAGGTGATCCGGCGTCCCACCCCGAGTGCCTCCCGGCTGAGGGCGGTGACCAGGCGCGGGCGGTCGACCGAGTGGACGACGTCCGTGTAGCCGACCACCGAGCGGACCTTGTTGGTCTGCAACTGGCCGACGAAGTGCCAGCGGAGGCCGAGGTCGGCGCACTCTCGCGCCTTGACCGAAGCCTCCTGGTCGCGATTCTCCCCGACGTCGGCGATCCCGAGCCCGGCCAGCAGTCGCACGTCGGAGGCGGGGTAGGTCTTGCTCACCGCGACGAGCGTCAGCTCCTCGCGACCGCGGCCGGCGGCCCGGCAGGCTTCGGCGATCTCCGCCTCGACCCGGGCCAGTCCGGCCGCTATCTCATCTCGTCGTGTTGTTTCCGTCACATCTCCGCCGCTCGGACAGTGGCAAACCGGCGGAGCCCATTCTTCCCGGCACGGTCGGGAGGCTCTTCGCCCACCCCCACCGTGAGCGATATCACTTCAGGAAGTCGGGGACGTCCAACTCCTCTTCCTGCTCCTCGAAGATCACCGCTCCTTCAGGAAGTCGGGGACGTCCAACTCCTCTTCCTGCTCCTCGAAGATCACCGCTCCTTCAGGAAGTCGGGGACGTCCAACTCCTCTTCCTGCTCCTCGAAGATCACCGGTCGGCGCCGGGCGGGGTCGGTGACCCTCGCGGAGATCGGCGTCGGCTGCGAGGGCTCGGGAGCCGGACGCGGGATCGACAGCGGAGGGGAGTGCGGCTCGAAGTGCTCCACCGGGTGGACCGGGTGGATCTGCTGGGGCGGAGGCGTCGGCTCCACCGGCGCGGGCGGCGGGGTGACGACCGAGCGCACCGGTGGGGGCGGCGCGTGCTCCACCCTGGGCTCCGGACGGGGCTCCGCCTTGACCGTGGGCGCCAGCGGGCGGACCGGGGGGGCCGCCGAGGGCGGTGGCGGGGCGGGACGCGAGGCGGGCTGCGTGCGGGCCGCCGGCTGCGGGAGTTGCTTGGGCTCGGGAGCGGGCTCGTCGAACCCTGCCGCGATCACGGTGACGCGCACCTCGTCGCCGAGGGCGTCGTCGATGACCGTACCGAAGATGATGTTGGCGTCCGGTGCCGCGGCGGTGGAGACGAGCTGGGCCGCCTCATTGATCTCGAACAGGCCGAGGTCGGAGCCGCCGGCGATCGACAGCAGCACGCCGTGCGCGCCGTCGATGCTGGCCTCCAGCAGCGGGCTGGACACGGCCATCTCGGCCGCCGCGACCGAACGGTCGTCGCCGCGCGCGTGGCCGATGCCCATCAGGGCCGAGCCGGCACCGGACATGACCGACTTCACATCGGCGAAGTCGAGGTTGATCAGGCCGGGCGTGGTGATCAGGTCGGTGATGCCCTGGACACCGGAGAGCAGCACCTGGTCCGCCGCCTTGAAGGCGTCCAGCACGCTCACCTGCCGGTCGGAGATCGACAGCAGCCGGTCGTTCGGGATCACGATGAGGGTGTCGACCTCCTCTCGGAGGGTCTCGATGCCCGCGTCCGCCTGCATCGCCCTGCGCCGCCCCTCGAAGCTGAAGGGCCGGGTCACGACGCCGATGGTCAGCGCGCCCAGGGTGCGGGCGATGTTGGCCACCACCGGGGCACCTCCGGTGCCCGTGCCACCGCCCTCACCGGCCGTGACGAAAACCATGTCGGCGCCCTTGAGGACCTCTTCGATCTCCTCACGGTGGTCCTCGGCCGCCTTGCGCCCGACTTCGGGGTTGGCTCCCGCGCCGAGGCCGCGAGTGAGCTCGCGCCCGACGTCGAGCTTGACGTCGGCGTCACTCATCAGCAGCGCCTGGGCGTCGGTATTGATGGCGATGAACTCGACGCCCTTGAGTCCCTCCTCGATCATCCGGTTGACGGCGTTGACTCCGCCTCCGCCGATTCCTACAACCTTGATGACCGCGAGGTAGTTCTGCGGTGCTGCCACGACGAGGGGCCTTTCCGCTCGTTGACTTGCAATTTCATGCGGCACGGGGCCCGTGCCGTCGTTTCCAAAACCCTCACCCTCAAGTTGAGATTTAGCTTTATGTCAACCTGAGGAGTGATACGGACAGTAGGAGTTACGCTCCTGGCGGGTCAACTAACCGCGCCGCAAGCACGTCCAGCGTGTCGCGGGCCGTCCTTTTCCGGGAACGCCCGCCATCCGATGAGATCACTTAACCGTCACGACGTCAGGCGAACTGACGTCATAGGTGTCGGCCGGACGCTTGAGCAGCGTAACAAGGATCCGTGCCTTGTCCGCGGGCCGGTCACCGCCACCCCACACGATCGCGCGGCCGTCCTTCAGCCGCAACGAGACCGTCTCCGCCGACGGTGCGAGCACCTCCGCGACCCGGCGGGCCAGATTCTCCGGCAGCGCGGCGATGACCGTGAGCGCCGCCGCGGTCGCCGGGTCCCCCGGCCCCGGCCGGTCCACCCGCAGCACGGGCAGCGCCGGGGGCGCGATATCCTTGACCTCGGTGACCATCCCGTGCCGGTCCATCAGCGCGGACCTGCCACCGACCGGCACCACCGCCACCGGCCTGCGCTCCACGACCTTCACCCACAGGGTCCCAGGCCAGGCGCGGCTGACCGTCACCGACTCGATCTGCGTGATCCGGCCTATTCGCTCCTCGACCTCGGCCAGGTCGACCGTGGCGAGGGGCCTGCCACCGGCCACCTGCGCCGCCCGCCGGATCTGCTCGGTGGACAGGGCCGCGTTGCCCACCACCTGGATCTCCCGCACCCCGAGCACCGGGGAGAAGAACACCAGCCACGCGGCGATGCCCACCACTCCCGCGGTGAGCAGGGCCAGGAAGGCCGACCGCCACACGCCGTTCAATGCCACTCCCCCTCCGGCGACCCGCGCCCGCTGGCATGGGTCACCTCGCGGCCAGCTCCGCCACGATCCTGGGCCCCAGCTCGGTCACATCGCCCGCGCCCATGGTCAGGACGATGTCGCCGGGCCTGGCCCGGCTCGCGACCAGGGCGGGAACGCTCTCCCTCTGGGGGGCGTAGGCCACCCGCTCCGCGGGCAGCGGCACCTTGCCCGCCACCAGCGCCCCCGACACGCCAGGCTCGGGATCCTCGCGGGCGCCGTAGACGTCCAGGACGATGGCCTCGTCGGCCAGCCCGAGCGCGACGCCGAAATCGTCGGCGAAGAACCTGGTGCGTGAGTACAGGTGCGGCTGGAAGACCGCGATGACCCTGCCGTCTCCCGAGAAGGACGCCACCACGTCCCGCGCCGCGCGCAGGTCGGCGGCCAGCTCGGTCGGGTGGTGGGCGTAGCTGTCGAAGACCGCCACCCCGCCCGCCTCGCCTTTGGCCTCGAAACGGCGCTTGGCGCCGGTGAAGGCCGCCAGGCCGTCACGGATCTCACCAAAGGTGACACCCAGCTCCCTCGCCACGGCGATGGCGGAGGCCGCGTTGAGCGCGTTGTGGCGGCCCGGGACCGCGAGCCTGACCTCCCCGTGCCCGTAGACCGTGAAGGTGATGCCCAGCCCCTCGGGAGAGATCTCGCCCACCCGCAGGTCGGCGTCCTCCGCCTCGCCGTATGTGATCACCTTCAGGCCGCGGGCGCGGGCTATCGGGATCAGCGCGGCGGAGCCGGGATCGTCGGCGCAGACGACCATGGTGCTGGTGACGCGCTCCACGAACCGGGCGAAGCTATCGTGAACCGCGCGCGGATCACCGTAGTTGTCCAGATGGTCCGGCTCGACGTTGGTCACCACGGCGATGTCGGGGGCCAGCATGAGGAAGGAGCCGTCGCTCTCGTCGGCCTCGGCGACGAACACCCCGCCCGAGCCCTCGTCGGCGCCCAGCCCCGTCGTCACCAGCTGTCCGCCCACACAGTACGAGGGGTCGGCGCCGCACTTCTGCAGCGCCACGGTGAGCATCGAGGTCGTGGTGGTCTTGCCGTGGGTGCCGGCCAGCGCGACGCCGGTCCTGCCCGCCATGACGGAGGCGAGCGCGGCGGCCCTGGGGATGACCCGCAGGCCCTGGCGGAGTGCCTCGCCCAGCTCGGGGTTGGAGTCGCGGATCGCGGTGGAGACCACCACGGTGTCGACGTGCTTGATGTGCGAGGCGGCGTGGCCGATATGGACCCTGGCCCCCAGCTCCCGCAGCTCGGTCGCCATCTCCGAACCTCGCGCGTCGCTGCCGGAGACCTGCACACCCCGCTTGAGCAGAATGCGCGCGATTCCGGACATTCCAGAACCGCCGATCCCGATGAAATGGACCCGTCCCAGATCTCCGGCCGCAACCGGATCGACCAGCTTGACCAGGCTCATCGGCCGCTCACCTCTCCTCGTTCGCCGCGTGGGCGGCCTCGTCCCGCCCGGCCCTCTCGCCGGAGGCGAGCACGGGCGGCCCCGCGCTCACCGTGTCGGATCCGCTCCGCGCCCATTCAGCCTCTCCCCCGCGCCGCGACCTGCAGCACCCTGCGCGCCAGCGCCACGTCGGCGTCCTTCCTGCCCATCCTGGATGCCGCCTCCGACATGGTGACCACGCGTTCGGGATCGGACAGGATGGGCAGCACACTCTGAATGATCCACCCCGGTGACAGCTCCGCGTCGTCGATCATCAGGCCGCCGCCGCCCCGCACGATCGGCATGGCGTTGAGCCGCTGCTCACCGTTGCCGTGCGGCAGCGGGATGTACGCGGCCGGCAGGCCCACCGCCGTCAGCTCGGCGCAGGTCATCGCACCGCTGCGGCACAGGGCGAAGTCGGCGGCGGCATAGGCCAGGTCCATCCGGTCGACGTACGGCAGCACGACGTACTGCGGGTCGCCGGGCGGGGGCTCCTCCTCCAGCGTGTTCTTCAGGCCGATGACGTGCAGCACCTGCACCCCGGCCCGGCGCAGCGCGGGGGCGGCGGCCAGAGCCGCCTGGTTGAGCGAGCGGGCCCCCTGGGAGCCGCCGGTGACCAGCAGCGTGGGCAGATCGGCCTCCAGGCCGAACCAGGACCGGGCCTTGTCGCCCATGGAGAGCCGGTCGAGGTTGACGATCTCACGGCGGAGGGGGATGCCGATGTACTCGGCGTTGTTCAGCGGCGTGTCCGGGTGGCCGGTGAACACGTGGTCGGTGAGGCGCGCGCCCAGCCGGTTGGCCAGGCCGGGGCGCGGGTTGGCCTCGTGGACCACGATCGGCACGCCGCGGCGCCGCGCCGCCAGGTAGGCGGGGGTCGCCACGTAGCCGCCGAAGCCGACCAGGACGTCGGCCTGCACGCGGTCCATGATGGCGGCGGCCGTGCTGATGGCACCCGCCAGGCGGCCCGGCACGCTCAGCAGTTGGGGCGTCAGTGTCCGGGGCAGCGGCACCGCGGGCACCAGCTGCAGTTCATACCCTCTGGCCGGAACCAGCCTGGTCTCCAGACCTCTCTCGGTGCCGAGGCATGTGATCCCGATGTTGGGGTCGAGTTGGCGCAGCGCGTCTGCCAGAGCCAGCGCCGGTTCGATATGACCGGCCGTCCCGCCGCCGGCGAGGACCACCCTCATGTCGGTCCTTTCGCTTATCGTCTTCCACGGCCCGGCCGTCGTTTCCTGGCCGGACCACCCAGGCCAAGCCAGCTTAGGCCCCGCGCCACCGGTCCGGGGCCATGGGCCGCGAGAGCCTCGCGGGCGCCGGGCTCGTGCTTGGCGAACGACAGGAGCATGCCGAGGGTGGCGAGGGTGGGCAGCAGGGCCGACCCACCGTAGGAGACCAGCGGCAACGGGATCCCGGTGATGGGCAGCACCCCGATGACGGCGCCGATGTTGACGATCGCCTGGCCGGCGATCCAGGCGACCGCGGCGGCGGAGGCGAGCCGGACGAACGGGTCCTTGACCCGGGTGGCCACCCGCAGCCCCGCGTAGCCCAGCAGTCCGAACAGGGCCACCACGACGAGCGTGCCCATCAGGCCGAGCTCCTCACCGAGGATGGAGAAGATGAAGTCGCTCTCCGCGTGCGGGATCCAGCTCCACTTCTGCCTGCTGGACCCCAGCCCCACCCCGAACCAGCCGCCGCTGCCCATCGCGATCTGCCCCTGCACGGCCTGGAAGCCCGTTCCCTGGGCGTTGCCCCACGGGTCGAGCCAGCCCGTGATCCGGTCCGAGCGGTAACCCTCGGTGCTGATCATGACGACGGTCGCGAGCACCACCACCGCGAGGATCCCGCCGAACAGTCGCAGCGGCGCCCCCACCACCCACAGCAGCGACAGGAAGATCATCAGCAGCACCAGCGTGGTGCCGAGGTCGCTTCCCAGCATGACCATGACGGCCAGGATGGCGGTGCCCGGCATCAGCGGGATGAACAGGTTGCGCCACTCGATCAGGCCGTTGCGCGCCTTGCGGGCCAGCAGGTCGGCACCCCAGAGGACCAGCCCGAGCTTGGCGGGTTCGGACGGCTGCAGGTAGATGGGGCCGAGGTCGATCCACCGCTGGGCGCCGAGCTGTGAGGTGCCGACGAACAGCACCAGCACCAGCCCGAGGATCGACAGCGCCATCAGCGGGTATCCGGCGAGCCTGAAGAACCGGGGTGGCAGCTGCGCGCAGACCCACATCAGCGGGAGACCGAGCGCGGCCGAGATCGACTGCTTGAAGAACCAGTAGAAGGGATCGCCCATCTCCTGCAACGCCTCGATGCTGGATGCGGAAAGCACCATCATCAGGCCGAGGACGAGCAGCAGGGCGCTGCACCCCAGGATCAGGTAGTACGAGGTCAACGGCCGGTTGAGCAGCTCGCGGAAGGCGAGCAGGTGCTCGCGGAAGCCGTCCTGACCCCGGGGCGCGCTCTCCTGCGCCGTCGCGCTCACGCCCGTCTCCCGTCTTGCCCTGCGGCGAGACGGTGCACGGCTCGGGCGAACGCCTCCCCTCGGGCGGGGTAACCGGCGAACATGTCCAGGGAGGCTCCGGCCGGGGCCAGCAGCACGGTGTCTCCGGGGGTGGCGAGCCTGGCGGCTTCGGTGACGACACGGTCCATGACCCCAGTGTCTTGCCCGGCCACCTCCACCACCGGAACATTCCCGGCGTGTCGCGCCAGAGCCTCGCGAATTCGTTCACGATCGGCGCCCAGGAGCACCGCGCCGCGCAGACGGGGCGCGGCGCGACGTACCAGCGCGCCGACGTCCGCACCCTTGAGCTGCCCACCGGCCACCCAGACGATCGACGGGTAGGCGGCCAGCGAGGCGGCGGCGGCATGCGGGTTGGTGGCCTTGGAATCGTCCACGTAGTCGACCTCGGCGATCCTGGCCACGTGCGCGATCCTGTGCGGGTCGGGCACGAAGTCCAGCAGGCCCGCACGCACCGCGGCGGCGCTCACCCCGTAGGCTCTGGCCAGGGCCGCGGCGGCGAGCGCGTTGGCCACGTTGTGCGGCGCGAACGGGCGGACGTCGCCGAACGAGGCGAGTTCCTCGGCGTTGCTCGCGGGATCGGCCACGAACGCCCGGTCCACCAGCAGGTCCTCGACCACGCCGAGCTGGCCCGGTGCGGGCACGCCGAGGGTGAAGCCCACGCTCCGTACCGCCGCACCGCGCCCGGCCGCGCTCTCGTACGGCGCGGCGAGACGGGTCGCCCACTCGTCGTCGGCGTTGTACACGACGATCCCGGCCCTGGCGAAGATCTCCCCCTTGACCCGGGCGTACTCCTCCATGGAGCCATGCCAGTCGAGGTGGTCCGGCGCCACGTTGAGCACCGCGGCCACGTACGGGGCGATGCTGGGCGAGCGGTGCAGCTGGAAGCTGGACAGCTCCACCGCCAGCACGTCGCCGGCTCCGGCGACCGCCTCCACCACCGGGGTGCCGACGTTGCCGACGGCGAGCGCCCGGTGCCCGGCGGCCAGCAGCATCGAGGTGAGCATCCGGACCACGGTGGTCTTGCCGTTGGTGCCGGTCAGCGCCAGCCAGGGAGCGGCGCCCTCGGTGCGGAGCCGCCAGGCCAGCTCGACCTCGCCGATCACCTCGATCCCCGCCGCCGCGGCGGCGGCGAGCAGCGGGTGGTGCGGTGGCCAGCCGGTGGTGACGATCAACGAGGTGCCCGCCGGGGGCTCGGCGGGCTCACCGAAGCGGACCTCGACGCCGAGCTCGGCGAGCTCGCCCGCGATCGCCCTGGCCCGCTCGCCGTCCCTGCCCTCCAGGACGATCACCTTCTCGCCCCTCGCGGCCATCGTGCGAGCCACGGCCGTGCCCGAGACCCCCAGCCCCGCGACGCAGATCACATGGCCTTTCCCACTCACAGCCTGGGCATCCATTCCACGTAGAAGATCCCCAGCCCGGCGGCCGCGCACAGGGCGGCGATCAACCAGAAGCGGACCACGATGGTCGTCTCGGCCCAGCCCTTCAGCTCGAAGTGGTGCTGGAGCGGGGCCATCCTGAAGACCCGTTTACCGGTCATCTTGAAGGAGCCGACCTGGATGATCACCGACATGGTGATGAGCACGCACATCCCGGCGAGGATGATCAGCAGCAGCTGGGTCCTGGTGGTGATGGCCAGTCCGGCGAGCACGCCGCCCAGGGCCAGCGAGCCGGTGTCGCCCATGAAGATCTTCGCGGGTGGGGCGTTCCACCACAGGAAGCCGACCAGCGCGCCGAGCACCGCCGCGGCGACCACGGCCAGGTCCAGCGGG
Source organism: Streptosporangium sp. NBC_01755 (assembly GCF_035917995.1). Taxonomy (NCBI): domain Bacteria; kingdom Bacillati; phylum Actinomycetota; class Actinomycetes; order Streptosporangiales; family Streptosporangiaceae; genus Streptosporangium; species Streptosporangium sp. NBC_01755. The sequence goes on along the minus strand of NZ_CP109131.1, from coordinate 6,263,146 downwards.
TCGCGGACCCAGTAGCAGTTGGGTCCGAGCTGGGTGGTGCAGCTGTTGCGCAGCTGCCAGTTGCCGATCAGCACGTACGAGGCCAGCACCACGCCGGTGGCGCCGCTGGCCAGGCCGTCGAGGCCGTCGGTGAGGTTCACCGCGTTGGAGAAGCCCACGATCATGATCAGCACCCAGATGACGAACCCGATGAGCCCGATGGAGGGGCCGAAGTCCCTCAGGAACGACAGGCGCGTCTCGGCCGGGGTGATCAGGTAGGCATTGGGGAAGCGGGTCACCAGGATCGCGAAGACCGCGCCGACGATGAGCTGGCCCAGCGCCTTGGCACCGCTGCGCAGACCGAGGCTGCGCTGCTTGTAGATCTTGATGAAGTCGTCGAGGAAGCCGACCGCGCCCAGGCCCGTCATCAGGAAAAGCACGAGGACCGCGGAGACCGTGGGTGGCGTGAAGCTGTAGAGGTGGGCGCAGGCGAAGCCGACCAGCGCGGCGATCACGATCACGGTGCCGCCCATGGTGGGGGTGCCGCGCTTGTCGTGGTGGCCCGAGGGGCCCTCTTCCCTGATGCTCTGCCCGTAGCCTCGCCGGGAGAACAGCCGGATCGCCAGCGGCGTGCCCAGCATGGACAGCAGCAGGCTGACCGCCGCCGCGACGAGGATCTCCCTCATCGGCGATCACCCCCGAGCAGCGCCGCGGCCACGCGTTCGAGGCCCGCGGCGCGCGGTCCCTTGATGAGCACGACGTCGCCGGGGGCCAGGAGCGCCGACAGCTCCGCGCCCGCCTGTGCCGCGTCGGCGGCGTGCGAGACCCGGGTGACGCCCCGGGGCCCCGCCGCCGGGGCGTCACCGAAGGCGACGACGGGCGAGAGGCGGGCCGCCGAACCGGTGCCCGGCGGCTCTCCCGCGCCCGGCGGGCCTCCCGCATCGCGCGAGGCCCCTATGGGCGAGGCCCCTATGGGCGAGGCCCCTATGGGCGAGGCCCCTATGTGCGAGATCCCCGCGTGCGAGGCCTCTCCATGCGAGGTCGGTCCGGTAGACGCGGCGGGGGCGTCGGCCCCCCGTACGGCGGCCTCCGCCCCGGCCAGGACCGGGGCGGCGTCGGGGCCGACGACGAACAGGCCCACGAGACCCGCGCCCCCGGCCAGCCGGCCCAGCTCCTCGTTGAGCGCGGGACCCTCCTCGCCCAGCTCGCGCAGGGCGGCGATGATCGCGAAGCGTCGGCGATCCCCCGCGAGCGCGTCCAGGGCGCCGAAGGCGGCGCGCATGGAGTCGGGGTTGGCGTTGTAGGCGTCGTTGATCACGGTCACCCCGTCCTCGCGGTCGGTGACCTCCATCCGCCAGCGGCTACGGGGTTCGGCCTCCGACAGCTCCTCGGCGATGGTGGCGACCGGCAGGCCGAGCTCGTAGGCGGCCGCGGCGGCCGCCAGCGCGTTCTCCACCGCGTGCTCGCCGTACAGGCGGAGGCCGACCGGGGCGGCGCCGGACGGGGTGCGCAGCGTGAAGGAGGCTCGCCCCCGGCCGTCGACGGTCACGTTCTCGGCCCGTATGTCGGCGCCGGAGGCCCGGCCGTACCAGGTGACGCGGGCGCGGGTGCGGCCGGCCATGGCGGCCACCAGCGGGTCGTCGACGTTGAGCACGGCGACGCCGTCGGCGGGCAGCGCCTCGACCAGCTCGCCCTTGGCCCTGGCGATCTCCTCCTTGCCGCCGAAGACACCCAGGTGGGCGGTGCCGACGTTGAGGACCACGCCGATCCTCGGCGGGGCGATACGGGTCAGGTGGGCGATGTGCCCCACGTCGCGTGCGCTGAGCTCCAGCACCAGGTAGCGGGTGTCCTCGTCGGCCTTCAGCACGGTCAGCGGGTGACCGATCTCGTTGTTGAACGATCCGACGGGGGCGACCGTCGGACCGATCCTGGCGGTGAGCCTGGCCAGCAGATCCTTGGTGGTGGTCTTGCCCGCCGAGCCGGTGATGCCGATGACCGTGGTCGCCGGCAGTTCGGCGCAGACGGCGGTGGCCAGGCCGGCCAGGGCCGTCACGGTGTCGCCGACGATGACGGCGGGGGCGTCGACGGCCCGGGCGGCCAGCACGGCGACCGCCCCTGCCTCGATGGCCTGGGCGGCGAAGTCGTGCCCGTCGACCCGTTCACCCTTGATCGCGACGAACAGCGACCCCGGTTCGACGGCGCGGGAGTCGATGACGACCGGGCCTCGCACCACCGCGCGTGGGTCGGCCATGCCCCCGAGGGCCCCCGAGGTGATCTCGGCGATTCTGGCCAGCGGCAACGGGATCATGATGCGTCTTCCCTACTCTCCATACGTGCTTCGGCGCCCGATGCGGTTCCGGCGCCTGACGATCGCGTCGGCCACGACCTGCCTGTCATCGAAAGGAAGCACCTGGTCGCCGATGTACTGGCCCTGCTCGTGACCCTTGCCGGCCACGACGACGACGTCGCCGAAACCCGCCCGGCCGATGGCCAGGTCGATGGCCGCAGCACGATCAGGCTCAATGATCACATGTGCGCGTCCGTCCTGGGACACACCGAGAACTCCGTCCATCATCTCCGCGAGGATCCGCAGAGGATCCTCAGAGCGGGGGTTGTCGCTGGTGAGAATAGCCACATCTGCCAGCCTTGCGGCGGCTTCTCCCATCATTGGGCGTTTACCACGGTCACGGTCACCCCCGCAGCCGAGGACCACGATGAGCCTGCCCGCGGTGACCTCGCGCAGCGAGCGCAGAACGGACTCGACCGCGCCGGGCTTGTGCGAGTAGTCGACGATGGCCTGGAAGTCCTCCCCGCCGGGAACCCGCTCCATCCGGCCCGGAACTCCTGCCAGCGTACCTATGCCCGTCAGCGCGGCTCGCAGTGGCACACCGGCCTCCACCAGTGCGACGACGGCCCCCAGGGCGTTGGCCACGTTGAAGGGGCCGGGCAGGGCGATCGCCGCGGCCTCCTCGACGCCGCCGGGCCCCACGATCTTGAAGGTGCTGCCCTCGGGCCCCAGGCGCACGTCCACCGCCCGCCAGTCGGCCTCCACGGCGCCCTCGGCGGAGAAGGTGATCATCGGGATCTTCGCGAAGCCGAGGAGCTCCCGCCCGTGGGCGTCGTCGATGTTGACGACGCCCACCCTGCTCATCTCGGGGGTGAACAACCGGGCCTTCGTCGCGAAGTAGTCGTCGAGATCCCGGTGGAAGTCGAGGTGGTCCTGCGACAGGTTGGTGAACAGCGCCACGTCGTAGAACACCTCGTCGACCCGGCCCAGCGCCAGCGCGTGGCTGGAGACCTCCATGGCCGCGGCGGTGACGCCCCGCTCGCGCATCAGGGCGAACAGGCCCTGCAGGTCGCTGGCCTCCGGTGTGGTGAGCTTCGGCGCGAAGCGCAGCTCACCGACGTGGATCTCCACGCCCCCGATCAGCCCGGGCCGGTGTCCCGCGGCCCGCAGCCCGGCCTCCAGCAGGAAACCGGTGGTGGACTTGCCGCTGGTGCCGGTGACGCCGATGACCATCACATCCGCCGCGGGATTGCCGTACACCCAGGCGGAGACCTGTCCCAGCAGGCGGCGCGGGTTGGGCACGACGAGGACCGGCAGGCCGGTCGCGACCGCGGCCTGCCTGCCCGCCTCGTCGGTCAGGATCGCGGCGGCACCCGCGGCGAGGGCCTGCGCGGAGAAGTCGGCCCCGTGGGCCGTGGCCCCCGGCAGCGCGACGTAGAGATCTCCACGACACACCTGGCGCGAGTCGATGGTGATCCCGGACACCGCGGCAAGCGGCGCTCGTGACGTGCCCGAGGGCGCGCCGATGAGGCTCGCCAGCCCGGAGAGCGGACGGGGTGAACTGGTTGCGGGTCGCATGGACGACGGGGGATGCACGGCGAGAGCGTACCTTCACTCGTCACCTCCCTGCGCGTATCCGCACCGGGGAGGGCCGGGTTCCGGTCGGGGGAATCTTCCCGCTCTTCAACGCGAACGTCATCAGCTGCTTGAAGACCGGGGCGGCGATCTCCCCACCGTAGTAGCCCTGCTGGGGGTCCTGGAGTACCGCCAGGACGACCAGACGGGGCTTGTCCACCGGCGCAAAACCAACAAACGTCGCGGTATATCCGCAGTAGCCCTGACATTTGGTGTCATAGCGCATCGCGGTACCCGTCTTGCCCGCCACCCGGTAGCCGTCGATCGCGGCGAGGTTGCCGGTGCCCTGCTCGCTCACGGCGGCCTCCAGCATGGCGGCGACCTCCCTCGCCGTACGCTCACCGACCACCCGGGTCCGCTTACCCGGCGCGGACGGCGTGAACGCGCCGTTCTCGCCGGTCGTACCGGCCACGATCTGCGGGGTGACGCGCACCCCGCCGTTGGCGATGGTCTGGTAGACGCTCGCCGTCTGAAGCGCCGTCACCGAGATGCCCTGGCCGTAGGCGATCGTGCAGCGCTGGCTGCCCGACCAGTCCTTCCAGTCGGGCAGCAGCCCCGCCTCCTCTCCCGGCAGCCCGCTGCCGGGTTTCGCGCCGAAACCGAAGCGCTGGAGCATCGAGTGGAGCTTCTCATCGCCGATCTTCTGGGTGGCGAGGATCGTGCCCACGTTGCTGGACGTCGCCACGACGCCCGAGAAGGTCAGGCGCTCCGTGGCATGCGGGTGGGAGTCCTTCAGCACCCGGTCGGCACACCTGATCCGGTCGGGGACGGTGAACAGGGTCTCCGGCCGCACGGCCCCCGACTCCAGTGCCGCCGCGGCGGTGATGACCTTGTTGGTGCTGCCCGGTTCGAACACGTCCGTGACCGACCGGTTGCCCCGGTCCTCCAGCGGGGAGTCCATCCAGTTCCTCAGGTCGAGCTCCGGCGCGTTGGCCATGGCGATCACCTGGCCGGTCTGCACGTCCATCACGATGGCACTGCCGGTGCGGGACCCGGTGGCCTGGACCTGATCGCTGATCGCCTTCTGCGCGGCCCACTGGACGTCGCGGTTGATGGTCAGCCGCACGTCCCTGCCCTCGACGGGCGCCCGCAGGGTGCTGCGGGTCATCGGGATGCGCTGCCCCCTGGCGCCCGTCTCGATGATCTGCTCGCCGTCTCGGCCCGCGAGCAGCTTGTCGTAGGTGCTCTCCAGCCCGGCCAGCCCCGTGCCGTCGGTGCCGACGAAACCCAGCAGGCTGCCCGCCAGGTTGCCGCCCGGGTAGTCACGCCGGTAGCGGTGCTTGCTGCCGACACCCTTGAACTCGTACGCCATGATCCGCTGGGCGAGCGCGGGGTCGACGGCCGCGGCGACCTGCGCGTAGTGGCTGGTGCCGTCGGCCAGCTTGGCGGCGATCGGATCCTTGGGCTCGTTCAGCTCCTTGGCCAGGACCGTGGCCACCCGGTCGCGCTGCGCGGCGACGACCTGCGAGGGGTCCACGAAGATCTCGCGCGCCTCCAGGGTCAGCGCGAGCTCGTTGCCGTTGACATCGGTGATCGAGCCCCTTCTCGCGGGCAGCTTCTCACCCTGTACGCGTTGCTTGGCCGCCTCGGCGGTGTAGACCTTCGAGTCGAGGCCCTGGAGCTGGATGAGCCGCCCCGCGAAGATGGACAGCACGAAGGTCATCGCCATCAGGCCGATACCGATGCGCCTGCGGGGGTTGCCCAGGCGCAGTACCGCGGACGGGCGCGCCGGAGGCCGCGGTGGCCTGCCGCCGCCACGTCCCGTCACGCGCGTGTACTCCTGATCCTGCGGCCGCTCATCCCCGCGCCTCGGCGCGGGCCGCACCCGGCCCGGCGGACCCGGCGGACCCGGTGGGCCGGGTGGCTCCTGGGTCCTTGAGGGCCGCGTCGGCCCGCGCGCGGCCTCGGAACCGGTCGACCTGCGCGACGCCGAGGTGCCCGGGGGCCTGCCGGGGCCACCTGTCGCCCGGAGTGCGGAGGATCCGCCCGGCGCCCCGGAGGCGCCCCTGCCCGGACGCGCTCCCGCCCTGCCTGGCGCGTCGGGGACGGGTGGCCGCGCGGTGGGCCTCTGCCTGCCGGTGGAACCCTGCCTGCCGGTGGGGCCCTGCCCACCCGGAGAACCGGACCCGCCGGACATGCCCGCGGCCGACGGCCTCGCCGGTGAGCCGGACCTGGCAGGCCCATCAGGCTTATTAGATTTGTCAGATTTGTCAGGCTTGTCAGGTCTGCCGGTGCCCTCCGAGGCCGTCGGCCTGCCGGGCGAGCCCGTCCTGCCAGGTCCGCCGGAGGCGGACGCCCGGCCGGAGCCGCCCGGGGCGGACGGCCTCGCCGCGGAGCCCGGCCTGCCGGTCCGCCCTGCCCCCTGCCCCTTGCCCGGGCCGGGGCCCTCGGCGGGGAACCGCCCCCTGGAGGAACCGGCCGCCCCCTCGCCCCCCTGTCTCCTGGACGGAGAACCCGCCCGGCCGGAGCCCGCGGCGGATGGTCTGCCCGAGGAACCCGGCACGCCCTGCGAGCGGGACCTGTTCGGCCTGTCGGCGCCCTGTGCCCGGCCCGAAGAACCCGCACGACCGGAACCAGACGAACCAGACGACCTCGAAGAACCGGACGACCCACCCGAAGAACCGGACCTGCCGGACGCCGGGGGCCTGCCCGGGGAGGCAGACCCGCCAGGGCTGTCGGGGACGCCGGGGGCCCCGGAGGACCCGGTGCCGTCGGAGCCGGGACCGCCGGGGGCGTCCGGGGCGCCACCGGGCCTGCCCGTCCGGCCGGGACCGCCGGGAGACCGGCGGCCGGAGCTTCCGGACGCTCCGCCCGGGGAGCCGCCGCGGCCCTGTCCCGGCCCTCGCCCGCCGCTCTCTCTCACTGGCCCGTGCCCGGCACTCGCTCCTGCCCTGCGGGCGTCTGACCGTCACTGGCGGTCCTGCTGGCGGGTTTGTCGGGGGTGATGACGCGTGCGGTGCCCCAGTCGGGCCCAAGCCCCTGGTACTCGTTGCTCTTCGCGACCGCGTCGGGCATCTCCCTCCGCATGTTCTCGCTCTGCTTCGCCTCTTTCTCGATGCGCAGACCGCTGATCTCCTTGCGTAGCCCGTTGGCCCTGAAGGAGTCCTTGGCGAGCACGGCGTTCAGCAACAGCAGGCTGACCAGGCCGCCGCAGAGCAGGCCGACCACGAGCAGCAGGAAGGGAGCCCTCGGCGCCCGCGCGCGACGGGCCGCGGGAGCCGCCTGGGCCGGCGCGGCCGGACCGGAGACGGGCCTGACCGGACCGGTGCGGCGTCCCTGCGGCGTCGTACGGGGGACACGCGCGGGGCGCGCGCCGCGACCGGGTACCGCACGGCTGGGCGCGGCACGTCGGACGTCTGTCTCACTCCTCGTCAACTGCCTCACGGATCCTCTCTGCCGCCCGACACCGGGCAGAGGCCGCCCGCGGGTTGCGGGCCACCTCCTCTTCGCTCGGAAGCTCGGCCCCCCTCGTCAGGAGCGCGAACCGCGGCTGGTGAGCCGGCAGCGGGACAGGGAGGCCAACAGGACCGGTGTCCCTGGTCCGCGCGGTGATGACCTGCTTTGTCAGCCGGTCTTCGAGGGAGTGGTACGCGAGCACGACGACGCGCCCGCCCAGCGTCAATGCGTCGAGCGCGGCTGGGAGCGCGCGTTCCAGCGCCGTCAACTCCGCGTTCACCTCGATCCGCAACGCCTGAAAAGTCCTTTTAGCGGGGTTTCCCCCTGTCCTACGGGTAGCAGCGGGGATCGCCGTCCGGACGATCTCCGCAAGCCTCTTGGTAGACGTTATGGCCTCCCTGGCCCTTTCCTTGAGAATTAGATGCGCGACACGCGGGGCGAATCGTTCTTCTCCGTAATCCCGCAGGATCCGGATCAGCTCGGCGGCCGGATAGGTGTTCACCACGATCTCGGCCGTGAGCTCCTCGTCACGGTCCATCCGCATGTCCAGCGGCGCGTCATAGGAGTAGGCGAAACCACGCTCGGCCTCGTCCAGCTGCGGCGAGGAGACGCCCAGGTCGAACAGGGCGGCGTCGACGCGGGGGTGGCCGGCGTCGGCCAGCACCCCGGAAAGCTCGTCGGAGACGGCGCGCACCAGCGTGATCCGATTCGCGTACGGCGCGAGCCTGGCCGTGGAGCGCTCGATGGCGGTGGGGTCGCGGTCGATCCCGATCAGATGGAGCGAGGGGTGCGCGGCGAGCAGTGCCTCGGCGTGGCCGCCGAGTCCGAGGTTGGCGTCGACGAGCACCGGGGCGGGGCGGGCCAGCGCCGGAGCGAGCAACTCCAGCACCCGGTCGAGCATGACGGGGACGTGTCCCCCCGGCGTATGGAGATCATGGTTGTGGTTTTCGGCGCGCATGAAGCGCAACCCTCCTTTTTCCCGCCCCGTCCCACGGACGTGCGGCGGACGCTCACCGGTGTCTTGAAACTGGCCCCCACCCCCGGGGCCGTCCGGCCAGGTCCCCATCCGCACCCGAGTATCCGCCCGTCACCTGACACCGGGGAAGGTGCATCAGCTGACGGGCAGGTGGTTGCGGGTGGAGACCTCGCCGAACGACGTTTTACCGATGAGTCGACCGTGGAGTCACAAAATCCCTGGCAGCACCTCCTCCGACAGATCGGCGAAAGCCTGCTCTTGGTCGGCCAGATAGATGCTCCAGGCGTGCGCGTCCCAGATCTCCAGCCGGGTGTTGGCTCCGATGACCACGCAGTCACGGCACAGGCCGGCGTATTCGCGCAGAGCCTGCGGAACGGTGATCCGCCCCTGCTTGTCGGCGACCTCGTCGGATGCGCCGGCGAAGAGGACGCGACTGTAGTCACGGACCGCCTTGGCGGTCACCGGCGCGTTGCGCAGAGCCTCGGTTATGCGCTGGAACTCCTCTACGGGAAAGAGGTAGAGGCAACGCTCCTGGCCTTTGGTGATCACCAGACCCTCCGCCAGCTCCTCACGGTACTTCGCCGGCAGGAACAGCCGTCCCTTCTCATCAAGACGCGGGTGGTGAGTGCCGAGGAACATCGGCTCCACCTCCCGTGCCCAGCGGAACGCCAGGCGTCGCAGCCCTGCCCTCCACTGGGCACCACCATACTCCACTTCTCCCCACCGTCAACTGATTCCGGGCCTCCGCCAGGCATGTTTCGCCGACATTTCCCCAGCTCAAATGGGGTGGTGCGGAGTGGAGGGGGTAGGCGGCCCCGCATACGTCACGGGCGTGTCGGGAAGATTGCCAAATAGTCCAAAGATCATGGAATGAGCCGTAAGGCAGTGAAGAATGGTGGAAGGTGAACAGCACCACACCCGTCACGGGATCGACACGTCACCCGTACAGGAACGCGACGACCATGGCACACACTGTGGCTGTTCACCCGAAATCATCCTTGACGACCACATAAGGTCGCCGCTGGGACGCGCGGCGCCGTAGTGTCGGTAAACAGAATGAGTAACGGGATCGCAAAGATTTCGCAACGGCAACCCCCGGCGCGCAACCGCCGCACCCTCATGGAGGCCTGGTGGCAGTAACCCATGACGTCTCACCGCAGCTCGATGATCTTGTTGTCACCGCGCACCGGATCCGCCAGTCGATCGAATCGGTGATCGAAGGCAAGAGCGACGTCGTCCGCCTGACCTTGACCGTACTACTCGCCGAGGGCCACCTGCTCATCGAGGACGTGCCCGGCGTCGGCAAGACAATGCTCGCCAAGGCGCTGGCGCGCTCCATCGACTGCCCGGTGCGCCGCGTGCAGTTCACCCCCGACCTGTTGCCGAGCGACATCACCGGAGTGAGCGCCTACAACCAGCAGACCAGGGAGTTCGAGTTCAAGCCGGGCCCGGTCTTCGCCAACATCGTGGTGGGTGACGAGATCAACCGGGCCTCGCCGAAGACCCAGTCGGCGCTGCTGGAGTGCATGGAGGAGCACCAGGTCACGGTCGACGGGGCGACCTACCGGCTGGACTCCCCCTTCATGGTGATCGCGACGCAGAACCCGATCGAGATGGAGGGCACCTACCCCCTGCCCGAGGCTCAGCGCGACCGGTTCACCGCCAGGATCGCGATGGGATATCCGGCCCCCTCCGCGGAGCTGGAGATGCTCGACGTGCACGGCGCCGCCTCCCCGCTGGACAAGCTGGAGCCGGTGGCCACCACGGAAGAGGTGCGTGCGCTGATCGAGGCGGTGCGCGGGGTCTACGTCTCCCAGCCGATCAAGAAGTACGCGATCGACCTGGTGACCGCCACCCGCCAGTCCCCCGACCTGAGGCTGGGCGCCTCCCCTCGCTCGACCCTGCAACTGGTCAGGGCCGCGCGGGCGCACGCGGCGCTCGCCGGCCGCGACTACGTCATCCCCGACGACCTGCAGGAGTTGTGCGTCCCCGTGCTGGCGCACCGGCTGCTGCCCAGCATCGAGGCCCAGGGGCAGCGCCGCCTCCCCGAGCAGGTGGTCGCCGACCTGGTCCGCCGGGTTCCCGTCCCCGAGGTCCAGGCCCGGTGACCTCCGGCCTCAAGGCGCTCACCGCCCGTGGCCGGTCCTTCATCGCGTCCGGCGTCGCGGCGCTGCTGTGCGCCTTCATCCTCGGCGAGCACGACCTACTCAGGATCGGTGTACTGATCGTCTCGCTGCCGCTGCTGGCGGCCATGGTGGTCGCCCGCACCCGCTACCGGCTGAGCTGCGCGCGGCGTCTGGATCCGCCCAGGGCCGAGGTGGGCAGCGAGGCCACCGTGACACTGCGTCTGGAGAACGTCACGCGGCTGCCGACCGGCCTGCTGATGATCGAGGACACCGTTCCCTACGCCCTCGGCGCCCGGCCCAGGTTCGTGCTGGACCGGGTGGAGTCGCAGGGCATCCGGGAGATCGACTATCGGGTCCGCTCCGACCTGCGCGGCCGCTTCACCATCGGCCCGCTCTCCATCCGGATCAGCGACCCCTTCGGCCTGGTCGAGCTGACCAGGTCGTTCACCATCAGCGACACGCTGATGGTGACGCCCCAGGTGGTGGCACTGCCCCACGTCCGTCTGTCCGGCGAGTGGACGGGCGGCGGTGACAGCCGTACCAGAAGCATCGCGGCGGCGGGGGACGACGACGTCGCCCCGCGCGAGTACCGGCAGGGCGACGACCTGCGGCGGGTGCACTGGCGCTCGACCGCCAGGCACGGCGAACTGATGGTGCGGCGCGAGGAGCAGCAGTGGCAGAGCAGGGGTGCGCTGCTGCTGGACACACGGCGATACGCCCACCGGGGCGAGGGTCCACGCTCGTCGTTCGAGGCCGCGGTCTCGGCCGCGGCCTCCATCGGCGTGCACCTGGCCCACGAGGGGCTCGGCCTGCGCCTGGTCACCGATCAGGGGGCCGAGCACCTCACCGACAGCGGGCTGAGCCTGTCGCTGCTGGACACCCTGGCCGTCGTGCGGACCAGCGGGGCACGGTCGCTGGAGTACGGCGTCGGCGCGCTGCGCCAGGGCGGCGGCGACGGGCTGATCGTGGCAGTGCTCGGCAGGATGGACCTCGACCAGGCCCAGGAACTGTCCAGGGCCAGGCACGGCAACGTGACCGGCGTGGCCGTGATGCTGGACGTGGCGGGATGGGAGCATCCCGAACTCGGCGAGGACGAGGAGTTCCAGGCGGCGCGGGCGGTGTTGACGGGGACGGGCTGGCGCGTCGTGCGACTGGCCGCCGGCGCCTCCGTCGCAAGCGTGTGGCAGGACGCCGCGCAGCGCGGGCGATCCGTGGCGAGCAGGGGCGGCATATGAGACTTTCCATCGCGTCGGGCGTGGCCACGGGAGCGGTCGCGATCGCGCTCTACCCCCTCTTCCAGGGCGGCGCCTGGTTCTGGACGAGCCTCGGCGTGATCGGTGTCGTGACCGGGATCGGCGTGCTGGCCGGCCGCTACAGGCTGCCCGGCTGGCTGGTGCCGCTCGCCCAGGTGCTCGCGGTCTGGATCTACCTGACCGCGGTGTTCGCCGGCGACGAGGCGTGGGCGAAGCTGGTGCCCACCGAGGACTCGGTCCTCGCGCTGGCCAAGCTGCTGGAGACGGGCTTCGCCGACATCCAGCGGTTCGCCGCCCCCGTGCCGGACAGCGACGGAATCGTCCTGCTCACCTGCGGTGGCGTCGGCCTGATCGTGATCTCCGTCGACCTGCTGGCCGCGCGACTGCGCAGGGCGGCCCTCACCGGGCTGCCGCTGCTGGTGCTGTTCACCGTCCCGGCGGCGGTGGTCGCCGAGCCGATCAGCTGGCCGGCCTTCATCATCGGTGCCCTGGGCTATCTCGGGGTGCTCGTCGCCGACGGGCGGGAGCGGGTCAGCCACTGGGGCCGGGCGGTGCTGGTGCGCCGCACGTCGTCCTTCACCGTCACGCGCCCCTCCTCCGACTCCGGGACGCTACGGCTGTCGGGCAGGCGCATCGGCTTCGCCGCGATCGCGCTGGCCGTCCTGTTGCCCGCGCTGCTCCCCACCCTGGAGCCCGACCCGCTGTTCTCGTTCGGCGTGGGCAACGGCAAGGGCGGCGGCAACTCGATCAGCATCCCGAACCCCATGGTCAACCTGCGCGGCCAGCTCTCGCTGCCGGAGAACTCCACGGTGCTGACCTACACGGTCAGCGACGGCGCGCCGCGTTACCTGCGGATGTACTCCCTGGACATCTTCGACGGCGAGCAGTGGACGATGTCGGAGCCCAGGGGCCGCCCCGAGGACCGGACCTCCGACGCACCGATGCCACCGCCCCCCGGCCAGGACGCGAGCGTGCCCGTCACGCCGGCGACCCTCGACATCACGGTGAGCGAGCAGGTCAGGAGGCTGAGCTTCCTGCCGATGCCCTATCCCGCGTCCAGGGTCACGGTGGAGGGCGACTGGCGGCCCGACCGCGACACGCTCATGGTCTTCTCCACCAGGAACACCGCCGAGGGCCTGACCTACCAGGTGGTCACCGCCGAGCCCGAGCCCACGGCGGAGGCGCTCAAGGCGACGGGTCCGGCTGCCCCGGCGATCAGGGAGCGGTACCTGGAGCTGCCGGAGAGCCTTCCCGGGGAGATCAGGGAACTGGCCGCGCGGGTGACCAAGCGCGGCTCCAGCCAGTACGAGCAGGCGATCCAGCTGCAGGAGTTCTTCACCGGCAAGGGCGGGTTCACCTACAGCCTGGCCACCCAGGGACACGACGGCCCGGCGCTGACCGACTTCCTGATCCGCAACAGGACCGGCTACTGCGAGCAGTTCGCCGCCTCCATGGCGGTGCTGGCACGCGTCCTGGGCATCCCCGCCCGGGTCGCCATCGGCTACACCGGCGGCGGCAACCTCTCCGGGCAGTGGCAGGTGCGCACCCATGACTCGCATGCCTGGCCCGAGCTGTACTTCGAGGGAACCGGGTGGCTCCGCTTCGAGCCCACGCCGACGGGCGGGGCGGGCCAGGGCAGTGCGACGGTGCCGTCCTACACCCGGCCCGAGGTGACACCGGCCACCCCCGAAGAGCCGATCACGGCCCCGTCGGCGAGCCCCGATGACTCCGACATTCCCGGCGGAGCGGCGGCCGGCCGCCGTGACCGGACGCTCGACCCCGACTTCGGCGGCGTGCCGATCGCGCTGGACGAGGGCATGCCGCCGGCCGCGTGGATCGGCATCGGGATCCTGACAGCGCTGCTGGTCGCGCTGATCCCGGCGATGATCCGCTGGCAGTTGCGGGCCCGCCGCGGCAGGTACCACGCCCGACGGTCCGGGGATCCCGGCGGCGAGGATCCGACCGGCGCCACGCCACTCAGAGCCTTCCGGCGGGAGTCGGCGGTGATGGCGTCCTGGGCCGAACTGGACGACGCGTTGTGCGACTACGGAATGTCACGACAGGCGAGTGAGAGCCCGCGCGCGCTGGCCGGGCGGCTGACGGAGCAGTACGGGTTCGAACCGGAGGCCGCCGCCGCGCTGGGGAGGATCACCTCGGCGGTGGAGCGGATGCTCTACGCCAGGACCTCGGGTGAGACCGGCGTGCTCCGCGAGGACCTGCGGAGCGTGCGGCGGGCGCTGGCCGCCACCGTGACCCGCGGCAGGCGGATCAGGGCTGTGCTGCTGCCGCCCTCCACGCTCCTGCGGATGCGGAGGCTCGGCGGGCGGGCGCTGGACGGCTTCGACCGGCTGGAGAACATCCGGTTCCGCAGACCGGCCGGGAAGGGCGCCTGAGCGCCCGGGGGGCATGGAAAGGCGAGCTCGCCGGATGGCAGGGGCCGCTTCCACTCGGGAGCGGCCCTCGTCGTCAGGGGGAACCTAGTGCTCGTCGGTACGACGGCGCCAGCGCTCCTCCATGCGTTCCATGAAGCTCTGGCGGGAGCCGCCGCGGCGTCCCCCCCTGCCTCGCGGCTGATCGGACGGCACGGCCGCGCCGGCCTCACCGAACCCGTTCATCCTCTTCCAGCTGGACAGACCCCACAGACACGCGGCGAGCATGACCACGAAACCGCCGACGCCGAGCGGGATGTTGATGATCACAACGCCGACCATCAGCAGAACGACGCCCAGGATGAAGCCGATGGAGGCCTTCACCAGGCGACGCCTGTAGTGGCTGCGGGGATCACTGATCCTGACGGTATTGGCCCACTTCGGGTCCTCGGCGTAGAGTGCCTGCTCGATCTGGTCGAGCAAGCGCTGCTCGTGCTCAGAGAGCGGCACGGCGCCTCCCAAGGACAGCCCCAGGACGGGGAAGACGGTGACGGACGACACGGGGTGTCCGAACCTCGCGGTCGGTTATCCCCAGAATACGAGGCTGTAGACGTAGACGAAAGAAAACGTCCAACGTAGTCCAAACCGGAGGCCGCGTCATGGATCTATTCCATCAAACGGCGGGCGAACAAGGGAGGCCGGGAGCACCGCATTGTGACCGAATCTGCGGGCGGCCCTGTCCATCGCCTGCTCGGCCTCCCGCCAGCCCGTCTCACGCTCTCCGAGGCCGAGCTGCCTGCTCGCCCCGTCGGCCGGGCTGAGGTTCTCCACCCGCACTCCGACCAGCCTCAGCTGGACGTTCTCCAGACCGGAGTCGGTGTAGAGGGCGCAGGCGACGTCGTACAGGATCTTGGCGACGTCTGTGGGCTCGCGCAGGCTCCGGGAGCGGGACAGAGTGGTGAAGTCGGCGCGGCGGAGCTTGACGCTGACCGTGCGGCCGACGCTGCCTCCCTGCCTGAGCCTGGCCGCGACCCGCTCGGAGAGCCGGAGCAGCTCCCTGCGGATCTCCACGGGGTCGGCGATGTCTGTGGCGAATGTCTCTTCCGCGCCGATGCTCTTGTCGGGAACGTGCGGGGTCACGGGGCGCTCGTCACGCCCCCAGGCCAGCGCCGCGAGGTGCGTGCCCGCCGCCTGGCCCAGCTCGCGCCGGAGCGTGTCCACCGGGACCCCGGCGAGATCGCCGACCGTCTTGATACCGAGCCGGGCCAGTGACCGCTCGGTGTGCTCCCCGACGCCCCACAGCGCCGCCACGGGGAGCGGGTGCAGGAAGTCGACCACCCTGTCGGCGGGAACCACGAACAGCCCGTCCGGCTTGCAGTGGCGCGAGGCGAGCTTTGCCACGAACTTGCTGCCTGCGACTCCGACGGAACAGGTGACACCCTGCTCGCGCACGACCTGTTCGCGGATCATCCGGGCGATCGCCGCCGGGGGGCCGAGACGTTTGCGTGCCCCGCCGACATCGAGGAACGCCTCGTCGGAGGCTATCGGCTCGACCTCGGGGGTGAAGGTTTGGAAGATCTCCATGACACGCCGGGAGACCTCCGCGTACTTGCCGCGGCTCGGCGGGATGATCACGGCGTGGGGGCAGAGCCGTCGGGCCCGGGTCATGGGCATGGCCGAGTGCACCCCGAATCTCCGGGCCTCGTAGGTGGCGCTGAGCACCACCCCGCGCGCGCCGGGCGCGCCGATGATGACGGGGGTGCCCCGGAGCTCAGGGCGCTCGCGCAGTTCGACACCGGCGTAGAAGGCGTCCATGTCGACATGGAGGATCGGGCAGCCGGTGTCGTCCGTCCCCAGATCCGACTCCGGGCGCGGCATCTGCTGCTTTCTCGACACGACGCCATTCTACGAGAACACGCGTTCGATGTGGTGCTCACCGGTGGCCAAGCACGTGCAGCTGGGTCGCGATGTCGCGGAGCACCGGGTGCGCCGCCGCCGCCTGCTCCAGGGTGACCAGGGCGCGCGCGGCTCCGGGTTCGCCGTCGAGCAGCCTGCTGGGCACCAGGTCGGCGAAGATCCGCACGCCGTGAACCTCGCCGGGCGCGAAGCCCGTCGTGACGAGAAGCCGCTCCAGTGCCTCGCGGGTGAAGCGCCTGGGTGTGGGGTCGCGGTCGCCCCAACGGCCCTCGGGGTCGTCCAGGACCTGGCGGGCCTCGTCGAAGCGGCCGGCGAAGGCACGGTGCAGCGCGGCGGCGAGCGGGTTCGCGGCGAGCACGCTGATCACGCCGCCCTCGCGCAGCAGGCCGGCCATGGCCCTCACCGCGCCGATCGGGTCCTCCACGTACTCCAGCACGCTGTGGCAGAGCACCAGGTCGGTGCCGCCGCCCGGGAGCAGATCCCCCAGGTCCGCGGCGTCGCCCTGCAGGGCGCGCACCTCCACCCCCGCCTCGGCCGCGCGGCGCTCCAGCGCGGCGAGCGAGTCGGGGCTGGGGTCGACGACCGTCACGGCGTGGCCCTTCTCGGCCAGGGGAACGGCGAAACCACCCGTGCCACCCCCGGCGTCGACGATGTCGAGCCGATCACGGCCCGTCGCGGCCACCCGTTCGACCAGCACGGCGCTCAGGACGTCCCATACGACCGCGGTGCGGACCGCCGGGGTGCCTGCGTGCCGTGAGATGCCTACGGCGTGCAACTTCAGATCGCCTCCTCATACGTGACGAGCCCAGCCTACGCCGCGCGCCCCCCAGGCACGCCCCAAGGACTATCCATACTCCTGCTTGATCGAGTCTTTTTCCCGACGCGGGGGGATCCGGCCGGCGCGTCCCGAGGAGGACGGTCGGATCCGCGGAGAGGGGTGGCGTCCTTCCGGGCCGTCTTCCGAGCCGTCTTCCGGGCCGCGGGTAGGGGCCCGTACTCGCAATGAGGCGGTCCCGCACAGGGTCCCGCACAGGTACGCGAGGAGAGCGCGCGCGGGAGTACGCTCCGGGGCGGGGAGACGAGGGACGACTCCCCGCGGGGCGCGGCTAGAGCGTCAGGGACGGCTTGAGCTGCTTGAACCGGGCCATCAGACCGTTGACGAACTGCGGCGACTCGTCGGTCGACAGCTCCGAGGCCAGGCTGACCCATTCGCTGATGACGACGCCCTCGGGGACGTCGGGCATCCACAGCAGCTCGTAGGTGCCGCCACGCAGGAGGTTGCGGTCGACCGCGGGCATGCGGTCGAGCGTCCAGCCGTCGGCGTAGGTGGTGATCAGCTCGTCGATGCGCGACCGGTGCCGGCACACGCCTTCGACGATCGTCGAGGTGTATTCGTTGACGGGCGGCTCGGCCCGCTCCAGACGCTCGGCGAGAACGCTGAGCGGGTCCTCGTTCCGGGCCTCCGCCTCGAAGAGGATGTCCAGCGCGCGCCTGCGCGCCTTACCACGTGCCGACATCAGGCGCGGCCGAGATAATCGCCGGTGCGGGTGTCGACCTTGACCTTCTCGCCGGTGGTGATGAACAGCGGCACCTTGATCTCGGCGCCGGTCTCCAGCTTGGCGGGCTTGGTGCCGCCGGTGGAGCGGTCGCCCTGAAGGCCGGGCTCGGTCTCCGCGACGATCAGCTCGACGGCCGCGGGCAGGTCGACGTAGAGGACGTTGCCCTCGTTGATCGCCACGGTGGCCAGCATGTTCTCCAGCAGGTAGTTGGCGGAGTCGCCGACCGCGGCCCTGGTGACGTGGAGCATGTCGTAGGTCTCGGTGTCCATGAAGACGTAGTCGTCGCCGTCCATGTACGAGAACTGCATCTCGCGCTTGTCGACGTTGGCCACCTCGACCTTGACACCCGCGTTGAAGGTCTTGTCGACGACCTTGCCCGATAGCACGTTCTTGAGCTTGGTGCGGACGAACGCGCCGCCCTTGCCCGGCTTGACGTGCTGGAACTCCACGACAGCCCAGAGCTCACCGCCGTCGAGCTTGAGCACCAGGCCGTTCTTGAGGTCGTTCGTCGTCGCCACTAGTTCTCTCCTGCGTACGGCCGCTCTTAGAGGACGAGCAGCTCTTTGGTCGTCCGGGTGAGAAGTTCCGGCCCGCCATCACGCGCCACGAGCGTGTCCTCGATGCGGACACCACCCTTGCCGGGAAGATATACCCCGGGTTCAACCGTGACCGGAACTCGGTCCTCTATTCTAGCGTGCTCGTGGTCAGGCTCTGGCTTTCGCGGAGACAGGAACGGCAACTCGTGGATCTCCAGCCCGACTCCGTGACCGAGACCGTGCTTGAAGAACTCCCCGTATCCCGCCTCGGCGATCAGGTCGCGGGCTGCGGCGTCCACCTCGTGGAATGCCGCGCCGATCCGCACGGCCCGGCGGCCGGCCCGCTGGGAGGCTCGGACCAGGTCGTACAGCTCGCGCTGCCAACCGGCGGGCTCGCCGATCGCCACGGTTCTGGTCATGTCGGCGTGGTAGCCCCGGTACAGCGCCCCGAAGTCCATGGTGACCAGGTCTCCACGCTCCAGCGGCCGGTCCGAGGGCGAGTGGTGCGGGATCGCGCCGTTGGGCCCGCTCGCGACGATCGACTCGAAGGCGAGTCCGTCCGCGCCCGACTCGACCATCCGGCGCTCCAGCGCCCTGGCGACCTCCTTCTCGGTCAGCCCCGGACGCAGTTCGGGCAGGACCTCGGCGAAGGCCCGGTCCGTGAGCTCGCACGCGGTGCGGATGAGATCGATCTCGGCCTCGTCCTTGATCTGGCGCACCGACTCCACCAGCCCGGACAGGCGCGGCAGGTCCCCGCCCAGCCGGAAGTAGTCGGCGACGGGCATGTGGTCGGCCTCGACGGCGACCCGGCCGGCCAGCGTGGCCAGGGCTCCGGCGACGTCGCGTTCCTCGATCACCTCGATGCCCGAGCAGACCCTCCGGGCGGTCTCGAAGTAGCGCGAGTCGGTGGCCAGCGTGGCAGCGGTGTCGGCCCGGACGAGCACGGCCGCGTTGGAACTGTCCAGGCCGGTCAGGTAGCGCACGTTGACGCCGTGGGTGACCAGGATCGCGTCCGCCTCGTGAGCGGCGAGCAGGGTGGTCAGACGCTCACGGCGCAGGGCATGGGTGAGGCTCATGTCCCGCATGCTATTGACCCTTTACGCCGGTGTCGTTACGTTCCCAAGGAACGTTAGGAAGCTTTCCTAACTTTCCCCCCTACCAGGAGCGCCGATGCGACGCATTCTCGCCGCCGTAGCCCTCTTCGCACTCGTGTCAGCCGGGAGTCCCGCCGCGGCCGACGACACCACCGGATTCACCAGGGTGGACCAGGTCGGGTTCGCCCGCCCGCCTTACGCCACCGGCGCGGTCGTGAAAGGTCAGGACGCGAGGCCCCTGACCTTCTCGATGAGCCGGACGCGCTCCTCGTGCGTACGGCCGAGCGGGGCGACGTTGATCGTC
The DNA here is from genome assembly GCF_035917995.1 of Streptosporangium sp. NBC_01755. Lineage (NCBI taxonomy): Bacteria > Bacillati > Actinomycetota > Actinomycetes > Streptosporangiales > Streptosporangiaceae > Streptosporangium > Streptosporangium sp. NBC_01755. Next base: position 6,243,715 of record NZ_CP109131.1, on the reverse strand, counting down.
GTGACGCCCGACTCCCGCATCGCCTGGAGGCGCTCGCGGACGTGCCCCTCGGAGCCGATCAGGGACATCTTCTCCAGCAGCTCCTGTGGGACGAGCGCGGCGGCCTCGTCCTTCTTGCCGTCGAGGTAGAGATTCTGGATCTGCTCGGCCTCCTTCTCGTAGCCGTAGCGGCGGGCGAGGTCGTTGTAGAAGTTCTTGCCCTTGGCGCCCATGCCGCCGATGTAGAGGGCGGCCATCGGGCGGCCCAGCTCCAGCCAGTCCGAGACGTCGTCGCCGATGGCCAGCGATGCCTGGGCGATCACGTCCAGCTCGCCCAGGGCCGGGTCCCGCTTGGCCCGGCCCGCCGCCAGGGAGGCGCCCCAGACGTCGGCGGCCTTCTCCGGCATGTAGAAGATCGGCTCCCAGCCCTCGGCCAGCTCGGCGGCCAGCTCGACGTTCTTGGGGCCGATGGCGGCGATCACGACGGGGATGCGGTCGCGGAGCGGGTGGTTGATGAGCTTCAGCGGCTTGCCGAGGCCGGTCCCCTGGCCCGCGGGGAGCGGCACGGTGTAGTGCCTGCCCTCGTAGTTCAGGCGCTCACGCCGCCACACCTGACGGCAGATCTCGATGACCTCGCGGGTGCGTCCGAGCGGGGCGTTGTACGGGACACCGTGGAAGCCCTCGATGACCTGCGGCCCCGAGGCGCCCAGGCCGAGGGTGAAGCGGCCGTCGGAGACGTAGTCCAGACCCGCCGCGGTCATGGCCAGCAGGGCCGGGGTCCGGGAGTAGATCGGCAGGATGCCGGAGGCGATCTGCAGCCTCTCGGTCTTGGCCGCGATGTAGCCCATCTGGCTGACCGCGTCGAAGCTGTAGGCCTCGGCGACGAAGACGATGTCGAGACCGGCCTTTTCGTAGTCGGCCAGTTCGGCCACCGTCTCCTTGAAGCCCCCCGAGTAGCTCAGGGCCATACCGATACGCATCGTGAGATCGTCCTTCCGCAGCGCCGACGAAACCGAATGTTGTTCCGTTGCCTCGGTAACAAAGGCTATCGACTCACCGCCGAAGCACCAAGCCCCGCACCGCCGGGCCGGTAACCTACGCATTCCGGGGTAGGGGATCTTCGAGGGGGACGAGGAGGGGTGTGCTGAGGCGATCGATCGTCGTGGTGGCGGGAGTGCTGGCCCTGACCCTCGGAGGGCACCGGCTCCTACCGGAGCTGGGCGGATTCACCCCCGTGCTGGAGAGCCTCCTTCCCTGGCTCGGCGTCGCCGTACCCGTCCTGCTGGTCTGCGCGCTGGCCACCCGCTCGTGGCAGGTGATCTTCGCGGCACTGCTCCCGGCGACCGTCTGGGGCCTCATGTTCGGCCCGGCGCTGCTGCGCAGCCCGCCCGGCGGCCCCAGCGACCTGTCGGTCGCCACGCTCAACGTGGGCGCGGCGAACGCCGACTCGGCCGAGGCCGTACGGTCGGTCTCCAAGGGCCGTGACCTGGTCGCGGTGCAGGAGCTGACCCCCGGAGGCCCGGCGGCGAAGGTCCTCGACGACCGCTTCCCCCACCGCTACCGGATCGCCACGGTCGGCCTGTGGAGCCGATTCCCGATCGCCGAGGCCCGCAAGGCCGACATCGGCCTCGACTGGGCGCGGGCGCTTCGGGCCGTGGTCGTGACCCCCAAGGGGAGGCTGACCGTTTACGTCATGCACCTCGCCTCCGCCCGGCCGGGCCATACCGCGCAGCGTGACGAGACCCTCGCCCACGCCCGCAAGATGATCGACAGGGACGACAGCGCGCGTCTGCTCCTGCTCGGCGACCTCAACACCGCCACCACCGACCGCAAGCGCTCCGGCCTGGTGCCGCCGCTGTCGGACGCCCAGCAGGAGGCCGGTACGGGGTTCGGCTTCACCTGGCCCGCGTCCTTCCCCGTCACCCGCCCCGACCACATCCTCTACCGCGGCCTGACCGCCACCGGCGCGGGCGTCGAGCGGGCCGCGGGCAGCGACCACCGCGCCGCCGTCGCCTCGCTGCGCCTGAGCCCACAGAGATCAGACGAACCAGATAAATAACACCCAGCGGGCTCGGGCGGCGAGACAGGAACGGCCCCGTAGCACCGACAGGTCCGCCTGTTCGGGACTCAGCGGGATCGGGGTCTTGGCCGGTAAGGCCGATGAGACCAATGAGGCCGGAACGGGCAGGTGGCGCCGGCAGGTGACCCCGGCGGACCTGCCGGGGTCAGCGGGGTCGGGCGGCTCGGGCGGCGAGGTCGGAACGGGCCTGTAACGCCAGCAGGTCCGCCGGGGTGTCGATGTCGGCGGGGTCCGCCACATCGTCGCAGCGGACCGCGACGACCAGCTCGGGATGGGCCTTCAGGAACGGGCGGGCTCCGGCGTCGCCGGTCGCGAGCCGGAAGACCTCCTCGAAGTGCTCCCTGGCGATCAGCACCGGGTTCCGCCGCGCCCCGCCGTAGGTGGCGACGGCGACCGAGGCGCCCTGCCGCGCGGCCTGGATGAGCCGCTCCACCGCCGCCGGGCCGACGAACGGCTGGTCCACCAGGGTGATCACCACATGCTCGGCGGTGACGGGGATCGCGCCCAGACCGGCCCTGAGCGAGGAGCCCATCCCCGAACTCCACTCCGGGTTGCGGACGGTCACTGCCCCCGGCACCCGGACGGCGGCCGCCCCGAGCACCACGACCACGGGCCGGCAGCCGCCGTCCCGGAGCACCCTGACCCCCCGGTCCACCAGCCGCTCCCCGCCGAACTCCACCAGTGCCTTCGGCGTGCCGAGCCGCGAGCCGGACCCGGCGGCCAGCAGCAGCCCCGCGCTCGCCGTTCCCGCGGATCCCTCCTCGGTGGTTTCCCCCGGCACCTCTCCGGCCGTACTCATGCGCCGGGTCCATCACCGTGAACCGGGCCGGCACCGTGAACCGGGCCATCGCCGTGGATCCGGCCGGAGCCGCCGGTCAATGGCCGGCCCGAGCCGCCCCAGCGCAGCTGGATCAGCTCGGCGGCGATGGAGACCGCGGTCTCCTCGGGCGTACGCGCCCCCAGGTCCAGGCCGATCGGCGAGCGGAGCCGTTTCAGCTCGGCCTCCCCCAGCCCCGCCTGCGCGAGCCGGGCCAGCCGGTCCTCGTGCGTGCGGCGCGATCCCATGGCGCCGACATAGCCCGCCGGGGTGCGCAGGGCCACCTCCAGCAGGGGGACGTCGAACTTGGGGTCGTGGGTGAGCACGCAGATCGCGGTCCGCTCGTCCACGGTGGTCGAGGTGAGGTAGTCGTGCGGCCACTTGACGATCACCTCGTCGGCCTCGGGGAAGCGCTTGGCCGTGGTGAAGACCGGCCGGGCGTCGCACACGACCACGTGGTAGCCGAGGAACTTGCCGATCCTGGCGACCGCGGCGGCGAAGTCGATCGCGCCGAAGACCAGCATCCGGGGCGGCGGCGCAAAGGACTGGACGAAGACCGACAGCTCGTCGAGCCGCCGCTCCCCCCGGGCCCCGTACCTGCGGACGCCCGTCAGCCCCTGCGCCAGCATGCCCCGTACGTCGTCGTCCACCGCCTCGTTCAGCCGGCTCCCCCCCAGCGAGCCCGAGGAACGGTCCGGCCAGATCACCCGGCGGGTACCCACCGTGCCCGGCCCGGACAGAACCGTCGCCACCGCCACCGGCTCGTGCCCGAGCACCGAGGCGGCGACCGAGCCCAGCTCGGGGAAGGTCTCTCTGGAGACCGGTTCGACGAACACGTCCAGGATGCCGCCGCAGGTCAGGCCGACGGAGAAGGCGTCGTCGTCGCTCACGCCGTACCGCTGCAGGACGGGTGTGCCGGAGGAGACCACCTCCTGGGCCAGCTCGTAGACGGCTCCCTCGACGCAGCCGCCCGAGACGCTGCCCTCCGCCTCGTTACCGAGCACCGCCATGGACGCCCCCGGCGGCCGGGGGGCGCTGCGGAAGGTGTCGACCACGGTGGCCAGGCCGAACGTCTCTCCTGTCTCCCACCAGCGCAGGACCTGCGACAGAACATCACGCACGTGTGCCTCCCAGCAGCATTGCCAGCTCTTCGAAGGCGGCCAGGCTGTGCCCGGCCACGAAGTCGTCGATGTGCGGAAGGGCCGCACGCATACCGGCGGTGAGCGGCTGGTAGCCCTCCTGCCCCTTGTGCGGGTTCACCCAGATCACCCGGTGTGCCGTCCGCGACAGTCTGGCCATCTCCGCTCCCAGCAGCGAGACGTCGCCGCGCTCCCACCCGTCGGAGGCGATCACCACTGTCGCGCCGGCCGCGTCGTTCAGCGCCAGGAGCCGCCGGAGCTCCTCACCCAGCCGGGTGCCGCCGCTCCAGTCGGGAATGGCGTGGGAGACGGCGTTCATGGCGGCGGCCGGATCACGGTGGCGCAGCTCGGCGGTGATCCGGGTCAGCCGGGTACCCGCGCTGAACACCTCGGTGGCCCGGGGTTCCGACCTGACCAGCGCATGGGCGAGGCGGAGCAGCGAGTCCGCGTACGGGGTCATCGAGCCGCTGACGTCGACCAGCAGCACCACCCTGCGGGGCCTGGTCCGGTGCGCGCGGTAGCGGAGCCCGGCGATCTCGCCGCCCCTGCGCAGGGTCTCGCGGATCGTCGCCCCGCCGTCCAGTCGCCCTCGGCGCGAGGGTTTGAAACGTCGCGACCGACGCCGCTCCCGGCCCACCCGCAGCAGGGCGAGCAGCCGGTGCACCTCGGCCAGTTCCGGCCCCGTCATCCTGGCCACGTTCCGGGTGCGCAGCACCTCCGTCGCGCTCGCGGTCGCCGCGAGAGCGGGGCTCTCGTCGCCCTCCTTTGGATCGGGACCGGTCTGCGGCGATGTCGCGACGTTCCGGGTGACGGTGATCGCCGTCGATCTCGCGCGGACCGCGCGCCGCCCTGCGAAGTAGGCCGCGAAGACCCGGTCATAACGGGGCAGGTCATCGGCGGAGGCGCACAGCGTGAGCCTGCCCGCCCAGTAGACGCCGGCGGGTTCCATCGCGTCCAGGTGGGACAGGGCGCGGAGCAGGCCCTGGGTCCGCTCGTGGTCGGCGGGCACCCCCGCGGCCCGCAGGGTCCTGGCGAAACCGGTCATGACCGCGACCAGATCCTCGCCGATCCCCGCGACGGGGAAGGCGCCGTCGCTCCTGGCGGGCGGCCGACCGGGGCCCCGATCCGCCGGGGCACCGTTCAGGCCCACCGCGGGACCGATCGCACCGGCGGGGAAACCGGGGCCGTCAGCGCCGGGCCGCACCGAAGAATCCGTTCCCGAGCACCGCCGCGTGGTCCTCCCTGTGCTTGAGCAGGGCGCCCAGCGTGGCGGCCGCCAGATCGGGGTCGAGCTCGCGAGCCCCCAGGGCCAGCAGGGCCTCGGTCCAGTCGAGGGTCTCGGCGATCCCCGGCGACTTGATCAGATCGACCTCGCGGAGCCGTCCCGTCGCGTGGGCGACCTGCTCGGCCAGGATCGCGGAACAGCCGGGGAGCCGCCTGCGCAGGATCGCCACCTCCCGCTCGAAGGAGGGGTGTTCCAGCCAGTGGTAGAGGCAGCGCCGTTTCAGGGCGTCGTGTACCTCGCGGGTGCGGTTGGAGGTCAGTACGACCACCGGCGGCCTCGCGGCGCGGACCGTGCCGAGCTCGGGGATGGAGATCGCGAAGTCCGAGAGCACCTCCAGCAGGATCGCCTCGAACTCCACGTCGGCGCGGTCGACCTCGTCGATGAGCAGTACCGAGGGCTGGGTCTCGACCGCCTTCAGCAGCGGCCTGGCGATCAGGAACCTCCGGTCGTAGACCTCCCCCTCCAGCCGGGCGGCGTCGGTGATCCCACCGGCCTCCGCCGCCTTCAGGTGCAGCAGCTGGCGGGCGAAGTCCCAGTCGTAGAGCGCCTGGGAGGCATCCAGCCCCTCGTAGCACTGCAGGCGGATCAGCGGCGCCCCGAGCAGCGTGGCCAGGGTCCTGGCCAGCTCGGTCTTGCCGACGCCGGCCTCGCCTTCGAGGAGCAACGGGCGCCCCATCCGCAGCGCGAGAAAGGCAGCCGTGGCGAGCCCGGTGTCGGCCAGATACGACTGCTCGTCGAGCAGCTCCGCCAGCTGCGCGGGTGACCGCACATCAGATGCCTCGATTGTCCGCCTGACCGCCACCACCTCAGGTTACGCCCGGTGGCCACGTTCTCGCGTTCCCGCGTTCCCGCGTTCCCGCGCCGCATCCGCGGCACCGGGAGACGGCGTCATGAACCGATCCGGCGAGACGGCGTCGGGTATCGAGGGCCGACAGGCCTATCGCCGCCCCTCGAAGAAGTATCCTCACCCCCTGTGAAGAACCTCCTCGACCAGATCAACACCCCGTCCAGAGTCGTCGTGGTGGCGTTCCTGGCCGTGGTCCTCACCGGTACGGTGCTGCTGTCGCTGCCGGTGGCGGTCGAGGGGGGCCAGCACGCCTCGTGGACATCGGCCCTGTTCACCGCCACCTCCGCGGTGTGCGTGACCGGGCTGGCCATGCACGACACCGCGGCGCACTGGTCGCTCTTCGGCGAGATCGTGCTCATGGTGCTGATGCAGATCGGCGGCTTCGGGATCATGACGCTCTCCTCGATCCTGGCCCTGATCGTCTCCGGCAAGCTCGGCCTGCGCGCCCGCCTCAACACCCAGGCCGAGACCAAGACCCTCGGGGCCGGCGACGTGCGACGACTGATCGTGGGAGTCGCCAAGATCACGCTGGTAGCCGAGGTGCTGACCGCCGCGGCGCTCGCCGCCCGCTTCGTGATCGGGTACGGGGATCCTGTCGGCCTCGCCATCTATTACGGGATTTTTCATGCAATCTCAGCATTTACCAATGCCGGGTTCGCCCTCTGGTCGGACAGCGTCATGGGGTTCGTCACCGACCCGTGGATCTGCCTCCCGCTCGCGCTGGCGGTGATCGCCGGAGGTCTCGGCTTCCCGGTCTACGCCGTCCTGCGGGAGAACTGGCGTCGCCCGTCGCGCTGGACGCTGCACACCAAGATCACGCTGTGGATGACCGCGGTGCTGCTGCTCGGCGGGACGCTGGCCGTCACCGTCATCGAATGGAACAACCCCGGCACGATAGGGGGCCTCTCTCCGGGACTACGGATCATGGCCGGGTTCTTCCACAGCACGATGACCCGCAGCGGCGGCCTGAACTCCGTGGACACCTCCCAGATGAGCGAGAACTCCTGGCTGATCAGCGACGTGCTGATGTTCATCGGTGCGGGCAGCGCGGGCACCGCGGGCGGCATCAAGGTGACGACGTTCGCACTTCTGGGCTTCGTGATCCTCGCCGAGCTGCGCGGCGAGCCCGACGTCTCGGCGGGCCGCCGCCGCGTCCCCGAGCAGCTCCAGCGCCAGGCCCTGACGATCGCGCTGCTGAGCGTGGCGTCGGTCGCGGTGGGAACGTTCGCGATGATGACGGTGACCCCCTTCAAGCTCGACCGCGTACTGTTCGAGGTGATCTCCGCCTTCGGCACGGTCGGGCTGTCGACGGGGATCACCGCCGACGTCGGCACCGCGGGGCACCTGATCCTGACCGTCCTGATGTTCGTCGGGCGGCTCGGCCCGGTGACCCTGGGCGCCGCGCTGGCACTGCACGTCCAGACCCGTCGGTTCCGATATCCAGAGGAGCGTCCCCTCGTTGGTTGACAAGAAGAGCCGCGGCGAAGCGGTCGTGGTCATCGGTCTCGGGCGGTTCGGCGGCGCTCTCGCGGCGGAACTGGTGAGCCGCGACGTCGAGGTGCTCGGGGTGGACAACGACCCCAAGAACGTTCAGCACTTCTCCGGCAGGCTCACCCACGTGGTGTGCGCGGACTCCACTGACCCGGACACCCTCCGGCAGCTCGGCATCGGGGAGTTCGGCCGGGCCGTGGTCGGCATCGGCACCGACATCGAGGCGAGCATCCTGACCACCTCGGTCCTGACCGACCTGGGGGTGCCGGACATCTGGGCCAAGTCGATCAGCCTGCAGCACAGCCGGATCCTGCAGCGGGTCGGCGCGCACCGCGTGGTACAGCCGGAACACGACATGGGCGAGCGGGTCGCGCACCTGGTCATCGGGCGGATGCTCGACTATCTGGAGGTCGACGAGGGCTACGCCCTGATCAAGACCATGGCGCCCGAGTGGGCGGACGGCAAGAGCCTGGGACAGCTGGGCATTCGCGGCGAGTACGGGGTCACCGTGGTCGGTATCAAGAAGCCCGGCGGCGGGTTCACCTACGCCACCTCGGAGACGGTGGTCCAGAGCGGCGACATCCTGCTCGTCGCGGGCGACACCGACAAGACCGAGCGGTTCGCCGAGGAGACCTGAGCACGGAGCGCCTCGGCGGAAGGACCCGGGCACGAAGAACCTCGGCCAGAAGGACCCGGGCACGGTGGCCCGGCGGGTCTCGCCGGATCCGGCGGCGTCCAAGGCGGTGACGGCGATGTCCAGGCGGTGACGACGGCGTCCAGGCGGTGACGACGGCGTCCAGGCGACAGGACCGCCGGCGGTTCAGCGGGCCTCGTCAGCCTCCCCGCGCTCCCTGATGAGGGCGGCGAGCTCGCGGACCTGGCGCGCCGTGCGCTTCTTCTCCGACCCCTGCAGGCCCATGGCACCGACCGTGATTCCGTCGGCGAAGTCGATCTTCGCCCAGGGCTCGTGGTCGGTCAGGGTGACCCCGAGCACCTCGGCCCACTCGTAGCGGCGTACCCGCAGCGGGTTGACGACGGTGATCCCTCGCTCGTCGGCCTCCACGCGGCACCGCCCCAGCAGGTGGAGTGCCCCGACGACCAAGGCGCCCAGCACGAGCATCCCGATCCTGTCGGCCAGCGTGAACGGCGGCGGCAGGAAGATCGCCATCAGGAGCGCGCCGAGCGCGATCACGCCCGCGAAGCCGTATGCCACGATCCGCCCGTTCTTGGGGCGCCAGACGACGGGCAACGGGGGCGGGGAGACGCTCTCCGGGCTCACTTTCAGATCACGATCCTTCGGGAAACCACCGGTCAAAACGGCTGCGACAGCTGGTCACGGTGCCGATGGAAACCTATCGCACACCCCCGCCGCACCGATCACGCGGCGCGGCGGGGGTGAGTCCGGCGATGCTCTAGGAGCGGAGTTCCCGCAGCAGCAGCGCCGTCTCCAGCGCGGCGACGGTGGCCTCATAGCCCTTGTCCTCGTGACTGCCGGGCAGACCCGACCGGTCGACGGCCTGGTCGATGGATTCGCAGGTCAGCACACCGTTGCCGATCGGGACCCGCTCGTCGAGGGAGATCCGGGTCAGGCCCGAGGTGACGGAGTCGCAGACGTAGTCGAAGTGGGCGGTCTCACCGCGGATCACGGCTCCGAGGGCGACGACCGCGTCACAGCGCCCGGCCAGGGCCTGCACCACGACCGGGATCTCCAGCGATCCCGCCACCCGGACCACGGTCACCGCCGCGCCGCTGTCCTCGCCTGCCCGCACGGCTCGCGCCACGAGCTGATCGGTGATCTTCTCATGCCACCTGGCGGCCACGATGCCGACGGTCAGCCCTCGCGCGTCCACTGCCGACGCCACCGGTCGTCCCATGCCGCTCATCTGATCAGCTCGCTCCGCTCGCGGTTCGCATTCGCGAACACCCCGTATCCACCGGCTCTCTCGCCACGCTCACTCATTCGCTCTCCTGCGGAATGTCGTGACCAAGGCGGTCGCGCTTGGCCGACAGGTACTTCTCGTTGTACGGGTTCATCACCACGGGCATGGGCTCGCGGCCGATCACCTTGATGCCGTAGCCGTCCATGCCGCGCAGCTTGGCCGGGTTGTTGGTCAGCAGCCGGATCGACTTCACCCCCAGGTCCGCGAGGATCTGCCCGGCGTTGGAGAACTCCCGCGCGTCCACCGGCAGCCCGAGCTCCAGATTGGCGTCGACCGTGTCACTACCGGCGTCCTGGAGGCTGTACGCCCGCAGCTTGGCCAGCAGCCCGATGCCACGCCCCTCGTGCCCGCGCAGGTAGACGATCACGCCTCGGCCCTCGGCGGCGATCCGGGACATCGCGTGTTCCAACTGCACCCCGCAGTCGCACCGCAGCGACCCGAGCACGTCACCGGTCAGGCACTCGGAATGCGCCCGGACCATGACGTTCTCGCCGTCCTCGATGTCACCGAAGACCAGGGCCAGGTGCTCGCCGCCGTCCACCGAGCTCGCGAAGCCGTAGGCGCGCCACACGCCGAACCTGTTCGGCAGCCGCGTCTCGGCGACCCTGGTCACCATCCGCTCGGTCCTGCGCCGGAACTCCACCAGCTGCTCGATCGAGACGAGCGCCAGGTCGTGCTCGTCACAGAAGACGCGCAGCTCGGGCAGGCGCATCATGGTCCCGTCGTCGTTGACGACCTCGGCGAGCACCCCCGACTCGCTCAGCCCGGCGAGCCTGGCCAGGTCCACGGCAGCCTCGGTGTGGCCGCGCCTGACCAGGACACCGCCCTCCCGGTAGCGGAGCGGGAAGACGTGACCGGGCCGTACCAGCTCGGACGGGTCGGTCGCGGAGTCGGCCAGGAGGCGGATCGTGCGGGCCCGGTCGGCGGCGGAGATTCCGGTGCTCACCCCGTCCCTGGCGTCCACGCTGATCGTGTACGCGGTGCGCAGGCGCTCCCTGTTGTCGTGCACCATCAGCGGCAGGCCGAGCCGGTCGAGGTCCTCACCGCGCATCGGCACGCAGACCACGCCGCTGCTGTGCCGGATGGTGAAGGCCAGCAGTTCCGGCGTGGCCTTGGACGCGGCGAAGATGATGTCACCCTCGTTCTCGCGGTTCTCGTCGTCGACGACCACGACCGCCTTGCCCTCGCGGGTGTCGGCGATCGCGCGTTCGATCGGGTCCAGCTTGATCACACGGCCTCCTCGGGGACGAGCACGGCCTGCGGCCTGTGCTCCTTGAGCCAGTTGACGAATCCGACCGGGACGGGCACGAGGGCCTCGAATCCCGCTTTCGCCAGGTTCACCGCCGCTCCTCCCGATCTGCCGGGGCGTACGCGCCGACGAGCTTCTCGACGTGCTTGGCGATCACGTCGACCTCCAGGTTCACCGGGTCTCCAGGTTGCTTGGCGCCGAGGGTGGTCAGGCTCAGGGTGGTGGGGATGAGGCTGACGGTGAAGCCGCCGGAGCCGACGCTCACGACGGTCAGGCTGATGCCGTCGACCGTGATCGACCCCTTCTCGACCACGTAGCGGTCGAGGTCGGGCGGGAGGGAGATCCGGACGACCTCCCAGTGCTCGCCGGGCTCCCGCGACAGCAGGACGCCCGTCCCGTCCACGTGACCCTGCACGATGTGGCCGCCCAGTCGCTGGTCGGCGCGGACCGCGCGCTCCAGGTTGACCGGGGAGCCGGGCCTCAGCGTGCCGAGGGAGCTGCGGTCGAGGGTCTCCTTCATCACGTCGGCGGTGAACACCTCACCGTCCACGTCCACCACGGTCAGGCAGACGCCGTTGACGGCGATCGAGTCGCCGTGCCCGGCGTCCGAGGTGACCGTCCTGCCGCGGATCGACAGCCGGGCCGCGTCCCTCAGCTGCTCGATCCCGGCGATCTCTCCCAGTTCTTCGACGATTCCGGTGAACATTCACAGCTCCTTGCAGGGGACCGCGCGAAGGCGGGCGGCCGAGGTGTCGCGGGACCGGAGGCGGAACGTCGCCGGCGGGCGGAAAGCCGCGCGAGGGCTGACGGGGCATGCGCTCGGAGAGCGGGATAAGCCGACGTGCCCGGTCAGGGAATGGTGGGGGCCGGCGGTGCCGTGCCCATGGGGGGCGCACCCGGCCACTGGGCGCGTCCGCGTCCGATCAGTCACCCGAGGTCTCCTACTCGCCAGTAGCTGTCTGCCACGGCGGGCCCCGGGGAATTCGATGGGTGCGTACACCCGATCAGCGGAGGGTGCCAGAGGGCACTCTCCGCTCGCGCGCTTCCTCCCATCCGGACTCTAACCGTCGGTCCTGGAGTTTCACCAGGTCAACCGGTCGATGGCTTCGACCGGGTCGCGGACTGTAACCGCCGGCTCGGAATTTCACCGACCCCGGAGCACGCTGCTCTGTCTTGCTTCGGGAGGCGCGCCACAGGCGGCCCGCTTCCCGTACACCAGTGTGCCATGTCCGGCAAACCGCACCACACACCACTCCAGCATATGGACCGAGCGAGCACTTGGTCCAGCCACGCGGCGCGCCCGGCGATCACCTTCCAGGTCGCCGAGTCACCGAATCCGGTCCGAACAACCCGTGATCCATACGCCGCCTCCCCGGTAAATGGTTAATTACGCTACGAGAGGGGGTCCGGACGCGCATGTCCCGAGTCTGTGACACAAGCGGAACAGGATCCAGACCGGGGTGTCACGACCAGGTCATCAAAGTGTCACAGATCCGTGAAAAGCGGCTTTTAAGTGCCCCGATTCTTTCACTCCACCCCCCCGCCGCGTCAACGGAATTGAAGCTACAAACCGGTGGAAATTACACAACAATAAAATGAGTAAGGACCAGGCCATTGATTTGACCTTGACTGTTTTGCGATGGTTCCAAGGATCAGGCTCAGCCATGCTCGTTGGGAGCGCCCGCACGATGACCATCCCTGCACCAGCAGCGACCACCGCCGGGGAACCCCCCGCGGTGAAGACACCGGAGACGGTGGGCCGCTCCCCCGGCCAGTTGATGTGGCTGCGCTTCCGCCGCGACCCCACCGGCATCGCCTCGGCCGGCGTGGTGATCTTCTTCTTCCTCGTCGCGATCCTCGCGCCGGTCATCTCCTGGCTCTACGGGAAGGACCCCTACACCCTCTACGGCCAGGACACCCCGGGACTGCTGAACGACTTCGGCTACCCGGTGCTGCCCAACGGCGGGATCAGCTCGGACTTCTGGTTCGGCATCGAGCCTGGCCTGGGCCGGGACGTGTTCATGCAGCTCGTCTACGGGATCAGGACCTCGCTGCTGATCGCGATGGTCGCGACGGTCCTCATCTCGGCGATCGGCATCGTCATGGGCATCGTCGCCGGGTACGCCGGGGGCAGAACCGACTACTTCATCGGCCGCCTGATCGACATCGTCCTGTCGTTCCCCTCGACCCTGTTCATCATCGCGTTCATGCCGGTGGTGGAGAACCTCTTCGTCGACCCCTCCGAGGAGACCCCGGTCTGGCTGCGGGCGGTGACGCTCATCACCCTGCTGACGGCCTTCGGCTGGGCCGGCATCGCCCGGCTGCTGCGCGGCCAGGTGCTCTCCATGCGCGAGCGGGAGTTCGTCGAGGCCGCCAAGGTGACCGGAGCCTCACCCTCCCGGATCATCTTCAAGGAGCTGCTGCCCAACCTGTGGACGCCGATCCTGATCCAGTCGACACTGCTGCTGCCCGCGATGGTGACCGCCGAGGCGGCCCTGTCCTTCCTGGGCGTCGGCATGATCGAGCCCATCCCCGACTGGGGCCGGATGTTCCTGCGGGGCACCCAGGTCTACCAGAACGACATCACCTACCTGATCTTCCCCGGCGCGGCTCTGCTGCTCTTCGTGATCGCGTTCAACCTTCTCGGTGACTCGGTCCGCGACGCCTTCGACCCCAAACTCAAGCGTTAGATCCGATAGGAGAGAGATGAAAGTCCGTACGCGGTCAGCGATGGCCGTACTCGCCATAGGCGCGCTCGCACTCACCAGCGCGTGCGCCGAGGGCAACCAGGGCGCCCCTGCCGCCCCCAGCGGCTCCGCCGGTGCGTCCGCCCCCGCAGTGGAGCCCTTCAAGGCGCCGACCATCACGGTCGGCACCGCGGAGGACTCCAAGGGGCCCGCCATCGAGCCGGAGGGCGTCGTCAAGGGCGGCACCGTCACGATGATCGACCGAGACGACTTCTCCCACCTCGACCCCGCCCAGCTCTACGTCAACACCGAGACGAACTTCTCCCTCCTGATCGCGCGTACCCTCACCGGCTACAAGCGCACCGCCAAGAGCGAGTACAAGCTGGTCGGCGACCTGGCCACCGACACGGGCACCCCCTCCGACGGCGGCAAGACCTGGACCTTCACCCTCAAGGACGGCGTGAAGTGGGAGGACGGCACGCCCATCACGTCCGAGGACGTGAAGTGGAGCATGGAGCGGACGTTCGCCTCCTTCGTCACCCAGGGCCCGACCTACATCCAGCAGTGGCTGACCGAGGTCGACCACAAGAAGGCCTACCAGGGCCCCTACGACGGCAAGCGCCTGGACAGCATCGAGACGCCGGACGACAAGACGATCGTCTACAAGTTCAAGACGCCGCACGCCGACGCCAACTACGCCTTCGCCATGGGCGGCTACGGCATCGTGCCCAAGGCCAAGGACACCAAGGAGAAGTACGACAAGGCCCCCGTCTCCAGCGGCCCGTACATCATCAAGAACCACGTGGTCGACAAGTCCATCGACCTTGAGCGCAACCCGAACTGGGACCCGGCCACCGACCCGATCCGCGGCGCCTACCCGGACAAGTGGCGGCTGGAGTTCGGCCAGGAGAACCTGCAGATCACCGACCGCCTGATCGCGGACGCGGGTCCGGACCAGACCGCCTTCACCTTCTACGCGACCGTTCCCCCGGAGCGGCTGCAGCAGGTGCTCGGCGACCCCGCGCTGGCGCCCCGCCTGATGAAGAGCCCCTCGCCGTACGGGAACTACTACTACTTCAACCTTGACCGGATGAAGGACCCCAAGATCCGCCAGGCCATCAACCACGCGTGGCCCTCCAAGCAGATCCAGCAGACCATGGGCGGCCCGCAGGCGGCCGCGCTGCCGACCACGATCCTCAACGAGAACACCACGGTCGGCTACCAGCCCTACGACCTGTTCGGCAAGACGACCAAGCCCGAGGGCGACATCGAGAAGGCCAAGCAACTGCTGGCCGAGTCGAGCAACCCGACGCCGACCATCGTCTACGCCTACAACCAGACGCCGGTCCAGGAGCAGGTCACCGTCGTGATCAAGAGCGCCCTGGAGAAGGCCGGCATCAAGGTCGTCGCCAAGCCGCTGGACCGCAAGACCTACTACGACTCCATCGGCCTGGTGAAGAACGAGTTCGACCTGTACTGGGGCGGCTGGGGCGCCGACTGGCCGTCCGGCTCGACGGTCATGCCCGTCATCTTCGGCCCGATCGCCGACGGTGCGCCGAACTACTCGCACCTGAAGGACGAGGCCATCACCAAGGAGATGGACGAGATCACCGCCATGACCGACATCGACGCGCAGAACGCCGCGTGGATGGCGCTGGACAAGAAGATCCAGGAGACGATCACCCCGCTGGTCGTCGCCGAGAACCGGATCGCCAACACCCTGCACGGCTCCAAGATCGGCGGCGCGGAGATCGACCCGCAGTCGTGGGTCGTCCAGCCGAACAGGATCTTCGTGAAGCCGTAACGCCCACGAAGCCTTAGGAGACACCGGCGGCCGTGGCCTCGCGGGAGGAGACACCTCCCCCGCGAGGCCACGGCCAAGGGGCCGTCAGGCCCCGGCAGCGGTCCCAGCCACCTCGGGAAACAGGCAATGCTTCCATTCATCACTCGCCGCACGCTCGGCGCCGCGGTCACGCTTCTGATCATCGCCGCGGTCACGTTCTTCCTCTTCTTCGCCGTGCCCGCCGACCCGGCGAGGCTAGCCTGCGGCAAGGTCTGCCCGCCCGATCTCCTGGAGCAGGCGCGGCACAACCTGGGACTGGACCAGCCCCTGTTCGCCCAGTTCGTGGCCTGGCTGGCCGGCATCTTCGTCGGCCGCGACTATGAGAACCTGGGCCACTGCCCGGCTCCCTGCCTCGGCTACTCGTTCGTCAACCGCGAGCCGGTGTTCGAGACGATCCTGGACCGGCTGCCGGTCACCGTCTCCCTCACCATCGGCGCGGCGGTCGTCTTCCTGCTCTTCGGCATGGCGACCGGCATCATCGCGGCCCTGCGCCAGGGCAAGCCGCTGGACAAGATCGCCAGCGTGTCGTCCCTCATCGGCGCCTCCGTGCAGATCTACTTCATCGGCACGCTCGCGCTCTACTTCTTCGTCTACAAGAACCAGATCCTCCAACGGCCCCAGTACCTGCCGTTCACCGAGAATCCCATCGCCTGGGCGAGCGGGCTGGCGCTGCCCTGGGTGGTGCTGGCGATCATCTTCACCGCCAACTACACCCGTATGACGCGCTCGACGATGGTGGAACAGCTCAGTGAGGACTACGTCCGCACCGCGCGGGCCAAGGGCATGTCCGGACGGACCGTCGTGCTGAGATTCGCCCTGCGCGGCACCCTGACGCCCATCATCACGATCTTCGGCGTGGACCTCGGCACGCTGATCGGCGGCGCGATCATCACCGAGACCACCTTCGGGCTGCAGGGACTCGGACGGCTCTCCATCAAGGCCGTCTGGGACTCCGACCTACCCCTGCTGATGGGCACGGTGCTCGTGGCGGCCGGGGCGATCGTCTTCTTCAACATCGTCGTCGACATCCTGTACGCCTTCATCGACCCTCGTGTCCGGCTGAGCTAGGAGTTCTGAAGAAAGTGGCAACTCCCTTCCTCTCGGTCCGTGACCTGACCGTCGACTTCCACACCGAGGACGGCGTCGTCCACGCGGTGGACGGGCTCTCCTTCGACGTGGAGAAGGGCACCACGCTGGGCATCGTCGGCGAGTCCGGGTCGGGCAAGTCGGTGACCAACCTGACCGTGCTCGGCCTGCACAACCCGGAGACCACCACGATCAGCGGGGAGATCCGGCTGGACGACGAGGAGCTGATCGGCGCCTCCCGGTCCACCATGGAGCGGCTGCGCGGCAACAAGGTCGCGATGATCTTTCAGGACCCGCTGACCTCGCTCTCGCCGTACCACACCATCGGCAAGCAGATCTCCGAGGTCTACCGCAAGCACACCGGCGCGAGCCGCGCCGAGGCCAGGGCCCGCGCGATCGAGATGCTGACCCGGGTCGGCATCCCGCAGCCGAAGACCAGGGTGGACGACTACCCCCACCAGTTCTCCGGCGGCATGCGGCAGCGCGCGATGATCGCGATGGCGCTGGTCTGCGACCCCGACCTGCTGATCGCCGACGAGCCCACCACCGCGCTGGACGTGACGGTGCAGGCCCAGATCCTGGACCTGCTCAAGGACCTCCAGGACCAGATGGGCACCTCGATCATCCTGATCACCCACGATCTCGGCGTGGTCGCCAACACCGCGCACGAGGTGCTGGTGATGTACGCCGGGCGCGCGGTGGAGCGCGGGACCGTCAAAGAGGTCCTCCGCGAACCCCGCCACCCCTACACCTGGGGCCTGCTGGCCTCCATGCCCCGGCTGAGCGCACCGGTGGACGTGCGGCTCCGGCCGGTCCGCGGCACCCCGCCGAGCCTGATCAACGTCCCGCCCGGCTGCCCCTTCCACCCGCGGTGCGACTTCATGGAGGTGGCAGGCCCTGAGCTGTGTCGCTCGGAACGGCCGGAACTGTCCCCGCACCGCGGCCACGGCGACGCGTGCTACCTGACCCTCGCCCAGAAGCGGGAGATCCACAAGTGAGCGAGACACCCCACGAGCCGCTGCTGGAGCTGTCCGGCCTGAAGAAGCACTTCCCGGTGATGGGCGGGCTCGTCGTCAAACGGCAGGTGGGCCGGGTCCACGCGGTGGACGGCATCGACCTGACCGTGCACGCCGGCGAGACGCTCGGCCTGGTCGGCGAGTCCGGCTGCGGCAAGTCCACCGCCGGACGGCTGGCGGCCCGGCTGCTCGAACCCACCGAGGGCGGCATCCGCTACGCCGGCCGTGAGATCGGCCGCGCCGGTCGCAGGGAGCTGAAGCCGATCCGGGCCGAGATCCAAATGATCTTCCAGGACCCGTACTCGTCGCTCAACCCCCGGCACACCGTGGGCACCATCATCGGCGGCCCGATGGAGATCAACGGCATCGATCCGCCGGGCGGCAGGACCAAGCGGGTCCAGGAGCTCCTGGAGATCGTCGGGCTCAACCCCGAGCACTACAACCGCTTCCCGCACGAGTTCTCCGGTGGCCAGCGGCAGCGTATCGGGGTGGCCCGCGCGCTCTCCCTCAACCCCAAGCTGATCATCGCGGACGAGCCGGTCTCGGCCCTCGACGTCTCCATCCAGGCGCAGGTGGTCAACCTGCTCCAGCAGCTCCAGCGGGACATGGGGATCGCGTTCCTGTTCATCGCGCACGACCTGGCGATCGTGCGGCACTTCTCCCAGCGGGTCGCGGTGATGTACCTCGGCAAGATCGTCGAGGTCGCCGACCGCGCCTCCCTGTACGAGCGTCCTCGCCATCCCTACACCCACGCGCTGCTGTCGGCGGTGCCCGAGGTGCTGGAGGACGACGAGCCGCGCGAGCGCATCCGCCTGGCTGGGGACGTGCCCTCCCCCATCAACCCGCCGTCCGGCTGCCGCTTCCGCACCCGCTGCTGGAAGGCCCAGGACAGGTGCGCGACCGAGGAGCCTCCGCTGGTCAGGCTGGAGGGCAACAGGGAAGGTCACCTGACCGCCTGCCACTTCCCCGAGGAACCGACCGTACACGGCCAGGACGTGGTGCTGGATCCGGCGCTGCAGAGCTGACACCGGCCGTCTCCGGTTCTCCCGACCGGTGATCCCCGGCTCCAGGTGACGAACGGCGGAGGGCGGACCTCGTAACGAGGTCCGCCCTCCGCCGTTGAACGGACCCGGCCCACGTGACACGCCCCCGGCGGGGACCTGTGACCGAGGACGGCCGGCGAGAAGCGCGGCTCAGCGGCCGGCGGCCAGGGCGCGCAGGCCGTCGACCGCGCGGGCCGGGTCCTCGGCGCCGTAGACGGCGCTGCCCGCCACGAAGACGTCGGCGCCCGCCTCGGCGCAGCGCTCGATCGTCGTGTCGGAGACGCCTCCGTCCACCTGCAGCCAGACCTGCCCGCCGTGGCGGTCGACCAGACCGCGGGCCCGGCGGATCTTGGGCAGCACCATGTCGAGGAACTTCTGCCCGCCGAAGCCGGGGTCGACGGTCATCAGCAGCAGCATGTCGAGCTCGCCGAGCAGGTCCTCGTACGGCTCGACGGGGGTGGCCGGGTTGAGCGCCAGGCCGGCGCGGGCACCGGCCGCGCGGATCTGGCGCAGCGTGCGCACCGGAGCGGCGGCCGCCTCCACGTGGATGGTCACGCTCCCGGCACCGGCCTCGGCGTAGGACGGGGCCCAGCGGTCCGGGTCCTCGATCATGAGGTGGCAGTCGATCGGCGTCGAGGTCACCTTGAGCAGGGACTCGACGACCGGCAGCCCTAGGGTCAGGTTGGGGACGAAGTGGTTGTCCATGACATCCACGTGCAGCCAGTCGGCGTTGGGGACCGCCTCGGCCGCCTCGGCGAGGCGGGCGAAGTCAGCGGACAGGATGCTGGGCGAGATCTGTACGGCCATAATTGGCCGATTCTACGAGGCGGCGCCCTGCCCCCTGCCACCCGCCGTCCACCGGGCGGCCCGCGCCCCGTGTCATCCACGGCTCGATGCGCGCCGCATGACGCACGAAATATCGGATATATGGCTGTCCGCTATCCCTTTTCGCCACTCGCATCACCGCGCCTCCCGCACCGAACTCGCATGCGGCCAGGAATATCAGAGGACGCGAATTCATAACTTTTCTAGCGAACAGGGGATTGCCGGAGTAATTTCCTTCCGGAATCATCAGAGTTATTGAGTGAGACGGTGCGCGAGGGCCGGGGACCTACGCTCCAAACCGACCTTCCACCTTCCTTGAAATCGGATAGCGATGTCCTTTCGCCGCCCTCTGCACTCGGTTCTCTCCCCGGCGATCGCCGCCGTCGCCCTCCTCGTCGTACCCGCCGCAACCCCGGTGCTCCGTTCCTCCCTCGCCACACCTGCTCCGATCACGGGGATCCATATTTCCGGGAAGGACGGGACCGTCACCGCAAAGATTTCCAGCAGCGATCGGACGCTCTGGAAGAGCACCCAGACCAGCGGGTTGCTGGATCAAACCAACCTGTTGACGACCGAATCCGAGAGCAGGGCGGAGTTACCAGAGGATCTTGAAGACGAGGAGCGAAAGGCCGCCGTCTCCACCGGCCGCTACGTCGCAGCCGAAACCGAGATCGAGTCGGGCAACCCGAACCACCCTGACACCCAGCGGCGCATCACCGTGATCGACGCCCTGACCGGCCTGCCGACCTGGAGCATCCTGTCCGGCTACCCCGGCGGCGGCCGGGCACGGCCGTTCTTCTATCTCATGGGCGCGGCGCCAGGAAAGATCATCATCGATGTTCCCGCGCTCCGCACGATTCGCGCGCTGGACCCGCTGGACGGAACGATCCTGTGGGAGACGGACCTGCCCGGCGACTGCGTGAGCGCCGCCCTGCCATCCGCCGATCCACAGGCCGATGAGGACGATCCCATCCAGGTGTACTCGCTGGCGGACAGGAACCTGGCGGTCGCCATGACTCGCTGCGAGGATCACCGCACCTCACTCATCGGCATCGATCCCGCCACGGGGCGCGTCCGCTGGGAAAGGCGGTTCCCACCGTCCGGCCTCCCCGAGCTGAGCCTGGAGGAGGGGGTCTCCATCCTGAGCCACCCCAATTCCGTCACGATCATCGACAAGGGCGGTCTTATCCTCGCCGACGATCTCGTCTACCGCTCTCCCTCCTGGGTGATCGCTGCCGGAGCAGTGATCATCTCGGATGGGGACTGGAGTGGCAATGGATCGGGAGTCAGATCGATCAGCCGGTCGTCGGGACAGATCACGTGGTCCCGCCCCGACCTGTTGGGGGAGGTCGGCACCGCCGCGGGAAAGATCCACGTGGAGTCCGAGAACGCACTGATCGTCCTCGACCCGGCCGACGGGCACACGCTCGTCACACTCTCGGCACCGCTGACCGAGAAGGACATCGAGGCCGCCCTCGCCGCCCCACCCGGCTGGGGCGTCCGTGGAGGGGTGCCCGCGGCCGACTGGCCCGACGCCTGCGCGCTGCTCCCTCCCGCCGAACTCACCTCGCGTCCCGGCACCGGCGGGTACGTGACCACCCCGATCGCCGCGCCCCCCGAGCTGGGCCTGACCACCCCACTGGCCTGCGAACTGACTCCCGAACGGAAGGGAACGCTCGTCACCGTCTCCGTCGTCCGGGTGTACACGTCGGTCAAGGAGGCCACCGAGGCCATGGAGACCCTCTCGGGCGAGAAAGCCGCCCCGGACGTGGCGGAGCACGCCTCCTACTTCGACGACGAGCGGGACGCGGTCACCATCAGGCATGGCCGCGTCATCGTCACGGTGGAGGCCTTCGGCGACCGCACCCTGCTCCGGCAGGCCGGCCGGATCACCGGCGAGCAGCTGCGTGAGCTGTACCCGTCCCGGAAAGGGAGCCCATGACAGCGCAGACGCCCCCCGAGCGGTGGCGGTACGCCCCGGCCGGAGCATCCGTACAGGGGTGGGCGTCGGCGGGAGCCACGCTGATCGTCAAGACCCTCCGCCCGTCGCCGTCCGGAGACGTCGTCGCCCTGACCGGGCTCTCCCGCGCCACCGGCACGCCACTCTGGAGCAGGGAACGGCTCGACCTCGGCAGCCCGTTGTCCACCTGGACCGAGGCGGAGGAGACCCCGCCCGTCGGGCTCGCCTGGGACGCGGCCGCGCGGACCCTGCTCGGGCTGGCTCCCGAGACCGGGCGGACCCGTTGGGCCTTCCGGCTCCCCCCGTCCTGCGGCCGGATCCACACGGCGAGCTCGGGCGCGCGGACCACGGCGATCGTCGCCCTCTGTGAGAAGAGCATCCGGGTCATCGCCCTTGACCCGGACGACGGCACCGAGCGGTGGAGCACAGGACTCACCAGCTTCTTCAAGCTGTACGTCCGGGGCGGAGTCGTGGTCGTCTCCCGCCCTGAGAACCTGCTGATCCACGACGCCGTGACGGGGCAGGTGATCGCCGAGCGCGTGGGATGCTGGGACGGATGCGCGGCCGTGCACATCGGCGGACGGATCGTGGTGACCCGCGACCAGGACGGCGCCTCGACCGTCGAGGGGATCGACCCCGCCGACGGCTCGGCCGAGTGGACAAGGGTCCAGCGGAACGGTCCGCGCTACGACTGGCTCGCCGGAGTCGGCGCAACGGTCTACGCCACGCCGTCCGGCGACGACCTGGGCCGGATCCTGGACGTGATCCAGCCCTCGACGGGAGACCTGCGGCGGATGCCGGTCCCGACGGCGGGCCAACCGTTCGACGCCGACGGCGACCGGCTCTACGTCCTCCAGACGGTGCGATCGGCCGCCCGCCCTTCGCGCCTGCGGATCACCGCGCTGCGCGTCCCCGACCGGCTCACCGGCGCCGCTCCGGCGGCCGAGCCGGTCGCGGTGCCCGGAGCCGAGCTGTGCGACCTGCTCCGCACCGCCGGGTTCACCGTGCTCGGCGAGGCACGGCACCGGAGGCGAGCGGTCCCCTCGTTCACCACGTGCGAGTTCCGCGAAGCGGGCGGAGAGCCGATGACCGCCGAGTTCTGGCGCCTGCCCACCGAGGCCGGGGCGGCCCGCGTACTGGCCGGCCTCGGCGCGGCCGACGAGGGCGAGCCCGTCTTCGGGGTGGGTGACGAGGCTCGGGTGGTGGGCGTGCACGGAGGGCGGGCGGTCATCGTGCGCGCCGGCCGTGACCTGGCCCGGATCCGATCGCCCTACCTCACCGTGCGCGACAGGCTGGTCCCCGTCGCCCGCGCCGTGGCCGAACGGCTTGGCTCACTGAGATGGGCGGTGCCGGCCAGTTGGTCCCCCGTGGCGGCGGACGGCGAGCCGCCGTCAGGCCGGACAAGCCGGCTGCCGGGAACACGGTTCCAGATCCACGACGACCCCGAAGCCCCGGTCACGCTCTCCGCCTACAACGTCGACGAGCGGGGCCCGACCTATCTCAGGGACGGCGAAGGGTTCACCCCGGGACGCGAGCGCATGAAGGCGGTCTCCCCGGACGGCCGGTGGGCGGCGGCTGATTTCAAGGACTACGTCGACGGCCATGACGGCGTCGTCCTCCTTGACCGGCACAGCGGGAGGATCCGGCGTATCACCACGGTGAAGGCCCCACTGGTGAACAACACCCCCGTATGGTCCTCGGGCGGACGCCTGCTGCTGACCCTGTGGCGCAACCATGAGGACTACAGCGTCTCGATCGGGTTCGTCGTCGTGGACCCGGCACGGGGAACGTTCGAGATCACCTCCACCGAGAAGGACGAGGACACCTACGAGTACCCGTACCGGTGGAGCGCCGACGAGTCAGGGGCGAGCAGCCACTTCGGCATCGGCGATTTCGACTCCCTGCCGGACGGCGAGAGGATCTACGCCTCCTTCGCGCTGCGCACGTACGGCACCGGCGGCACCGTCCTGTCCACCCTGTCAGGACAGGGCAAGCCGGACGACGAGATCCTCGACCCGTACTCCCCCAGCAGGCGACGGCTGGTGGGATGGTGCCCGGACCGCCCCGAGGACCTCTGCGTGCGCGACGCCACCACCGGAACGCTGCTCGCCCGGATCGAGGCGGACCTGCGGTATCCGATCCGGTGGTACGACGAGGACCACCTGCTGGTCTGGCGCCGCTACGTTGACGGCCACGCCGCCAGTGTGATGGATCTCTACGGTCAGATCACGACCGACCTGGCAAGGAGCAGCTCCACGGGCCGGGACGGGGTGAAGCTCTTCTACGTACCCCGCTGAGGACTCAGGAGCGCGACGGGAGAGGGCACCCGTCGCGCTCTCCTCTCCAGGAGCCGGGACCGGAGGTCGGTCAGAGGTCGGGGCAGACCCCGCCTGGAGGCGCTCACCTACATCCTCAGCGTCATCCTCACCGTCAGATGTCGACCCGGACGTGGTACCTCTCCAGCCAGGCGTTGAACTGGAGAAGGCCCTCCAGCTCCGCCCGGCCTCCCGCAGGACCGCCGTTCGCCTCCGGCCGGTCGATCACCGCCCGTACCTTCTCCCTGTCGATCAGCGGCGCGGCGGCGAAGTCCCGGTGGCCGAGCAGCCGGGCCGCCTCCGCGCGGACCGCCTCGGCGTAGGAGGGGTCCTGCGTCGAGGGGTAGGGGCTCTTGCGGCGGTGGACGACCGAGGACGGCAGGATGTCCGCCGTGGCGGCGCGGAGCAGGCTCTTCTCCCGTCCGTCGAAGGTCTTCATCGACCAGGGGGCGTTGAAGACGTACTCCACCAGCCGGTGGTCGCAGAACGGCACCCGGACCTCCAGCCCGACGGCCATGCTCATCCGGTCCTTGCGGTCCAGCAGGATCTGCACGAACCGGGTGAGGTGCAGGTAGGAGATCTCCCGCATCCGCCGTTCCAGCCCCTCCTCACCCGGCAGCCGGGGCACCTCGTCCAGCGCGTGCCGGTAGCTGTCCGCACGGTAGGCGGGGATGTCCAGCTTGCGCATCAGGTCCTCGTCGAGAAGCGACCCCACCCCGTCGAACCGCGCCATCCCCGGGGAGACAAGCCACGGGAAGGTGTCGGCGGCGACCGCCTCCGGATCGTGGAACCACCGGTAGCCGCCGAAGACCTCGTCGGCCGACTCACCGGACAGCACCACGGTGGAGCGGCCCCGGATGGCGCGGAACAGCAGGTAGAGGGAGGTGTCCATGTCACCGATGCCGATCGGCAGATCACGTGCCCGCAGGACCGCGCCGCGCACCACCGGGTCCATGAGGTCGGCTGCGTCCAGGACGATGTCGGTGTGGTCGGCGTCGACGTGCCGCACGACCTCGTGCGCGTACGGCGTATCGGGGGTGTCGCGCATCTCGTCGGGCTGGAAATTCTCGACGTATCCGGCGAAGTCAACGGAGAACGATCGGATCCTCCCCTCCCCCCGCTCCCTGCGCCCCAGCGCGGCGAGTGCCGTGACGGCGCTGGAGTCGAGGCCGCCGGAGAGCAGGGCGCAGAGTGGCACGTCGGCGACGAGCTGGCGGCCGACGATGTCGTCCAGCAGGTCGCGTACGCCCGCGACCGTGGTGGCGAGGTCGTCGACGTGCTCGTGGGAGTTCAGCTGCCAGTAGCGGCGCCGGCACAGGAAGTCGCGGTTCACCCGGACGACCTGGCCTGGGCGGACCTCGTACATGCCCTGGTAGACGGCGTGTTCGGGGGTCTTGACGAAGGCGACCAGCTCGCGCAGCCCGTCGGCGTCGACCGTAGGCGTTCCGGCGAGCGGGTTGGCGAGGATCGCCTTGGGCTCGGAGCCGAACAGCACGCCCTGCGCGGTGGGACGGTAGTACAGCGGCTTGATCCCCATCCGGTCACGGACGAGCAGCAGCTCCTCACGGCGGGTGTCCCAGATCGCGAAGGCGAACATGCCGTTCAGCCGGTCGGCGAGGTCCTCACCCCATTCGAGGTAGGCCCGCAGCACGACCTCGGTGTCGCTCCGGGTCTGGAAGCGGTGGCCGTGGGCGGCCAGCTCGGCGCGTAACTCGACGAAGTTGTAGATCTCGCCGCTGTAGGTGAGGACGGCGAGCGGTAGCCCCTCCTCCGCGACGACCATCGGCTGGCGGCCGCCCTCGATGTCGATGACGGCCAGGCGCCGATGACCTATCGCGACGTGCGGGGCGAGCCAGATCCCCTCGTCGTCGGGCCCTCGGCAGGCCATGGTGTCGGTCATGGCCTTCGCGATGTCCGATGACTGCCGGAGATCGCCCTCGAAGTCCACCCATCCGCAGATTCCGCACATTTCGACACCCCCGCGTCCCTTTGGAAGCAGTTATGCCCAGTCGAACGACGTGCGGCATCCATATATGCCCTGACCTGCGGCGATATTCCCTGCGACGCCGCGCCCCCGAGGGCCGCTCAGCGGCGGCGCAGCAGGGCCAGGAACATGGCGTCGGTGCCGTGCCGATGCGGCCAGAACCGCGCGTACGGCCCCTCGCCCAGCCCCTCGACCTCGGGGAGGTAGGCGCGGGCGTCCAGCACCTCGACGTCGTCACGGCGGCGCAGGGCGTCGCCGACCACGACGTCGGTCTCGGCCAGGTGCGGCGAGCAGGTCACGTACGCGATGACGCCACCGGGACGGACCGCCTCGATCGCCGAGGCGAGCAGGTCGCGCTGGAGCCTGCCCAGCTCGGGAAGGTTCCGGGGATCGCGGCGCCAGCGGGCCTCGGGGCGGCGGCGCAGCGCGCCCAGGCCGGTGCAGGGGGCATCCAGCATGACCCGGTCGAAGACTCCGGGCCGCCAGGCGGGCACGGTGCCGTTCGCAGTGATCACCGCGGCCTGCCGGGTCGTCTGCCACACCAGCCGCGCCCGGTGGTACTGCAGCTCGGCGGCGAGCAGGTGCGCCCCGCCGGGGAAGGCCGCCGGCCCGGCGCTCACCGCGAGACCCGCCTCGTCGCCGTGGGTCGCGATGGCGTCGAGCAGGCCGGCCTTGCCGCCGGGGCCCGCGCACAGGTCGAGCCAGCGCGAGTCGGCGCCGTCCACCGGGACCCGGGTCAGGGCCAGCGCGACGAGCTGGCTGGCCTCGTCCTGGACGGCGGCGCGCGACTCGGCCACGGCGAGGATCGCGCCGGGGTCACCCTCGGGCAGGTAGGCCGCGTACGGGGAGTATCCGGCGGGCTCGGCACCCGCGTCGAGGAGCTCCGCGACCGAAGAGCGGCCTGGACGGGCGACCAGGGTCACCCGGGGACGCTCGTTGTCGGCGGCGAGCAGGGCCGCCGTCTCGTCGAAGTCGCCGCCCACGGCGTCGCGCAGCGCCTCGACAATCCACCTCGGATGGCTGTGGGCCACCGCCAGATGGCCGACGGGGTCGTCGGCGGGGTCGGGCGCCACGATCGGGACCCACTGCTCCAGGGACCGGGTGGAGACCTTGCGCAGCACCGCGTTGGCGTACTTCGAGGCGCCGATGCCCACGCGCAGCCGCACCAGATCGACCGTGGTGCCGACGGCGGCGTGCGGGGGGATCCGCGTCTTGAGCAGCTGGTGCACGCCCAGCCGTACGGCGTCGAGCAGCGGCGGGTCGACGTCCTCCGGCGCCCGGTCGCTGCAGGCGGCGATGATCTCGTCGTAGGTGCCGAGGCCACGCAGGGTGCCGTAGGCCAGCTCGGTGGCCAGCCCCGCGTCGCGCCCCGACAGGCGGCGCTCGCGCAGCAGCGCGGGCATCAGCAGGTTGGCATAGGCGTCCCGCTCGTCGACGGCACGCATCAGGTCGTAGGCGGCGTTGCGGGCCTCGTCGCGGACCGGCTTGGGCGGACGCCCGGCCCTGGCCGGGCGTCCGTCTCCGCCGCCTCCGCCTCGGTTCCCGCCGGACCCCTCTCGCTTCCCGCCGGACCCCTGCCCGCGCGAAGCCGCGTCCTGACCACGCCCGCCGGACCCCTGCCCGCGCGAAGCCGCGTCCTGACCACGCCCGCCGGACCCCTGCCCGCGCGAAGCCGCGTCCTGACCACGCCCGCCGGACCCCTGGCCGCGCGGGGCGGCACCCTGGCCGCGCGGGGCGGCACCCTGACCACGCCCGCCGCGTGCGGCGTTACGGCCGTCACCACCACTGCTCATGATCTCTAAGCCAGCCGATCCTCGTCCGTGGGCCGCACGCCGCGGGCCCACTCCCCCGCCCCCATCGCCCGCTTGCCCTGCGGCTGCACCTCGCCCAGCTCGACCGGGTAGGTGGCGGTGCCGACCAGGACGGAGTTCTTGGACACCGCGATCTGGCCGGGGGCCAAGCCCGAGGCGTCGGGAACCGGCCGCAGGGGGCCGAGCTTGACCCGCAGGCCGCGGAACTCGGTCCACGCGCCCGGGGCGGGGGTACAGGCACGGACCAGCCGGTCGACGCGCATGGCGGGCGCGGACCAGTCGACCCTGGCGTCGTCGACGCTGATCTTCGGGGCGAGGCTCACCCCCTCCGCGGGCTGCGGCACGGCCTCCAGCTTGCCGTCCTCGATCCCGTCGAGGGTGGCCGCCAGCAGCCCCGCACCGGACTCGGCGAGCCTGGCGAGCAGCTCCCCGCTGGTGTCGGCGGGGCGGATCTCCTCGGTGACCACGCCGTAGACCGGGCCCGCGTCCAGCTCCTTGACGATCCGGAAGGTGGCCGCGCCGGTGATCGCGTCACCGTGGAGCACGGCATGCTGCACCGGTGCCGCGCCGCGCCAGGCAGGCAGCAGCGAGAAGTGCAGGTTGACCCAGCCGTGCCGGGGGATGTCCAGGGCGGCCTGGGGCAGGAGCGCACCGTAGGCGACCACCGGGCAGCAGTCGGGGGAGAGCTCGGCGAGCCGGTCGAGGAAGGCCGGGTCACCCGCCTTCTGCGGCCTGAGCACCTCGATGCCCGCCTCCTCGGCGAGCTCGGCGACCGGGCTCGGGTGGACCCTGCGGCCCCTGCCCGACTGGGCGTCCGGCCGGGTGACGACGGCGACGACGTCGTGGCGGGGCGAGTCGATCAGAGCCCGCAGCGCGGGCAGAGCTGTGTCCGGGGTTCCGGCGAAGACCAGGCGCAAGTTCCTACAGAGCCTTCCCTTGGGTGGCGTGCGGGGAGAACTTGACCGCGGGGGCCGACAGACCGCTCCAGTCGGCCTCGCGGATCGCCTTCATGGCGAGTTTGCGCTGTTTGACGTCCATCCGGTCGATGAACAGCACGCCGTCGAGGTGATCGGTCTCGTGCTGGAAGCAGCGGGCCATCAGATCGGTGCCCTCCAGGGTCACCGGCTCGCCGTGCATGTTGAAACCGGTCGCCACGGCCCGCAGCGCCCTGGGCGTGGGGAAGGACAGGCCGGGGAAGGACAGGCAGCCCTCCTCGCCCTCCTCGTCCTTCTCGTCCGACAGGTCGAGATTGGGGTTGATCAGGTGCCCGAGCCGGTCGTCCACGTAGTAGGTGAAGACCCGCAGTCCGACCCCGATCTGGGGTGCCGCCAGCCCGGCTCCCGGCGCGTCCATCATCGTGTCGGTGAGGTCCTTGACGAGCTTGCGCAGCTCCTTGTCGAAGTCCTTGACCGGATCGGCCGGAGTGCTCAGCACCGGGTCGCCGAAAAGGCGGATCGACTGAATGGCCAACAGGGGTCTCCTCACGCTTCAGGGGATCGCCCCAGTCTAAGGGCGCCCGCCGCCTCCCCCGGGCCTTCTTCCGGCCCCGGCGGGCGGGGGTCAGCGGGAGCGGGCCTTCATGGCGGCCTTGCGTGCGGACTTGGCCACCGCGGCGGTGCCGTGCCGGGAGCCCAGCAGGTCGAGGACCGCGAACGTGTCGGGGTGGTCCACCAGGGCCATCTCCTCGACCACGCGTACCAGGTCCTCGCCGGGTTCGAGCGCGTCGAACTCGCAGATCGCCTCGGAGGCCTCGCCCCGCTCAAGCAGCGAGGCGAGCGAGTCGACCGCGAGCCAGGTGTTGTCGGCGGGGGTGAGCGCGGGCGCGGACAGGTCGCGGATGTGCAGCCAGGAGGCGGCGTAGCGCCACATGGCGGGCTCGGAGAGCGCCTCCCTGAGCGGGGCCTCGGCCTCGGGGCCGAGCTCCTCCAGGATCGCGCCCGCGACACCGCGCCGGCCTGCCGTGCCCGAGGCGGCGACCTTGACCAGCTCGCGCGCGGCGGCCTCGGGATGGCGGGACTCCAGCCACATGGTGACGGCGCTGGGTGCGGCGGAACCCTTCATGATCTCCTCGACCAGCTCGGGCGCGCCGAGGTCGGCGAAGACGGCGACCTCGGCACCCGTCGGCGCGTCGTGGCCCTCCCTGATGAGATCCTGGCGGACGGCCCACATGCCGAGCGGGGTCAGCCGGGGCCTGCCCGCCCGCGAGGTCTCGACCAGCCCGCAGTAGCCCAGGAGCGACAGTGCCGACTCCAGCTGGGCGGGCAGCGTGCCGGTCAGCGTCCTCATCTCCGCCGGACCGGCCCCGCAGGCCACCCGGTGCGACTGCAGGATGCCCTTGACCAGGGTCGCGGTGGACAGCCCTTCGCGCACGGCGTACAGCGTGGCGAGCATCTCGGCCAGGTGATCGTCGATCACGGGAGACCCGGTCAGGTCGTCGTCCGCACGGTCGAGGATGTCCATGACCACGCCGTCCCAGAACCCCAGTACGGCCCGGTACGGCAGGTCGGCGGAGAGCGTCAGCGGGCCGGGGGCCACCCGGCCGCGGGAGATGCGCAGCATGCCGGTGTTGACCGCGACCACCCAGAGCAGGTGCAGCCGCGCCGGGCCCGGCAGGCCAAGCTCGGCGCACGGCGCGAACGGGTCGGGCAGCAGTCCCTCGGGGGTCACCGCGCGGGTGCCGGTCCAGGCGGCCAGCCGCTGGGCGTCGAGCACCAGCGGCACCGGCGGCACGGACGCGGCCAGCTCGGCGTCCGGGGAGAGGTCGACCGGCGGGAAGCTCAGCGCGTCACCGCGCGGGGGGCAGTCACGGCCCGAAGCGGTGACCGACTCCTCCAGAACGGCTGTTCGCAGCTCGCGGGGTGCCGTTCCCAGCTCATCGACCAGCCTGCGCAGCTCGCCGATGTCGAAGACGTTCCCACTGTTCCCGCTCTTTGCCACCCGTGAAACTTACTGCACTCGCGCCTCACGCATACACGGCTCAGCCGATGGCGCGGGAACGCGCCTTGAAGGCCGCCTTGCGCGCCGCCTTGGCCGCGTTGTGGTCTCTCAGGGAGCGTCCGAGCAGCTCAAGGACCTCGACGACCTCGGGATGGTCGACCCGCCACATCTCCTCGATCACGCTCTGCGGCGGGCCGGAGGCGGACATGTTCTCGGCGAACGTCTCCGGATCCTCCTCGGCGGAGGGCATGGCCAGGACGAGCATGTCCACGCTCATCCAGAGCACCTCCTCCGAGGTGAGCGCGGGGGCCGCCAGGCCGCGCGCGCTCAGCCAGTGGATGGCGTGCGGGCGCAGCTCCGGCTCCTCCAGGAAGGCGCGCACCGCCTCCTCGGCGTCGGGGCCGAGTCGGTCGACGATCGTCACCGCGACGCCCCTGGCGACCGAGGGCGCGCCCGAGACGGAGCCGAGCAGCTCGGTGACCGCCTGCGCCGGGCTCCGGTGCCGCAGCCAGCCCTCTATGTCGGCCTCGGCCATCTCGTCGGGCATCCCCGACAGCAGCCCCTCGATGAGCTCGGGCGCGTCGGCGAAGGCCAGGTCGGCCGCCTGCGGCGCCTCGATGCCCAGGTCGGTGTAGAGCCTGTGCAACCCCCACAGGGCCAGCGGGGTGAGCTCCAGGAGCTCGTCGCCCGGCTCGGCCATCCCGCAGTACGCGAGCCGCCGCACGACCTCGGGGATGTCGATCTCCCCCTCCTCGACCAGGCCGATCTCGTTCAGGTAGTCCCTGACCAGGGGGATCGGCACGGGTGCCTGGAGGCGGTAGAGCATGTCGCACAGGCCGTAAAGCTCCTCGTCGAGGGAGGCCTCGCCCGTCACGGCACCGCCGGTCTCCTTCTCGACGACGAACTCGACGGTCGCGGCCCAGATGTCGAGCGGGTCGAAGTCCTCGCCGTCGAAGATGGCGGTGCCCTCGACGGTGACCAGGCCGGTGTGGATCGCGAGCTCCCAGAGCAGACCGGGGTCGGTCACCGAGAGCTGGGCGATCGCCTCGGTGGCGTCGCGGACCCTGAGCCTGCCCTTGACGGTCAGGGTGCGCCCTCCCGCGAGCATCCACTGGACCAGCCTGCGCGCGTCGGTCAGCAGCGGCACCCGCAGAGCGCTCTGGACGAGCGTCTCGCGGGGTGCCAGGCGTACCGGGGGAAGCGGCGAGCAGCCGGGGCAGTCGCAGTGCTCGACGGCGGGCTCCTCCCGCACCGCCGAGACGGAGACGACCACGCTCTCGGTGTCTCGATCCAGTCGCTCCAGCGAGTCGGCGCCCATCGCGCTGAAGAGGCTCTTGGCCATGCCGAACCTGGAGGTGTCGGCGAGGGCGATGGGCATCTCGGGCTCGATCCGGTCGAGGACGTTCCTCATCCGGACGGCCATCTTGCCGCCGATCTCCTCGGTCGAGAGCAGGAAGTCGACCAGGGTGCGTGCGGCGGCGACGGTCTCGGGGGCGCTCTCCGGTGGGGCGATGACCTTGCGTGGATAGATGTTGAGCAGCAACTCCTCGAAGGCGACCGGGGTGAAGTCACCCAGCTCGTTCACGTCCAGATAGTCACTCGCGTAGTCGCAGAGCAGCCGCACCTCGTCCACGTCAACGTCCAGGCCGCGCGCACGCCCCCACGCGCGCAGGTCGTCTACGGCCCGATTCACCCATTCGATCGACACAGGGGAAAATTAACGGCTTACTGCCAGCACCGCGAATCGGGGAAACAACTCAAATCACATCTAGCGGGTCAATGCACACCTTGACCACCTCCGCGGCCTTGCGTGCGGAGCGCACCCCCACGGCCCCTTTCAGAGCCGCTGCCAGCGCGGATCCGGAACCTCGGCTGATCCGCACCATGGCACGTTCCCGCACTTGGTCGCCCCTGGGCGAGGCCACGGGGACCGGGCCGAGCACCTGCGCCTCCGGCGGCAGCGCCATCTCACCGAGCATTTCCCTGACCCCCGAGGGAGATCCGGTGAGCGTCGCCATTTTCACCGCCGGGGGGAAACCGAGTTCTGTCCTGTCGGCCAGTTCTCTCTCGGCATGTGTCACCGGATCCCAGCGCAGCAGCGCCTGCACGACGGGCAACGAGGAATCGGCCAGCACGACCAGTTCGGCCGAGGGCCGCAGCAGCGCCGCCGCGTTCATCCACCGGCGCAGCGTCTCCTCGGCGGCGCGCAGGTCCGGCCTGCCGAGCAGCGCCCAGCCGTCCAGCAGCACCGCCGCCGCGTATCCGCCCTCGGGCACCGGCTCGGCCCCCGGGGTGGCCACCACCAGTGCCCGGGCCGCGCCGACCGTGGCCAGCACCCCGTCCTTGCCCGACGTCTTGACCCGTACGGAGGGGAAGGCCCGCCCCAGTTCCTCGGCGGTGCGGCGGGCACCGACCACCTGGGCCCGCACCCGCACCCCACCGCAGGAGGGGCAGCGCCACTCGCCCGCGATCCGGCCGCACCAGCGGCAGTACGGGGCCACGTGGCCACCGCGTAGCGCGAAGGGCCCGCCACAGTGCCCGCAGCGGGCGGGTGCCCGGCAGCCCTGGCAGGCCAGCGCGGGCAGGTAGCCCCGCCGGGGAACCTGCACCAGCACCGGACCGCTCTCCAACCCCGTGCGCAGGATCCGCCAGGCGAGACTGGGCAGCCGGGCGGCCCTGGCCGCCTCGTCCCTGGCCAGCTCCGGGTCCTCCCCCGCCGGACGGACTCTCGGCGCCCTGGCCCTGACCGTCTGGCGGGCCGCGACGATGGGGCCCGCCCAGCCCGTGGCGATGAGCTGGGTGGCCTCCGCCGTGCGGGCGTACCCACCGACGAGCAGGCCCGCGCGCGCCCGGTGGGCACGCAGGGCGAGGACCTCCCTGGCGTGCGGGTAGGGGGCGAGCCGCTCGGAGTGCAGATCGTCGCCGTCGTCCCAGATCACCGCCAGCCCGAGATCGGCGACCGGGGCGAACGCCGCCCCCCTGGTACCGACGGCGACCCGGACCTGGCCCCTGGACAGGCGCAGCCACCGCCGGTAGCGCTCCGCGGGCCCGAGGTCCGCCGTCAGCGCCACATGCGCACCGGGTCCCAGGACGGCGCTCAGCGCCGCGTCGGCCAGGGCCACGTCCTTGCCGTCGGGAAGCACCACGAGGGCTCCCCTGCCACCGTGCAGGGTCTCCCGTACGGCAACCGCGACCGCCCGCGGCCACCCGGGCCCGTCCTGGTCGGTGCCCGGCAGGGCGGTCCACACGGCGCGGGGAGAGCCGCCCTTCGCCAGAGCCGCCAGGAACGCCTCCCCCTCCCGGTAGTCCGCCCACGGCCCCGGTTCCCGCTCCGGCTCGCCCCCCGGATGCTCGCCCGGTCCGCTCTCGCCTCGCTGTTCCCGCCCCGGCACGGCCCCTGTGCCCTCACCCGGTCCGCTCTCGCCTCTTCGTCCCGGCTCCGGCACACTCCCCTGCTCCTCACCCGGCCCGTGTTCCCCTCCCGGTTCCGTCTGCC
Source organism: Streptosporangium sp. NBC_01755 (assembly GCF_035917995.1). Lineage (NCBI taxonomy): Bacteria > Bacillati > Actinomycetota > Actinomycetes > Streptosporangiales > Streptosporangiaceae > Streptosporangium > Streptosporangium sp. NBC_01755. Next base: position 6,209,885 of record NZ_CP109131.1, on the reverse strand, counting down.
TCAGCCCCGCTTCTCCTGTCTCCGGCTCTCCTGCCGTCTGTTCGGTTCCGGGCTCTCCGGGGGCCTCAGCCTCGTCGCTCCCTTCCCGCGAGTCCCTACCGGTCTCGGAAGCGGGATCGGCGGAGGCGGCCTCCGCCTCGACCCTGGCGTGGCGGGGCGGGACGGCCAGGCGCAGCACGTCGGCCATGGTCCCGGCGTAGTGGTCGGCCACGACACGGGCCAGCGCGGCGATCTCCGGGGTGAGCACGGGCTCGGCGGAGACGACCCTCTCCAGGCGGGTCAGCTTGCCCTGGTGCTCGGTGCTCTCCACCCGTTCCAGCAGGAAGCCGTCGACGAGCTTGCCCGCGAACCTGATCCGGACCCGGCACCCCGGCACCGCGGCGGCGTCCAGGGGGGCGGGGACGAGGTAGTCGAACAGCCGGTCGAGGTGCGGCAACGGGGTGTCGACGACGACCCGCGCGACCGGCAGCTCCGCGGCCGGCTCCGGCACCCCCCTGACCTGCTCGGCCACTCCGGAGGCCCTGGTCACCCCCGCCGCTCCGACGGCCCCGGCCCGCGCCCTCGCGGCCCGGCCGGGCGCGGGCCGCTCGCGTACGGCGTCGAGCGGCAGGAGGGCGTCGTCATCCGGTGAGGGGTTGGCGTGGGTCACCCGCCTGTCCTACCAGACGTCGGCGCCCGCCCAGACGGTCGGCCCGTCGGCGGTACGGCACCGGTCGCTGGAGGCACCGGACATGGAACGGCATACCGGACGGACCACCACCGAGCCCGGCCGGCTGGATCGGCCGGCGAGTCCAGACGGACGAGTCGGGTAGACCGGGCGGCACGGCGGTAGATCCGGCCGGGCGGGTCGGGCGGACCACCACCGCACCCGTTCTGCTGGGTCAAATGGCGCGGCGGTGGGTCCAGCGGCCCCCGAGCAGGGTGCCGAGGATCGGCATCCGACGGAGACCGTCCCCGTCCAGCCCCACCGGGTCGTACTCGGTGATCACCAGGTCGGCGGGGTCGCCGGGGCGCACTCCGGCGCGGCCCCGGCCGGCCGCCGCCAGCGCCGCCGACAGCGAGATCGCCTGCTCCGGGTGCCACGGCGGCCGCTCGTCGTCGGTCCTGGCCACGGCGGAGGCGATCCCGTCCCACGGGTCGAGCGGCGCCACCGGAGCGTCGGAGCCCAGCTCCAGCCTCGCCCCTGCCGCCAGCAGGTCGGCGTAGGCGAAGGCCCGCCCGGTACGCCCCCGCCAGTGCAGGTCGGCCACCTCCCGGTCGTCGGGCGCATGGGCGGGCTGCACGCCCGCGACCAGACCGGGCCTGGCGAACCTCCCGAAGTCCTCCGGGCGGACCAGTTGCGCGTGCTCGATCCTCCCCGGGCAGCCGACCCGCTCGAAGGCGTCCAGCGCGATGCCCACCGCCAGATCGCCGATGGCGTGCACCGCCGGGTCGATCCCGTGCCCGGCGGCCAGGGCCATCACGCCGTACAGCTCATCGGGCGGTGTCTCCAGCAGCCCGCGCGCGTCGCCGCCGGGGTACGGGTCCGCGCAGTAGGCGGTCCTGGTGTTCAGCGAGCCGTCCACGAACGTCTTCACCGGCCCGACCTCCAGCAGGCCCCCCGAGCCCGCGACCGGCTCCCCGGTGCGCAACCCTCGCTCGATCGCCTCTTCGAGCCGGTTCACCGGGATCGAGCAGCTGACCCGGACGTCGAGGCGCCCCCGCGAGATTCGCCGGGTCCAGTCGGTGACGTTGTCGGCGAACTCGAAGTCCAGCAGGCCGACGACGCCCCTGGCCGCGGCGGCGGTGGCGGCCTCGGCCACCCAGCGGTCCAGCTCCTCCTCCGGTGGCGGCGGCATCTGGGCCATCGCGTCGTAGCAGTCGCGCTCGCGCAGCACCCCCGTCGGGTGGTCCCCCCTGCCGATCGCCGCCAGCGCGGCCGGGCTGAACCAGGCGGTATGCAGGTCGTTGCTCACCAAGACGATCGGGCTGCCGGGCGCCGCCGCCTCCAGCAGCGACTTGTCCGGCGTGTCCGGCCACAGCCCGTCGCGAAACCCGTAACCGACCGTGAACCCGGACGTACCCGCCCGCGGAGCGACGAGATCGACCGCCTCCCGCGCCGACCGCGCCGAGGTCAGGTCGATCCTGCGCCGGGCCTGCGCCCACTGCACGGAGTGCACGTGCGCGTCCCACAGCCCCGGCAGCAGGGTGGCGCCCCCGACGTCCACCAACTCGTCGCAGGCAGGAGGCTCGGCGGCCACCTCCGCGACCCGGCCGTCGACGATCAGGACATGGCGCAGCGGACCACCGGAACCGATCCGCGCGTTGCGCAGCAGCAGGCGAGAAGAGGGAGAGGACATAAGACCGACTTTAGGCGGATAGCCGCTGGTCACTCACCTCCGGTCCCCCACACCACTTCCGCGACCCCCCTGCCGATCAAACTCCTATCTGACGGCAATCCCGATGTCTAAGGTAAAATTGGGGATTGCCTTCGGTAGGAGACTTTCGATGTGACTCCTCCGCTCCCTGAAGAGAGCGGCTTCTCGCTAAGCCGCTCGCGCAGCCTCACGAAGGGCAAGCCCTGCCCTCAGGATGTTGATCGCCGCGTTCACATCGGCGTGCGCGCCGTGCCCGCATGCCCTACACGCGAACTCGGCCTGGGTACGGCGATTCTCCTTCGTGCAATGCCCGCACCGCGAGCAGGTGCGGGAGGTATTGGCGGGATTCACCGCGATCAGCTCTCGACCGGCGCTTTCAGCCTTGTACGACAGAATCGTCAGGAACACCCCCCACCCCGCGTCCAGGATGCTGCGGTTCAGACCCGACTTCGCCGCACCGCCGTTGGGCAGATACCCACCCTCGCCATCGGGCCTCGGGGCGGCGCGCCTGGTCATGTTCGTGACACGCAGGTCCTCGTGGGCGATCACGTCATAGCCGCCGACCAAGGTCAGTGCGGCTTTGTGCGCCCCGTCCAGACGCCTGCGGCGCACCTGGGCGTGCAATGCGGCGACGCGGGCCACCTGCTTGCGGCGTCGCGTCGAGCCGCGCTTCTTACGTGCCAGGTCCCGCTGTGCCCTGGCGAGCCGACCGGCGGAGACGGCCAGGTGCCGCGGGTTGTCCAAAAGGTCGCCGTCGCTGGTGGTGACCAGCGACGCCACCCCCAGGTCGATGCCCACCGCCTTCCCGGTCGCGGGCAACGGCTCGGCAGGCACGTCGTCACACGACAGGATCACATACCAGCGCGACCCCTCCCGCTTGACACTGATCGTCTTCACTGTGCCGCGTACTGGCCGGTGCCGGTGCACCCGGACGTGGCCGACACCTTGCAGGCGGACGTAGGTGGCGCTGGGGTGTTCGGGCTGGGAGTCCCAGCCGCAGCCGTCACCGTCCCTGGGCCACTCGACGGTGTCGAACCATCCCTTGCCCTTGAAGCGGGGGAAGCCCGCCTTCCCGCCCGTCTTGAGACGCCGGAAGAAAGCTTGAAACGCCTTGTCCAGGCGGCGCAGGGTGGCCTGCTGAGAGGAGAACGACCACCGGCCCTGCCCACCGGTGTCCTCTGCGCGGATGTCCTTCAACTCCGCCGACTGGTCGCCGTACCTCACACTCACCCCCGCCTTGGCGTAGGCGGTGCGGCGGTGCTCCAGCGCGGCGTTGTACAGGGCGCGGTGATCGTCCAAACAGGCGGTCAACGCGATCGCATGCCCTGCGGTGGGACGCAACAGGAACTTGTAGGACCTGCGCATCACACCACCACCCTCACTGGAACTCCTGTTCCCACCGTATCGAATGTCGAAAAGAGGCGACGCGGAATGCGCAGACCTGACAGGTCACCGCACGCTCGGGCCTGGGCGGCCCTCCCGCTCCCGATTCCCCTGTCGCCTGAAGGCGACGGTCCCCTCGGGAAAAGCTGATAGCGCCTTGATCCCAAGGGGTGAAGGCAATCGGACCTTTCGGAGAATCGATGAGTTCGGGACCTACAGGGAGAAGTAGGCACCCGGCCCTCGTTGAGCTTTTTCTTTTGGGAGCCTCGACGGACCGATCGTTGAGGAGTGGTCCGTGGGGGAACAGCGACGTCCATTGACGTTGGAAGATCGCTAGGAAATCTCGCGATGCCTGGCCGTCAGTCTCTCGAACAAGGAGATAGCGCGGCATATCGACCGGAGTGAGTCGGTGGTATGTCGGGAAATCCTCCGTAACGGTGGTCGTGAAACGTATCGTGCTCACGCGGCGCAAAGACGCGCCGAGGCGGGGAGGCGCCGCCCAAAAGACCGGAAGCTGGACGGTGACCCCTGCCTGAAGCGGGCGGTGGTGTCGCGGTTGCGGCATGGGTGATCGCCTGATCAGATCGCGGGCCGGCTGAAGTATGACCGGTGTTTCGGGGAGACGGTGGACACGGTGTCTCATGAGGCGATTTACACCTGGATGTACGCGTTGCCCAAGGGAGAGCTGAGCCGGCTCGGTATCGAGTTGCGGTCGGGCCGCGAGCGCCGCAGACCTCGTGGGCGGCAGGGCTCGCCCGGTGCCCGGATTGTGGGGATGCGCTCCATCGACGAGCGTCCGGCCGAGGTGGAAGGTCGTGAGATTCCCGGACATTGGGAGGGGGATCTCATTGTTGGCGCGAGGGGGGCAAGTGCGGCTGGAACGCTGGTCGAGCGGAAGAGCCGGTTCACTCTTATTGTCCCGCTGCCGTTCGGCAGGACGGCCGAGGCGGTCTGCGATGCGTTGATCGACACGGTCCGGGATGTTCCGTCCCAGCTGATGAAGTCGATTACGTGGGATCAGGGCTCGGAGATGGCCAGGCATGCCGCGCTATCGGTCAAGACTGATATCGATGTCTATTTCGCTCACCCGCATGCGCCGTGGGAGCGTGGAACCAACGAGAACACGAACGGGCTCATTCGGGAGTACATTCCTAAAGGGACAAAGATTTCAAACGATCCCACCTTTCTGAATTCCGTGTCTCAATCTCTCAACACTCGCCCGAGGCGTATACTTGACTACAGAACGCCAGCCGAAGTGTTCGCCGAGATGCTCTCCGAACTTGCTTCCACCGATTGATACCGCCATCTGACCAAACCTGAATTACATGAAACTCAACCGATTCAAATGTGCGATTAGCCTCATCTCGCCCTCGAGCACATACTCTGATTCTGTAGTCGCTCTGCCCTTTGGAATTCAGTAGAGGAAAGTCTTCTGCCCCGCCACCGAAAAGCTGTTCCAAAAAGAGTGGTTCCTCTGCGTGGAAACTGACGTCGACGATCTCATCCCAAGCCTCAAGATCAAGTGGCGGCTCCGACTCGTGAAGCTCCAGACGCAGATAGATGTCCCCGTCATCTAGCCCAGTCGGAACGGCGAGAGACCCTGTATAGACATCCACTAATCCGTTTCCGCCGCTCACCATTGAGTGCTTGATGTTTACTGAGTGTTGGATGAGGTATTGATTTTTGCAAGCCCTAATGGGTGTCCATTCACGGGGGTGAGCCCGCGTCAAGCGGCGATGGGCGTGGGTAGCCAGGTGTGTCCAGCGAGGACGGCGTGAATGGCGTCGATCGCGCGGATGCCGTGGCCCTTGGTGGTGACCAGGTAGGAGCGCACGCGGCAGTACCGGCTCAGGGTGGCCATGGTGTGCCAGTGGCCGGAGACCGCTTGATGGCGTTTCGGCTCCTTGAGTGCCTGCTCGGAGGCATTGTTGGTGAACGGGACAGTGAAGTTCGTGGTGAACGGCCAGACCTGCTCGGCTTTGACCTTCAAACGGCGGGCCAGCCGGTAGCCGGGATGGTTGCCGTCATGCCAGTCTCGGTGCCGGTTGGTGATCTCTCCCCAGTTGACCTCGTGGTCGTAGCGGGCTCGCAGGCCGACCAGCAGATCATCGTCGAGGCGGTCCCGGTCGTCGGCGGCGGCCTGACCGACCGCGGCCAGCGCTTGGAGCAGGATCGTGCGGACGCGTTCGGCCCAGCCCTGCTCGACGGGGTGCAGGTCACGGACCCCGGCCAGGTGGCGGATCATGTGCGCTCCGCATTGCTGCACTCCGGCCAGTTGCTCGTCGAACTGAGCCCAGCCTTTGTAGTCGTCGCGGACCAGGTAGCCCGCGTACCCGTCCAGGACACCCAGGGCCTTGATCGCTTCCTTGGAGCGGGCGCCGATCGGCTTCAGCCAGACCAGCCGCTCGTCGGGGGTGCGCACGCTGACGATGTGCGGTTGGCCGGGCAGCGGCTGCCCGCTCTCGTCGGTGTTCTTGCGCAGCACGTTGACCGGCGTCTCGTCGACGCAAAGGACGTCCTCGCCTTGCAGGGCGGCCTTCATCGCCTCATCGAACCCGGCGCAGGCCGGCTTGTCGGCGAACCGGTGATGGGCCTTGGCGACGAACCCGGTCGAGACCGGCGTACCGAGCAGCGCCTCCATCAGCATCGCGGTCCGCTCGACCGGGACGTTGCCCAAGGCCAGCAGCATGATCGCCGCTGCGTTCACGTTCGGCCCGTACACCACGCTGCCCGCCTGGCCGAACGGCGCAGCCGCGCGGGTCGTCGTCCCACAGCCGCAGCACGCCGGCGTCGGCAGCAGCCAATGCGTCTTTTCCACCGTGATCGGCGGGATATCCCACACCTGCGCCCAATCGGCTCCGACCTGACGTGCCCCGGCCAGGTCATGGCCGCATCCGGAACACTCGGCCGGCGGCTCGGCCGTCTTCTCCGTCCGCTCGCCTTTCGGCGCCGGGGTCAGCCCGACCCCCTTGCGGCCCTTCTGCCCGCCGGGCTTGCGGTCCTTCGACCGCTCACGCTGCGAGGTCAGCCGCTCGGCCTTACGACGCGCCTTGGCCGCGATCGACTCCTTCGACTCCGGTGTGGAGGAGTTCGAGCTGTCCATCCCCAACCGGCGTTCCAGCTCGGCCAGCCGCAGCTCAAGAAGCCTGCGCGCCGCGCGCTCCTCCTCCAACAGCACCTTCAGTACCGCGATCTCGGCGTCCTTGAGCTCCACCACCCGGCGCAGCTGCTCGTTGGCAGCACGCCACGCCTCTTCGGCCGTAGGGGGCGGGATGTCGGACACAAGACAGCATGATCGAGGATCACGTCCCGGCGATCAAACCGAGGTCGCGCCGCAGGTCACGAGACCCCGTGAATGGACACGACCTAATAGCAGCGGAAGCAAAGTGCGCCACAGAACTCTCCGTTCATACCGGCCAATATCCCCAGCTCCAATGATGTCTGATGGTCAAGCATTTCCCAGGAAAAGTGCCGGAACACGTCAGACCAGGATGGCCAGTGAACGCAACCGTTCGTCCAGGTCCTGGACGTACTTGTTGCCCTCCCACGGCGCGAGCCGAGCACGAGTCTGTCGCACGGAGTGAACCAGACGAGTGGAACTGTGCCCCACGACGGCCTGCGCAGCCTTGTCAATCATGGTGACGGCCGCCGGAATCTCCTGCTTCTTGATCAGTACACTCGCATATTCGAGCTGAAGGATGCTTTTGACCCGGACAGAACCAGGCCCCATCTTCGCAAGCCTCTGCTCCACTTCGACTATCGCCCAGTCGAACTGCCCGGCCTTGATGAGGCAGAACACGGCATGGCGAGCGATGCGGTCCGGTTCAAGCCAGAAAAGGTGCCGGAGTTCCGCTCCGTTCCGACTGCTATCCGCCAATCTGACAGCACGGTCGAGCATCCGAAGCCCTTCCCCGTCACGTCGCGTATTCGAGAGCACCCTGGCGACTATGGAGAAGGTCGCGGCCTGCTGCAGACCATTGCCACTGTTCTTGGCCCACCCTTCGGCTGCGAAAGCATGATCTATGGCCATGGTTGGCTTGCCGTGAAAAATCGCCATGTCAGCCATCAGCCCGTGCAGATGAGCCAGGAGAGCAGGAGTACCCAGCTCGTAAGCCGCAGCCAGCCCTTCCTGATAGCGACGTGTGGCACTCGTGTAGTCCATCAGGTCGTAGTGGCACCAGCCCGTCATGTGGCTGAGGCTCCAGTAGACGCGCAGTAGGCGCTCGCGCAGGGCCCGGGTGAGGGAGCCCCGTTTGAGGAGGTCGTCGACCATCGCGCGCTTGGCCTCAGCGACCGGTAGAACCTGTCTGGGGCCGGACGCCTCGTCCATGGCCCACAGCCGGGCGGTGAGCCGTTCCAGCACGTCGATGGTGGTCGCGTCGATCGGGTTCTGGTGGCGTGCGGCGGCGGCCAGGCGTTCCCGTTCCGGCGGGGTGAGGTGGCGGAGCAGCCCCAGGGCGGGCGTCCCACCCAGGACCAGGGCCAGTTCGAAGAGCAGTTCGCGGCGTTTCACGTCGGCCTCCTCTGCGCCGACCGCGCGCAGCAGGTCGGCACAGCGGGCGGGCGCGGGCGCGGGAACGAGTGGGGAAAGTGCCTTCGTTCCCTTGGTGCCCGGGATGGCCGGTGCGGACACCTGGCGGCAGTAGTGCGCATCGAGGTGACGGTGATCTACCTGGTCGATCAGGTCCCGGTCCCGTACCCCGTATGAGGCGTAGACCTCGTCGGTGACCAGGCGTCGGGCGGTGGTCTGGTAGACGCGGGCGAAGATGGTGACCGCCCCGGCGCCGGGACGCCGCCCGGCCTGCGGCCAGGCCTCGTAGTCGTAGAAGCGCGCCGCCCGCAGGGTGGCGGTGCCCGCCGGATCGAGGTCGTTGTAGGCCGCCACCACGTCGCCCGCCGTACGACCGTGGGCGTAGCGGTACAGCCGCAGCGGGCTGACCTGGTGATCGAGGGCGAACACCCCGGCGATCTGGTCGAACGTGAGGCAGCAGGCCCGCAGCGCCTCACTACGCCGCCTGCACCCCAGCAGGATCCGGTATCCCTCTCCGGGCATCCGCACTCCCTTCCCCGAACACACACGGATCGTATGCCTCTGGTCACGGAGAATGACAGCCGGGCGGGGAAGTGGGGATCCTCGACCGTCGAGCGCGATGTTCTCGCAGTTCAACGGCACTGTGCGCGGAGTATCTCGCCGGCGGTATCCCGGAGGGCTACCGCGCGGGAGGGCCGGGCCACTGTTCTGCTGACGATTTCCCGCCGACCAGGAGACCAGGAGAGCACGCATGACCGCTACCCACGACGGCGTGGCCCCGGAGTTGATCGACGCCATGGTACGGCTCCGCCCCGGCGGCATGACCTGGCGACGGACCTTCCCCGGCCGGCCCGCCCAGGTTCCCGAGGCCCGGCGCTTCGTCAGGTTCCTGCTGGCGGACTCGTCCTTTCAGCGGGACGCGGAGCAGATCGTCGCCGAGCTCGCCGCCAACGCCGTCCGCCACACCGCCAGCGGATGGCCGTGCGGCACGTTCGTCGTCGAGGTCGTCCGCAGGCCCGAGGCCACCCGGGTGACGGTCTACGACTCCGGCCGGGGCTCCGTCCCCGCCATCGTCCATCCCGCCCTCCTCGGCGAGGGCGGCCGGGGACTCCCCCTGGTCACCGCCCTGGCCTCCCAGGTCGGCTGCCGAGGCACCCAGTCCCACGGCCACGCCGTCTGGGCCCAGTTCAGCACCGGAAAAGCCTCGGCCCCCCTCCGAACGCCCACGGCGTAGACGGCCATGATGGTCAGCGGCCCTCGGCCCAGAGGTCGCCGAGTACAGGGCCGATTCCCCTGGTGGCAGCAAGTGCACGCTCACGGTGGGCTTCGGTCACCGGGGAAGCGGGAGAAGGGTCGGCGAGCACGCCGAGCCGGTGCGCACGTGCGCGAAGCTCCGCCCGGGCATCTCGCGCCTCATCGGACAGACCGCGAGCGAGGATCTCCACGGCGGTGGCGTTGACGGAACGGCCGGTGCGACCGGCCCTTCGGATTATGCGCCGATGCAGATCGTCATCGATTCGGAGGAGGAGTTTCCTCATGCCTTGAGGATAGTGATCAGAGCCACAGGTCGCGTCCACGGATGTGGTGTACGAGCATCCGAATCCGGTAAGCCGGTCACAGTGGAAAAGCGCGGCGTCGTCCGTGGGGAAAAGCGCGGCGAGGGTGGTGGAGTGGTTCAGGGCCGCTCGTCGGTGTCGCGTCGTGCGGGGTCGAAGGTCAAAAGCGCGCCGAGGGTGGTGGAGTGGCCCCAGACCGCCCATCGGTACGGGTCCGCCGCGGTGTGGAAGGGTTCGGGGCCGCTCCTCGCCGCCGCCTCGCGCGGGGCTCTCGCCGTGCGGGGTACGAAGGTCCGCGGGATGTCCGGTCACGGGTCGCCCCCGGCCGGGTGCGGGGACGAATCGGGCCTTCCACCACGAAAAGCGGCCCACCCGAGGGGGTGGGAGTGGCGCCTTTCTTGATCTGGGTGAATCCGCACGCCCCCAGCGTGCCAACTCACCCAGATCATGGAAAATCCCCGATCGTCACCACCACGGCCCCGCCTCCACGCCCGCCATGACCCGCTTTGCCCCCTCCCGGAGCTCCACCGGCCCGCCCCCGGTCACCCACACCCGGCCAACGCCCGCCACCACCCCGCACGATGCGCTACCGGTGAGCGGCCCCCAACCACTCCACCACCCCCGCCGCGCTTTTGACCTTCCACCCCGCACAACGCGACACCGGTGAGCGGCCCCCAACCACTCCACCACCCCCGCCGCGCTTTTCCCCACGTACTACGCCGCGCTTTTCAACGGCGATCAGCCAGGCGCGACGCGGGTACCGATCTCAAACACTCGTACACCACCTGCGCGGACGCGGCCGAGTCACAAAGCGATCTCACTTGCCACTGTTCCCGAGCGCGCGACAGAAGGATCCGGGCCGGGGGCAGGACGCACGGAATTCTGACGGGATCGGCGCACACCCTGAGATCATCCCCCAGTGCACAGGGCAACACGGGATCGGCGCACACCCTGAGATCATCCCCCAGTGCACAGGGCAACACGGGATCGGCGCACACCCTGAGATCATCCCCCAGTGCACAGGGCAACCGGGTACCGGCGGGTCCGGACATGCGACGGCCCCCGTGAAGAGTTCTCACAGGGGCCGTCTTGAAACGTGCTGGCCGTCAGAGACCGGCGGCGACGCGCAGGGAGTCGGCGCGGTCGGTGGACTCCCAGGAGAAGCCCTCGCGGCCGAAGTGACCGTAGGCGGAGGTGCCCGAGTAGATCGGGCGGAGCAGGTCGAGGTCGCGGATGATCGCGGCCGGGCGCAGGTCGAAGACCTTGACCACGGCTTCCTGGATCTTGCTGACCTCGATCTTCTCGGTGCCGAAGGTCTCGACGAAGACGCCGACCGGGTGCGCCTTGCCGATGGCGTAGGCGACCTGGACCTCGGCGCGGTCCGCCAGACCGGCGGCCACGATGTTCTTCGCGACCCAGCGCATGGCGTAGGCGGCCGAGCGGTCGACCTTGGACGGGTCCTTGCCGGAGAAGGCGCCGCCGCCGTGGCGGGCCATGCCGCCGTAGGTGTCGACGATGATCTTGCGGCCGGTCAGGCCGGCGTCGCCCATGGGGCCGCCGATCTCGAAGCGACCGGTCGGGTTGACCAGGAGGCGGTAGCCCTCGGTCTCGATCTCCAGGCCGGCCAGGACCGGGTCGACCACGTGCTCCTTGATGTCGGGAGCGAGCATCTCCTTGAGGTCGATCTCGGCCGCGTGCTGGGTGGAGACGACCACCGTGTCGAGCCGGACCGGCCTGTCGCCGTCGTACTCGACGGTGACCTGGGTCTTGCCGTCGGGACGCAGGTAGGGCACCGTGCCGTCCTTGCGGACCTGCGACAGGCGCTCGGCCAGGCGGTGCGCCAGCTGGATCGGCAGCGGCATCAGCTCGGGGGTCTCGCGGCAGGCGTAGCCGAACATCAGGCCCTGGTCACCGGCGCCCTGGCGGTCGAACTCGTCGCCCGCCTCGCCCTCGCGGTTCTCGTAGGCGTCGTCGACGCCCTGGGCGATGTCGGGCGACTGCGCGCCGATGGACACCGACACGCCACAGGAGGCACCGTCGAAGCCCTTGTGCGAGGCGTCGTAACCGATCTCGAGGATCTTCTCCCGGATGAGACCGGGAATGTCGACGTAGGTCTCCGTCGTCACCTCTCCGGCGACGTGGACCTGACCGGTGGTGATCAGCGTCTCGACCGCGACGCGGCTCTTGGGGTCACCCTTGAGCATGGCGTCGAGAATCGCGTCACTGATCTGGTCGGCGATCTTGTCCGGGTGGCCCTCTGTGACCGACTCGGAGGTGAACAGGCGACGGGACAAGTCAGTGGCTCCTCATGCAGCGGCTGCTGGCGTCTGTGGCTCTGGCATCGGCAGGACACCAGTAGCGCTCCGGCGAATTCTAGCCCCACCTGATGCGGGGCCGCGAAACCGTCTCAGATCGTGTCACCCTAAATGTTCAGATCATGTAGTGGAAGAGCTGCGGGTTCACCGAAATCGGCCGCGGGGAAACACGGCCGGCCGTGGAGCGAGGCTCACAGGTCGGGCAGCGGATCGGGCGGCAGCGTCTCGGGGGCGAAGACCTCGGCGTCGGCGGCGGAGATCACCGCGGCGTACTCCTCCTCGATCTCGAACACCATGCCGCCGAGCTCGATGGCCGCGCCCGCGGAGAACTCCAGCGGGCCGAGCCGGGTGCGCCGGGTGTGGGTGGCGTACACCGAGGTCGGCGCGTTGCGGTCGAAGAACTTGGTGGAGAGCAGGTAGATGGTGCGATCGGTGATCACGATGAGGAAGGCCGCCATGCCCGGGGTGCCCACCGACAGCGCCGGCAGGACGTAGTGGATCTCCTCCCCCGGCGGAAGCAGCGCGCGGCATCGGGCCCTGACAGCGGCGGCGACCGGCATGATCCGCACCCCTCTCGGCTGCGATGAGGCAGGGCATCTGGGAGGCAGTATCCGCCGGGAGGTGGCCTACGGCAAGTGGTCAGGCCAGGCGCGCGGCGACGAGGTCCCAGACCACCTCGGCGAGCGCCTCCTTGGGGCCGCGCGGGATGTCGACCCGCTCCCCGTCGGAGAGGAGGACCACCGCCGCGTTGTCGGGCGTGCCGAAGGCGAGGTCGTCTCCGACCTGGTTGACGACGAGCAGATCACAGCCCTTGCGGGTGAGCTTGGCCCGCCCGTTGGCGAGGACGTCGTCGGTCTCGGCCGCGAATCCCGCGATCACCTGAGGGTACGGCTTGAGCCCTTCGCGGCGCCGCTCACCCAGCTCCGCCAAAATGTCGGGATTTTTCACTAGATGGATGGCATCAGGCTCATCGGCGGTCTTTTTGATCTTCGACCCGCTCCGCGCCGAGGGCCGGAAGTCGGCGACGGCGGCGGCCATGACCACGGCGTCGGCGCCCTCCACTGCCTCCAGCACGGCGTCGCGCAGCTCCAGAGCCGAGGTGACCCGGACCACCCTGACCCCCGCGGGGTCGGGCAGGGCGACGTTGGCGGCCACCAGGGTGACCTCGGCCCCCCGGGCGACGGCCGTGCGGGCCAGGGCGTAACCCTGCAGGCCCGAGGAACGGTTGCCGATGAAGCGGACCGGGTCGATGGCCTCGCGGGTGCCCCCCGCGGAGATCACCAGGCGACGGCCCACCAGGTCGGCGGGGCGCCCGGAGAGGACGCGGCGGCAGACCTCGAAGATCTCCTTCGGGTCCGGCAGGCGGCCGGGGCCCGTATCGGCCCCGGTCAGGCGGCCCACCGCGGGATCAACGACGATCGAGCCGCGTTCGCGGAGCGTGGCCACGTTCGCGCGGGTCGCGGGGTGCTCCCACATCTCGGTGTGCATCGCGGGGGCGAACACCACCGGGCAGCGCGCGGTGAGCAGCGTGTTGGTCAGCAGGTCGCCGGCCAGCCCGTGGGCGGCCTTGGCGAGCACGTCGGCGGTGGCCGGCGCGACGACCACCAGGTCGGCGCCCTGTCCGATGCGGACGTGCGGCACCTCGTGCACCGACTCCCAGACGTCGGTCGTGACCGGGTTGCCGGACAGCGCGGCCCAGGTCGGCTCGCCGACGAAGCGGAGCGCCTCCCTGGTCGGGACCACGCGCACGTCGTGGCCGGACTCGGTGAACAGGCGCAACAGCTCGCACACCTTGTAGGCGGCGATGCCCGCGCTCACACCGAGGACGACTCTCGGCCTGCTGGGAACCACGGAGGTCTCGGCCTCGCCTGCGGTCGGCATCGAGGTGGGTCAGCCCTCGATCGGCTCGGAGGTGAGCAGGCCCTCGCTGACCTCGCGCAGCGCGATGGAGAGCGGCTTCTCCTGCGCGTGGGTCTCGACGAGCGGGCCGACGTACTCGAGCAGGCCCTCGCCGAGCTGAGAGTAGTAGGCGTTGATCTGACGCGCCCGCTTGGAGCCGAAGATCACGAGACTGTACTTGCTGTCGACGATGTCGAGCAGGGCGTCGATCGACGGGTTGGTGATGCCTTCGGAGTAGGCGGCGCTGGTTGCCACGTGTGATTTCCCCTAGCTAGGTGAACGTCCGAGGCGTGAACCCTCGGGAGCATCAGCCAACAAGGCTATCAGCCGATGGCATACATCCTGGACTGACGTGTTGACGAGCGTCAGGTCGAACTCCCGCTCGGCCGCCATCTCGATCCGGCCGGCCGCCAGGCGGCGGGCGATGACGTCCTCGGGCTCGGTCCCCCTGCCGCGCAGGCGCTTCTCCAGCTCCTCCCAGGTCGGGGGGGCCAGGAAGACCAGCAGGGCCTCGGGCATGGTCGCACGGACCTGCCTGGCGCCCTGGAGGTCGATCTCCAGCAGCGTGGGCACCCCGGCGGCGAGTTTCTCGAGCACCGGGCCGCGCGGCGTCCCGTACCGGTTTCCGGCGAACTCGGCCCACTCAAGCAGCTCGCCGGAGCCGGCGAGGCGGTCGAACTCCTCGTCGTCGGCGAAGAAGTACTCAACCCCGTGGGTCTCCCCCGGACGGGGCTTCCTGGTGGTCACCGAGACCGACAGCCACACCTCGGGGTGTGCCCGCCGAAGCTCGGCGACGACCGTGGACTTGCCGACGCCCGACGGCCCGGACAGGACCGTCAGGCGCCTACCGGCCGGGAGTCCGGCGAGGGCTCGCGCCCCCTTCGGACCTCCGGCCAAGGATGTGGAGCGACCGGCTCCGCCCTCGGCGGTTGCCTCCGGAGTCCGACTCTCGTCGGACCGCGACGTTCCGGTCACTCCAAACCCCCCGTGATGCTGTCCCCATATGGGGTGAACGTGGTCGTATGAACCGAGATTAGCTCTCGGCCCCGCCGAACTCACGCTCGAGCGAAGCTCGCTGGTTCGTGCCCAGGCCCCGCACGCGGCGGGACTCTGCGATGCCAAGCCGCTCCATGAGCTGCTTGGCGCGAACCTTGCCCACGCCGGGGAGCGACTCCAGAAGGGCCGAAACCTTCATCTTGCCGATGACGTCGTCGGCCTGCCCGTCTTTGAGCACCTCAGTCAGAGAGACCGCACCGTGCTTCAGGCGGTTCTTAACCTCGGCACGCTCTCGGCGGGCCTTGGCAGCCTTCTCTAGGGCTGCGGCGCGCTGCTCAGGGGTTAGGGGAGGAAGAGCCACGCCGGGTCACCTCGAATTTCCTGTCGATGTACTCGGACGGGAAGGGAAACTAGCTGGTCATGGCGCTTCAAGCAACGTCAAGACCACTTTATCCCCCCAGAAAATCAACTTCGTGACTTTCTGTGATCACAATGTTGCTCTGTGTGGACGAAACTGCACTCAACGCCGAGTTTTCCGGGGTTGTGTCATGCGCCGTGTCCAGCGGCGGCGGAGGTGCGCCGGAGGGCCGCGGCGATGCCCGCGGCCGTCGCGCCGGGGTCGGCGGAACCGGTGATCGGGCGGCCGATCACGAGAAGATCCGCCCCGTCGGCGAAAGCCTGCTCCGGAGTCGCTACCCTTGCCTGGTCCTGACTCTCGGCGCCGGCGGGACGGACGCCGGGGGTGATGAGCGTGATGTCGGGCCCGACCTCGGCGCGCACCGCGGCCACCTCGCGCGGCGAGCAGACGAGGGCCTGGGCGCCCGCGGCGACGGCCATGGCCGACAGGCGGCGCACGGCGTCCTGGGAGGGGCCCCTGACGCCCATCTGCTCCAGGTCGGCCTCCGAGAGCGACGTGAGCAACGTCACCGCCGCGATCTGGGTGTTGGGCACGGCCTCCACCGCCGCCCGGATCATCGTGGGGCCGCCGGTGGCGTGGACCGTCAGGATGGCGGGCTTGAGCCGGGCCACGGCCCTGGCGGCGCCCGCGACGGTGTTGGGGATGTCGTGGAGCTTCAGGTCGAGGAAGACCCGCACCCCGCTCGCGCCCCGGACGGAGGCGATCACGTCGGGGCCGTAGCGGAGGTAGAGTTCCAACCCGACCTTGACCGTGGTGACGTGCGGGGTGACCAGGCTCGCCCAGTGAGCCGCGGTCTCGAGGTCTGGCGCGTCCAGGGCGACGGCGATGGGTGCGGGCGTCACAGGGAACTCTCCTCAAGATCTATCCGGTGCCGGGTGGACGCCCCCGGCGGGCGGTGTGCCAGCCCGACCACGTCGGCCAGCCGGTGGAACCCCCGGGCCGCCAGGATCTCCTCCAGTTCACGGAGGATGCGCAGGCAGGCGTAGGGATCGTGGAACAGCGCGGTCCCCACGGCGACGACGCAGGCTCCGGCGAGGATGAGCTCGAAGGCGTCCCTGCCGGTCAGCACGCCGCCCATCCCGATGATGGGCACGCTGGGCAGGGCCGCGTGGACCTGCCACACGCAGCGTACGGCCAGTGGCCTGACCGCGGGTCCCGACAGGCCGCCGGTGACCGCCGCGAGCACGGGCCGCATGGCCTCGGTGTCGATGCTCATGCCGAGCGGATTGTTGATCATCGACAGGGCGTCGGCACCGCCGTCCACGCACGCGCGGGCCACGCTCACGATGTCCATGACATCCGGGGAGAGCTTGGCCACCACGGGCACGTCGTAGCGCATGACCGAGCGCACCGAGGCGATCACCTCGGCGGAGGCCGCGCCGTCGCGGGCGAAGACCCGGCCCCGGTCCTCGATGTTGGGGCACGACAGGTTGACCTCCACGGCGGTGACGCCGGGCGCGTCGGTGAGCCTGCGGGCCAGCGCGGTGTACTCGGCCACGGTACCGCCGCCGATGGACACCACGGTCCGCACGCCCCGCTGGGCCAGCCAGGGCAGCTCGCGCTCCAGGAAGACGTCCACCCCCGGCCCCTGAAGCCCGACGGCGTTGAGCATGCCCGAGGGCGTCTCGGCCATCCTGGGGGTCGGTCGGCCCGCCCGAGGGGCCATCGTGATCGACCGGGTGGTCAACGCGCCGATCCGGGCGAGGTCGAAGAACTGGGCGAGTTCGGAGCCGGACGCCGCGCACCCGGCGGCCGTGGTGACGGGGTTGACCAGTTCCACGTGCCCCAGGTACGTCCGCATGTCAACCGGCATTGCGCGTTCCTCCACCGGGCGCTCCCAGCGCGTCGAACGGGATCGTCCCGACGTCGTCGAAGCGGACGCGTTCGCCCCTGAAGACCGGTCCTTCGACGCACGAGCGCACCATCCGGGTCACCCCGTCGTCCCCGATGACCGGCAGCACGCACGTCATGCACACGCCGATCCCGCACGCCATCCGCTCCTCGACCGCCACCTGGACGGGGATGTCGAACTCGACGGCCACCGTGGTGACGCCGTGCAGCATCGGCATCGGACCGCAGGCGTAGACCGCGTCGGCCCGCACGTCGGCGATCACGCCGGGCAGCACGTCGGTCACCCGGCCGCGCATGCCCAGGGAGCCGTCCTCGGTGGTCAGCGTGGTCGTCTCCCCCATCCTCCTGGCGCGCAGGGCGCCGAACACCCGGTCGGCCGAGGCCGCGCCGAGGACGAAGTCGACACGGCAGCCGCGCCGCTGCAGGGCGTCGGCCACGGTGAACAGCGTCGCCGAGCCGTGCTCGGCACCGACCAGGACGCAGGTCACCGGGTCTCTGGGCAGCGGGAACGGGCGGCCGAGCGGGCCCACCAGGTCGAGGGTGTCGCGGGCGCGCCGGTCGGCCAGCCAGGCCGTGCCCGGCCCGCTCACCGAGAAGACGAACTCGACGGTACCGCCGTAGTCGGGCTTGACGTCGTGGACGAAGAAGGCACGGCGCGTCAGCATCGACGTCTGCGCCCCGCCCGCGGCCACCCCGACGAAGTGGCCGGGCCGGAAGCGCTCGGCGATGCCGGGCGCCACCACGGTGAGCGCATGGTAGGCGTCGACGCGGCGCGTCGTCAGCACCGTGCCCGTCACCTGCACCGGAGTAACAGGCGTCTTCCTCACCTCCGCTGGGGCGCCGGCCTCACTCCTCAACCGCTCCGCAACCGCTTCGCGTGCTCCTGCAGGGACCGTACGCCGATGTCACCGCGGACGATCGCCTGGATGCCCTGCACCGCCGCGGCGAGGCCCTGGACCGTGGTGATGCACGGGATGGCGCGCAGCACGGCGGCGGTGCGGATCTCGTAGCCGTCCAGGCGGGGTCCAGACTGGCCGGGGCTCCCGAAGGGGGTGTTGACGATGAGGTCCACCTCCCCGTCCAGGATGCGCCGGACGATGGTCTGCTCGCCCGCGGGGCCGACTCCCTCGCTGTGCTTGCGCACGATCTTGGCACGGACACCGTTGCGGCGCAGGACTTCGGCGGTGCCCTCGGTGGCGAGGATCTCGAAGCCGAGGTCGGCGAGGGCCTTGACCGGGAAGATCATGGCGCGTTTGTCGCGGTTGGCGACCGAGACGAACGCCCGTCCCTTGGTGGGCAGCGAGCCGTAGGCCGCGGCCTGCGACTTGGCGTAGGCGGTGCCGAAGAACTCGTCGATGCCCATGACCTCACCGGTGGAGCGCATCTCGGGGCTGAGCACGATGTCCACGCCGCGGAACCGGTTGAAGGGCAGCACGGCCTCCTTGACCGCGATGGGCGCGTCCAGCGGCATGGTGCCGCCGTCGCCGCTCCTGGGCAGCAGGCCCTCGGCGCGTAGCTCGGCCACCGTGGCGCCCATCATCACCCGGGCCGCCGCCTTGGCCAGCGGCACCGCCGTGGCCTTGGAGACGAACGGGACGGTACGGCTGGCGCGGGGGTTGGCCTCCAGCACGTACAGGATGTTGGCCGACATGGCGTACTGCACGTTGAGCAGGCCGCGCACGCCCACCCCCCTGGCGATGGCCTCGGTGGCGGCGCGGATGCGCTTGATGTCGTAGCCGCCCAGCGTCATCGGCGGCAGCGAGCACGCCGAGTCGCCGGAGTGGATGCCGGCCTCCTCGATGTGCTCCATCACGCCGCCGAGGTAGAGCTCCTCGCCGTCGAAGAGCGCGTCGACGTCGATCTCCACGGCCTCGTCGAGGAACTTGTCCACCAGCACCGGGTGATCGCTGGCCGCGCCCGCCTTGGCCATGTAGGCGATCAGGGTCTCGTCGTCGTAGACGATGGCCATGCCCGCGCCGCCCAGCACGTAGGAGGGGCGCACCAGCACCGGGTAACCGATCTCCGCGGCGATGGCCAGCGCCTCGTCCTCGGTCACCGCGACGCCGTGCTTGGGAGCGGGCAGGCCCGCCTCGGCGAGGACCCGGCCGAACGCGCCGCGCTCCTCGGCGAGGTGGATCGACTCGGGTGAGGTGCCGACGATCGGGACGCCGGCGTCCTTGAGCGCCTGGGCCAGGCCGAGCGGGGTCTGGCCGCCGAGCTGGACGATGACGCCCGCGACGGGGCCGGTCTGCTGCTCGGCGTGGACGACCTCCAGGACGTCCTCCAGGGTGAGCGGCTCGAAGTAGAGGCGGTCGGAGGTGTCGTAGTCGGTGGAGACCGTCTCGGGGTTGCAGTTGACCATGACGGTCTCGTAGCCGGCCGCGGAGAGCTCGAAGGAGGCGTGCACGCACGCGTAGTCGAACTCGATGCCCTGGCCGATCCTGTTGGGCCCCGAACCGAGGATGAGGACCTTGGGGCGATCCCCGTAGGGGACCTCGGTCTCCTCGTCGTAGGTGGAGTACAGGTAGGGGGTCTGGGCGGCGAACTCCGCGGCGCAGGTGTCGACGGTGTTGTAGACCGGGCGGACGCCGAGCGCGTGGCGCAGGTCGCGCACCCGCGACTCGGTCATGCCGCGCAGCTCGGCGATCTGCGCGTCGCTGAAGCCGTACCGCTTGACCCTGGTCAGCACCTCGGCGGTCAGCTGCGGCACCTCGCGCAGCTCGGCGGCCATCTCGTCGATCGCGATCAGCTGGTCGACGAACCACGGATCGACACTGGTGGCCTCGAACAGCTCCTCGGCGCCCGCCCCGGCGCGGATGGCCTGCTGCATGGTGAACAGGCGCCCGTCGTGCGGGGTACGGCAGGCGGCCAGGAGCTCGTCCCTGTCGCCGGGATCGCCGGCCCAGGTGAAGGAGGCCCCCTTCTTCTCCAGCGAGCGCAGCGCCTTCTGCAGGGCCTCGGGGAAGGACCGGCCGATCGCCATGGCCTCGCCGACCGACTTCATGTGGGTGGTCAGGGTCGTGTCGGCCCCGGAGAACTTCTCGAACGCGAACCGGGGCACCTTGACCACGATGTAGTCCAGCGAGGGCTCGAACGACGCCGGGGTCTCCTTCGTGATGTCGTTGGGGATCTCGTCCAGCGTGTAGCCGATGGCGAGCTTCGCGGCGATCTTCGCGATCGGGAAGCCGGTGGCCTTGGAGGCGAGCGCCGAGGAGCGTGAGACGCGGGGGTTCATCTCGATGACGACCATGCGGCCGGTGCGCGGCTCGACGGCGAACTGGATGTTGCAGCCGCCGGTGTCGACGCCGACCTCGCGGATGACCGCGATGGCCACGTCGCGCATGTTCTGGTACTCGCGGTCGGTCAAGGTCAGGGCGGGGGCCACGGTGACGCTGTCGCCGGTGTGCACGCCCATCGGGTCGATGTTCTCGATCGAGCAGACGATCACCACGTTGTCCGCCCGGTCGCGCATGACCTCCAGCTCGTACTCCTTCCAGCCGAGGATGGACTCCTCAAGGAGCACCTCGGTGGTCGGCGAGGCGTCGAGGCCCGCTCCGGCGATGCGGCGCAGCCCCTCCTCGTCGTGCGCGAAGCCGGAGCCGACCCCGCCCATGGTGAAGGAGGGCCGCACCACCAGCGGGTAGCCCAGCTCTCCCGCGGCGGCCAGGCACTCGTCCATGGTGTGGCAGACGAACGAGCGGGCCGACTCGGCGTTGAGGCCGTGCTCCTCGGCGACCTTGGCCACGATGCCCTTGAACAGCTCGCGATTCTCGCCCGACTGGATGGCGTCGACGTCGGCGCCGATCAGCTCGACCTCGTAGCGCTCCAGGACGCCGGCCTCGTACAGGGAGATCGCGGTGTTCAGCGCGGTCTGCCCGCCCAGGGTGGGCAGCAGCGCGTCGGGCCGCTCCTTGGCGATGATCTTCTCGACGATGTCGGGGGTGATGGGCTCGACGTAGGTGGCGTCGGCGAACTCGGGGTCGGTCATGATGGTCGCCGGGTTGCTGTTGACGAGGATCACCCGGAAGCCCTCGGCGCGCAGCACGCGGCAGGCCTGGGTACCGGAGTAGTCGAACTCGCAGGCCTGGCCGATCACGATCGGTCCTGAGCCGATCACCATGATCGACTGGATGTCCGTGCGCTTAGGCACCCTTGCTTCCCTCCGTGCTTATGGTCGCGCCCGGCTCCTCGCCGGCTCCGCGGAGGACTCGTCCCTCGTCCGCCACTCCGCCCGCTCGTCCCCCGGACCGCTCCGTGCCTATGGTCGCGCCCGGCTCCTCGCCGGCTCCGCGGAGGACTCGTCCCTCGTCCGCCACTCCGCCCGCTCGTCCCCCGGACCGCTCCGTGCTTGTGATCGCCCCGTCGGCCGTTCCCCGCTTCCCCGCCATCAACGCGCAGAAGTCGTCGAACAGGCCGGCGGAGTCGTGCGGGCCGGCCGCGGCCTCCGGGTGGTACTGGACGCTGAAGGCCGGGCGGTCCAGCAGCCGCAACCCCTCGACGCAGTCGTCGTTGAGGTTGACGTGGCTGACCTCCGCCGGGCCGTACGGCGTGTCGAACACGCCCTCCAGCGGCGCGCGCACCGCGAAACCGTGGTTGTGCGCGGAGATCTCCACCTTGCCGGTGCCCCGGTGCTGTACCGGCTGGTTGACACCTCGATGGCCGTAGCGCAACTTGTAGGTGCCCAGCCCCAGGGCCCGTCCGAAGAGCTGGTTTCCGAAGCAGATGCCGAAGAACGGGACGCCTGCGTCAAGGACCTCGCGCAGCGCCTCGACCGGCCCGTCGGCGGTGGCGGGGTCGCCGGGACCGTTGGAGAAGAACACCCCGTCCGGGCCGAGCGCGAGGATCTCCGCCGCGGTGGCCGAGGCGGGCAGCACGTGCACCTCGCAGCCGCGCTCGGCCATCCGGTGCGGCGTCATCGCCTTGATCCCGAGATCGACCGCGGCCACGGTGAACCGCCGCGTGCCGATCGCGGGCACCACGTACGGCTTGGTGGTGGAGACCTCCCCCGCCAGGTCGGCGCCCTCCATCGCGGGGCTGCCCAGCACCCGCTCCAGCAGCTCCTCGACCGGCGCCAGGGCCTTGCCGGAGAAGACCCCGGCCCGCATCGCCCCCCGCTCCCGCAGGTGACGGGTCAGCGCGCGGGTGCCGGGAATGGCGATGCCGACGACACCCTGCTCCCTGAGGTAGTCGTCCAGGGAACGGTTGGAGCGCCAGTTGGAGGCCAACCGGGCCGGCTCGCGGACCACGTAACCGGCCACCCACACCCGCGAGGACTCCGGATCCTCGTCGTTGATCCCGGTGTTCCCGATGTGCGGTGCGGTCATCGCGACGATCTGGCGGTGGTACGACGGATCGGTCAGTGTCTCCTGGTAGCCGGTCATCCCCGTGTTGAAGACCATCTCGCCGAAGGTCTCGCCCTCGGCTCCGTAGGGGGTCCCGTGGAAGACGCGTCCGTCTTCCAGCACTAGCACTGCGGTCACTCACACACCCCGATCATCTCGGCTACAGCTCCGCAAAGTATGAAATATCTGGCACATTGGTTCGCCGTTTCCCCGCCGAGCGGGACGCTCCCGCGCCCGCCCGACACGCCGCGGCGGGAGGTCCTCACGCGAGCTTCCCGTCCAGGACCGTCGGCCTGCCCCGCAGGAAGGTCGCCACGACACGGCCGGGCAGGGTAAGGCCCTGGTAGGGGGTGTTGCGACTCTTGGAAGCGTAGCCCGCCGGGTCGACCGCGGCGCGCACCGCCGGGTCGTAGAGGGTGAGGTTGGCGGGCGCGCCGACCTCGATCGGCTGCCCGTGTCCCCGAAGCCTGCCGATCCTGGCCGGTGCGCAGGACATGCGTTCGGCGACGCCGGCCCAGTCGAGCAGCCCCGTCTCCACCATCGCCTCCTGCACCACCGCGAGCGCCGTCTCCAGCCCGATCATGCCCATGGCCGCGGCGGCCCACTCGGTCTCCTTGTCCTCGACCGGGTGGGGGGCGTGGTCGGTGGCCACGCAGTCGATCGTGCCGTCGGCCAGGGCCTCGCGCAGCGCCTCGACGTCGGCGCGGGTGCGCAGCGGCGGGTTCACCTTGTAGATCGGGTTGTAGGAGCCGACCGGGGAGTCCTCGACGAGGTCGTCGGTCAGCAGCAGGTGGTGCGGGGTCACCTCGGCGGTGACGTCCCAGCCCTTGGACTTGGCCCAGCGGATGATCTCCACCGAGCCCGCCGTGGAGACGTGGCAGATGTGCAGGCGCGAGCCGACGTGGGCGGCGAGCAGGCAGTCGCGGGAGATGATCGCCTCCTCGGCGACCGCGGGCCACCCGGTCAGGCCCAGCCTGCCGGAGACCGCGCCCTCGTTCATCTGCGCGCCCGCGGTCAGGCGAGGCTCCTGGGCGTGCTGGGCGACGACGCCGTCAAAGGCCTTGACGTACTCCAGCGCACGGCGCATGAGCACCGCGTCGGAGACGCACTTGCCGTCGTCGGAGAAGACCCGGACCCGCGCCGCGGAGTCGGCCATGGCGCCGAGTTCGGCCAGGCGCTCGCCGCCCAGGCCGACCGTGACGGCTCCGACGGGCTGCACGTCGCAGTGGCCCGCCTCCTGGCCCAGTCGCCAGACCTGCTCGACGACGCCGGCGGTGTCGGCGACCGGGTCGGTGTTGGCCATGGCGTGCACGGCGGTGTAGCCGCCGAGGGCGGCGGCGCGGGTGCCCGTGGTGACGGTCTCCGCGTCCTCGCGCCCCGGCTCGCGCAGGTGGGTGTGCAGGTCCACCAGGCCGGGCAGGGCGATCAGGCCCTCGGCCTCGACGGTCTCGACGGTCTCGCCGCCGCTCAGCCCCCGGCCGATCTCCACCAGGAGGCCGTCGCGGATCAGGATGTCGGCGGGCTCCCCGCCGAGGATCCTGGCGCCCCTGATGACGATGCCGTCACGCGTGGCCCCGATGCGGTCGTTCATCAGATCTCTCCCCCGAGGTCGGCGCCGCCAAGCAGCAGGTACAGAACGGCCATGCGTGCGGTCACACCGTTGGCGACCTGCTCGACGATCGTCGAGCGCGGCGAGTCGGCCACCTCGGCCGCGATCTCCATACCCCGGTTCATCGGGCCGGGGTGCATCACGATGGCGTGGTCGGGCATCCTGACGACGCGCTCGCGATCGAGCCCGTAGCGGCGGCTGTACTCCCGCTCGGTGGGGAAGAACGCCGCGTTCATCCGCTCACGCTGCACGCGCAGCATCATCACCACATCGGACTTGGGCAGCATCGCGTCGAGGTCGTAGGAGACCTCGCACGGCCAGGAGCCGACGTTGACCGGGAACAGGGTCGGCGGGGCGACCAGGGTCACCTCGGCGCCGAGGGTGGCCAGCAGCAGCACGTTGGAGCGGGCCACCCTGCTGTGCAGCACGTCGCCGACGATGGTGATCTTCCTGCCGTCCAGCGAGCCCAGGCGGCGGCGCATGGTGAAGGCGTCGAGCAGGGCCTGGGTGGGGTGCTCGTGGGTGCCGTCGCCGGCGTTGACGACGCTGCCGCGCACCCAGCCGGCCAGCCGGTAGGGCGCGCCGGAGGCGCCGTGCCGGATGACGACGGCGTCGGCGCCCATCGCCTCCAGAGTGAGCGCGGTGTCCTTGAGCGACTCGCCCTTGGAGACGCTGGAGCCCTTGGCGGAGAAGTTGATGACGTCCGCCGACAGGCGCTTGGCCGCCGCCTCGAAGGAGATCCTGGTCCGGGTGGAGTCCTCGAAGAAGAGGTTCACCACGGTGCGGCCCCGCAGGGTGGGGAGCTTCTTGATGGAACGTTCCGAGATCTTCGCCAGCTCGTCCGCGGTGTCCAGGATGAGCAGGGCGTCGTCGCGGGTCAGGTCCGCCGCCGAGATCAGGTGCCGCTTCACCGGCCGTCCTCCTTCAGCAGCAGGACCGCGTCGCGGCCGTCGTTCTCCTCCAGGTAGACCTTGACGCTCTCGGACTTGGAGGTCGGCAGGTTCTTGCCCACGTAGTCGGGGCGGATGGGCAACTCGCGGTGGCCGCGGTCGACCAGGGTGGCGAGCTGCACGGCCTGTGGGCGGCCCAGGTCGTTGAGCGCGTCGAGCGCGGCGCGGACCGTGCGGCCGGAGTAGAGGACGTCGTCGACGAGGACGACGGTCCTGCCGTCGATGCCGTCGGCGGGCAGCTCGGTGCGGCCCAGCGCGCGGGCGGGACGCAGGCGCAGGTCGTCTCGGTACATCGTGACGTCGAGGGAGCCGACGGGCACGGAACGACCCTCGAACTGCTTGATGTGGGCGGCCAACCGGCGGGCCAGGTGGACACCGCGCGTGGGGATGCCCAGCAGGACGACGTTCTCGCCCCCCTTGGTCCGTTCAAGGATCTCGTGAGAGATGCGGACCAGAGCCCGGTTGATATCGGGCTCCTCAAGGACGGCGCGCGCGCCGCTCAGCGCATGCGAAATGGCATCGGCCAAGGAGTAACACCACCTTTCCCGCCTCACTGGACGGGTCTTAAAGGGAGTCAGCGCTCTTACGTTACCAGCCGCGTGACGGTCCACCTCTGCCCAGGCTCACCCGGCCTCACCTCGACGGATGCCGGACGCCCGCCTCAGCGATCTTCCCAAAGGTAAATAAATATCGTGATCTTCGCTGACTTCCCATGGTTCTGGACGGGTATGCGCTTTAGATCCGCACAAAGGTGAAGTATGGCGAGCGCGCCCAGGGGATCCGGGGCGCAGCCCTCCCGACGGTCTCGTCACCAGCCGCGAAGGAAGAGAAATGACCTTTCACGTCGACTCCGAGGTCGGCCGGCTCCACCAGGTCCTGCTGCACAGGCCCGAACTGGCCCTGAAACGGCTCACGCCGTCGAACAAGGACGATTTCCTCTTCGACGACGTGCTGTGGGTCCAGCGCGCCGTGGAGGAGCACGAGGAGTGGCAGAGACTCCTGGTCGACCAGGGCGTCACCGTTCACATGCTCTCCGACCTGCTCCACGAGACCGTCGAGATCCCCCAGGCGCGCAAGCACATCCTGGACGGCATCGCCGACGAGCGCTACTTCGGCCCGATGGCCGTCGACGCCATCCGCAACGCGCTGGACTCGATGGAGTCCAGCGTGCTCCAGCGCTACCTCACCGGCGGCATCACCAAGCGCGAACTGGTGGAGATGGGCACCGATCCCAAAAGCCTCGCCTTTCACACGCTCAGGCCGGACGACTTCGTCCTGCCCCCGCTGCCCAACCACCTTTTCACCCGCGACACCTCCTGCTGGATCTACGACGGCGTCTCGATCAACGCGATGAGGAAGAAGGCCCGCCGCCGCGAGACGGTCAACATGGAGGCGATCTACCGCTACCACCCCGCCTTCGCACCCGGCTACGACCGGCCCGACGAGGGCGGCTACCACGTCTGGATGCCCGGCATCCCCGCGGCGCCGGCCACCATCGAGGGCGGCGACGTGCTCGTCATCGGCCGGGACGCGGTGCTGGTGGGGATCAGCGAGCGCACCCAGCCGCAGGCCGTCGAGATGCTCGCCCGAAGCCTGTTCGGGAAGGGCTCCGCGACGAGGATCGTCGCGTTGGACATGCCGAAGGCGCGGGCCTTCATGCACCTGGACACGGTCATGACCAATGTGGACGTCGGGGTCTTCACCAAGTTCGCGGGGCTGGGCATGCTGCCCTCCTACACCGTCGAGCCCGGCGACAACGAGAAGGAACTCAAGATCACCGACCATCCCCCCGAGGACATGCACAGAGCCATCGCGCGGGCGATCGGCCTGGACGACATCAAGGTCCTCAGCGCGACGCAGGACGTGTACGCCTCCGAGCGGGAGCAGTGGGACGACGGCTGCAACGTGCTGGCCCTGCGGCCCGGCGTGGTCGTGGCCTACGAGCGCAACACCACCACCAACAACCACCTGCGCCGCAACGGGATCGAGGTCATCACGATCCGGGGCAGCGAGCTCGGCAGGGGCCGGGGCGGCCCGCGCTGCATGAGCTGCCCGCTCGAACGCGACGGCATCTGACCACCGCATCGTCGCACCGGGTATTCCTCGCGGCCGCGTCATTGAAGATCATACGCTTGCCGCCGTACCCGACGATGATGTTGCCCCGAATCCCCCAGAAGAAGCCTGAAGCTAGCGAAAATCCCGCAAAAACCAGAGGTTTCGCGATGCACGGTAGGACAAGTACGGCGTTTGAGGCGGACCACATCGGATCGGATTCGGCATCTTTTTTCCAATCAGCTTGACCTTAGGCGCCCACAGCTTTACCGTCACTGTCCGTAACCACACCTCGTGGCGTTATCGGGTGAACCCTGACGCACCGGTCACCGAAGACACCTACCCCGGGCGCCAACCCGGTGACCGGGGCATAAGTTGCGAGGTAGCACAATCAAGTTGAGAGCAGTACATACAGAGCCGGGGGGCCACACCATGCCGTCTGAGTATGCCAAGTCGCTGGGTGCACGACTCCGCGCCATCCGCACCCAGCAGGGCCTGTCCCTGCACGGAGTCGAAGAGAAGTCCCGCGGGCGCTGGAAGGCGGTCGTCGTGGGTTCCTACGAGCGTGGCGACCGTGCCGTCACCGTGCAGAAGCTTGCCGAGCTGGCTGATTTCTACGGGGTGCCGGTATCGGAGTTGCTGCCCGGAGGGGCTGCTCCCAGCCCTCTCGGCCCGACACCGAAGCTTGTGATCGATCTTGAGCGCCTTGCCCAGCTCCCCAAGGAGAAGGCCGGCGCGCTCGCCCGTTACGCGGCCACCATCCAGAGCCAGCGTGGCGACTACAACGGCAAGGTGCTGTCCATCCGCCAGGAGGACCTCCGCTCCCTTGCCGTGATCTACGACAAGTCCCCCGGCGAGCTCACCGAGGAGCTCATCGGCTGGGGAGTCCTGGACCCCGAGGCGCGCCGCGCCGTCGAGTCCTTCTGACCACCTGACCGGTCGTGGGTGCGCCGGAACCGGCGTGCCCACTCCGCTCCCGAAAATCTTGCTCTCAGCGGAACGTTGACTTCATCCCGCCCCGGCCCACGGCCGCTGTGGTAGGAAAAGGCAAACATTCGATTGGCGAGATACGGTGGACATGACTTCGGGAGATGATCGGCTCGATCACTCTCGACCGCACCCGAAAAACCGTCTCCACTCCGTCATGGTGTCGCTGGGTTCAACCAGGACGCGCACTTTCCTGCGCCTGCTGGCATCGATCGGCACCACCAGGACCCAGGACACCCTGAAGCTGCTGCCGTTCGTCGTCATGGCCGTGGTGGCCGTGATCGACTTCGGCTCGGGCCCCACCTCCGGCCTCCTCCCGCTACTCGCCCTCGGCCCTGCCTTCGCCAGCGTGGCCTGCGGCCTGGGCCGCACCACCGTGATCGGCGCCGTCGCCCTGGTGCTGTGCGTCGCGCTCGGCATCTACAACGACATCCTCTGGACGCCCCGTACCAACATCACCATGTTCGCCATCCTCGGTGTCACCGTGGCCAGCGTGCTGGCCAGCGCCGGACGGCTGCGCCACGAGCGCCAGCTCGCCGACGTGCGCTCGGTGGCCGAGGCGGCCCAGCGGGTGCTGCTGCGCCCTGTGCCCCGCCGCGCCGGTCCCGGCATAGGCGTGGCCGTCTCGTACACCTCCGCCACGGCCGAGGCCAGGATCGGCGGTGACCTGTACGAGGTCGTCACCACCCCGCACGGGGTCCGGATCATCGTGGGAGACGTCCAGGGCAAGGGGCTGGAGGCCGTGGAGACCGCGGCCGTGGTGCTCGGCGCCTTCCGCGAGGCGGCCCACGACGAGAGGAAGCTCCAGGGCGTCGTGAAGCGGCTGGAGAAGGCGCTGACCCGCGAGTTGTCCGGCGAGCAGTTCGTGACCGCCGTACTGGCCGAGATCGGCGGCGGTTCCACCATCACCGTCATCAACTGCGGCCACCCCCCGCCCATGGTGCTGGACGCCGACGGCGTGATCTGGTTCGCCGACCCACCGGACGAGGCGCTACCGCTGGGGATGAGCACGCTCCAGGTCAGCAAGCCGTCGCCGCACCGCATCCCTTTCGAGCTGGGGGACCAGGTCCTCTTCTACACCGACGGGGTCATCGAGGCGCGCAGCGGAACCGGCGAGTTCTACCCGCTGTCGGAGCGGGCGTACCTGCTGGACGGCGAGGACCCTCAAGGGGCGCTGGACGCCCTGCGCGCGGACCTGCTCCACCACGTGGGCAGGCCGCTGGGCGATGACGCCGCCATGCTCCTGCTGCGCCAGCGCGCCGCCCACGAGAACTCCTCGGCGGCGTAAAAGCCAGACCAGGCCAGACCAGGCCAGACCGGCCCCCTTGGATCCGCTGCCACCGCGGCCGGTCAGCGGCGCCCCGCCGCGCTGTCGCCGGTCACCGCCGTGGCGAGGACCGGCTGACCGCCCCTCGCCACGGCAGGATCCCGCCGGAGGCGACCTAACCCGCCAGGGGGACTCGGCCGGGGAGCACGGGTTGCGCCGGCAGCCCGAGCAGGCTCTCGACCTCGGTGACGAAGCGCTCCGCCTCGGAGATGAGCTCCTCGGCGTCTCGCGACGACACCGTGCGGGTCAGACCCGCCTCCGCGGCGGCCCGCTTGGCCGCGCTCGTCTCGAAGTAGGGCGCCCACCCGGCCAGCCGGGGCTCGGCCTGCGGCAGCAGCTCCCAGGCACTGCGCAGCCTGCGCCTGCGGCCCTCCATTGGACGGGGTCGCGCGGCCAGGACGGCGGCGGCCGCCCTGAGCGCCGCGAGGTGGGCCGCGACGTAGCGAGCGGCGGAGGTCCGGGCGGCGGCGGCCTCTTCGAGGCAGTCGCGCGCGTCTGTGAGGTGCGCCCGCACCGTGGGGGACAGCCGGGGCCCACCGGAATCGCCGAGCCGAGGGGTCATGTGTGTCAGCCTCCTTGGTCGCAAGCGGCTCCCGGCGTTTTCACCGGCGGTGTCAACATTCGCAGACCCCACCGACAAATCCGCCGGGCGGCCGGACGAGGAGCTTCCCCTCTCCCCGCCCGCCCCGACCTGGGCCCGATCGTCTCCTCCGACGACGTGGATCCGGTCGACCACCCTGGACACGGGCCGCGAGCCCCGCGTCATTACATCGAACATAAATTCGACCACTAATGCTGTCAAGTAGAGCGACGAACAAAAGTTCGATCTTCTGATATGACGGACATGACGGAGGCCCCGGGAGATCTCCGTCTCCCGGGGCCCCTGCCCTCCGGCCACCGAACCGTCCGCCGGGTCAGTGCCCGCCGGATCGCCCGCTCCGCCGCACTACCGGGCGAACCTGCCTCGGACATGCACCGGCACCCCGGTGCCGATCAGACCGGGAAGGACCTCCGCCACGTGCATCGGCAACCGGACACAGCCGTGGGAGGCGGGTGCCAGCGGCACCGACAGCGCGCCGTGGAAGGCGATGCCACCGTTGAAGAAGATCGGGTTGTAGAGCTGGCCCAGGTAGGACTTGTGCCAGCCGTCCCTGCGCCAGGTGGTCTTGTAGTCGCCCGTCGGAGTGCGGGCGTCGCCGCAGAACCGCTGGGTCCTGCCCTCCCAGGTGGCCGTCTCGCAGTAGGCGATTCCACTGCCCGAGGAGGTGTGGCTGATCAGCTTCACCGCGCCGTTGACGTAGAGGACCATCACCTGGGTGGTGAGGTTCACCTCCACCCTGGTCGGCTTGCCCTTGGGGACGAGCACCTTCGGCGCCAGCGGGCTCTCCAGGGCCTTCCAGGTCCTGCGCGCCACGGTGCTGGTCGGCGAGATGCCGTTGACCTTCTGGAAGGCCCAGATCGCGGTCAGAGTCGCACCGCCGTAGCGGCCGTCGACCCTGCCCGGGGCGTAGCCGAGCTCGGCCAGCCTCTCCTGGAGCACCTTCACCGCGGCGCCCTTCGCGCCGAGCCTGAGCGTCTTGCCGGGGGCGGCGAACCGGGACACCTCGGTCCTCGTCGCGACGACCGGCGCGGCCGAGACCGTGGCCCGGGCCTCGGCCGCGCCCGCGGAAAAGGTGACGCCCACGGAAGAGAGGAGCACGGCCCCCGCCGTCATCAGCGTGGCCGCTCCCAGCCGCTGTCCAACCCCCACTTTCCACCAACTCCTCATATCACTATGGATCAGGTCAAGGGACCATAGCGCACGGGTTCCCCATGCAAGCCGCCGGTTATGAAGCGGCAATAAACGGTCAACCCGTTTAGAGTGGCCAGGTGCCAGAAAAGTTGCATCCGAACGTTGAGAAAGTCACCGCCGTGCTGCGTGAGCACGCCGTCCCCGGTGAGGTCGTCACCTTCTCGGAGGCCACCCCGACCGCCGCCAGCGCCGCCGCGCAGCTTGGCTGCGAGGTCGGCGCCATCGCCAACAGCCTGATATTCGACGCCGACGGCGAGCCGCTCCTGGTCCTGACCAGCGGCGCACACCGGGTCGACACCGCCCTGATCGCCAGGACGGTCGGCGTGGCGAAGGTGAAGCGCGCCGATCCCGCCTTCGTTCGGGCGGCCACCGGCCAGGTCATCGGCGGCGTCGCCCCGATCGGCCACCCCGCCCCGGTCAGGACGCTGGTCGACACCTGGCTGGGCAAGTACGACGTCGTCTGGGCCGCCGCCGGCCACCCGCACACCGTCTTCCCGACCTCCTTCGACGAGCTCGTCCGCATCACCGGCGGGGTCCCCGTCGAGGTCGAATGACCGCGATCCGGCGGTGAGCGCCGGGCGACGTTCCCGCCCCTGGAGATGACCCGCGTCACGCCCTCCCTGCTAGGGTGCGACGCGTGATCGGACTGCGACGGATCGGCCCCGACGAGTTCACGCTCCGTCTGGACGCGGTCCTCGACGTCTACACCAAGGCGATGAATCCGCCCGCCGACCAGATCGCCGGCCGCAAAGCGATCATGGGAAACCACGCCACCCATCCCGCCTTCACCTGCCTGTTCGCCGAGCTCTCCGACGGCACCCCGGTGGGCATCGCCTACGGCTTCCACGGGGTTCCCGGCCAGTGGTGGCACGACGTGGTCCGGCGGGCCCTCGCCGAGAAACACGGCGAGGGCAGCGCCCGCGGCTGGCTGGGCGACGCGCTGGAGCTGGCCGAGATCCACGTCCGCCCTGACTACCAGGGCAAGGGCATCGGGCGGTCGATGATCACGGGCATGTGCGCGGGCCGCCTGGAGCGCACCGCCGTGCTGTCCACCCGCGACCGGCCCACCGCGGCCCGGCACCTCTACCGGAGCATGGGCTTCGTGGACCTGCTCACGCAGTTCGTCTTCCCCGGCGGGCACGAGCGGTACGCGATCGTCGGGACGGTCCTCCCGCTGGGCGGCTGAGCCTCCCGGCGGGGGACCTCTCCGGCTCAGACCGCCGGCGGGGTTACCTTCGGCCCGTGGTCGAGCGCCTGGAAGACCTCGCGGGTCGCGCTGGAGCGGTTGAAGGTGATGAAGTGGATGCCGGGCGCGCCCTCGTCGAGCAGGGTCTGGCAGAGCTCGGCGGCGAGCTCGATGCCCAGACTGCGCACGGCGGCCGGGTCGTCGGCCACGGCCGCGAACCTCTCTGCCACCTCGGGCGGGAACGGCGCGCCGGAGAGCTGCTCCGACCTGGCGATGGTGCTCACCTGCGTGACGGGCATGATGCCGGGGATGATCGGCGTGTCACAGCCGCTGGCCACCACCCGGTCACGGAGCCGCAGGTAGTCGTCCGCGCGGAAGAACATCTGGGTGATCGCGTAGTCGGCGCCCGCCCGGCACTTGCGCACGAAGTACTCGGTGTCGGACTCGATCGAGTCGGACCTGGGGTGCTTGTAGGGGAAGGCGGCCACGCCCACGCAGAAATCGCCGGACTGGCGGATGAGCCTGACCAGCTCCTCGGCGTACAGGACGCCCTCGGGGTGGCGCACCCACTCGCCCGTCACGTCGCCCGGCGGGTCGCCCCGCACGGCGAGGATGTTGCGGACGCCCGCCCCCGCGAACCGGCCGACCAGGTGGCGCAGCTCGCGGATGGAGTGGTTGACGGCCGTGAAGTGGGCGACCGGGGTCAACGTGGTCTCACGGGCGATCCGCTCGACGATGTCGACGGTGCGATCGCGGGTGCTGCCGCCGGCGCCGTAGGTGACGGACACGAAGGTGGGGTGCAGCGCCTCCAGCTCGCGGACGGCACGCCAGAGCTGGCGCTCCCCCTCGTCGGTCTTCGGAGGGGAGAACTCGAAGGAGAACGAGTGGGCACCGGCGGCGAGGAGTTCGCGGACGGTGGCGACACGATCTGGAAGGACGGACGGGCGACCCAGAGCCATGAGGCAAGGATACCGACCCGGCCGCTCGGGTGACCGATCAGATCACGATCATCCATGGGGTGGGCTCCGCGCAAAACAACCACCCTGCTAGATCGAAATATCCCCTTGGACCGTTAATCTCATTACTTGACCTCCTTCCGGCGCCGAAGCCGGAGGATCCCATCTTTCATAGATTGGGTTTCCTGCCTCGCAGTCAGTCGCGGGAAACCCGGAGGTGTCGTGTCTCACCCCGGCTCCACAAGCGTTTCACCTCTCCGCCGACCCGGCGGGAAGGCCCATGTCGATCATGCGTACGGTGGCCGGGGTGTCATCGCCGCCGGACACGGTGCCGGAACGTGCGGCACCGCACCGTCTCTTCCCCCCAGAGCTGAAGCCCAGGGTCTCCACACCGGAGGTATTCGATGACCACTTCTGCGATCGCACTGGACATGATCCGGTCCGAGGTGGACCACGCTCTCCGGCGGTTCGTCGAACAGCAGCGTCCGCAGGTCAGTGCTCCCGAGCTGGCCCCCCTTGTCTCCGCGGCCGAGGACTTCCTCGCGGGCGGTAAGCGGTTGCGGCCCGCCTTTTGCTACTGGGGCTGGCGTGGTGCGGGCGGAGGTGACGACCCCGCGCTTTTCTCCGCTGCCGCCTCCCTTGAGCTGCTCCAGGCAAGCGCCCTGGTACACGATGACGTGATGGACGCCAGCAACCTGCGCCGGGGCATGCCCTCGGCGCACCGCAGGTTCGAGGCACTGCACAGAAAGGCGGGCTGGCACGGCTCCGCCGAGCAGTTCGGCGAGGGAGCGGCCATTTTGCTGGGTAACCTGATGCTCATCTGGTCCGGCGAGATGTGGCGCAACAGCGGTCTGCCGGCCGCCTCGCTGGCGGCGGCGCAGAAGGTGCACGACGACATGCGCACCGAGCTGATGTGCGGCCAGTATTTCGACCTGCTGGAGCAGGCGCACGGCGAGGGCACCTTTGACAGCGCGCTGCGGGTCGCCCTCTTCAAGAGCGGCAAGTACTCCGTGGAACAGCCGCTCCGGCTCGGGCTGGTGCTGGCCGCCCAGGGCAGGGAACCCTGGATCGACCGGCTCTGCGAGGAGTACGGGCGGTCCGTGGGCATCGCCTTCCAGCTTCGCGACGACATCCTGGGCGTGTTCGGCGACCCTGGCGAGACCGGTAAACCGGCCGGCGACGACCTTCGAGAGGGCAAGCGGACGATGCTCATCGCCCGCACGCTCGCCGTCGCCTCGGCCTCCCAGGAACAGGTGGTACGCACCACGCTCGGCGACCCGGATCTGGACGAGGCCGGGGTCGACCGGCTGCGCCGGATCATCAAGGAGACGGGGGCGCTCGCGGCCTGCGAGGACCTGATCAAGGGGTACCTGGAGAACGCCCTCGGTTCGCTGAAGGGCTCCCCGATCCGCCCCGAGGCCCGCGCGGCCCTGGCCGACCTCGCGGTGGCCGCCACCTCCCGGCGCACCTGACCGGCGCACCTGGTCGGATCACACGGTCTGCGCACCGGTCCGGTTCACGGACCGGTGCCCCGGCCGGCATCCCACCCGCCAGGCCGGGGACGTCGAAGAGGGGATGCCAAAGAGGGGATGCCAAAGACACGCTCCTCGCCACCGGGCGAAGGAATTCACCCGGCCGGTACGCCCGCCCTCACCGGGACGCGCCGGCAGACACGCTCCTCGCCGCCGAGCGAAGGGGCTCAGGCGGCGGCCGCCAGCCTCCGCTTGAACTCCTCGGCCGCCGCCTTGGGATCGTCGGCCTCGGTGATGGCCCGCACGACCACGACCCGGCGCACACCGTAGGAGATGACCTCGTCCAGGTTGACGAGGTCGATGCCGCCGATGCCGAACCAGGGCCGTTCGGTCTCCAGGGCCGCGGCATGCCCGAGCAGGCCGGGGCCCGGAGCGTGCCTGCCGGGCTTGGTGGGTGTCGGCCAGATCGGGCCGCAGCAGAAGTAGTCGACGCCGGGCTCGTCCGCCGCGGCGGACGCCTCCTCGGGGGCGTGAGTGGAACGCCCGATGAGGATGTCGTCGCCGAGCATGTCGCGCACGATGGGCACCGGCAGATCGCCCTGGCCGAGATGGAGCACGTCGGGACGGATCGCATAGGCGATGTCGGCCCTGTCGTTCACGGCCAGGAGCTTGCCGTGCCGGTCACAGGCCTCACGGAAGACGGCGAGGAGGTCGATCTCCTCACCCGCCTCAAGGCCCTTCTCGCGCAGCTGCACGATGTCGACCCCGCCCGCGAGGGCGGCGTCGAGGAAGTCCGCGAGGTCTCCCCGGTCACGTCGCCCGTCGGTGCACAGATACAGGCGGGCGTCAGAAACCGAGGGCTTGGGCACGTCTCTTCACTTCCGTGTGGCGGCCCGCCACGATCGCGTCGACCGGCGAGCCCGGCAACGTGTCGTCGGGGGTGAAAAGCCAGCGGAGCGACTCGACGTCGTCGTATCCGGCGTCGAGGAGCACCGTGAGAGTGCCCGGCAGCCCCTTGACGACGTCCGCGCCGGCGAGGAAGGCCGCAGGGACCTGTGGCTCACCACCGCCCCTGCGCACTCCGATGAGCTTGCGGTCCTTGAGAAGTTGCTTGGCGCGACCGGCGCTCAGGTTGAGCCTCCTGGCAACCTCGGTCAGGGTGAGCCACTCGCCCACCAACTGGTCGGTCTCCCGGTCGATCTGCGCAACAGAAAGCGTCACGAATCCACCACTACCACATCGAGCCCTTCGCCAAACACCTGGCGGCGAGGTTACGCCACCGTACAGTCGCGCAACGCTATCGCAGGGTCGGCGAGGCGATTGACATCGAGGCGCCGTCCGCCCTCGATGAGGCGGCGCCCCTGGACGAGGTCGCGGGGACGGTTGACCGACAGGAGCGCGGCGAGCCGGTCGTCTTCGGTCACCCAGCACACCGCCCACCCGGGCTTTCCCTCGGCCGCCGGGTCTCCGCGCCGGATCAGGCGGGCGCCGTCGTGGTGCCCGGCGTACTGGACCATGTGGCCGAACTGCTCGGACCAGAAGTAGGGGACCGGGTCGTAGACGGCGACGTCGCCGACGAGCGTGGCCGCGGCCACGTCCGGGGCGCCCAGGGCGGTGTCCCAGTGCTCGACGCGGAGGCGCACGCCGTAGCGGCGCGACCACCAGGCCGCGCAGTCGCCCACGGCGACCACGCCGGGCAGCGAGGTGCGCAGGTGCTCGTCGGTGACCACGCCGTTGTCGAGCCTGATGCCGGAGCCGGCCAGCCACTCGGTCGCGGGCCGCACGCCGACACCCGTGACGACCACGTCGGCCTCGACCGCGGAGCCGTCGGCCAGGATGAGCCCCCCGTGCTCGACCGAGGCGACCATGGTGCCCAGGCGCAGGTCGACGCCCGCCTCCGCGTACCAGGGGGCGGTGTAGGCACCGACCTGGCCGAGCGCGGTGGACAGCGGGGTGGCCGCGGCCTCGACGACGGTCACGACGCACCCCGCCTTGCGAGCGGCGGTGGCCACCTCGGCGCCGATCCAGCCCGCGCCGATCACGGCGACCCTCGTCCCCCTGCCGAGCAGGGAACGCAGCCGGAGCGCGTCGTCGATGGTGCGCACCACGTGCTGGGGGCCGTCCCCGCGCAGCCGGATCGGGCGCGCGCCGGTGGCGATGACCAGGCCCTCGTAGGCCAGCTCGCCCTCGGTGGTCTCGACCACTCCGGGGTGGAGCCCCTTGGCGGAGACACCCGCGTGGAAGTCGACCTCAAGCGCGTCGAGGTCGGAGTCGACGACTGTGGAGTCGGTCTCGCCGAGCAGCACCCCCTTGGACAGGGGTGGACGATCGTATGGTCTGTGCCGCTCCTCCCCGATCAGCGTGATCCTGCCGCCGAACCCGCGGGCCCGTAACGCCTCGACGCTGCGTACACCGGCCAAGCCGGCGCCTACCACTACGACATGATTCACACTTCCTGACCATAAGCGTCAGCACCGTACTCCTACCAACGGTCGTTGATAACGAAAATGGTATTTACCTCACATCTGACGCTCTAGGCGTGTTGCCGGACCCACTAGGGTGAAGGGAAGACGCGCGGGAGCCCGGAACGCACCGGGCTGAGAGGAGGGCCGCGGGACGACGAAGGACCCTGCGCGAGCCAGGTGGTGTGCGAGGAGGAAATCCGCACGGCACGAGGCGAGCGAGGTCCGGAGGCGACCGCGAGCGGGCCCTCGACCGCCACGAACCTGATCCGGGTCATGCCGGCGAAGGGAGCGGAGCACTTATGGCGGACCATTTCGACCTCCTCGTCGTCGGCGGGGGGGTGATCGGGCTGTCGGTGGCCTGGCGTGCCGCCGGCCGGGGCCTGAGGGTGGCGGTGGCCGACCCCGCGCCCGCCTCCGGCGCCTCGCACGCGGCGGCCGGCATGCTGGCCCCGGTCAGCGAGGTCACCTACACCGAGGAGCCGCTCCTGCGGCTGGGCCTGGCCTCCCTGGCCCGCTGGCCCGCCTTCGCCGCCGAACTGGCGGACGCCGGCGGGCACGACCTCGACTACCGCACCGACGGCACCCTCGACGTCGCCTTCGGCTCGGACGACCTGGCCGCGCTGGACGACCTCGCCGCCTTCGCCGCCAAGCTGGGGTTGCCCGCCGAGCGGCTCACCGGCCGCGAGTGCCGCCGCCTGGAACCCATGCTGGCCCCCGCTGTCCGCGGCGGTCTGCTGGCGGGCGGCGACGCCTGGGTGGACCCCAGGAGGGTCACCACCGCACTCCTCGCCGCCCTGGAGCGGGCGGGCGGTGCCCTGGTGCGCGCCCGCGTGACCGAGCTGCTCACGGCCGCCGGAGCGGTCACCGGGGTAGGGCTGGCGACCGGCGAGAGCGTCGGGGCCGAGAAGGTGATCCTCGCCGCCGGGGCCTGGTCGGGCTCCCTGCCGGGAATGCCGCCCGAGGCACTTCCCCCGGTGCGTCCGGTCAAGGGCCAGATCATGCGGCTGCGCTCCCCCACGCCGATCCTGCGGCGATGCGTGCGCGGGGTCGTGCACGGTTCGAACGTCTACCTGGTGCCACGCGGCGACGGCGAGATCGTCCTCGGCGCCACGCAGGAGGAGATGGGCTTCGACACCCGCGTCACCGCCGGTGGGCTGTGGGAGCTGCTGCGCGACGCGCGGGAGCTCGTCCCCGGCGTGACCGAGCTGGAGGTGGCCGAGGTCGCCGCGGGACTGCGCCCCGGCACCCCGGACAACCTGCCGCTGGTCGGTCCCACGATCGTGCCCGGCCTCCATATGGCCACCGGACACCACCGGGGCGGGGTACTCCTCGCCCCGCTCACCGCCGACCTCTGCTCGGGCGAGACCGACCCCGAGCTCTCCCCGATCTGCTCACCCCTCCGCTTCCAGGAGCACCCACAGCAGGAGCTGTCATGAACGTGACCATCAACGGCGCCGCGCACGAGTTGCCCTCGGGGGCGACCGTCGCGCAGGCCGTGCAGCGGCTGACCGGCATGCGGAGCGGGGTGGCCGTCGCGGTGAACGACGAAGTCGTCTCGCGCGGCGCCTGGGAGGCCACCGCGCTGGCGGAGGCCGACCGGGTCGAGGTGCTCACCGCGGTTCAGGGAGGGTGACCGGCATGGCGGACGATCTGCTCATCGGCGGCGAGAAGTTCTCCTCACGTCTCATCATGGGCACCGGGGGCGCCCCGTCCCTGGAGATCCTCGACGCGGCGCTCGCCGCGTCGGGGACCGAGCTGACCACCGTCGCGATGCGGCGGCTCGACCCGGCCGCACGGGGCTCGGTGCTCGACGTGCTGCGCCGACGCGACATCAAGGTACTGCCGAACACCGCGGGCTGCTTCACCGCCGGGGAGGCCGTGCTGACCGCCAGGCTGGCCAGGGAGGCGCTGGAGACCGACTGGGTGAAGCTTGAGGTCATCGCCGACGAGCGCACCCTGCTGCCCGATCCCATCGAGACCTTCGACGCCGCCGAACGACTGGTCGCCGACGGGTTCGTGGTGCTGCCCTACATCGGCGACGACCCCGTGCTGGCACGCAGGCTGGAGCAGGCCGGCTGCGCGGCGGTGATGCCGCTGGGAGCCCCCATCGGTTCCGGGCTGGGCATCCGCAACCCGCACAACATCGAGCTGATCGTGGAGTTCGCGAACGTGCCGGTGATCCTGGACGCTGGGATCGGCACGGCCAGCGACGCGGCACTGGCCATGGAGCTGGGCTGCGACGCGGTTCTGCTGGCCACCGCGGTCACCCGGGCGCGGCGCCCGGAGCTGATGGCTCAGGCGATGCGCGCGGCCGTTTCGGCGGGCCGGGCGGCCCACCTGGCCGGACGGATACCCCGGCGTCGCTACGCGGAGGCCTCCTCCCCTCTTCATCGATAGAAAACGACCACGTCTCGGCATCGGTTTGGGATTCATGGATCCTGCCGGCGTCAAATCGCCCGTAAACTCGGCCACGTGGACACGACGCTTACGGACCCCCTGGTCGGGAAACTCCTCGACGGGCGTTACCGCGTCGAGTCCCGGATCGCCCGGGGCGGGATGGCGACCGTCTATCTGGCCCTGGACATCCGGCTCGACCGCACAGTCGCCGTGAAGGTGATGCACCGCTCTCTCGCCGAGGACCCCGCCTTCGTACGGCGCTTCATCGGCGAGGCCAAATCAGTGGCGAGCCTGTCGCATCCCAACGTGGTGCACGTCTTCGACCAGGGCACGGACGGTGACAACGTCTACCTCTCGATGGAGTACGTGCCGGGCCGGACCCTGCGCGACGTACTCCGCGAGCGGGGTAGGCTGCCCGCCCGCGAGGCACTGGAAGTCATGATCCCGGTGCTCGCCGCGCTGGGCGCCGCCCACCAGTCGGGCCTGGTCCACCGGGACGTCAAACCGGAGAACGTGCTGCTCGCCGACGACGGCCGGGTCAAGGTGGTGGACTTCGGCCTGGCCCGCGCGATCGAGGCGACCAACCAGACGCGCACCGGTGTCATGATCGGCACCATCGGCTACATGTCCCCCGAGCAGGTGACCGCAGGGGCCGCCGACGCCCGCAGCGACGTCTACGCGGCCGGCATCATGCTGTTCGAGCTCCTGACCGGCCGCCAGCCGTACGAGGGCGACACCCCGATGTCGGTGGCCTACCGGCACGTGCACGACACGGTGCCCGTACCCTCCGCGCTGCTCCCCGGCTCTTCCCCGCTGCTCGACACCCTGGTGGCCAGGGCGACGGCCCGCGATCCCGCGAGCCGTCCCGCGGACGCCACCGCGCTGCTGGTCGCCGCCGTCGACGCGCACCGGATGCTGCCCAGGGAGAGCGGCCCGGTGCAGTCCGTCCCCGTCGGGCCGCCGCACGCCCACGAGACGGTCGTGTCCGCGCCGCCCGCCCCGGCCAACCACACGCTGATCCAGCCCCGCGTCGAACTGCTCACCAGCCCGGTGGGCGATCAGCCCCCGCCCGCTCCCAAGGCGCGCAAGATGTCCGGCGCCCGCTGGTTCCTGCTCGCGCTGGCCGTGGTCATGGTGATCGCGGTGGGGGTGACCGGCTGGCTGTTCTCGCAGAACACCACCATCGTGGTGCCCTCCACCCTGGTGGGCAAGAACATCACGGTCGCCACCAGCGAGGCCAGGCAGCGCGGCTTCACCGTCGAGGAGGGCGAGCCCAAGCACGACGAGAAGGTGCCCAAGGGCAACGTGCTCAGTACCGACCCCGTGGCGGGCACCGAGGCCGAACCGGGGAGCAAGCTGACCCTGATCGCCTCGGCCGGCCCCAAGCGGGTCGCGGTGCCCAACGTGGTGGGCATGACCGACCCTCAGGCCAGGAGCAGGCTGGCGGAGGCCTCGCTCCTCGTCGGCAAGGTCAGGAAGCAGCCCAGCGAGACCGTGCCGCGCGGCCAGGTGATGCGGACCGTCCCCGCCGTGGGGAACCCGGTCAAGGAGGGCAGCAAGGTCGACCTGGTCGTGAGCGCGGGCCTGCTCATGCCGGACGTCAGGGGCATGCCCCGCGACCAGGCCGACGGGGTGCTGCGCGGGGCCGGATTCGCCCCCGAGTTCGTCGAGCAGACCGACGCCGCCCAGCCGTGCACGGTCATCGCCCAGGATCCTCAGCCCAAGGCCGAGGTCGACAAGGGCGCCGTGGTCCGGCTGACCCTTTCGCAGTGCGCCGCCGAGTGGCACTGGCCCTGGGAGAACAACGGTGAGGCACCTCCCGGCGACGGCGGAAACGTCGTGGTGATCCCGAACATCGTCTTCAAGGACTTCAGGGCTGCGCGCGACGAGCTGCGCGCCGCGGGGGTCACGGTGAAGCTGAGGCGGACCCTGGGCAAGGGCACGGTGCTGGCCCAGGTCCCGCCGGCCGGCCAGGCGGTCCCGCCCGGCACCGAGGTCACCATCTGGTACTGACGGCCGGGACGGGTTCGGCGCCCGGCGCCCACGCCGGGGGGAACCTCCGCGTTCCGCGTGCTCAGCCTCCGCTGAGGAGACCGTGCAGGCGGATCCTGGCGAGGCCGCCGTCGGGGTGGATGTCCACCCTGGCGTACCCGGCCTCGGGCGCGTCGGTGATGCGGAAGCGGTGCCGGGTGTCGGGCAGCAGGCGGGTCCTGGGCAGCAGCGGGAACCAGGTGGCGCCGTCCGTGCTGCCCG
Source organism: Streptosporangium sp. NBC_01755 (assembly GCF_035917995.1). Lineage (NCBI taxonomy): Bacteria > Bacillati > Actinomycetota > Actinomycetes > Streptosporangiales > Streptosporangiaceae > Streptosporangium > Streptosporangium sp. NBC_01755. Next base: position 6,167,791 of record NZ_CP109131.1, on the reverse strand, counting down.
TGACGGAGACCTCGGCGGGAGCGTTGAACACCAGGTTGGTGGTGTCGATCTCGGCGAGCCTGACGATCCCGGGACCCGCCAGGCGGATCACCAGCCAGTCGTTGCCACCGTCGCGGCGGCGGGCGGTCTCCCAGCCCTCGGCCTGGTGGCGGGCGAGGCCAGGAAAGATGGCGTTGTTGGGCGAGGAGTAGAACTCGTTGGAGCAGGCGGTGACGAGCGCGCCGTTCTCCAGCGCGGCCAGGTCCAGGCCGAGTCCCTCGTACACCGACAGGTCGGGCCTGACCTCGCCGTGCACCCGCAGCCGGGCGATGCCCCCGTCGGGGAACATGTTCAGCCGCACGTGGGTGTAGCGGTGCTCGCCGGACACCTCGAAGAAGTGCTCGGCGTCCCCATTGAGGTCGCTCCTGGGTACGATCTCCACCCAGTGGGCCGCCTCCAGCTCGGCGACCGTCGGGTAGCCCTCGACCTCGGCCCCCTCTACGGATGCGTGTGGCGGGTAGTTGCCCTTGAACCAGGCGGTGTCGATCACGACCCCCCGGACCACCCCGGGCATGCCGAGCCGGACCAGTGCCCAGTCGTGGCCGGGCTCGCGCCGCCTGCGGGTCTCCCAGCCGTCGTAGACCTGCCCCTTGGCGCCGAAGGTGTGCGGCCGGAAGCCGGGGCGGCCCGGCCGGATGAGGCTCTCCCTCTCGGCGAAGGACTCGTCGTTGGCCGAGATCACCGAGCCGCCGAGGGTGCGCAGGGCGAGGTCGGGCAGTGCGGTGAACTCGGTCAAGGAGAGAACCTTTCTCGCGAGGAGCGGACTCGGCCGCCCGGATCGTGCTGAGGAGCGGACTCGGCCGCCCGGATCGTGCTGTGGGAGGGCCGGCTACCGGAGGACGCCCCTGGACTCCTTCCCCACGGTCCGGCCGCGCAGCCAGGTCGTACGGACCACACCCGTGAGCGTCCTGCCGTGATAGGGCGTGACCGGATTCCTGTGGTGCAGCCTGGAGACGTCCACGGTGTGGACGGCGTCGGTGTCGAAGGCGACCAGGTCCGCGTCGGCGCCCTCGACGATGGCGCCCTTGCCGTGCAGCCCGGCCAGCTCGGCCGGGCGGGTGGCCATCCAGCGCACCACGTCGCCCAGGCCGTGCCCGCGCCGCGCCGCCTCGGTCCAGATCGCGGTCAGGCCGAGCTGGAGGGAGGAGATCCCGCCCCAGGCGGCGGCGAAGTCGGGCACCTTCAGGTCGGGGGTGGAGGGCGAGTGGTCGGAGACAACGCAGCCGAGCACCCCGTCGGCGAGCCCGCGCCACAGCTCGTCGCGGTTGGCCGCGGCACGGATCGGCGGGCAGCACTTGAACTGGGTGGCGCCCTCGGGCACCTCCTCGGCCACCAGTGTGAGGTAGTGCGGGCAGGTCTCCGCGGTGAGCCTGATCCCCTCCCGCCTGGCCCTGGCCAGCGGTTCCAGGCAGAGCGCGGACGACACGTGCAGGATGTGCGCCCGCACCCCGGTCTCCTCCGCCAGCGCGGCGACCCGCTCGACGGCACGGCGCTCGGCCTCTCCGGGGCGGGAGTCGAGGAACTCCGGGTATCGCGGCCCCACCGGGTCGGCGAGCAGCGCGGGATCCTCGGCGTGGACGACCAGCAGGCCGTCAAAGGAGGCGATCTCCACCATGGCCGCCCGCAGCCCGTCCGTGTCCAGCGGCGGGAACTCCTCCACACCCGACGGGGACAGGAAGCACTTGAACCCGCGCACACCCGCCTCGTGCAGCGCCCTCAGGTCCCCGACGTTGCCGGGGATCGCCCCGCCCCAGAAGGCGACGTCCACCGCGCACTGCCCCTCCGCGGCGTTCCTCTTCACGGCCAGGGCGTCCACGTTCACGGTCGGCGGCAGCGAGTTGAGCGGCATGTCCACGATCGTGGTCACCCCGCCCGCCGCGGCGGCCCGGGTGGCGGAGGCGAAACCCTCCCAGTGGGTCCGGCCGGGCTCGTTGACGTGCACATGGGTGTCGACGAGGCCCGGCAGCAGCGCGACGTCGCCGAGGTCGACCTGCTCAGCGGCATTCAGCTCGGCGTCGTTCAGCTCCGCGTCGTGGGCGCGCACCCCGACGATCTTCCCGTCCCGTACGGCGACGACCGCCGGGCCCTCTCCTCCGGGCAGCACGGCCCGGCGGGACCGGATGACCAGATCCGGCACGTCCTCAGCCCTCGCACTCATCGGCTCTCCGTCCTGCCTGCTTCTCACCGCGGAACGCGCCGGCCTGAGCGCCCGGACCCCACACGCTCATCGGCCCCGTGCCCCCTTCCCGTCCCCGCCGCGCCCGGGCGGCGCCGGAGTGGCGCTCAAAGTGCGCCCGAGCGGTGCCCGAGTGGTGCCCGAGTGGTGCCGGAGTGGTGCTCAAAGGTGCCTCTCGGCGACCGTGCGCGCGAGCCGTTCCAGCAGTGGGCCCGCCTGCGACATGCACACGGCCGGGTCGGGCTCGATGTCGGTGAGCGCGTAGGCGGCCGTGATGCCGGCCGCGCTCAGCTCCTCGTCACCGAGAGCGCGGCGCCCGCAGACCACGACGACGGGGACCCCCGCCTTGGCCGCGGCGCTCGCGACCCCCGCGGGTGCCTTGCCGCGCAGCGTCTGCTCGTCGAGCGAGCCCTCACCGGTGACGACGAGGCACGCCCCCTCAAGGCTGTCCTGGAATCCGAGCAGGTCGAGGAGGTAGTCGATGCCGGGCCGAAATTCGGCCGCCAGGAAGGCCAGCGCGGCGAAGCCCACTCCCCCGGCGGCACCGGCGCCCGGCTGCCCGGCCACGCCCATCGAACGGACGACGCCGTCGTGCTCGGCGGCCCCGACCAGACCGTGGGTGTGCGCGGCGACGGCGGCCAGCCTGGCGAGGGCGGCGTCGAGCAGCCTCACCTCGTCGGGGCTCGCACCCTTCTGCGGCCCGTACACGGCGGCGGCTCCGTGCGTGCCGAGCAGCGGGTTGTCCACGTCGCCCGCGACGACGAACTCGACATCATCGATCTCGATAAAGTCGGATTTATCGATTTTTGCCAGGTTGCCGAGGGCGGCTCCGCCGAACGGGAGCTCCTGCCCGTCGGCGTCCAGGAAGCGGACGCCGAGCGCCCGCATCATGCCCGTGCCTCCGTCGGTGCAGGCGCTGCCGCCGAGGCCGAGCACGATCCGCCGGGCCCCGCGCCGTACGGCGTGGGCGATCAGCTCGCCGGTGCCGTGGCTGGTCGCGGTGAGGGGTGCCGTCTCGACGCCCTCGTGCGCGAGCGACCCCGCCGCTGAGACGACCGGCCCCGAGGCGGCCGGTAGCCGCCGCAGCCCTGACGCCTCGGCCAGCTCGACGACCGCGGTCGCCACGTCCCCACCCGGGAGGGCGTCGCGCCAGGCGTAGGAGGCGAGGACCGGCTCGCCGACGGGACCGGTGACCTCGACCTCGACCCGGGTGAACCCGCAGGCCACGACCGCGTCCACGGTGCCGTCACCGCCGTCGGCCACCGGCAGCGCGACCGTGGCGACGCCGGGCCCGAGACCCGCGGCGATCCGCTCGGCGACCTCCGCAGCCGTCAGCGAGCCCTTGAACTTGTCCGGGGCGATAACCACATGTCCCGACAACTCAGACAACCCTGCCCCCTAATGGCGGATGGGCGGCACGTGTCCCCCGCCCGTGTGAGCCGGCGGGGACCGGATACCTGACCCCGATGAAACGGAGAACAATCATCACATCCATCCCCTGAGCGTCCTCGACGCCCGGTCCGGTCGCGACACCACCGGCCGCGGCGGGGACCACCCGCACGCTTCGCTGCCTCACCCGCGGCGGCCGCCGGTGATCCCGCCGGACACGGAGACTCCGGGCTCTCCTCATCGGGTCTTCCCGGGCGTGGAGACCCCGGGCTCCGGCTCTGGGGAGGACATCAGGCGCCGACCTCCTGGCTCGCGGTGAAGCCCTGCTCGGCGGCCAGGCGCATGAGGCGGCGGTGCGCCTCGCCACCGGCGCGGCCGAGTTCGTCCTGGGCGACGGTGCGCAACTCGTCGTCCTCGACGACGGTCTCCCCTCCCACCAGCAACCGGGCCAGCGGAGGCTGCCGGGTGCCGAAGACCAGGGCACAGACCGGGTCGGCGACCGCGGAGGCGAAGGCCCCGGTGCGCCAGAGGGCGATGTCGGCGAGTTTTCCCACCTCCAGCGAGCCAAGCTCCTCCTGCCGGCCCAGGTTTCTCGCCCCGCCCAGGGTGGCGATCTCCAGGGCCTGGCGGGCGGTGAGCGCGGTGGGCCCGTACCTGGCCCGCTGGAACAGCAGGGCCTGGCGCATCTCACCCGACATCGAGGTCAGCTCGGCCGAGGCGCTGCCGTCCACCCCCAGGCCGACGGTCGCGCCCCTGCGGAGCATCTCGGAGACGCGGGCGATCCCGGCCCCGAGGCGGCCGTTGGAGCTCGGGCAGTGCGCGGAGCCGGTACCGGTCTGGGCGAAGATGTCGATGTCGCCGTCGCTCAGGTGAACGGCGTGGGCGAACCACACGTCCGGGCCGAGCCAGCCGAGCTTCTCCATGTAGTCGACCGGGCGCTGCCCGACCTGCCGCAGGCAGTGCTCCTCCTCGTCGAGGGTCTCGGCAAGGTGCGTGTGCAGGCGTACCCCCTTGGACCTGGCCAGCGCGGCGGCCTCGGTCATCAGGTCGGCACTGACGGAGAACGGCGAGCAGGGGGCGACCGCGACGCGGAGCCTGGAGGAGAAGGACGGGTCGTGGTAGGTGTCGACGGCCTCGGCCGTGGCGTCGAGGATCTCGTCGAGCCGTTCGACCACCACGTCCGGCGGCAGGCCACCCTGCGACCTACCCCGGTCCATCGAGCCTCGGGCGGGGTGGAAGCGGAGCCCGACCTCCCTGGCCGCCTCGATCTCCGCGGCGAACAGATCCCCGCGCCCGGACGGGAAGATGTAGTGATGGTCGCTGGAGGTGGTGCAGCCGGACAGGGCCAGATAGCCCAGCCCCGCGCCCGCCGCGCCCTTCACCACCTCGGCGTCCATCGCGGCCCACACCTGGTAGAGCGCCGTCAGCCACTCGAACAGCGTGGCGTCCTGGGCGAGCCCCTGGGAGGCCCACTGGTAGAGGTGGTGGTGGGTGTTGACCAGGCCGGGGGTGGCCAGGCAGCCGGTGCCGTCGATTCTGGCCGCACCCGGTACGACCGGGGCGGGACCCGCTCCGAGGGCCACGATCCGGTCACCCTCGACGTGGATGTGTCCCGAGGGGATCTCCGGACCCACGACCGGGGCGATGTGCACGTTCTCGATCAGGATGGCGCTCAACGAGACTCCTTGGGCGTGAGGGTTCCGGCCCGTGGCGGCGGGGAGGCGGTCGCGTGCGCTTCCAGGACCCGCTCCGGAACCGATCGCGGTTCCGATCGCGGTTCCGGCCTCGCCGGGGCGGTCAAGCGCTCTCCTCGCCGCGCGGTCCCGAGCCCGCGTCGGCCTTGCGCGCCGCGGCGAGGCGTACGGCGTCGAGGATCTTCTCGTAGCCGGTGCATCGGCACAGGTTGCCCGCCAGGGCCTCGCGGATCTCGGCGTCGGACGGCCGCGGAATCCGCTCGATCAGGTCGTGAGCCTGGACGATGAGGCCGGGGGTGCAGAAACCGCACTGGACGGCTCCGCATTCGACGAACGCCTCCTGGACCGGATCGAGCCGGTCGCCGTCGGCGAGTCCCTCGATGGTGCGGACCACGCGGCCCTCGACCTGCCCGGCCGCGACCAGGCACGCGCAGACGGGCAGCCCGTCGAGGTAGACGGTGCAGGAGCCGCACTCGCCCTGCTCGCACGCGTTCTTGGAACCCGGCAGGCCCACCCGTTCGCGCAGGACGTACAGGAGGCTCTCGCCCTCCCAGACATCGTCGACGCTCTCGCCGCGTCCGTTGACCGTGAAGGTGAGGCGCATCAGCCGGTCCTCCTCTCGAAGTGCCCGGAGCGTAACTCGTTCCACGCCCAGGTGAGGGTGCGCCGCGCCATCACCGCGATGGCGTGGCGCCGGTAGTCGGCGGTACCGCGCACGTCGTCGATCGGCGAGGCGGCCTCGGCGGCCAGCTCACCGAAGCGCCCGAGCACCGCGGGGTCGAGCCGCGCCTCCCAGTCGAGTTCCGCGGCCAGGAACTCCTCGGCCGCGACGGCGCGCCGGGGGGTCGGGGCGGCCGAGCCGATGCCGGTGCCGACCCTGCGCTGTCCGGGATGGAGCGCGATCGCGAACGAGCAGACCGCGATCACCATGGCGTTGCGGGTACCGACCTTGGAGAAGTACTGCGGGCCGCTCGCGGGGCTCATCCAGAACGCCCTGATCAGCTCGTCGGGCTCCAGCGCGCTGCGCTTGACCCCGAGGTAGAAGGCCGCGGCCGGGATCATACGCACGCCCCGGGCCGCGGACTCGACCTCGATGACCGCGTCACCGGCGAGCAGCGGCGGGTGGCTGTCCCCGGCGGGCGAGGCCGCGCCGAGGTTGCCTCCCACCGTCCCCCGGTTGCGGATCTGTGGCGAGCCGACGGTGCGGGAGGCCTGTGCCAGCCCTGGCAACCGGTCGCCCAGCTCGGCGATCAGCCGGGTGTACGACACGCCCGCGCCGACCCTGAGCATGCCGTCCGCCTCCCGGCTCCATGTCGCGAGCTCGGCGACCCGGTTCAGGTCGAGCAGCCCGGCAGGCCGTCGCACGTCGAAGTTGAGCTCGACCATCATGTCGGTGCCGCCGGCGATGGGCGCCACCTCAGGCCGGTCCGCCTTGGCGGCCAGTGCCTCCGCCCAGGTGGCGGGGCGCAGGAAATCCACGGTCATCACTCCCAGGCGAAGCGGGCGTCGGGGGCGTCGTCACGGAGCACGCCGCCCTCGATCAGCCCGTAGGGACGGTCGGCGGCGTAGAACACCTCGTTAGGGTTGTCCAGCCCGAAGGGGGTGAGGTCTACCAGGAAGTGGTGCTTGTTGGGCATCGCCAGGCGCACCTCGCAGACCTCCTCCCGGGCGTTCAGCACCCGCTCGCCCATCGCGTAGAGCGTCTGCTGCAGCGACAGGCTGTAGGTCTCGGCGAACGCGCCGAGCAGGCAGCGGCGTACCTCGTCGTAGGACTCCCCGTAGTGGGACTCCCCGTAGTGGGACTCCCCGCGGGAGTCCCCGCGCGGCGGCACGCCTGGCAGGTGCCGCCAGCGGGCCGAGACCTCGGTGGCCAGGACGCGGTCCCTGGTGGGTCTCAAGGTGGTGTACTCGTCCTCGGCGAAGCCGGAGAACTCCGAGCCCGTCGAGTTGAGCACCACCAGGTCCTTCAGCCCGGAGACCACGGTGGTGGTGCCGTCCCGGTCGTGGTGGACGACGCAGGTGCGCACCTCCCTGCCGGAGCGGACGAAGGAGTGCCGCCCGCCTTCGGCTTTTCGGCCCTCCCGGGCCTCCCGGGCTGCTTCGGCGGCTTCCAAGGATCCCGGAGTTCCCGGGGCTCCCGGGGCTCCCAGGGCTCTTGGGGCTCCCGGGGCTCTTGGGGCGGAGTCGCCGTCCACCGGGATCCGGTCCCAGAAGTACTCCTCGATCTCCACGCGGGCGTGGTGGACCGTGGGCTGGGAGTCCACGTAGTGACGGGCCAGCAGGATCGCGAAGTCCTCGATCTGCTCGACACCGTGCTTCCTGGCGAAGGCGTACACGGTGTTCTTCTGCGTGTCGGTCGGCAGGACCGCGGCGTTGTCGCCGATGAGATGGACCGCCTCCATGTCGCCGGAGAGCGCCGAGCCGACGGTGACGTCCTTGAGGTGGTGGACGCCTCCGTCCCTGACGACACGGACCAGGCGGATCTCCGCCTTGCCGTAGCGGTTGGGGCCGAGAACGACGGGCATGCTAGCTCCCTCGATACGTCGAGTAGGCGAACGGGCTGAGCAGCAGCGGCACGTGGTGGTGCTCCCCCGGGTTCGCCACCGTGAAGTCGATCGAGACCCGTGGGTAGAAGGCGGCCACCCCGCGGGCGGCGAAGTAGTCCCCGGTGTCGAAGACCAGCCGGTGGGCGCCCGCCCCGCACGTCCACCCCGCGATCCGCCCGTCGGCGTCGGTGACGCCCTCGGCGAGCACCTCGCCGTCCCTCTCCAAGCGTACGGCGACACCCGCCGCCGGCCTGCCCAGGGCGGCGTCCAGCACGTGCGTGGACAGGCTCATACGGGACCTTCCGCAAGCATGGGTTCGAGGAGTACGGGCCCGGATCCCGGGAGCTCGGAGCTCACGTGGCCGTCCGCGGAAGCACGGGAGCCAGGTGGCCGCTCTCGAGGAGTTTCACCAGCCGCAGACGGGTGATCTTCCCGAGTTCGGCCCTGACGACGTCTCGCTCGGTGTCCTCGTCGTTACCGAGCCGCTCGGTGAGACGGGCCAGCATCTCCTCGGCCGGCAGACCGGTGGCGCAGATCAGGTAGACGTGGCCGAACCGCCGCTCGTAGGCGCGGTTGCCCTCCGCCAGCCGGTCCAGGACCTCCCGCCCCGCCGTCTCGACGCCCGACTGCTCCCGGCGAGACCAGTCCGCCTCCCTTCCGGAGTGACCGGCCGCCGGGTCGCTCTCGCGGGGCGGTTCGCCGATCCGGGGGTGGGCGGCCAGCGCCTCGCGTACACCGGACCAGTCCAGGCTCCGCACGGTGGCCTCCGCGACCTCGGTCAGCCGGCCGGGGTCGCGATAGGGGCGCAGCGCGGCCACCTTCGCGGCGAAGCCCCGGCAGGCACAGCAGGCCAGCAGTTCGGCCTCGGCCTCCTCGGCGCCCAGCGCGTTGAAGGCGGCCAGCCCCGCGACCTGCGGCGCGGAGTGCACGTTCGACATGTGAGCAGTACACACACCATCGGCGCGTACAGTCCAGCGACAAGCGCCCCAAACTGTGCCAAGGGTTTGCCGCAGATTTCCGCAACATCCTCCAAACCTGCCGGTATCCGGCGTTCGGTTCTCCTCGGGACACACGGCTGAGCGCACCGCCGGCAAGCGTTCGGTTCTCCTCGGGACACACGGCTGAGCGCACCGCCGGCAAGCGTTCGGTTCTCCTCGGGACACACGGCTGAGCGCACCGCCGACATCTGTCACCGGTCGCCTCAGGGGCGGACGGAGCCGGTGTGGGACCAGGCCGCGCGACCGGCCTGCCGCCTGTGAGACACCGGGGTCGACGCCTAAACTACGGTCATCATGACTTCACTCTCTCCCATCGGCGGACACGTCTCCGTCACCGGCGGTCTCGCCAAGGGCGGCCTGCGGTACGCCTCCGACATCGGTGCCGAGATGATCCAGGTGTTCGTCACCAACCCGCGCGGCTGGGCACTCGCCGTGGGCGACCCCGCCCAGGACGCCAAGCTCCTCGAGTCCGGCGTGCTCTCCTTCGTGCACGCGCCCTACCTGATCAACATGGGCTCGCCCAGCGCCGAGACGCTGGAGAAGTCGGTGGCCACCGTGCGGCACAACCTGCTGCGCGGCCACGCGATCGGCGCGAAGGGAGTGGTCGTCCACACGGGGTCGGCGGTGAGCCAGTCCCGCGACGAGGCATTGCGCCAGCTGCGTGAACATCTCCTGCCGCTCCTGGAGGAGATCCCCGACGACGGACCCGACCTGCTGCTGGAGCCGATGGCCGGGCAGGGCGCGGTGCTCTGCGCGACGGTCCAGGATCTGGAGCCCTACCTGGCGGCCCTCGACTGGCACCCGAAGGCGGGGATCTGCTTCGACACCTGCCACGCCTTCGCCGCCGGGCACGACCTGTCGACCCCCGAGGGCGTCAAGGAGACTCTGGACGCCCTGCACTCGATCGCCCCCGGGCGGCTCAAGCTGGTCCACGCCAACGACTCCAAGGACGTGTGCGACTCCAAGAAGGACCGGCACGAGAACATCGGCTCCGGCCACATCGGCGCCGAGCCCTTCGCCGACATGCTGCGCCATCCCGTGATGGCGGGGGTGCCGTTCTGCATCGAGACACCGGGCGGCGCCGAGAAGCACCGCGAGGACATCGAGGTGCTCAAGAAGCTCCGCGACCGGTGAGTTCCCGGCTCACCTGAGGTCGGACGGGACGCCCGTCCTCGTGATCCGGCCGCCCCCGTGTGGCCGGATCACGGTCCGGCCCGCTGGCCAACGCGGGCGTCCCGTCATATCGGAGATCGGCGACCCCTCCCCCTTCCGGTCAAGGACTCGGCGGCCGTGTGGCCGGATGCCGGTGCTCCCCCGGTGTCCGCGCATCAGGTCCTGCGTGAGCCTTCCGGCTCTGTCCCCCCTGACCCGGCGGGTCTCGCTCTCCGATGAGGGAACACTAGAGGCGCGCCCAGACGAGCGAGCGGCGCTTTCCCGCCAGCGCGATTAACGGTTCGTAGTTGTCGATGTGCGGAGAGTGTCGACACGACGAACGGCTCGCGGCGGGCGACGAACGGTCGATCGGGGGCTCGTGAGGCCCCTGGGACCCGCCTGACCCGCCCGTCCCGGGGAAACGCCGATGAGCCGGACGACCGCGAAACGGCGTACGGCACGCGAGGTCGGACAGTGCACGGGGGCCGACCAAGGGCACGGCGACCGTGAGCCGACCAAGGGCACGGCGACCGTGAGCGGGCGACCGGAGCCCGCACGGGTTCGAATCCCCGTGCGGGGGCCCGGAGAGGCGTGCGGCGGTTACCGCAGGGCGGCGGCGGAGGCAGGGCCTGACCCGGACGCGGTTACCGCAGGGCGGCGGCGGAGGGCAGGGGCCTGGCCCGGACCACGCCGGGGACGGCCGGACGGTCACGGAACTGGCGGACCAGCCGCTCGCGGACCTGGCGGGCGTGACGGCGGCTGACCGGAAGCGTCTCGGTACCCACCCGGAGCATCACCCTGCCACCGTCGAAGCGCAGCTCGCTCACGTGCCGCACCGAGACCAGCGTGCTGCGGTGCACCCGGATGAACCCCGACCCCGCCCAGCGCCGTTCCAGGGCGGCCAGCGGCATGCGGACCAGGTAGCTGCCCTCGTCGGTGTGGAGCCGGACGTAGTCGCCCTGCGCCTCGGCGAACCAGACGGCCTGCTGGGGCACGAACCTCGTCCGTCCCGCGAGCTCGACCGGGATGACGTCCTCCGGCACCGGGTCGGCCGCCGCGGGAATCATGGACTCCAGGCGCCGCACCGCCTCGGCCAGCCGGTCGGCCCTGACCGGCTTGAGCAGATAGTCGACCGCCTCCAGCTCGAATGCCTGCACCGCGCACTCCTCGTGGGCGGTGACGAAGACCAGCCGGGGCGGGTTGGGAAACCCCGCGATGAGCCTGGCCAGGTCGAGGCCGTCCAGTCCCGGCATCCGGATGTCAAGGAACACCCCGTCCAGCCGCTCGCCCGTGCCGATCATCTGGACCATGTCCTGGAGCGCGGTGACCCCGCCCGCCGCCGTGGAGACGTGCTCGATACGGGGGTCCTGGCGGAGGAGATAGGCGATCTCCTCAAGGGCGGGGACCTCGTCGTCAACGGCCAGGACTCGCAACATGACCCCACGCTGCCCTCTGAACCACACCCGCCGCAAGCCTGATGACAACTTCAGGTAATAGTTTGACTACAAATAGCTATTGGCGGGGTGGAGCTTGGGAACGCGGAGCCGCACCGTCGTGCCCGCGTTCGGGGCACTCTCCACGACCAGACCGTAGTCCTCACCGTAGATCCGGCGGAACCGCACGTCGACGCCCGCCAGCCCGATCCCGCCCTCCTCTCCCGACCGCGGCGCGGAGCCGTCGAGGAGCCCTCGGACCCGCTCGGGGGGCATGCCCGGGCCGTCGTCCTCAACGCTGATGTGGGCCTCGGACCCGGCGTCACCGACCACCACCCGCACCTCTCCATGACGTCCGGCGGCGGCCACGCCGTGCTTGACCGCGTTCTCCACCAGCGGCTGCAGGCAGAGGAACGGGACGGAGACCGACAGCACCTCCGGTGCGACCCTGAGGGTGAAACGGAGCCGGTCGCCGAACCTGGCACGTTCCAGCAGCAGGTAGCGGTCCACACAGTGCAGTTCCTCGGCGAGGGTGGTGAAGTCGCGCTCCCGGCGCAGCGCGTACCGGTTGAAGTCGGCGAACTCCACCAGCAGCTCCCGCGCCCGCTCGGGGTCGGTGCGAACGAACGAGGCGATGGTGGTCAGCGCGTTGTAGACGAAGTGAGGAGACATCTGGGCGCGCAGCACCCGCATCTCCTCCTCCATCGTCCGCCGCCGTGAGGAGTCGACCTCTGCCAGTTCCAGCTGCCCCGAGACCCACCTGGCGACCTCGGTGACGGTCCGCACCAGCGCCGGGCTCACCACGGGGTCGTACGCGGCGAGCGCCCCGACCACCCGGCCGTCGACGGTGAGCGGTACGACGATCCCGCCCCTGGTGGCACAGCCCGGCGTGTCACAGATCGGCTCGTCCCCGGTCAGCACGTGCGGGCGCGCCGAGGCGAGGACGGTCCTGGCGTGTTCGTGTGCGTGTTCGGGCGCGTGGTCGCGGTGGCAGCCCGCCGCGCCGTCCCAGGCGAGCAGGCCGCCGGTGTCGGCGACCGCGACGGCGCCGGTGCCCAGCAGGGCACGCAGGTGGCGGACCGCCTTGCGGGCGGACTCGTGGGTGAGCCCGGCCCGCAGCGAGGGGGCCGCCATCGCCGCGATGTGAAGTGTCAGAAAGGTGGCCTCGTCCGTCGGGCCGCCCTGCCGGTCCGGGTGTCGCCGGCGCGGGCGGGGAAGGACGAGTCCGAGAAGGGCGCTGAAGGCGCAGAGCAGCACCCAGCCGGTGGTCGACATGTGGAAAACCGTAGTCAACCCGCCCCGGTGATCAGGGGTGAACGCCGATCACGAGCCGATCAGGGCGGGCCTTCGCCCGCTTCCTCCTGATAGGAGTAGCGCTGCTCGCGCCAGGGGTCGGCGATGTTGTGGTAGCCACGTTCCTCCCAGAAGCCGCGCCTGTCCTCCAGCAGGTACTCCACGGCGCGCACCCACTTGACGCTCTTCCACGCGTACAGGTGCGGGACGATCATCCGCACCGGGAACCCGCGCTCCATGGCGATGGGCTTCTCGTCGAATTCCAGCGCGAACATCGTCTGGGAGCGGTCGAAGTCGCCGATGCGCACGTTGGCGCTGTAGCCGTACTCGCCCCAGATCATCACGTGCTTCACACCGGGCGCGGGCGGAGCGACCGCCATCAGCGTCGCCGCGGACACCCCGCCCCACTCGTTACCCATGATCGAGAACTTGGTGACGCAGTGGAAGTCGGCCACGATCGTGGTACGTGGCAGCGCGGAGAACTCGGGCCAGGTGAAACGGTGCTGCTCGCCCGAGGCCGTCGCCCCCATGACGTGCAGCTGCCACGTCTCCGGACGGAACCTGGGCACCCGACCGTAGTGGATCACCGGTCGGCCCCGGGGGACGTACTGGCCCGGAGGCAGGCGAGGCTCCTCCCCCGAAGGTTCGGACTGTTCCATCATCACTCCCTCCGCCGTTTCCCCTATGGCACGTGGTAATCCTGCCATCGCGGGCTTCCCGACGCCTCGGCGGCCACCGAATAGCGTTCTCCCGGCCTGCGGGACGGAGGTGTTCTCGCCGTGCGCTATCATTTCCGACTATGCGTACTGCGTTCTGGTTTTTTTATGGCGACGGACCCGTGAGTCGGACCGTTCGCCACCAGATGCTGCGCTGACAGCCTGGCGAACAGAAGGCCCCGGGTCCGGTTTCGGACTCGGGGCCTTCTGCTTTTCCCGGCCTTTCATCGAAAACACCCAGGACCCCGGAGCCGGTCGGAACCGGCCGGAGCCATCGGAGAGGGAGAGACATGGTCATCGTCATGGGACCCGGTGCCACGGAGAACGACGTCGAGGCGATCGTGGAGGTCATCGGCACGGCGGGCGGCGAGGCGTTCGTCAGCCGGGGCGTGAGCCGCACGATCATCGGCCTGGTCGGCGATGTCGCCCAGTTCACCGCTCTCGACCTGCGGGGCATGGCCGGGGTGGCCGACGTGATGCGGGTGAGCGCGCCGTACAAGCTGGTGAGCCGCGACAACCACCCCGAGCGGTCCACGGTCCGCGTCGGCGGCGTGCCGATCGGTCCCGGCACGGTCACCCTGATCGCCGGCCCGTGCGCGGTGGAGACCCCCGAGCAGACCCTTCAGGCCGCCCGGATGGCCGCGGCCGCCGGGGCCACCCTGCTGCGCGGCGGCGCCTACAAGCCCCGCACCTCCCCGTACGCCTTCCAGGGGCTCGGCGAGGCGGGCCTGCGCATCCTCGCCGAGGTGCGCGAGCAGACCGGGCTTCCCGTCGTCACCGAGGTCGTCGACGCCGCCGACGTGGAGCTGGTGGCCTCCTACGCCGACATGCTCCAGGTCGGCACCCGCAACGCGCAGAACTTCGCGCTGCTGCAGGCCGTCGGCGCCGCGGGCAAGCCGGTGATGCTCAAGCGCGGGATGAGCGCCACCATCGAGGAGTGGCTGATGGCCGCCGAGTACATCGCCCAGCGCGGCAACCTCGACATCGTGCTGTGCGAGCGCGGCATCCGCACCTTCGAGACCGCCACCCGCAACACCCTGGACGTCTCCGCGGTGCCGCTCGCCCAGCGGCTGTCGCACCTGCCGGTCATCGTCGACCCGTCCCACTCCGGCGGCCACCGCGACCTGGTCCTGCCGCTCACCCGCGCCGCCATCGCGGCCGGCGCCGACGGCGTGATCATCGATGTCCACCCGCGCCCGGAGCAGGCCCTCTGCGACGGCCCCCAGGCGCTGGTCGACAGCGATCTGGACGAGCTGGCCCGGGTGCTGGAGCGGTTCCCGCCGCTGCTGGGCAAGGTCGCGGCCGTCGACGCCCTGGCCCCGGCCTGACCCACCCGCTCGCCACGGATACCCGGCCCCGGTACGTCCCCGGGACCGGGTGATCCGATCTCAGGCGTCGAGCCGGTACTCCTGCAGGGACCCGGCGAGCTGGACGGCGAGCTCCTCGGCGTCCAGGCGACGCTCGATCTTCTTCAGGTCGGCGACCTTCGCGGCGATCTCGGCGCGGCGGGGGGCCAGCAGCGAGCAGCAGTCCTCGTCGGGGAGTTCGGAGATCGCCAGGGTGCCGATGCGGCGGGCCTCGGCCATGATCTCGGTCTTGTCCAGGCCGATGAGGGGACGCAGGATCGGCATGTCGACCGCGTCGTCCTGGGCGGTGATGTTCTGCAGAGTCTGCGAGGAGACCTGGCCCAGGGAGTCGCCGGTGACCAGGGCGCCGGCGCGCAGGCGGCGGGCGACCTCCTCGCCGGTCTTCAGCATCAGCCGGCGCTGGGTGATCACCGCCAGACGGTCCTGGCCGGAGGCCTTGATGGACTGCTGGGCCTTGCCGAAGGGGACGACCCACATCCGGGACCCGCCCTGGAACCTGTCGAGTGCCCTGACCAGCGCGTACGCCTTGTAGATGGACTCGGAGGTGGTGAAGGGGATGCCGGAGAAGTGCAGGAAGTCGACACGCAGGCCGCGGCGCATCATCCGGTAGGCGGCCACCGGGGAGTCGATGCCGCCGGACATCAGGACCAGGCCCCGGCCGCTGCTGCCGACCGGCAGCCCGCCCTGGCCGGACAGCCCGCCGGTGAAGACGAAAGCCTCGTCGCGGTCGACCTCGATGGAGACCACCAGCTCGGGACGCTTCAGGTCGACCGGCAGGCCGTAGACGTCGTTGAGCTCGCCGCCGACCGAGCGGTCCAGCTGCATCGAGGTGAGCGGGAAGCGCTTGTCGCGGCGGCGGGAGCGGACCGCGAAGGAGACACCGCGTTTGACGTCGTCGCGGTCGGCCAGCAGCTCGACGGCGGCCTTGGTGATCGCCGAGGGGTCCTTGGCCACCCGCCAGGCGCGGTGGATCCAGACCAGCCCCGGGACGTACGAGACGCGCTCGGCGACCGCGTCCGCGACCTCGACCCCGGTGCCCTCCGGCAGGAAGAGCGCGATGACGCCGTGGCGCTGCCGCACGTCGACCTTGACGACGACGTCCTTCAGAGCGGCCTTGATGTTGGCCTGCAACCTCCGCTCGAAGAGCTCACGGTTGTTGCCCTTGAGGACGACCTCGCCCAGTTTGAGCAGAACGCAGGGCTCGCCCAAGGCGGACATGGTCATGGCGCAACCTCCGGTGGAGCTTCGAGGGGGTATGAGAGCTTCGTCGTGGAGTTTCGTCAAGTCTCTCGCGCGTTCGCACAAAGACAACGTCTCGACCTTGCTACTTTAGTCGGGACTACGACTCGTCGAGGCCCTGCTCGATCACGTAGCGGACCAGTTCCACCCGATTGTGGAGCTGGAGCTTGTTCAGCGTGTTCTGGACGTGGTTCTGCACGGTCCGGTGGGAGAGCACGAGACGCTCGGCGATCTGCTTGTAGGACAACCCTTTGGCGACCAGGCGGAGCACCTCGGTCTCCCGCTCGGTCAGGCGGGGCGTCGCCTCGGGCGCGGGCCGGGCCGCCAGCCTCCGATACTCCCCCAGCACGAGCCCGGCCAGCCCCGGGGTGAACACCGCGTCGCCCCCGGCGGTGCGCCGGACCGCGTCGAGGAACTCCTCTTTGCTCGCGGATTTCAGGAGATATCCGGAGGCTCCCGCCTTGATGGCCTCCAGCACGTCCTCCTGCTCACCGCTGGCCGACAGCACCAGCACCCTGGGCGGCGGCTCCGAGGTGGCCAGCCTCCTGGCCACCTCCACCCCCGGCAGGTCGGGCAGCTGCAGATCCAGCACGACCAGCTCGGGCCGGACCGCCGCGGCCACTCGGACCGCCTGCCGCCCCTCCCCGACCGCGGCCACCACCTCGTATCCGGCCTCGGCCAGGTCCCTGGCCACCCCGTCCCTCCACATCGGGTGGTCGTCCACCACCATCACGCGCATTGGCCTACCTTAGGCCCGCACCTCCGGGCCGGTAGGCCCACCTCCGGGCCGGTAGGCCCGCACCGCCCACCACGGCGGCCGCGAAACGCCCTCTAGCCGATCGGCACCGACATCTCGATCTCGGTGCCCCGGCCGGGATGGGAGATCACCGTGACCGTGCCGCCAAGCTCCGCGACACGGCCCCGGATGGACTGCGCGACGCCGAGCCGCCCGGCGGCGGCGGCCTCCTCCAGGCGTCCGGGTGCCATACCCGGCCCCTCGTCCCTGACGGTCACGGTGATCAGTCCGTCGTCGCTCTCGGCGAAAACCCACGCGGGTGCCCGCGCCCCACAGTGGCGGGCGACGTTGTCCAGGGCGGCCCCGACCGCGGCGGCCATCTCCGCCGCGGTGGCCGCGGGCAGGATCAGCGGGGTCGCCGGGGCCGAGACGGTGACCGTGGCC
This sequence comes from Streptosporangium sp. NBC_01755, assembly GCF_035917995.1. NCBI lineage: Bacteria > Bacillati > Actinomycetota > Actinomycetes > Streptosporangiales > Streptosporangiaceae > Streptosporangium > Streptosporangium sp. NBC_01755. The sequence goes on along the minus strand of NZ_CP109131.1, from coordinate 6,150,569 downwards.
GAGCCGTACCTGTGCAGCAGGGCACACAGGTCCGCGGCGCCGGCGGCGGGTGCCTCGGGTGAGATCCTGACCAGCTCGCGCAGGGCGGCCTCCTGCTCGCCCGCGAGCCTGCCCAGTTCGGCCGCCTCACCGCCGATCTCCTGCCCGCGCCGCTGAACCAGCGCGAGCACCTGGAGCACCGAGTCGTGGATTCCCCGGGCGAGCCGCTCTCGCTCCCGACCGGCGGCCTCCAGCTCGATCGCCTGCTGCATGCGCTCCTCGGCCTTCCTGGCCAGCCGGGCCACGTGCCCGACGACGGTCCCGGCGAGGAAGAGCAGGACGGTGCCGTTGATCGGCAGCGTCTCGAAGTCGCCCCCGGGAACACCGTGCAGCCGCAGGTCGGCCAGCGAGACGATCAGCGCGGCCACGGCCCCCAGCCGCCGCCCGCCGTACACGCCCCAGGCGAGCACCGCGCCGCCCATCCAGGTGCCGGTGATCGGCAGGCTGCCCTCCTGGTAGGCGCCCTGCACCGCCGGGGTGGCGAGCAGGCAGCCCACGGTCACGAGCATGTCGGCGGCGAGCAGCGGCCGGCCGCGGAGCTCCTCGACGGAGTAGGCGAAGATCGTCCCCGCGGTCCACAGCGCCATGACGCCGATCACCAGCCAGCCGATCGCCGGGTGGGCGTACCCCCCGGCACGGATGAGCAGAACCGCCGCGTACGCGAGGGATGCGACGCGAAACACCGCGACCGCCCGCCAGAACGGACCCTCGATTCCCGTCACGCGCCGACCCTACCGCCCGGTAAGAGAGGGGCTATCTGCAATAATCCACCGATTTCTCTCTAACGAAAAACGGGAACATGTCCCACGTAGATCACTTTTCCTATGGCCTTCTCACTCCCGTGCTGGCCTACGTCATGTCGAGCATCGGATGCATGCTCGGTCTCCTGCTCACCGCCAAAGCCCAGGCGACGGTGGGCGCGGCACGGGCCCGCTGGCTGGCGGGCGGGGCACTGTCCATCGGTGGCACCGGCATCTGGGTCATGCACTTCGTCGCCATGATGGGCTTCTCCATCGGCGGCGGCCAGATCCGCTATGACGTACCGCTGACGGTCGGCTCGGCGATCCTGGCGGTCGTCGTCGTGGGCGCGGGACTGCTCCTGGTCTCCTACCGGGGCGAAAGATTCCTGCCGCTCGTGTTCGGCGGCGTGCTCACCGGTCTCGGCGTGGCGGGCATGCACTACATCGGCATGTTCGCGATGAACATGCCGGCCCACCTCTCCTACGATCCGGTGCTGGTCGGGCTCTCGGTCCTGATCGCCATCGCCGCCTCCATCGTGGCGCTCTGGTTCAGCCTGCGGGTCAGTGGCGTGCTCGCCACCGGCGGCGCCGCGATGATCATGGCCCTGGCGGTCTGCGGCATGCACTACGTCGGCATGTTCGCGCTCGAGGTACGGCCTCGGCTCTCGCCGGCGCCGCTCGGAGGGGCCAGGGGCGTCGACTTCATGCTGCCCACGCTGGCCGTGCTGGGCCTGCTGACCCTCACCCTGCTGCTGACCGTCATCCTGTCTCCGTCGCAGCCGGAGCTGGACAACGACGCCGCCATGCTGGCCAGGCTGGAGAAGCGCCGCACCGAGGCCCGGCTCCACGAGCCGCCCACACCGCCCAGCGGTCCGGCGCCGAGGGGCCCGTCCCTGTTCGACTCCCACGAGCGATGATGTACGGCCTGCGCCCGCTGGGCCGCTCGTTCAGGGCACAGGCCGTACATGGAGGGGAATCGCGGGCGGCCGGCCGCCCGATCGGGAGGCTAGGGCCGGCCGCTTGCAGAACGCTTGCAGAAGGTGACTCCCCGCAGGCGCCCGCGGGGACATCTCAGCCGAAGAAGACCTCGGCCTCCTCGTAGCGGCCGGCCGGCACGGTCTTCAGCTCCTCGGTGGCCTCGTCAAGGCCCACCCTCACGATGTCGGTGCCCCGGAGTGCGACCATCTTGCCGAAGTCGCCGTCCTGCACCGCGTCGATGGCCTGCAGGCCGAACCGGGTGGCCAGCACCCGGTCGAAGGCCGTGGGAGTGCCGCCGCGCTGGATGTGGCCGAGCACCGTGGTGCGGGCCTCCTTGCCGGTGCGCTTCTCGATCTCGCTGGCGAGGTTCTCGCCGATGCCGCCGAGCCTCACGTGGCCGAAGGCGTCGAGTTCGCCCGCCTGCAGCGCCATCTGGCCCTCGATCGGGTGCGCGCCCTCCGCGACCACGATTATCGGCGCGTACTTCGTCTTGAAGCGGGACTCGACATAGGCGCAGACCCGGTCGATGTCGAAGGGCTTCTCCGGGATGAGGATGACGTTGGCGCCGCCCGCCATGCCGGCGTGCAGGGCGATCCAGCCCGCGTGGCGGCCCATGACCTCGCAGATCAGCGCGCGGTGGTGGGACTCGGCGGTGGTGTGCAGGCGGTCGATCGCCTCGACGGCGATGTTGACCGCCGTGTCGAAGCCGAAGGTGTAGTCGGTGGCGTTGAGGTCGTTGTCGATCGTCTTGGGCACGCCGACGACCTTCACCCCCTTGTCGAAGAGCTGCTTGGCCACGCCGAGGGTGTCCTCGCCGCCGATCGCGATCAGCGCGTCGATCCCGCCCTTCGCCAGGTTCTCCTTGATCTTCTCAACGCCACCGTCGATCTTGATCGGGTTGGTCCGCGACGAGCCCAGGATCGTCCCGCCGCGCGGCAGGATGCCGCGCACGGCCTCGATGTCCAACGGCATGGTGTCGCCCTCAAGAGGACCCCGCCAGCCGTCGCGGAACCCGACGAACTCATGCCCGTGGACGCCCACTCCCTTACGCACGACAGCGCGGATAACGGCGTTCAGGCCGGGGCAGTCGCCGCCCCCGGTGAGCACTCCGATACGCATGGCATCCTCCGATTTGAGTCTGAGACAAGATGATCAGACTAAATGGCACGGTCGGTCGGCGACGGAATTTCCACCACCTATGGAACGCATTCTGCCGTCAGTTGCCCCAGTGGTCTAGACCAAATGGAATTAGTCCTCACATGCCGCTTCCCGCGATCAACGGAGAGGTGGCATGTGAGCGCCCCCACCGGGCCCGAAGCCTGGCCCGGGGTCCGCACCCGAGCGGGTCGCGCACGTCGCGGGCACCTCGGGTGCGCCTCGGGGATCCCGGAGGGGAGACCACGGTCCGGCATCTCATGAGTCATACCCAGCCGGAAGCGCCGGCCCCACCTCCGGCGGGCACCTCAGGGCACCGGCGGGCACCTCAGCGCACCGGCGGACGCCTCAGGGCACCGGCGGACGCCTCAGGGCACCGGCGGACGCCTCAGGGCAGAGGCAGCACGCAGGACGGGGTACCGACGGCGAAGACCTCCCCCGCGGGCCGCGGGACGCCGTCCTTCAGCGGGAGCACGGCGACGGTGCCCGAGTGCTGGTTGGCCACGTACATGCGGCCGTCGGCGATGGCGAAGTGCCTCGGCCAGACGCCGCCGCAGGCGACCTCCGCGACCGGCTTCAGCTGGGGACCGGCGAAGACCGAGATCGTGTCGGGGCCTCGGTTGGCGACGTAGACGAGCCCGCCGCTGACCTCCAGGTGTGAGGGCTGGTTCCGCCCCCCGCCCCCGCCGGCCGGGGCGACCTGGATCTCGCGCCATTCGTCGTCGTAGGCGCGCACGGTGCCGTCCAGCTCTCCCGCCACGTACCAGTGGCCGCCCGCCCTGGCCATGTGCCGGGGGCCCATGCCGGGCGCGAGCCGTACCGGCCCCTCCGGGTGTGGGACCACCTCGTCCCCGACCAGGTAGCGACGGACCTCGTCGGCGCCCAGGTCGCTCACGTACAGCACGCCGTCGGGGCCGAAGACCGCCTGGTGGGCGTGGGCCCCCGCACGGTAGGGGAAGATCCACACGTCGGTCAGCAGGCCGGATCCGTCGATGCCGTGCACGCTGAGGGTGCCGTCGCCGTAGTTGGCCACCGCCAGGCGCGTACCGGTGGGATCCACCGCCAGGTGGCAGGGGGCCGATCCCTCGCTGGGCCGCTGCGCGAGCGGGCTCAGCGTGCCGTCGCCGGCGCGGGCGAAGACGCCTACCGTGCCGCGCTCGGCCTCCCCCACCGCGTACAGGACCGGGAGGGCGGGGTGGACGGCGAGGAACGACGGCCCGGAGGCGGGCGTCTCCCCGAGCCGTGCGAGACTCCCCAGCTCCACCAGGGTGATTCCCGGCCCGGACCCTTCGGTGTCCGGGGTGTATCCACCGATGTACGCGACCTCAGCCATCATGCTCCCGCCACGGGCGCGGCACGCGCCGCCCCAGCTCATTGTCCGTTCCAAGGCAAAATGCGAAGTTAGCGCAGTTAACCGGTGATCTCACAGCCGCCCGCCTCGAAAAACCTCTCTCCACTTCGTTGACTCAGTCTGGGCGGAGCGCGCACTGGGAGGCCAGGCTCACCGGCGACGTCATCCGGATGCCCACGGCCGACCTGATCAACCAGGTGGTGGACGAGATCGTGGCCTACAAGGCCTCCCGCCCCGCCTACTGGGCCCTGCTGCACGGCTCCGCCACCGGCGACCGGCCGGCGGAGGGGGCCGAGCGGCTCCACCGGGGCCTCTCCCGGCGCGTCGCCGAGGTCCTCGCCGTACGCGCCCCCCCACCTCGACGAGAACCGGCGCCTGCTGATCGCCACCATGATGCTGGCCGTCATCAAGGCGGTGCTCCCGCTGGTCGCGGCGGGACCCCCGGAACGCGCGGCAGAACTGACCGCCGAGCTCAAGTCCCTGCTCACGGACTACCTGTCGACCGCCACGGAGCCGGCCCACTCCCCCGGCGACTCGCCGAGTTACACGAGGAGTCGACCGAGGTGGTCAAACAGGTCGCGTCGCTCAGCGGCGGAAGGGGCCGGTGACCTCGTAGGTGACGCCGTCGGTGCCGGCGGCATCGCCGCGGGCGCCGCGCTGTGAGGAGAAGTAGAGGCGGTCGCCGCCCGGTGAGAAGGCGGGTCCGGTGATCTCCGACCTGGGGTGGCCCGCGATCCGCAGGACAGGGGTGACGACCCGCCCGGGGGTGATCAGGTTGATCTCCATGTCACCGCCGTCCTCGGCGACGTAGAGGTCGCCGGACGAGGTGCCGGTGATGTTGTCGACACCGGCCGACGGGGCGTCGGTGTCGTAGACGACGCCCAGGTGCTCGTTCTCCGTGTCGTACGCCCACACCCGGTTGTCGCCCTTGGTGGTGAAGAAGCACACGCCGTCCGCGTAGTGGCAGCCCTCCCCGCCCGAGAAGCGCCGGGCGCCGGCGACCTGCTCCCGGGTGGCCTTCAGCAGCGCGCCGGGGTCGGGCACCCGCCGCCAGGTCACCGCACCCGAGCCGGACTCGGTGCAGAGCACCTCCAGGGTGCCTGTCGTCAGGTCGCCCCAGTAGGTCGGCCGGAACCGGTAGAAGCAGCCGTCGGGCTCGTCCTCGGTCAGGTAGACCACCCGCCGATCCGGGTCACAGGCCGCGGCCTCGTGTTTGAAGCGGCCCATGGCAAGGCGCGGCATCGCGGCCCGCGCGCCGTAGGGGTCGCACTCGAAGACCCGGCCGCGGAAGATCTCCTCGCACGACAGCCAGGAGTTCCACGGGGTGCGGCCACCCGCGCAGTTGAGGTCGGTGCCCGACAGGATGCGGTAGGCGCCGACGACGGCTCCCTGCGGCCCGAACCTGATGGCCGACGCCCCGCCGAGCAGCGGGATCTCCGAGTTGGACACGTAGATCCAGCCGTCACGGTCGGGAAAGCACGCGCCGCCGTCCGGTGCCGGGTGCCAGAGCGTCCCGCCGACCCTGCGGCCGGTGCGGGCGACGATCCGGCTGGTGAACCCCTCGGGCAACGCCACCCCGTTGGAGTCGGGCTCGCCGAGCGGTCCGTAGGGGCCCGCGAAACGCGACGTGACGGCGCCGGCGGCCCCCTGCCAGAGCGAGCCCGCGAGAACCGCGCCGGCGGCCAGACCTCCGGTGCGTACGAACGTACGGCGAAGCATGTCCCCTCCTCCTCGTCCCTCACGGTATGCCGCAAGCCGATCAAGCTCACATGAACGCCGAGACTCCACGGACGCAAACATTGCGCAAATCCGAGAACAAACATCCGTCAAACCAGGTCGGCCTATCACCAAGATCGCCATCTGTCCCACCGGACGCGTTCACAGTGGAATCCTCACCGCCGTCGGATCAGGAGGACCGTTGAGCGAGGGACTCGCGTTCGCGAATCCAGTCTTCGAGACCGCGCCCCGGGTGGGCACCCGCCGAGCTCTCGTCTTCCTTGACTCCCCCGCGACCGCGACCGCGCCCCCGCCGCTGCCCTCCGGCCCGCTTCAGGTCCCCGTCCGGCACCCCTATCCGCCGCACGACCGGGGTCGGGCCGGGCCGCCGCCTCGGCAGGCCCCCTCTTCGGGCCCCCCTGCCGCCGGGCCGCACACCGAGCGGCCGGACGCGCGCCTGGCGAGCGCGCTGCGCGCCGAGGGGTTCACGGTCGACGCCGAGACCAGCGGCGGAGCGGGCGCGGACGGCGAGCGCGTGTGGCACCTGCTGCGCTCGGCGCGGGAGGGCGACCTGCTGCTGATCCGGCTGCCCGCCGACGGCGGCTGGACCTCGGGACAGCTGGGATCGATGATCGGCACGTTCGGACGGCAGGTCGGCGAGTCGCTGGCGGCCGCCGTCCTGCTGATCGTGGACTTCGGCTGGAGCACACTGGACGGCTCCGCCGAACCGGTCAGGCAGCTCGCGGTGGCCGGGGAGCCGAGGGTGGCGGCGGCGGCCCTGACCCTCACGCTGAGGCTCGACGAGACGGTACCGGGCCCGGTGCGCACGCTGACCGACGTCATCGCGGAGGGCCTGATGACGCGAGCCGCCGATCTCGACGGGGACGGGACGATCAGCGTCGGGGACCTGCATGCCTACGCGCTCGCCAGCTACACGGCGGCCTCGGCCGCCCGCACCCCCATCCTGATCGCCTACGGAGCCGTCGCCGGTGTCGCCCTGACCCCGGCCAGGGACGCCGCCGCCGGGCCGCACGCCGCCTTCACCCGCGTCCTGGCGCGGCTCGGCGATCACGCCCCGCCCAGCTGCGGGATCGAGATCGTACGGCGGGTCTACGAACTCCATCTGAGCGCCCCGGCCAGGGAGCTGCTGCGCAGGGCCGCCCTGCTCGACGAGGGCGAGCCGATCGACGAGATCCTCGGCGACGCCGCCGAGCTGCGGCAGTGGGGCCTGCTGGGCGAGACGACCACGTTCGTCCATCCGGACGTGCGGAGCTTCGGCCACTCGCGGCTCTCCGCGGCCGAGAGGGCGCAGACCTCGGCGCTGCTCCGCCGCCGCCGGGCCGGGCTCCGTACGGTACGGCCCCGGGCCAGGCTCACCGCCGACCGGTGGACCACGGAGGACCAGCTCGGGCACCGGGTCTACGCCGAGGCCATCGCCGCGTTCGTCCGCCACCCCGAGACCCGGCCCCCGCTGACGATCGGTGTCAAGGGGCCGTGGGGCACCGGCAAGACCTCCCTGATGCGGATGATCCAGGATCTGCTGGATCCCGGGGCCGCCGGGGACACCCCCGTCCCGATCCACCTGCCGGGCTCCCGCGCGGAGCGGGCGCTGACCAACGCCGAGGTACTGGCCAGGACGGGCCGGCGCCCCAGGGAGAGCGCCGGGCGGGCGGAGCCGGATCCGCTTCCGCTGCGGCAGGCGGACTGGCGGCCCACGGTCTGGTTCAACCCGTGGATGTACCAGAACGGCGAGCAGGTCTGGGCCGGGCTGGCCCACGAGATCATCAGTCAGGTCACCGGGCGGCTGCCCCGCACCGAACGGGAGCGGTTCTGGCTGGAGTTGAACCTGTCCAGGGTCGACCGGGAGGCGGTCCGCAGCCGCGCCTACCACCTGGCGATGACCCGCCTGGCACCGGTGGCCCTCGGCCTGGTCGCCACCCTCGTTCTCACCGGGGCGCTACTGGCCGCGGCCATGCTGCTGCCCGCCTTCGGCGCCCTACTGGGGAACATCGCGGCGGCCGTCGGCACGGCCGGCTCGGCGGCGGTGGTGGGGGCGGGCGCGCTGCGGCTGGCACGGTTCTTCGGAGAGTCGGCGGCCAACGCGTTCCGCGGCCTGGTCACCCAGCCCGACCTGCTCGGCCCCGGCGCGGCCGGCGGGGCGGGCGGCGAGGGCGCGGCCACCCCCGGGTACCGGTCCAAGACCGGCTTCCTGCACCTGGTGCAGACCGACATGCGGCAGGTCCTCGACCTGGTCGCCACCGGGGAGCGCCCGCTGGTGGTGTTCGTGGACGACCTGGACCGCTGCTCGTCGGGAACGGTGGCGCAGGTCATCGAGGCGATCAACCTGTTCCTCGCCGGCGAGTTCCCCAACTGCGTGTTCGTGCTGGCCATGGAACCCGAGGTGGTCGTCGCGCACGTCGAGGCCGCCTACCCGGAGCTGGCCGGGACGCTGCCCGCGGGCGGGCGGTCCGGCCTGGGCTGGCGGTTCCTGGAGAAGATCGTGCAGCTACCGCTGAGCGTGCCGCTGCTTGACGACGCCGACCGGCTGCCCGCCTTCGTACGGGCGCTGCTCGGCGTCTCCGACACCACCCGGCCCGCAGACGTTCTCCCCGGCACGGAGACCGTACGACCGCGGGACCCCGACACCGCATGGACACCGAATCCGGCCGGACCGCGTCCGGCGGGTCCCCCAGCCGCCCTGGAACGGCTCGACCCGCCCCCGGATCCGGCCGGACCGCGTTCGCGCGGTCCCCTGCCTCCCGCACGGCCCTTCCCGTACGACGCGGCCACGCCGGGCCCGCCCGGCACCGCCACGCGGTCGGGAGCGGCCGTGCAGGGGCGGCGTACATCCGTGCCGCCGGTGGGCGCGCGGAGACTGGAACTGTGGGCGCCGGTGGAGGCGCTGGGACCGCACCCGCTGACGGACGTGCCGGGATCGCACGCACCACCGGGCGGCTCGCACGCCTCGGGCGCGTGGGCGGCCGAGCCGCCGGACCCGGTCCAGGTGAGCCGGTTGCAGGACGCCATCTGGGCGCTGCGCCCGACCACGACGACCCTCGACGAGGCGGCGCGGCTGGCCCAGGACGCCCTGGGCATCGAGTGCTCCGACGCCGTCGGCGGCCTCTGCGCGGCGACCCGCGAGGCCGCCGACCGGGTCTTCGACGACCTCTACAGCGACGAGAACGCCTACCTGGCGATCGAGTTCGTGCTTCCGGCCCTGACGTTCTTCAACCCGCGTGAGATCAAGCGGTACGTGAACGTCTTCCGTTTCTACTCGTTCCTGACCTACCGCCGCGCCCTCGCCGGGGCGCCCCCCGCCTCGGACGGCGAGGTCGCCAAGCTCGCCGCGCTGGCCGTCCAGTGGCCGCACCTGCTGTCACCACTGGCCAGGGAGTACGACGGGGTGAGCGCGCTGCGGCGCCTGGAGCAGGCCGCGAGCGACGATCCGAGCTGGGAGCGTGCCGTCCACGAGACCGGCCTGACCGACCCCGACACCCCCGACGGCACCCACCTGGACTCCCTGCGCGACCTGCTCACCCGCCCCCACCCCATCGCCGACCTCGCCCGCTACCTCCTGTGAGCCGGCTGGCCCCGTTTTCCGACGGTGGCGGCGCGCCGCCCGCGCGCCCGGGCCCCGGCGACCTTCCGAGCGAGCGAGCGGCCGTGCGGCCGTGCGGCCGTGCGGCCGTGCGGCCGATGAGTCTCACGTGTCGTTTGAGTCTCACGTCTGTGGTCTCATTTACGAACTCGACAGGAAGGACGAGTTCGTGCATCGGCGCGCTGCGCGATCCATGCCTGAGTGGCGTCTTCCAGTGGCTGTGCCAACCGTGTACCACGTCCAGCGTTCGCCCGGTGGCCGGGCGTTTTCGCTGACCTTCAAGTGAGGCACAAGTACGTTCTGCGACTTTGGTCACCGATGTCGAGATCGCAGGAGATTTTCTATGGGGGTTCGCAACTTCTTCCCGGCCGGCCGGATGCGCAGGTGGACGACGCCGTTCCTGCCGTACGCGTCCGGACCGGGAGGGGGCCCGGAGACCGCATGGCTCGATTCGCAGGCCATCGGGGACACGAAGGAGATCTCGCTGGGAGAAAGGGTGCGACCGCGCTACCCCACCTACTGGTGTTGACATCCTCCCTCGCCTGAAGGCGTGGGATTCCAACAGCGACTACCCCACGAGGAGAAGGTCGCGTTGAGGTTCACGGTTCGCAGGCTCCGGCAACCCGGCGCCTCTCCGCGCAGCCACCGTCTGCCCAACGGCGGTATCTCGGATGTTCTTCGCGGCGTTGACGTCGGCGTTGTCCCGCCACCCGCAGGCCACGCACAGGAAGAGAGCTTGACTCTCGCGGCTCTCCCTGGCGATGTGCTTGCAGACGTTGCAGGTCTGCGACGTGTACCGCGGGTTGATCTTCCGCACCCGGCCAGGAGCCTTCTGCTCCAAGCGGGTCACGAGTCGGCCCCACCCGGCTGCGAGGATGCCCCGGTTCAGGCCCGCTTTCTGACAGACATTCCTGCCGGGCGCCTCGATGGTGCCGCGAACCGACCGGGTCATGTTGCCGATCTTCAGGTCTTCGACCGCGATGACGTCGAACCGCAGGGCCAGATCGGTCGAGGTCTTCTCCACCCAGTCTTTGCGGCGGTCGCTCTCACGCGCCTTCAGGCGGGCGATCGCGGCCTTGACCGTGCCGCGCCGGTTCGACCCCCGCTTGGCGCGGGCGAGTTTGCGCTGAAGCCGCAGCAGACGCCTCTTCTCCCCATCGTGCAGGGCAGGGGTGTTCAGCAGATCGCCCGTCGACAGGGCGGCCGACACGCTCACGCCCCGGTCCACTCCGACGACCTCTCCCCTCCCCGGTGCGGGGAGCGGTTCGGGAATCGTCGCGAACGCGATATGCCAGCGTCCGGCCGCATCGCGGGTCACCCGGTAGGACTTCGCCTCGGCGACGGTACGAGACCAG